>JAOAPC010000016.1 GCA_025462735.1 Acidobacteriaceae bacterium | reverse complement strand
AACCATCCGCCACAAAGCACGAGTCCCAATCTTACGGACTTGATCTTCATCTCTCTAGGTAGATCGCGGAATGATCCCAATCATGCGGACTTTTTGCAATATTGTGGGGAGACTAATGTAACCAGGCCATTACACGAGCGTGCGCTTTTTGTTCGCCAAAATCGGGGTCAATGAGTGTAATGAGGATGGATTCTGTTTGTTGCCCGATTATTGTCGCCCAAGCCAAAACGCCCCTACTCAGTTTCGTCCTTCAGATTCACAACCGTGGCTTCCATTTGCCGATTACCCCGAATGCGGGCCCGGCTGTCGGCCCCGCCTCGACGCTGCCTTCCACTCTGAAGTGCTGAATGCCCTTTGGAATATTTATCAAGAGGAAGAAGTGATGGCTACGGAGGTTCCGTGCAATCTCGGCTAAATCGGCACTCGAAAATCCGCAACTGCTAAGTGAACTTGATGTACAAGTGACCAGCCCGTTAAAAGGTGGAACGAGACCGTTGGTCTTCATGCAGTAGCGCAAGATACCAGGAGCGGTCAAATTGTCGTCCAGGAAGACGCGCACAAGCACAGTTGCGTCGGCAAACGCGTCGACGTCGGTTCCAGTGAAAAGCCCACATTCAAGCGACACCGCAATAGATAAGTCCTTTTTCACGGGTTTTTTAAAGTCGGCAGCCAACAGAGGCGTCCAGGCAGAAGTCGTGAGTACCTTGTTGACCGGCCCAACATTTTGGGTTGCGAGTTCAGCCGCAGTTTCAGATTGGGCGAAAACCATACCCATTGGCAAACCGAGAAAGACAAGCAGCACTGCCATTCTGGTCATAACATTTTTTCCTCCAGATGTGCCGAAGCACGCGCCCTACGATGAAGGTACTTACCTCCGCCGTTGTCTCAGCAGTGAAATGGAGAGCTAAATTAAGCGTGATCTGAGGGACCGCTTCGGCTGAAGAGATTCGATTGTCCTTCGAGTGATTGCTGTAGTAATCCGATCACATGCCATATCCGCCAGCTCTTGATACATGAGCTGTGCCGGGAAGGTACCGCAAGCTCTTCTCGGGCACTCTTCATTCAGAGATTACCCGCGAAGTTTACTTGCGTTCGATCCCGGCGGACGCTCGGAAAGCGGTCGAAAAAGTCGAGCAATTGCTTAATCGACCCAAGTTGACTCAAGTGCCCGAAAATTGGGGAAAGGGAAGCTCGCTAATTCAATGACGGGATTGAGGTAATTGGTCGGGGAGAGAGGATTTGAACCTCCGACCCCCTGGTCCCGAACCAGGTGCTCTACCAGGCTGAGCCACTCCCCGACATGGTCCGTGCCGCAAGGCGGCACAGAGCGAGAGAAACAACCTCCAAATTATACATCGCTGGTTCTGCGGCCTAGTGGCATCTGTTCTGCGGCACGGAATGAAGTGAGCCAAGAAGGTCTGATCAGCGCTGGATTAATTGCGTCCACGTCTTAACCTTCCCATGCGCCCGCGTAAGCTCCGAAATCGATTACTGGGGTCCATTTCTGCCGCCCGCTGAGCCCAAACGATTCGCCTGGTTGCGTTCCGCTGCTCTATATCGGTGGAGATCGCATGATCACGGCTGGCGGCATGTGTGTTGCTATACTTGCTAAGCTCGCGACAGCATTCACCGAATGACCGTCTTCACCTCCAAGGTTCTCTACACGCCTCTTCGGAGGATTGACAACGCGGTAGTGTCGGTTGAGAACGGCGCCATCGCGACTGTTGCTTCGCGCAATGAGTCGGAAGCCGCACGGAATCAGCCTGTCACTAAATTTGGCGAGTGCGCCATCGTTCCCGGATTTTTTGACGTCCACATGCATGGAGGTCTCGGGTGCGACGTAATGCGTGGCACTGCCGGCGAAATGAAGGAAATGGAAACATTTCTGGCGCGGCACGGGGTCACAAGTTATTTCCCAACTACGGTGACCGCGTCTCTGGACGTGACCCTAACTGCTCTAGAGCGGTTGGCGGGAGCGATCGAGAATGCGGAGAAGAACAGTTCGGGCCGGGCGCGCCCCCTGGGCATTCACTTAGAGGGTCCTTTTCTCAGTCATGTGAGACGCGGCGTTCATCCGCCGGGCGATTTGATTCCTCCCAGTGTTGGAGTTTTTGACAAGCTCTGGCAGGCGGCGCGCGGACATGTACGCATAATGACGATTGCTCCGGAGTTGGATGGCGCCGAAGAAGTGATCGCCGAAGCCAGCAGGAGAGAGGTCTGCGTCAGCCTCGGGCATTCTGATGCGGATCTCGAACAAAGTCGTCGTGGAGTCAGTGCCGGCGCTCGACATGCGACGCACACGTTCAATGCCATGCGGCCGCTTGATCATCGGAAGCCGGGGATACTGGGCGAGGTGCTGACCAACCAACACGTCAGCGCGGACGTGATTGCCGATGGAATTCATGTCGATCCGACCGTTATCGATCTTCTATTCCGGGCCAAAGGTATTGAGAATTTTGTCTTGATCACTGACGCCATCTCTGCGACTGGCATGCCTGATGGCCGTTATCAACTGGGAACGCTGGAAGTGGAACTAAAAGATGGCAGGTGCCTGCGCGATGGTAACCTCGCGGGCAGCGCGCTGACCATGGATCGCGCGGTACGGAACGTAATGAAATTTGCGGGATTGGATTTGCAGCAAGCGGTGCAGGCCGCGACCGCGAATCCAGCGAAAGTCGTCGGTATGCCGAAGAAGGGGACCATCGAACCCGGAGCCGACGCGGATTTTGTGGTGCTGACGCCGAGCGGAGAGGTCCGAGCCACTGTTGTGAAAGGCGTGGTAGTTCAGTAGGTAAGGAAGGACAGCAATGCCAGACAAAGGCGGATTTCCTCATTACATGCTCAAGGAAATCTTCGAGCAGCCTAAGGCGCTTGAAGAGACGATTGCTCCACGGGTATCGCGCGAAACGGCAGAGGTGCGGCTCGCGGAAGAAGTGCGAATTGGCACCGAAGAACTGCGCTCGATACGTCGCGTCAATATCGTAGCCTCGGGGACCAGTCGCCACGCGGGCATTGCCGGGCAGTTCATGTTTCAGGAGCTGGTGCATCTTCCAGTGGATGTGGATTACGCCAGCGAATTCGAATACCGCAATCCAATGATCAGCCGCGGCGAGATCACGATTGTGATCACGCAATCCGGCGAAACTGCTGACACCACCGCCGCCCAGCGCGAGGCGCAGAAGAAAGGCTCGCGGACTATCGCAATCTCAAACGTTGTGGGCTCGACCATCGCGCGCGAGGCGGATGGCGTTCTCTACACTCATGCCGGACCGGAGATCAGCATCGCGTCGACCAAGGCTTTTACCGCACAGATGGCGGTGCTGTTTCTTTTCGCGGCGTATCTGGCGCAAGTTCGCGGGGCGCTTTCGGAAAGCGAACGGCGAAAGTGGATCGCAGAACTTCTAGCTCTCCCGAAGAAGACGGAAACAGTTCTCGAGCAAGCGGCGCAATGCCAGCAGCTGGCCGACCGCTTCCACAAGTTCGAAAGCTTTCTTTTTTGCGGACGGGCAATCCATTATCCGGTCGCGATGGATGGTGCATTGAAGCTGAAAGAAGTTTCGTACATTCATGCGGAAGGCTATCCAACCGGAGAAACCAAGCACGGCCCGATCGCCATGATCGATGAAAGTTTGCCAATCGTGATTATCGCTACCTGCGACCGCAACGATGCCGGATCGATAGTGCGTTATGAGAAGAACGTCGCCAACATTCGCAGCTTCAAACAACAGTCGGCGCCGGTAATTGCGATTGCCACTGAAGGCGACACGGAACTCCCCAACCTGGTGGACCACACGATATTCGTTCCGCATACGCCCGAGTTGCTCTCGCCAATTCTTGAGATTGTGCCGCTGCAGCTGTTTGCGTATTACATGGCGGTGCGAAAGGGGCTGGATGTGGACCGTCCCAGGAACCTGGTGAAGTCAGTAACGTTGGAGTAGGAATAACGGGCTAGTTTGGTTTGCGGTTCTTGGCGTTGACGAAGTGACGCAGCAGAACGGCTTCGCTGAGCGAGTTGTACTTTTCTAGCAGCGACTCGGCTTGCGCGCTCCGCAGTTTTTTGCCAGCTGGCCGGGCATTCTCTTCCGGCTCAGATCCGGTCGTCATTACCTGGACATAGAACCACAAAAAGTGGCGCATCTGGTCGAGTGCCGACTTGAGCACTTCGAGCGATTCGATTTCCGGTAGCCCTGCCAGACTCTCCATCAATTCCGGATCATTCGGCGCTTGCATGGCGGCGCAATTGAGTTCATGTTGAATCGCGCGCAAATCTTCAGTCACGCGCAACATGCGCACATGGACATCGTCGAGGTAGTCGTCGTTTGCCATCCCTGCACTTTCTAGGACGCACTCACCATCTCATCCAGCATGGAAAGCAAGAAGATGTCCCATGTCCATGCGCTTTCGTAATTCGAGTTGAGAGCGTGAAGGATTGCTGTAATCAGAGGTATTGGCCCCGTGGAGAAATTGCGGAGTTCCGTCAAAAGCCGCGTCAACACTGGGGTTTCCGGGGATATATGCGGGAGTACGCGTTTGGGGTTGAGGACTTGGGCTGTCGGATACGCGTCTTTCGGGAGGCCTCAGCACCTTTGCACAAAGGGCCAGTACAGAGGTAACAAGATTCAAGATCGACAATGTGGGTGAGCACACGATCGAGTAAAAGTCGTTATCAGAATTCAATCAGGATGAAAGTTGCCGAGTGCGACCCAGCATTGGTCAGCTTGAATTGAGAGCCGCCGGAGAGCATGTGCACTTCCTGAGCATTGAGCTCAAGTTCCTGAGGCGCTGTTTCTGCGCTGGTTCGCTGGAGTTTCACATCCGTCACAGCTATGAGCACGTGATTGGGGCTTCCGAAAGTCGCATTATCGCCTGGCGCGAGCTGCGTCTTGAACGCGGTCAGATCACCCCGCGTGAATGAGACCGTCCAGGTCGGCTTTGCCGAACCGAGGTCTCCAGGGAACAAGTCCGTGTCGTACGAAACTTCGAGCGGATCGTAGTGCACGCTGTGCAGTGTCTCCACAATAACTTCTCGAAACGCGATCATCGACTCGTTCCGGATGACCTGCTTCACCGGACGATATACAAACCGAGCCTCGGGCCCGTTCCAGTCGTGACTGAATGTCGCTTTCCCTTCGGGGGTAGTCGAACTCTTGCTCTCGCCGGTCACAATGTAAAGATACGGATGCGCGTGGCAGTGTGGCTGCGTACTCGCGATGCGCGGAAGTTCGAGCAATAGTACCCGCGCGTCCTCGTTTTCATAGAACAATTGATGGTGAGATTCATCCGCGGCATCAAGGCAGCCTGCGGTTTGAGCGCTAAGAGGAACCAGGTACGGCCCGATTGCAAGCAACCAGAGAACGCCAACAAAGTGCAATTTCATGCCCGTATTCTCGTCTAGTGGTTGTCTTCGGGAAACGTTACTTTAGTTGGAGCATTCTCGGTGCCCGTAAAAGCAAAAGCCCCGAGCGCGGGCTCAGGGCTTGCGTTCCGGACAATGTCTGTCAAGTTCGATGATAATCGCTGCGACTGCTCTGTCAAGAATCTTTGCTCTATTCGAGTGACCAAGGAGGGCGAGGGCAGTCGAACCCTAGTGGCTGAAAAGCCACTCGAATGTGTGACAGACATTGTCCAGTACCCACTGGCAACACCCTCCAGACGCTGTCTGCGCGGAGTTGATTGTATTAGGCGCAAATGGGTTCGGACCTCCTGCGCGGAAATATTCTTGAACGAGTGCCGATTCGGGAAGAAGAGCGAGTGTGGTGCGCACGCTCAGGTTACAATCCCGTTTATGTCGAGCGATAAGACGAAACTATTCCCCGAGGACGGCGCCAATTTCACGCCTTTGAACTCGAGCCGTTGTCCCCTGTGTGGCGGTCAGAATGCCAGCTTTGGGGCAGGATCGTTGGACGGACAACACAAGATTTTTCAAGGTTGGTGTCCGGCTTGCACGAATCTCCGGATCACTCAAGAAGCGAATGATGAGGTCAAGCGTAGAAACAAGGGGCACCTTCTCTCGGCAGCGCTCAGGCGCTTGCCAGCCAGTCAGTGGAAAGAAGAGATCGGATTTGCCATAGAACTTAAGAATATAGACAAGCTGGTCTCGTCTGTGACGGAGCTAGATGTGCTTGACCAATTCGATGCCGCGCTGAAGTTAATCTGCGAAATGTGCCCGATTGTCGGGCAACGCTCGACGTTTAGGTACGAGGACGATTGGCCCTTGCTCACGGCAAAGCAGCCGGAGACTGCTCTTTTTATACTCCGGCAACTGGCGCATATGGAATACATTGAGGGCGACAACGCGGGAAACCCCCATATTCCGGCACAACCGACATGGAAAGCTTACGAGCGTCTTCAGCAAATTCAGGCGTCAGGAAAGAACTCGCAAATTGGATTTGTCGCGATGTCTTTTCAGCTTGGTCAGGACGCCGTTTGGCAAAACGTAATGGAGCCAGGGATTGGGGATGCGGGATACATGGCTGTCAGAGTGGATAAGTATGAGCACAGCAATCGGATTGATGATGAGATTATCGCGCAAATTCGGCGATGCCGATTTCTCGTTGCCGATTTCACGCTACAGCGCAATGGCGTTTACTTTGAGGCGGGATTTGCGCAGGGTCTTGGACGGCACGTGATCTTTATGTGCCACGAGTCTGACAAGGATAACCTTCATTTCGACACTCGCCAGTTCAATCACATTTTTTACGACGATTTGGATAAGGCTAGAGCAGCCCTTACTCATCGGATCGTTGCGCAAGAAGGCGAGGGTACGCTGAAGGCTTCCGCTCGAACAGCTAAGGGTTGAAAAGATGGCATACCGAGGGATAGATTCGTCAGTGGGAGAAGGAGAACAGCCGTGATTACGGAGAACTTGCTTGACAGCACTTTCGGCCATGCCGCGGTAAATTGGGAGACCGCAAAGGAAGAAGCCCGAGAAATCCTCGCGCATACTGCCGAGGCTGAAAGCACCATTACCTATGGAGATTTGGCACGTCGGATACGCTCCGTTCGGTTTGATCCCCACGGCGACGACTTTCGGCATTTCTTGGGACAACTTTCTTGGGAAGCCGATCTCGCCGGTAGAGGCATGATCACGGTACTCGTGGTCCATGCGGGAGGTGACAACAGACCCGGCAAGGGATTTTTCGCTCTAGCAAAACATCTACGAAGGGATGTGTCTGACCCAGACAGGTGCTGGGTGGAAGAGTTAGAGCGAGTTTACCGCGACTTCGCGAAGATGAAAGTAAACTGAGCCTGCTCCCTGACGACCAAAAAGGGCGCGATTTCTCGCGCCCTTAATTCTGCAATTTGAATTCTGCAATCAGGGCGGACGAGGGCGTCCGCCCCTACGTGGACAGTGTTAGTCCCTAACCCCATCTAGAAATGCTCGCAGCTTGCGCGACCTCGACGGATGCCTTAATTTCCGCAACGCTTTCGCCTCGATTTGGCGGATGCGTTCGCGGGTGACTGCGAATGACTGGCCAACTTCTTCGAGGGTGTGCTCGCTGCCGTCTTCGAGACCGAAACGCATCTTGATGACTTTTTCTTCGCGCGGCGTCAGAGTTCGAAGCACGTGCGAAGTCTGGTCTTTCAGGTTGACGTTGATCACCGCCTCGGCCGGCGAGACCACGGCGCGGTCTTCGATGAAGTCGCCAAGGTGCGAATCTTCCTCTTCGCCGATTGGCGTTTCCAAAGAAATCGGTTCCTGAGCAATCTTCAGCACTTTGCGGACTTTCGCGACCGGGATGTCCATGCGCTTGGCGATTTCTTCCGACGTCGGCTCGCGTCCCAGCTCCTGCACCAGCTGCCGCGAGGTGCGGATCAGCTTGTTGATCGTCTCGATCATGTGCACGGGGATACGAATCGTACGCGCCTGATCAGCGATTGCACGGGTAATCGCTTGCCGAATCCACCAGGTGGCATAAGTCGAGAACTTATACCCACGGCGGTATTCGAATTTGTCCACGGCCTTCATCAGGCCGATGTTGCCTTCCTGAATCAGGTCGAGGAACTGCAGTCCGCGATTGGTGTATTTCTTAGCGATTGAAACGACTAAGCGAAGATTGGCCTCGATGAGTTCACGCTTGGCGTACTCGGCGTCCATGTCGCCCTGGATCAGTTCGCGCTGCGTGCGCTTGAGTTCCTGGAATGCGACACCGACTTCCTGTTCGAGCTTTTCGAGCTCGGAGTGGATCATTCGCGACTGGCGCTTGTACTCTTTGCGCTGGTCGTCGGAGCGGGTGGCCTCGGCTTTCTTTTCCAGGTTCTGGGCCTGGCGGTCGAGCGAACGCATGGTATCGACGGTCTTATTCAGGCGTTCGATCAGCCGTTTGCGTTCGACGTTGGTGAAGCCCAGCTTGCGAACCGCTTGCGAAACTCCAATCACCGCCCGCGCCAGATGATTGCGAAGACGGCGATAGGGTTTTGGATTTTTCTTTTGCGAGACCTCGGCGAACTTTTCTTGTACCTGCATGGCTTTTTTGTAAGCCTTGGCAAGTTCGTCGATTTTTCCGGTGAAGTCGTTCAGGCGGGCCTGCACGATTTCGTCGGTGATCTCTTCCTCGTCGAAGGTGACCACTTCCTTAATGGAGCGGACGCCCTTCTTGAGGTCCTCGCCCATGGCGAGCAGTTCACGAATTACGATTGGCGACCGCGAAAGCGCCTTGAGCACGCGGTTCTGGCCGCGCTCAATTCTCTTAGCGATCTCAACTTCGCCTTCGCGGGTGAGCAGCGGAACCGTTCCCATCTCGCGCAGATACATGCGGACAGGATCGTTGGTCTTTTCCATCGCGCCGGGAGTGAGATCGAGTTCAACATCGTCCCCAGCCTCTTCGGCTTCTTCTCGGTCGAGAGCGGTCGAGGGCAGTTTGGGGCCCTCGAGTACATCAATGCCTTGCGTACCAATGGTGGTCAGCAGATCGTCCAGGTCTTCGGGAGAGTGGACATCGTGCGGGATGAGGTCATTGACCTGATCGTAGGTGAGATATCCCTTCTCTTTGCCTGTGTCGATAAGCTTTTTAATGTCTTCGAATTTATCGTCTAAAGCCAAGACGGATTGTCCTCTTCGTCCTCGTCCGGGTTGGAAGTCGTGTTATTCCTATCGGACGAAAGTGAGATGTGTTTTAGTTAACGGTGGGACGCGCAATGGCGAGCTGGACGCCGGCACAAACCCTGAAATTTTAGCAGAAAGCAGCTGCGAAAAGCAGCTTAGCGCCTGGGACTTTATTTTTTCGTTTTGCCGCGCCGTTCGGGCCCAGGTGCCCACGCTCTTCCCTTTGTCCCTCGCCGTTAACAATTAGATGGTAAACAGGGGCTTTTAGTTTCAGGGGCTTGGAGCATAGACGCCGCAGTTAATATCCAAAATTGCGGTCCTATTTGAAGAATTCGCCCATGTCGGGGGCTGCGGCCGCTGCGCCGGGGAATGAATTGATCCCGAGAGTCGAGAGCACCAAGCGCAAGGTGGACTGGTGCTGGTAGAAGGTCGAGCTGCGGTAAGCGCTTTTCACCTTGGGCCCGACGATCACGAACGGTACATGGCCGCCAATGTGGGACAAATCGCTAAGGTCACCTTCGTCGAAAAGAATAATGAGAAATCCTCCAGACTGAAAAGCACTGCTCTTGATCAAAGGATCGATGTTGGTGCTGAGCCACTGATCGGCCGCTGAGAGGCTTCCGTCGTGAGCATCATTCAAGACGTTCGGAACGATGAATGAGAAGTCGGGCAGACTGTTGCTGGCCAGACCGGAAGAAAATTGCGAAAACGGAACTACGTTGTTGACCTGGGCGGTGCCGATTACGTCGGAAAAATAGGCAAAAGGGTTGTGATGTTTGAAGTAAGGATAAACGTCTCCGCCGGTATAACCCGTCTTCGGTAGACTCTCGGCGTAGCTGCGCCACGTCTTGCCGGCCTTCACAAGTTCGCGAACCACATTGTCATCGGCAACGGTTCCTGAGAAGCCGTTGTCGAGGGTCTCAAACTGGCCTGCGGTCAGCATGAAATAGTTCGGGATCGAAGGACGCGCGTCGGCGAAGTATTGCGTGCCCAATGCGTATTTATTAGCAAGCCCGTTCAGGTAAGGCATGGCGGAATTGCCGATCACCTCGGAGAAGCTGTGGTTCTCCTCGACCACGAGAAACACACGGGTGGAAACCGGTGGGGGCGTACCGTGGTTTGCAGCTCCGGCTCCACAGCCGACTCCAAAACCGGCAAGAATTGTGAGTACAAACAAGCGTTTGAAAACCTGCATAGGCCTTTTGGATGCTCAGCCCGGCGGAGTGCAATGCTGATTCGTAAGTTTCAGGCCAGGAACTTATGCCGGAACTCAGCCTAAGCCCAACTCACGGGCTAGATTCGACGCATCACATCCAGTATTGCGGACACGAAGGGCGAACTTTGACTCCCATTTGCCCTGGGAATAAACTTCCGGTGGTGATCCCATGAGAATTTGTGCGCTCTTGCTGGCGTTTTCGGTGTGTAGCTGTGCAATTGCGGCCGCCGATGATGAAAGCCATCATCACGAAGAATTGACCGAGGCGCAGCTTGGGACAGTGCACTTTCCGTCCTCATGTTTGGCGTCGGTGCAGAAGTCAGTTGAGCGTGGCGTGGCCATGCTGCACTCGTTCTGGTACGAAGAGGCGGAGAAGCAGTTCGCGCAGATCGAAAAACAGGATCCGCAATGCGCGATTGCGCACTGGGGCGTCGCCATGAGCCTATGGCACCAGCTCTGGAACCATCCTGACAAGCCGACTTTGGAACGCGGCGGCGCGGAACTCAAGACGGCGAGGTCTCTGCACGCGACCCCTCGCGAGAAAGACTATATCGCTGCATTGAGCACGTTTTATGCGCATCCGGGAAGGCCCTATCAGAAGCGGGTTAAGGCGTATTCGCAGGCAATGGAGAAAGTTTACCGACGGAACGCTGACGATCATGAAGCGGCGGCATTTTACGCGCTGAGCCTGCTGGCAGCCGAGCCTGAGCACGACAAGAGCAACGCCAATCGCAAGCAGGCGGCAGCGGTGCTGGAAAAGTTATTTTCCGAGGAGCCGAACCATCCCGGCGTCGCGCATTATCTGATTCATACCTACGACAAGCCGGATATGGCACAGCAAGGCCTGCCTGCGGCACGCAGATACGCGCAGGTCGCTCCGGCAGCGCCGCATGCGCTGCATATGCCTGCACATATTTTTGCGCGGCTGGGATTGTGGCAGGACGATATCGATTCCAACGTTCGCTCCATAGCGGCGACGCAAAAGGAAGCGGCGGAGCACATGGGCGGCGAGGGCCACCAGTTCCACGCGATGGATTTCCTGGTGTACGCGTACCTGCAAACCGGACGCGAGGCGGATGCTCAAAAGATCATCGACGAAGTGCGGGCGATGCCCGCGATGCACGACATGTATGGCATGGGATTTGATCCGCGGATGTTCGCGCTTTCGACATTCCCTGCTTCCTATGAGCTTGAACTGCGTCACTGGAGCCAGGCGGCACAGCTCACTGTGGTTTCCGGCGCGAGCGATTTCGACCAGTCAGTGACGTACACGGCTAGGGCGATTGGGGCAGCGCGGGGTGGAAGCCTGGAGCAGGCCGGAAAGGAAATTGCCCAGCTTGAGAGCATGCAGAAAAAACTCGGAGCCCACCGGAAGAAAGATCAGGGTGAGTACGAGGGCGTGAGTGATGAACTGACGGAAGCGAGGGCGTGGCTCGCGCACGCACAAGGTCACCATGACGAAGCGGTGCGGTTCCTGCGCACAATTGCTGATAAAGAGGAAGGCGAGGCTGAGGCCAGCCAGGGCATTCCGGCGCACGAGATGCTCGGCGACATGCTGCTCGAAAGCAAACATCCCGAAGAAGCGCTCGCCGAGTACGAGACCACGCTGAAGACTAATCCGGGCCGGTTCGACGCGCTTTACGGAGCAGCGCAAGCGGCAGAGCAAGCTGGCAAGCACGACAAAGCGAATGACTACTACTCACAACTGGTGAAGAATTGCGACGGCGCCACATCCGAGCGCACAGAGTTGAAACATGCGCGTCAGGTGATCGAGGCGCGGGCGGCTGCGAGTAGCGGCCGCTAATCGGATTCGAGTGCGGCTGGTTCTACTTGCCGGTGTTCCCCAAATCCAAGCGCTTTAATTGGAACAACAATGTTGCAAATCCCAGCTTGGATTTTATTTGCAGCGGGATGTGCCGGGCATCGTCGGAAAACCAAACCCAGAGCATGCCTTTATCTTTCAGCGGACCGGAGACTGGTTCGGCTTTAACCCGCACAGCGTCAAATTCGCCAAACGGAACTTTGATCCGGTTGTGGCCCTCGACTTCGATTCTCACGTCAGTGGTCTTGCCGCCGTCGCTGACCGGAAACATTTGTGATGAACCTAGGGCAAGGTTCAGCGAACTGGCGTAGAAAAATCCGCTGACAACGTCAGTAACGCAGGGCGGAATGTCGAAGTCTGCCTGTCTCTTGTTTCCGGTCTTGAGATCGTTTTCATCCATGTGGCTTTTTGCAATCTGATAATTGAAGCGGACCTTTCTCTCGATCCGCCTGGATCCTTCTTCGCTGTGTTTCGAAATCTGCTGAGTGCAGAATGTGCCTGGCTCGATGTCGGCGTCGAAAGTGTCGCGAACGGCGTAAAGTTTGTTGACCACGCCGGAGGTGTTGGCCACTGCGCGCAGATGCTCGGCGGAACTCGATTTCTGCATGATGACGGTTGCAGTCCCAGCGTTGAGCGTGTGCCACTCAACCGAGTACACGAAGGTTGCGTTTTCCGGAAAATGAAATGATGGTGACGGAGGAACGATCCGTGAGGCAGGCACAGCACTCACGGAGGTGGTTGAAGCGTTGCGTTGCGCTCTACACAGAGGAATAGCAATCATGATTGCCAGGCTGAGAAGGGCTGGTCTCGTTACTATCGAGCGACAGATCATTTTGGTAACCAAACGGACTTTGCTATCAAGGCAGCAATCATCAAGCCTGCGCCGAGGGCCGCGTCGTACTCGCGGTGCTTCCAGTAAAGATGCCAGGAGAACGAATTTGGTCGGCTTGGATTTCCATAAGGACGCAAGCGCGGAACTAGTCGCGGGACTTGGGAAGCGTAATCGTCGAATTCCGGAAAACGTGAGCGCAGAAATGCCTCTTCCGAACGGATCACCGGGAAATAAATGGCGAATAACATTACGGTGGCGATCAGCGGGAGCCACCAACTTCTTGCTGCGATCAGGAAGCCGGCGGCCAATACTAATGATCCTAAATAAAGCGGATTGCGAGTGTAGGCGTAAGGCCCGGTGGTGGCGAGGATTTCGTTTTTCTCTACGTGGCCCGAGGCGAACGCGCGAATGCAGAGTCCTGCGAGCGCGATGCCGCTTCCGATCGCGATCGAGAGAATTGTGGGGTGCGCCAGCCAAATGTAGGCTGCAGCGAACGCGAACCCAAGCGGCACGCGAATGCGGCGGGCGATCGTGTTCCAGCTAGGCACTCGCGCTCCTCAGCAATTGACGTGCGGCGGTAACCACTTCTTCGGCAGAAATCTTGAGCAAGCCCGGGTCGGGAGCACTGGTGTGCGACAAAGAAGTTTTGCTCGCGGGGTTGCGCAGAACTACGGTCTTGGTCCCATAGGGCCCGTTGCGGGCGGGATCCGTTGGACCGAAAATTGCGACTACGGGGACCCGCAATGCCGCGGCGAGATGCAGCGGTCCGGTATCACCGCCGATAAACAAGCGCGTGCGACGGGTGAGCGCGATAAGTTCAGCGATGGAACATGAGACCGGCTGTGAGACGCCGTTACTTGCTTCCTGAACTCTAAGGGCAAGCTCTTCCTCGCCCGGACCGAAGTTGATGAGCGGAGTCAAGCCGCAAAGCGCAACCCCACGCGCAACTTCGCCATAGCGATCCGGCGGCCACTGTTTTGATCCCCACCCGGCTCCGGGATTGATGACCACCAAATCTTTACCCAGTCCTGAAATTTTTGTTGCGATGCAAGCTTCGGCTTCTTCGTCCCGCGGAAGCATGGTTTCACACTGGGGCAGTGGTCTTCCGGCGACGGACTCTGCCAGCGAATGATATTGATCGATTACGTGGGCGGCCCGGGCATTCAATCGATGTTTATAGAAGACGCTGGCGGGGAACTCTCGCGGATGCGCAAAGCCTACGACGGCCGTTGCTTTCGCGGATCGGGCAAGAAATGCCGACTTTAATGCACCTTGAAAATCGGCGGCCACTTCGTAATGTTGATCTCGCACTTCGCGGAGAGCGTCACCAAACTGGCGACGGGTCCCTCGCGAGAAGAGTGACTTGCGCCAGCGCTTCGTATCAACAATGTGCACGAAATCGGTAACTGGCCGTTGTGGGCTGCGCTGTCCGAAAAGTGGCGTGTTCCTCGCACATAACAGCTCCGACCAACGGTTCTCGATCACCCATCCGACGCGCATGGTCGGAAAGGCGCTGCGTAAACCACTGACAGCCGCGAGCGTGTGGATGACGTCGCCCATTGCGCCCAGCCGCACAACCAAAACACTCTCCGGTGGGGAAGTCGTGGTAATTCCGGAGCTCACGAGCGGCGCTGCTCCAAACGTTTGCGAATGATTTCCGTAGCGGAGTGGTCCTTTGGATCGCCAACGATCTCGACCCGCCCGCCACATTCGACCACGGTTTCTCGCTCAGGCACGTTCTCAGCTGTGTAGTCAGTGCCCTTGGCCTGAACGTCAGGGCGGATCTCACGAACCAAGGCTCGCACATCGCGCTCGGGAAAAATAAGGACGGCGTCCACATCGGACAGTGCCGCGAGGATCTCGGCGCGTTCTTCCGCCGGCATCAGCGGCCGCCCTTCACCTTTGAGCGCGCGGACCGATTCGTCAGAGTTGATTGCAACTACCAAATGCCCGCCGAGCTTCTTGGCCGCACGAAGATACCGGATGTGTCCAACATGAAGCAGATCGAAGCAGCCGTTGGCGAGCGTAATCTTTTCTCCGCGCGTGCGCCACGCTTCTGTTTGGCGCTTCAACTCCTCGCGACTGAGAATCTTGTTATCGCTCAATTTGATTTTGTTTCCTTGTCGTTCGGCGCATCCGCTACGATCAACAGCTTCCGACTGCGGGAGGAATAAAAAGTGACCCCGCCGGAAAAACTAGTGAGCTCTCGTTTGCGGCGGCGACTTTTCCAGCGCCTCCAGCAGTTCTTGTTGTGAAACTGTCGCCGTGCCACGCTTCATTACCACAATTCCACCCGCGTAATTCGCCAAGTGTGCCGCTTCTTCTGTGTTTGCGCCAGCCGCCAGGGCCGCGGTGAATGTGGCGATCACAGTATCTCCGGCGCCGGTAACGTCGGATACCTGATCGCCGCCGAAGATCGGAATATCTACAGGCTTGTGTTTCCCAGAAAACGCGACCATGCCGTCGCGACCGCGAGTGATGAGCAGAGAATTCAGGTTCATGCGCGTGATGATGTCGGATCCGGCAGAACAGAGACGGCTCCAATCCTGGCCGATTTTGGTTGCTAACGCCTCCTCGACTTCGGCCTCGTTTGGAGTGGCAGCGGTGATTCCCGAAAACTCCAGCATGCGATGGCGGGAATCGAGGACAGTCGGAATCGAATCGTAAATTCCCCCCGGCTTTGATGGACTCGAAGGCCGAGGCGTGCGACGTCTCTCACGCGCGGCATTCAAGATTTGTGGAGTGGCGGCGCCATAGCCATAATCCGAAACCAGCAAGGCGTCAGAGGCACGCAGATATTCCCGCGTTGCAAGAGCCAGTTCGCGCGCCATGTGCCGATCGGGCTCGGCGTCCGGCTCTCGATCGATGCGCACAACCTGCTGGCGCCAGGTGTGCGGCATTCCCGCGAGAATTCTGGTTTTAGTCACTGTAGCGAGGCTCTTGTGTTTGAAAATCCCAGTAACCGGAATGTGTTTGTGCCGAAAACTGCGGAGGAGCAGGCGGCCGGGCTCGTCGTTTCCGACGATGCCGACCGGAAGAACGTTGACGCCGAGTTCGGCGAGATTATTCACCGCGTTGGCGCCGCCGCCGGGAACTACTGTGCGCTCACGATGGCGCAGAATGAGCACCGGGGCTTCACGGGAGACGCGCGAAATCTCGCCGAAGACGAACTCATCGGCAACCATATCGCCGAGCACGGTGACAGTAATGCGTGGGAACGATTGGATGATTTTGCGCAGACGGTCGGCGGGTTTTGGAGTGCGGGTCATTGGAGATCAGTAGTCAATGGTCGGTCGGCAGTGGTCAGTGGTAATGATTGCTCGTCTTCGATATGTCTCACATTTATCAGTATCAGGTCCACACTGCTAACTGTCACTGAGACCACTGCTGGATTTTCTCACGCCTTGGCCCTGCGTTCCGTGATCACGCGCAGAATGGTATCCAGAACGTGAGGGGAGTTGACCAGTTCCATTTCAACACGAGCGACGGTGATTGGTGCGAGTTCGGCAACATATGGGCCAAGGTTAATTAGGTCTTTCTCTGTAGTGATGAAACCACCGGCGCCGCAACGGTTTCTCAACTTCTTTAAATCGAGGACATCGCTTTGAGAGTACCGATGGTGGTCGCGGTAAAACTTCTCCGCAACCGGCTGAATGTCTGCAGCTCGCAATTGCTCAATAAACTTCTGGGGACGGGCGATACCGCAGAAGGCAACCGGACTTCTTGGGGCTGCCGCAATCGCAAGACTGCGACGCACGTGCCACGCGAATTTTTCCGGAGGCAGCTGAGCGGGGTCGATTTCCTCCGTCAGGACGAGGGCGTCCGCGCGGCGAACTGACGAGACCGGTTCGCGCAAACGGCCTGCCGGCAGAAGCTGATCGCGCAAATCTTCAGCCGAGAGCAGGACGATGTCAAGGTCGCGAGCGAGTTTACGGTGCTGAAAACCGTCGTCGAGAATGTGAATTGCCGAATCGTAATTTCTCTCCGCAAACATTCCGGCCTTGTAGCGGCTTTCCCCGACTACCACAGGGCATCCGAGCCGCCTCGCTATCAGGAGAGGCTCGTCTCCGAAATCTCGTGCCGAGCCAGCCGGATCGACAGCCAGAACTCCATGGGTTTCGCGGCCATAGCCGCGTGACAGGACGTCGAATGCTATCCCGCGTTGCTTGAGCAGTTCTCCAAGCAGAATTACGAACGGGGTTTTTCCCGAACCACCAACGGAAATATTGCCAACGCTGATTACCGGGCGCGTCAGCTTGCGAGATTTAAAAGTGCCGCTGTCATAGAAATGATTGCGAGTTGCTGTTGCGATCTCATATAGAGAGCTGAGCGCGTTCACGCGGGGTGCGCCTCGCGTACGCCGGATTTGAGCAATGTTCGCAGCTTCTCCATTGTGAACTGAGTAGCACCACGCTGCGACTGCAATGTTTCAAATGCGCGGCGACCGAGGGCGCGACGGTCGGCGTCGTTCTTAAGCAAACCCACCATCACATGGTCTAGATCAGAGGGGTGAACGATGCGGACCGCATCTTGACTTCGAAATAACTCCACGATGTCGCGGAAGTTTTCCGTGTGCGGGCCGACGAGAATGGGTACGCCGTGTTGCGCCGGTTCAAGAATGCTGTGCCCGCCACGAGGCACAAGGCTGCCACCGACGAAAGCGACATCGGCAAGGCTGTAGAGGCTCGCTAGCTCTCCGATGGAATCGATCAGCAGGAGGCCGCCGGACAGCGGCTCGCCCGTCCAGGTTGAGCGCTTCCAGAATTTAAGTTTCGATTGCTGAAGCTGATCGGCCACTTGCGGGAAGCGCTCTGGGTGCCGCGGAGCCAGTAGCATCACGGCCGAAGGATGCTCGGCGAGCACCGTCCTGAAAGCTTCCAGGAGAAGAGACTCCTCTCCCTCAACGGTGCTGCCGCAGACCAGCACCGGGCCAGACGACTCCAGGGCCGACCGCAATTGACTCACAATTTTGGGACTGGATGAAGCGGGAACATCAAACTTGAGATTGCCTCCAACAAAGACGCGATCCTTGGGAGCGCCGATTTCAGCCAGCCGCCGGGCATCCTCCGGCGTTTGCGCCAGAAACAGATCGATGCTGCTCAGTACGCGAGAGAGGAGGGGCCGCCATCGCCGATAGCCAGGAAGCGAACGGTCTGAGATTCTTGCATTGACGATCGCGACGTGCGCATCCGATTCGCGAGCTACACGCAGTAGATTCAGCCAGAATTCGGTTTCGGCAACGACGATCAGTTCGGGACGCAACGCCCGGAAATAGCGCGTGACCCAGAATTTGAAATCAAAAGGAAAATAGAAGACATTCTCTGCGCCAAAGCGGGCTGCGGCCAACTTCTGGCCGGTATCAGTCGTAGTGGAGACCAGGATGCGGTGCTCTGGATATTCGGCTCGAAGCCGCAGCACCAGTTCACTCACAGCTAGAACTTCTCCGACAGAAACCGCGTGCACCCAGATGGATCGCGTGCCTTCGAAACGAATTCTTTGCGGCACGATTCCGAGGCGCTCGCTTAGCCCACGACGATACTTACCGTGACGAAGCATCTCGAATATCCAGTAGGGGCTGCCAAGCAGTAGAGCTGCGGCGAGCAGTGCGCTGTAAAGGAGATACATTTGGCCAGAGCCATTCTAATGGTGGCTAGCATTCTACGGGCGGGGACGCCCGTAGCTCCATGAACATCATTTAGCAACGCTGAAGAGTTCCTCACGTCCATTCGCCAGCCTTTACAAGTTTGCGTATCTTTCTTTTGATCAGGTCACGTTTGAGCGCGCTCAAGTGGCTGAGATACAGCTTGCCGTTCAGATGATCGGTCTCATGCAGGAAGGCGCGAGCCAGCAATTCCTCGCCAGTCTTCTCATACCACTTGCCGTCGACGTCCTGGGCGCGGACGGTGACTTTGTTCGCGCGGGTCACGTTTTCGCGAAAATCGGGAATGCTCAGGCATCCCTCGCTTTGAGTTTGTTTCCCCTCGGTATGAACGATCTCCGGGTTCGCAAGCACCAGTTTCTCTCTGGGGTTTTCCTTGAAGGTGACGTCAATGACAGCGAGCCTTTTCGAAATACCAATCTGCGGCGCCGCCAGGCCCACGCCTTTGGCTTCGTACATGGACTCAAACATATCTTCGACCAGCTTTTTTAGCTCGTCGTCGAACTCGGTCACTGGCGCGGCAGGTTTTTCCAGGACAGGATTTCCATACTTCACGATGGGATAGATCATGTGGTAGTCGGCGTCAGCGATCAGCCATTGGCGATCAGTAATTTTTCAATTGTTCTAAATATCCACGAAAGTTGCGCGATGTTTCGGTCATCGAGTCGCCGCCGAATTTCTCCAGCGCGCAGCGCGCCAAAGTCAGAGCCACCATTGCTTCTCCAGCTACTCCGGCAGCCGGCACCACGCAAACATCGGAACGTTCGTAGGCAGCTTTTACCGGCTCGCGGCTGGCGAAGTCAACCGATTGTAATGGACGCCGCAAGGTTGAAATCGGTTTGAGGTAGCCTCGCACGCGAATTTCCTGGCCATTGGAAACTCCTCCTTCGATGCCCCCGGCATTGTTACGCGTGCGGGTGAATCCGGTAAATCCAGAGTTGGTGTCGTATCCAATCTCGTCATGAACTGCCGAACCGGGGGCGTATGCCGACGTGACGCCGGCGCCGATTTCAACTGCTTTGACGGCTTGCAGTGACATAACTGCTGAGGCTAACTGTGCGTCGAGCCGTTCGTCCCACTGAGCGTATGTGCCAAGCCCCGGCGGCACCGCGTGCGCGACAACTTCGAACACGCCGCCTACGGAGTCGCCGGTCCGCAAAACTTTATCGACCTCAGCTTTCATACGCTGCTCGGCATCGGGATCGGCGCAATTCAGCAACACCTCTTCTCGGCTGCAACTTGCTTTGATCTTGTCCCAAGGGACCTCGTGCTCGACGTTGGCTGCTCCTACGGCAACCGCATGGCTTAACACTTCAATACCCAACTCTCGCAGAAACAATTTTGCCATCGCCCCGAGGGCCACGCGCGCCGCGGATTCGCGTGCTGAAGCACGCTCCAACACATATCGTGCTTCGGGAAAGTTATACTTCAGCGCGCCCGCAAGATCAGCGTGTCCGGGCCGCGGAGACGCTACCCGCTTGTGCAGGCTTGGCTCTCCTGTTTCAACCGGGAGCTGTTGCTGCCAATTTTTCCAGTCACGATTCTCCAAAAGCACAGAAATTGGCGAACCGATCGTCTTGCCGTGACGGACCCCGGAGAGGATGTGGGCGGTGTCGCGCTCGATTTTCATCCTGCCGCCACGGCCGTAACCTTGCTGCCTGCGCCATAGCTCGCGGTCTACAAATTCCCGCGAGACCTCGAGTCCGGCAGGGATGCCGGAAAGAAAGCCGACGAGCGCCTCCCCGTGAGACTCCCCAGCCGTGAAAAATTTCAGCATCTACTCGGATTGTATCCGATGAAGAATGTACTGTACCTTACGCTTCGAGCAAACCCGCAACTCCGGTTGTTCATCCAAGCTTTGGCTACGCGTATTCCGCGGTCGACGGTGAGTACTGAGTACAATGAGACGCAATAGGAATCTCCAACCAGGTTTCCACTTCGTTTTCACGGCGATCACGTTGTGTTCCCAGGTTTCCCAGTTCTTGAGGTGAATTCGTGTCCCCTAAGGCTCCGCCAAGGCGGCAAGTCGCTGATATAGCAGATTCAGATGCCGCTGAGCTTTCGCGTCATCTATTGAAGGGGGAAGAAGAAGAACGCCGCCGCATTAGCCGGGAGTTGCACGACGAGACCGGGCAAACACTCATGGTCTTGCGGTTTCAACTTGAGATGCTGGCCGGCGACGCTGAGAATCCAGAACAGGCAGCCAGAGTCCAGGAGTCAATCGACGTTCTTGACCGCACCATCGAAGGTTTGCGACGCATCATCGCAAGGCTTTCTCCGCGCGTTTTAGAAGAATTGGGGCTCGTCGCTGCCATTCGCCGGCATGCCCAACTGCTTGCCACCCAGACAGGGATGAAAGCTCGCGTCGAGCTGCCGGGCAAAATCCCTCCCATGGACCATGACATCGAGGTGGCACTTTACCGGTCGGCCCAGGAAGCGCTGCAGAACATTTCCAAACACTCGCAGGCGCGAAACTTTGCCGTGAGGCTCCAGATCACGACCGACAAAGTTGTCCTCGAAATAGAAGACGACGGGACTGGCTTATTGACGCGCAGTCCTCATGAAAGAGGATTCGGCCTGACCGGAATGCGCGAGCGCACTGTAGCACTTGGCGGCTCAATGACCATTAACTCGCGGCGTGGCCGGGGAACTCAGATTCGCATTGTTTTGCCCTGGATCGCGGACCAAACCCCCAGACGAGACGCCGGAAGCACTTCCCGGTCTGTTCGCCGCGTTTCAACAGCAAAGGCCAGTTGACGGTTCAATCTATGCCCATCCGATGCCTGATTGTTGACGATCACACACTGTTCCGCGAGGGACTGCGCCGGGTCCTCGAGAGCGAGCCTGATCTTCAGGTTGTAGGAGAGGCGCGGGACGGATCGGAAGCAATCGAGCAGGCGCAGGCACTCAAGCCCGACGTCGTCCTGCTGGATATCGGAATGCCAGGACTTTCAAGCTTTGAGGCTTCGCGCCGGATCACGCGAGAGCTGCCGGGAAGACGCGTCATCTTCCTCACTATGTATGAGGATGAAGAGTACTTGCTCCAGTGTTTGGATGCCGGAGCCTCCGGGTACATTCTGAAAGATGCGCCTGCGCCGCGACTGATCGGCGCGGTGCGTGATGTCAACGCTGGCAGGAAGTACTTAAGCCCGCAGGTCCTGGGAAAACTGGTTGACGATTTTCGATCGCGCTCCACCACGGGAATGGCGCGCGGCTCGACGCTGACTCCGCGCGAACGCGAGGTGATCAAGATGCTTGCTGAGGGAAACTCCGTGCGGCAGATCGCAGGCATTCTCGGGCTAAGCGTCAAAACTGTTGAGGCGCACAAGTTCAACCTGATGCGAAAACTCAACATCCACAACAAAGCGCAACTGGTGACCTACGCCATCCAGAAAAAAATCGTGAAGATGCCAGCCGGCGCATAAAAAGAATTTCTCGCCACAGATTTCCCTGGTCGTCATACGCACGACACAGATTCACGACAAACCTTCACCACAAAGAAAAATCAGTGTGAATCCTTCTAACCTTGTGGCGGCGTTCTTACGAATGATAATTCGATCGCGCGACGTTCCCTTCTAATACTCACTCAAAATGCAAGAAAACTGTTGACAACAGGAGTGATACACCGCAATATCTGAAATCAGTGCTGCTGATAGTAGTTTGTCGGCAGAGACCGTTCGGTAACGAGGGAAAATCGTTCAGGAGGGTAATGATGCCAGCAAAGAAAAAGGCAGCAAAAAAGAAGAAACACTAAGTACGTGAGAAAATCTCACGAAAGAGTTTGTAAACCTCTCGACGAAAATCCTCGAGAGGTTTTTTGTTTCAGGGCCAAGTAGTAGTTGTCGAGCGCCACGGATCGTGCTAGAAACGCAGTAGCGGCGCGTCTTCTGAAGTCACGACCTGCCGCCCGGCGGATCCCATGAGTACCAAGCTGAAGGCTAAGCCAAACCGATCAACTGATATCATCGTTCCCGACAAGCTTTACTTTCGCATCGGAGAGGTTTCCCGCCTGTGCCGCCTTCCGGCATACGTTCTTCGTTTCTGGGAAACCGAGTTTCCTCAGCTCAAGCCCATCAAGAGCAGCACGGGACAGCGGATGTATCGCCGGAAAGATGTTGACGCGGTGCTTCGCATCAAGAAGCTGCTCTATGAAGAAGGGTTCACCATTGCGGGCGCGCGCCAGCAACTTCGTTCTGAAATCAAAACTGAGAAAAACCAGGTTCCGCTACCGTTTCCCGTCCAGTCAGCAGCCGACTTGAAACGCATTCGCCATGGATTGCAGGAGATTCTCGGAATGCTTGCGTCGCGACGGTAAGGCGCGCTGGCCTGTCAAGTCCTGACTTACCATTGAGAGCAATGATCAAGTTAAGTTTCGAAGCTTCACGACCATTGTGGACACGTCACCTTCCTGAAAGAGTCTGATTCCGGCGACCCCGCTTGCTCCAGCTTCGATGGATGAACGCGCATTTTCCGGAGTTACGCTTCCGAGAGCGATAACTGGAATTTTGTGCTGGCAAACTTTTTGAAGCTGGTCTATTCCCACCGGCGATAATTCCGAGGCTCTCTTCTCAAACACTGGGCCGAATACGACAAAATCGGCTGCTGCGCGTTTGGCTTCGACGACCTCCGCTTCGGTGTGGCATGAAACTCCAATGACGATAACCGGCTCATCTTGCCCGTGCGCTGCGCGCCAAATGTTCCGGACGTCAACAGGCGAAATGTCATTCGAAGTGAGATGAACGCCATCAGCTTGCGCCGCGATGGCGACGTCAGTTCGAGAGTTGATCATGATGCGGGTTTTACTCCCTGACTGGTGGATCAACTGCGCAGCTTCTCGTGACAGCGATTCCAGTTGCCGCGCGGGAAGGTCCTTTTCCCGCAGTTGCACGTAATCCACGCCGGCGTCTGCTGCTTCCGCAATCTTTTTCAGCAAACGGTCGAAGCGTTCGGATTCGATCCCAGGGAGCTGCGTTCGGTCGGTGATGTAGTAGAGAAGCAAGGAATCGGTGGTCAGTGAATAGTGGCCAGTGGTTAGTTGTAAGTGGTTTGCTTGGCAATCTCTATCGCTCACTCGCCACTGACCACTCGCAACTGCCTTTCACGGGTTGGTTTTCGCGATTTCGGGCACCGCTTCGCCCACGCGCTTGGGACGTTCTGGGCCTAGATGATATTTGGTCAGGCCTTCGCGAAGATATTCGAAGCCTTCCTCTGGTGTGTCCACCACCTTGAAAAGTTCCAGGTCCTTTGCCGAGATCGCCCCGGCGTCAACCATGGTTTGGAAGTTGATGAGCTTGTCCCAATATTCGCGCCCATAGATTACTACGAGAATTTTCTTGGCGAGTTTTTGAGTTTGCGCCAGAGTCAGAATTTCAAACAGCTCATCCAGGGTCCCAAATCCGCCGGGGAAAATAACGAGCGCCTTGGCCAGATAGGCAAACCAGAATTTGCGCATGAAGAAATAATGGAACTCCAAATTCAGCGAGGGAGTGATGTAGGGGTTCGAGGATTGCTCAAACGGCAGCCGGATGTTGAGGCCAATTGTCTTGGCGCCAGCTTCTCTTGCGCCCCGGTTTGCTGCCTCCATGATTCCAGGACCTCCGCCGGTAGTAACTACAAACCGGCGCCTACGGGCAGGAATATGGCTGGCCCATTCGCTCAGCAAAAATGCCATGCGGCGGGCATCTTCGTAGTACCGCGCCATTTCCATTCTGGCGCGGATCATTTTTTGCGCTGTCTCTTCGGCAGACGAACCTGCTTCTTCCAGCGCCCTTCGTGCATCCTCCAGGCTGTGAAAACGGGCAGAGCCAAAGAACACTACGGTGTCCTGGATTTGCTCCCGGCGGAAGCGTGCCAGCGGTTCTACGTACTCGGACATAATGCGGAGAACGCGGCCATCAGGACTATTCAGGAAGTCCGGGTTCTCATATGCCAGGGGCGAGATCTTTTCAGGAGGGTTGCTCATCAGTTCCTTCATCTTGCAAGGGGCTAGTAATTTGCGGTTAGTGGCCAGATCAAAGAAAAACAAGTTCCCCTGCGTTGGAAGGGGGTAATCCTCCGACCGCTGAAACTAATCACTGTCGAGGGGTCTCATGATAATGGATGGCCTCCCAGAATCCCAACCAGAGATCCAAAACACCCAACCCGCTGGCCAGGCCGCGCATAAACCCACTGGAAACGAAGTCGCGCAGATTCGGCGAAGACAACAGAAGTGGATTGTCGGTCCATCTAGGGGTCCACGGAAGGATAATCAGCAGCACCCCAAATGTGGCACAAACCGTTACCAGCAGCAGAGAGCGAATCCGCAAAAGCCATAGTTCGAAGCTTTTGGCCTTTATGGGTGTAGTCCGTCCGGCAGACTGGGTTAGGGAAGCTCCGGAAATTCGGGGCGCCTCTGGCGATGTAGTCGAAGGCGGGATAGTTGGCTCCGAGCTCAATCCGCACTCCCGTGACCAGGCCGGTGTAATGCAATTCGCTTGAAACCCATCTGGGTATTTTACGTCCTGAGGGCCTTGATCCGCTCGCCGACATCGCGGTAGTCGATGTTGCTGCTGTAGACTTCGAGGAAATTGCTGAGAGCGGCAGAATTGTTTCCTGCACTTTCCAGCGAGGATGCAAGTTCGTAATGGAGTGCAGTGCGAGTTTCCTGGTCCAGGCCGGGCAGCTTTAACGCTTTCTCGTACCAGCGGACCGCTACTTCGGGCAGGCCTTTTTCAAGGAAGCACTGTGCCAGCCAAGTGTAGGCCTGCATGATGTTCGGGAAGGTGTGACCCCGGTCCACGAATTGGCAGACCTTCTGCAATTCGCCAATCGCTTCGTCAAGCAGGCCCATTTCACGGAATGCGACGCCAAGGTTGTAATGCGTTTCCGGGTCTTCCTCGGCAGTTGCGGCGTCATGTTCAAGTTCCTGCTTGAGTTCGCCAAACATCCTTGACAAATCGACGCTCGATGCTGCGTCGAATCTTTGCGGCGTCGCCGAAGTATGCGGCGCCGGCGGAAGCGGAGCCGCTGGACTAACTGAAGCAGCAGCAGCTCGGGCCACGGGCTCGCTGTGAGCTGCAACTTTTGGCGCCGGAACTGCGACGACCGGTTTGGGTGCATGATCCGCTAGAGAGGCAGCAACCGGAGAAGGACTGGGTGCGGGCGGCTCCGCGATGAAATCATTTCCCAACGAAGCTTCAAGATCGGCAACGAATTCGTCTAGCGTCCCCGGGCTGAACTTCTTAGTTGCTTGCGGAGGAACAGGTGGCGTTATCGGCTCAGGGTGCGCAGGTGCATCATCGACGTCCGTGTCGAGTGACAGGTCGATCTCGGAAGCGATATCGTCTAACGCGGGTCGCGCGCTGGGCCATGGTTGCGGCGTGACGTGGGAGACGGATGCCGGTTGAACGGTCTCTTGCACGTGAGCTTGCGCTGCTTCAGCGCCTTCCGATTCGTCGATCTCCGGTTCGTCAAGGGAAACGGCTTGATCCATTGCCGGAGAGCCGGCCATCTGCTTAGCGGAGTCGATCCCGCGCCGCAAGATCGCCAGCTCAGGCGCGCCCGGCGCGATGGCTTCCAATTTCGCGAGAACTTGCTCGGCCTGCTCGGTCATGCCTTGGCCGATGTAAAAGCGGACTTCTTCGATCGATTCGTCTAAATTGGGCGGAACTTCGGACGTGGTTGCCGCGGAGATTTCATATCCAGCATCCGAGGTAGCAGAAGCCGACTCGCCGGCGGGTTGCGGCGTTTCAATGGAAAAGTCTTGTTCCCAGTCTCCCGCGGCGTCCGTGTCAGCCGTAGGCTCTGGCGCAAGCGGGATCGAAAATTCCTGCGCTGCTTTCGCTTGGACGGACGGCGTTGGCTCTTGGAAAAAAAGTCCGGCATGCGACGATGCTGTATTGGCATCGTGGGCCGCAGGCTGCCCAGCAGTCTGTTCGTGCGCGGTTTCAGTAAAAGGCTCAGGCGCGGGAGCCGCGATTTCAAATTCCTGAACGACAGCCGCTGCAGTCTTACCAGATAAGACCGCGCCTTCATGGGACTTTCTGCCCGCTGGGTTGACGCGCTGCTCGTATTTCACGGCCAGATCACAGTACCGCGAGGCCTCGTCGGCATAACCTGCGTCGTGATAAATGCTCTCCAGTGTGCGGCAGCAGACGGCGGCCTCGGCAAAACGTCCAGCCTGCGTGTGCAGCGCCGCGAGCCGCTGATTGAGGCGCAAGTCGCGCGGCGCTTTGGGTAACACGGCAATAAGCGGATCCAGCGCTTTAGCCGGCATGTTGTAGGAGACGAACAGCTCGGCATCCGTCAGAGCAGCCTTCACCGCCATCGTTGCCTCGTCGTCATGACGTTGCTCGATAAACGGAGCATTGGCTTCGAGCTCCTCCATCATGCCTGCGCCTTCTTCGGGAGTGATTGGATGGGCAGCGTCGGCCGACCCCAGCTGGTCAGTTACCTGCTGCAAGTTGTTCGCGTGAATCTGGTTCGCAGGTTCCAGTTCCGTCAACTTCAGGTAGTACTCGCGGCCTTTTGCGAGATTGCCTGATTGAACGTAGCCGTGCGCCAGCAGTTCGTAAATGTCTGTAAGTTGGCTGTTGTCGCCGCCTTTTTGGAATATCGCAAGCACTTTTTCGAGCGTTTCTGGATCGTCCTGCACGTAATGAAGCAGCGCTCGCAGGGACTCGAACAACTTGGCAGAATCGGTCCGCAGTAACCGGTCTGCGAATTCCTCGTAGAGTTGCACAGCATCGCGGGGGCGTTGTTGCTCTGCCATCGCCGTGCCGCATTCGAATATCGCCGATACATCATCGTGAACATTTGCCAGCTTGGCCGCGAGGGTAACCGCGTCGTCAATCCGGTTAGTGTGGAGATAAGCCTGACATAGAGCCCGCAGCCCCTCAGGATTGTTGTCCAAGTCAGGGACTTTACTCAGACTCTGAATCGTGGCATTGAAGTCTCCCTTTTCGGCGGCTGCGCGCCCACGAAGCACCAGAGCGTAGCTATTCTCCGGATCGAGCTTCAACATGCGCTTCAGAAGTTCGTCAGCCGCCGCTAGTTGTCCCTTCGAACGCAGGGCTTCAGCCGCGGCGGTAAGAAGCTGCCAGGCATCTTCTTTCTTGCCCATACGTACATAGGCTTCGGCGAGGCGGACCCGCATGGGAACATTGTCCGGATCCATTTCCAAAGTCTTCTGGAAGATTCTGATTGCCTGCTCGACTTGCCCAGATTTGAGAAAATCTTCCGCAACCTGCAGGTATTGGGCGCGAGCGTCGTTGAAAAGACCTTGCTGAGTATAGAGTTCCGCAAGCCGCAACACACATTCAGTGGAGGGTTTCAGCTTGCTTAACTTCTTGTACATGGCGATGGCTTTGACCGTGAAGCCCTGGCCAGCGTATGCATCGCCAACGTTTTTGAAGCTCGTTGCAGCTTTCTCGTGCTCGCCGCTGCGAGAATAGAGGTCCCCGATCGTATTCATTACGGTCAGGTCTTTGGGATCGGCTTTGAGGACTTTTTCGTACTCGGAGATGGCGTTCTGTAACTTCCCTTGCTGGACGAATTTCTCCGCAGCGCTGAGAACTTTCTGTTTGTTGAAACCGAAACCAAACGCCATAAGATTACCGACTCCAGTTCCGTGCGTCTCCCGCCCCAGTCGGAACAGATGACCAATTGCCGGCAGTTCGCTGGGGCAAGCCTGGGACGGCCATTCGGACATGGTCATTGTACGGCTGGCCAATCTAATTCGTATGGTTACTAAGGGTTACCAGAGGAGGGTGTACAACCGGGTTGGAGCGGTTTTGGGACTGATTCCGGTCAGGTTTCAATTCCCATGTAGCAGACCCGGCCCACCAGGTAATCCGGCAGGCCTTCATCTTCTCCCATAGTCAGCACTTCGACGGCATGGGCCTGGTTATGCGGCCTCAGGATAATATTCCTTCCCGCCAACTCCACATAACGGACGATGCAGGATTCCTTCGTGCGCACGGCGTACATATTCAGCTCGCCCTTGCGGTACGGCTGCAAGGAATTGTAATGGCGGTCGATCAGCACGGTGGCCCCGGGGAATAGCCGTGGATACATACTCATTCCGTCGGCTGCGATCTTAATGGCCACGAATCGTTCCCAATCAGCCCTCTTACCGTGCATGTCGGGACGCAGCCTGCGGAGGAAGCTGCGTTTGAATTTCTGGATCTCACGTACGTTCATGCTCATGATGAGCGGCTCGCTAGCGGCAATCCCGGCATCAACCACGAAAATGTTCTCGAATGCATCATCGCTGGGCGGGGCGATGGTTGCGCGCTTATTGACTTCAGCCGGATCAAGCAGATCGAGGACCGAGAGGTGCTGCACACTCAAGACGCGGTCCATGCCCTCCAGGCTAAGGCTGCGCTTGCGGTTCAAGAAATTCGAGATGTGTGCCTGGCGGAAGCCGGTCTGTGTAGCCAGCCGCAGACCAGTCAGTTCGCCTTCATCAATCCGCTCCCACAGGGCCTTACGCAGGTTTTCTTGCAGGCTCTTGAATTTCATGGGCGAAGTATAGCACCCCCTATAGCGGGTGGCTATTATCTCTACGTGATTATCAGCTAATAAGTATGAGGACGAGATCTGGAGCCTGAAGTTTTCCACCAATATCCACAACCAAAATGCGCCGCCGTCCGCGACGGCAGAGCGCAATGGTCAACGCAAGTCCCATCCACACAAGTAAATCCCGGTGTTTTGGCAGTTTGCCTTGACTCGCGAAAACTCACAGCTATAGCATCAGCAAACCGATATAACTGTTCGAGGGAGAAAAGAAGGCGCACATGTCTGAGGTATCGCGAGGAACGGAAGAAACTGGGTTCGTTGAATTTCGCCGCAAGATCCGCGCTGCCGAAGTCCTTTCAGCCGCGATGCAGCGTTTGCTTTCCGACATTCACTTTAACGGCAAAGTAAGCGTGATCATCCAGAACGGACAGGTGCTCAAATCGGGTTATGAGGAGGGTTATTTCCGGCATCATTCCGCAACCTGAAGCTTGGCTTCATCGCAGACTTATAACTGAATAATCCAAACAGGTCGTCGTAAGAGAAACGGGCCCTGTAACCGGCAAATCCGGTACAGGGCCTTTTTTTTGTCTCGATTATCGCTAGGAGGCGATTTATGGAACTGCTCGACAGCAATGCAATTCAAATGGAACTCAAATATTGCGAGCGCTGTGGCGCACTCTGGCTGCGGCTAATAGGTTCTGAGCTCGTATTTTGCCCGCCGTGCTCAATAATATTGGCCGGGCTGGCTCGGGATCCACGATTCCTGCAGCACCATAACGCAGCATCTCCGGCCCCGGACTACGAGCTGAAAATTAACGGTACATTCTGGGGCGAAGGGGGTAACGCATGAGTGCGGAACTCCCTATTGACAATTGTGATCTCGAAAACCGACAGGAATCTGGGGCACTTGAATGCTCCAATGAGTTGCGGCTGATTGCGCCGTGGACCGGAGAACAGGCACATCCCTCGGCTAGAGAAGAGAGCTCACTTAACTTTATTTCCAGTGATAATTCTCGAGGCGATAAGGCAGACAGCCCGGGCAGCCCGGTGGAATTGGGCGGCGATCCTGACCTGTGGCTTTATCGAGAGCGCACCATCGCGCTGCTCAGGCGTTATCTTCGAATATCGGTGGAGGTCGGAAGGCTGCCGTCGCTTTTGGGGCGGGAACTTTTTCGCTCCAAAGTGACCTCATACCGCATGTCTAGTTTTGAGGACGCTGTAATCTTCGTTCATGACGTGGAGCGTGCTCTGCATCAGCTGGATGCCTTCGGCAAAGATCTTGTGGCGGTAATTATCTTTCAGGATTATTCGCAAGATGAGGCCGCAGAAGTGCTGCATTGCGCCAGGAGGACCGTGTGCCGCGGGTTTCCGGAAGCGGTGGATCGGATCAGCGAACTGTTTCTTGAAGGAGGTCTGCTGAATCGACTGCCACCGAGGCGATCTGTGGAAAATTCTTGTCAAGGGGGTCCGAGAGCCCAATTCTCGGCAAGCGCTTGTAAATAAGCCGAATATAAATATGCAAAGTGTGGCACAATTTCCTTTTCAGAATGCTATTCTGAAAATAGAGAGCAAGAAAAAAGAGCGCGCTTGTCGCGCTCTTTTTCTTTTTTACTACTCGAGGCGCACCATGGGAACCCGCACTGCAAAAGCCGGCCCTACCGAAGAACTTTCGGTGGTGCGCCGTAAAATCAGCGAATTGGTGGCTCGGCACGCGGTTCCCATGGTGCAGCAAGCGATCGATGCGGTGCGAGAAGAAGGCCAATATCAGGCCATGAAGTTTCTTTTCGAGATGGTTGGACTCTATCCGGCTACCGCTCAGGAAGAATCTCCGGTCCAGGAATCGCTAGCGCGATTATTACTCGATCAACTGGGTTTGCCTAATATTCAGCCTGGTAAACAAGTATCTGGCGGCGAAACAGAAATCACAGATCGCCATCCCTTAGAATGAAAAAGATCAACTGGGGGCGTGCAGAATCGCGCTTTGTGGAAGCGCTGCAACGCCAAGCTGGAGTTCCGGCGTCCAAAGCTGTTCAGATCGATTTCGCGAGCAGGAGAGTACGGAACTTGGGAATGGACATCACGTGGATTACGGACCGGATCGGGCTAGGTGGCGGAATCTGGAACCCTGAGAATATGGCGGAAGCAGCGCGCATGGGTATCACCCACATCATCGATATGCAGATCGAGTTTGACGATACGCCGTTGGCGGAGCCCCATGGAATCCAGGTATTGTGGAATGCTACCGACGATGATTTTCAGCCCAAACCTCCGGAGCTGTTCGAGCGAGGAGTCGAGTTTGCGGCAGAGATTCTGGAACAGCCGCACAACAAGTTGTTCATCCACTGCGCGGCCGGAGTTCATCGCGCTCCGATGATGACGTTGGCGGTGTTGTGCTCGATAGGTTGGGAACAAGCGAGCGCTATGGAGACCATTTCTTCGCGGCGTCCGGTGGTGGACTTCGCGGACGTGTACGTCAACAGCGTGGAGAATTTCCTGCAGCAGCAAGTCAGGAGTGGAGACTAGAGGCTGTTTCTCAGTTATCCCCGACCCGGAGGAATTATGTTGCACGCAAGCCGCCCTAGATGGCGGCTTTTTTGTTTGCAGCTCTGTTGTGTAGTCTTGGCGCTGCTGACGCGAGGCGCCGCTCAATCGCCAGCTCTCACTACAGTCACCGACACGGTGTATAGAGCCGATGGATCTTACGCTGCTGGGACCCTGCTTGTTTCATGGCCAGCGTTTACCGCCGCCACTGGCGCGACCGTGGCAGCGGGAAACAAGAACGTGACGCTAGGCCCAAATGGCAGCTTTACCGCTCAACTGGCGCCAAATGTTGGCGCCACACCCGCGGGCACGATTTACACAGTGACTTACCAGCTCACTGACGGAACAGTGAAAACCGAGAACTGGTCAATTGGCACGACTTCACCCGAAACAATTTCTCAGGTTCGAACTTTGGCAGGAACCGGAACGCCGCTGACCCAGGCCGCAACTCAGCAATATGTGAACGCGCAACTGGCTACAGTTGTGCACCTGAGCGGAACTGAAACCGTCACAGGCGCGAAACAATTTATTGTTCCTCCGATCCTGCCGGCGCCATCGCAATCGAGTCAAGCTGTGAACAAGGCCTATGTGGATTTCGCAATAACGAATTCTGGCAGTGGAAGTTTTGTGCACAAGTCTGGAGACACCATGACCGGGCCGCTCACGCTGCCCGCGGATCCGAGTGCGCCGCAACAGGCCGCTGATAAGCACTACGTTGATTTGACTGCGGCGTCGAAAGCAGATCTGGTGGGTGGCCGAGTTCCAACCGGGGAGTTGGGAACCGGGAGCGCCAACAACGGCGTGTGCCTGCACGGTGATTCTACGTGGGGCGGATGCGGTACTGGCAGCGGCTCGGGATTGACTCCGGGAATGTTGGCCATCAAGTATGCGACGGACTTCGCCTGGAGCCAAAACCCAGTCAACAATCTGAGCACGGCCGGGGCGCAAATAGTAAATCTGACGCAATGCCCGGCGGGCGTGACCGGAACCGAGCCACAGTATTACGTCTACATCTCAGGAACCGGAACCGCCGAAGCAGCATTAGTGACAGGCGGCAGTTGCGCTGGAAATGGCCTGGCTGGGACGTTGCAGTTCACAACGACAAGTGCGCATCCAGCAGGTTATGTGGTTGGAAGCGCTTCCGGCGGATTGCAGGAAGCTCTTATTGCAGCCCGTTTCACCCCCAGTAACCCAGTGGGGACGTCGCAGTCTGGCAAAGTGATTGTGCCACCGGGCGAACTCAAAGCCTATGCCCGGGTTTCAATTCGAGCTTCGAACATCACGGTGGACTTCAGCGGATCGATCATTGAGTGCTGGATGATCGACACCTGCATTTTTGTGGGCGACGCTGTCAACTCAAATTCCTATTCAGATATCACGCTGGTGAATCCGCGTGGACGGCCGACGATAGCAGCTGGAGTAGCTCCCTTCATTGAAGTCAACGCGCAAAAAACTCGGTTATTCAATGTGGCGACCCGGCTTCCGCTTTCGGGAGGGACATTCGGCTCGATAGTGCAGGTCGATGACGATCAAGCCTTCCTGCTCGACGGCCTTGACACGACGCTGGGGCAAGGCCTTCGTTGTGACAGTACGGTCTGTGCGCCAGCGGTGTATGCCCCGGGACCATTCAATGTTTTCTCGGCGGTGGGATGGTTGAAAAATCTGAATATTTCGTTGCAATGCGGCGGAAACGGCGTTGACTGGGAAAGCGGCAACTCGCTGCGAATTTCCGACAGCGTAATTCAGGGGTACGCGCAATACGGAGTGCGGGGCGGTACACGACGGGGTGGGTTTGGTGGCCTCGATATCGCGAATCTCTATGAAGAAGCAGGAACCTGCACCAATCCCGCGGGAAATATCGGACAGGCAGGCGCAATCATTCAGGGAAACACGGTAAAAATTTCGGGCGGAGAAGGTCCTTCGGGAGTGGTGCCGCTTTTCGCAAACACCGGGACCACAGACTACCGCTACTACATTGTGGCGCACCATGCGACATACGGCGCCAGTAATCCTTTATATGCAGGACGCGCGTTAACCAGCGGGAGCGGAAACATAACGGTCACCACCGCGGACATTGCCGGAGCGACGACCTTCGATCTACTTCGCGTAACCATCGCCGGGCTGGAGCAGGCGCCTTTTGGAGCTGGTAATTTCGCAGTCGCGACCGGCGTGGTTCGATCTTCTGCCTGCGCTAATGGCGTATGCACGTTTACCGATACCCAGGCAGCATTGCAAAGCTACACGGTAGCGATTCCGGCCTATTATCCGTTGCTGACCTTCTGGCCAGGAAACCTGATCTTGGGGGCGGCTTCGGACTCGAATAGCGTACTCAGCGGAGCGCGCGCGTGGCTGCAAAATGCGCCTAGCAGCATAGTCGCAGTTGCGGGAACCGGGGAGCCATCGGTAATCGCGACGAATTGCGACGCCATGACTCAATGGACACCAATTTGGCTGAGTTGCTATACCGCAATGGCACCGAGCATTTTTTATCAGCAAGGTGCGTTGCTGCTTGCGGCCAAGCCGAACCAGGATGCGAACGGAACGCTAAACCTAAAAGGCCGCTTGAGTTTTCCCACACTCGGGTCGGGGCCGAGTCACATCATTACGCTTTCAGATTCGAACTTTCAGAAGACCATTGCCAGCCAAAATAATCGTCCTACAAATGACCCGAACGACGCTTTTGTCGGTTATGACCGTGGCGATGGAAATCCGGCGAATATCGGGATCAGCTTCGGGGCCCCTAAGTCGATTTCGAATTACATCGGAAACGTGGGCGACGGCACGAACTGGCTGGAGCGTCTCAGCAGCAATCTGAAGGAATTCAAAACCAATGTGCAGATGGACTCTGCCCTGACGGTAACAGGAAGCGTGCAGGCGAGTTCGTTCGTCTCCACCGGAAGCGGTCCGTGGAGCCTGCAGGGCCGCTTCGGTACTTTGAATGTTGCTCCCAGTGGGCAGTCGCTGATTGGTTTCGGCAGCAACGGCAAGCTGCAAGTTTCAGAGAATGGCGGCGCGCTGCTCGAAGTCGCCAAACTCGATACCAGCGGAAACATTGCCACCGCCGTCGCGCTAGCGCAAACTCCGACGCAATGTACGGGAAGCTTTGCTACTGGGATCCAAGCCAATGGAAATGCAAATTGCAGCACCGCTGACCAGATCCAGCTTGCGGAGACGACAGCGCCCACTGGAATTCCGAATTATGGAATCTTCTGGTTCGATTCGACGTGCCATTGTCCCAAGGTGATCGATAACAGCGGGCAGGCGGTGCAGCTAGGTTTGACCAATGTGTTTAACCAGGATTCGAACGGCACCAATCCGTCAAATACTCTGGAACAGGTAAACGGGACGAGCCCGCAGGCGTTTCGTGTATATGGTACCTGGAGCGATGCCAGTAACTGGGAGCGCACCGGGCTTTCCTGGGACCAGGGTGACAGCTACTTCGTCCTAAAAAACGAAAATGCTGGAACTGGAAGCCAGCGCGGAATTGGGTTCTGGATCGGCTCCAACATTCGCTGGGCCATCGACACTGCATCGGCCCTCAAGCCTTTCACTGACAACTCCTACAACGTCGGGAGCGCGACCCTGCGGCCGAAGACGGTATACGCGGCAACATCATTTGATATGAGCACCACCGGGGCCCAGACCTTTGAGATTTGCAACGACTCAACGACCGGTACCAGCCTGAATTTTCTGGCCAAACTGAATGGGGCCAATCCTTCTTGCGCGGTCAAGCTTGCGACGACTGACGTTTCCAGCGCAATGGGCGTCGTTAGTGGGGGATTGGGGACCAGTGGCAACGCAGTCATCGCGTATCGCGGCTATGCAAGTTGCAGTTTTGACGGACCAACGACCGCCGGCGATTACGTGCAGATCAGCTCGACTAATGCGGGCGATTGTCACGACTCGGGATCGGCTTATCCATCTTCGGGGCAAGTGCTCGGACGCGTGCTTTCGACAAATGCTGCGGCCGGGAGTTACACAACTCTGCTCGGACCTGAAGTCCTGGCAGCCAGTGGAGCAGTCAGCTCTGCTTTTGGACGAATTGGAGCAGTGGTCGCCGCATCTGGCGATTACACCGTGAGTCAAGTTACAGGTGCGGCGCCACTGGCCTCCCCGGCATTTACGGGAACTCCGACCGCGCCGACAACTTCGGCGTCAGATAACTCAACGAAGATCGCGACCACAGCCTACGTGCAGGCGCAAGGCTATGCAGCCGGCTCCGGGATGACGTCGGGGAATTATCCGAAGGCGAATGGCAGCGCGGGATTGGGTGACTCGGGCGTGAATGCAGGGCCTTATTCGATACCGTGGATTACGGTTTATCGCGGCGGCGGCAGTTCGGCGTTCAGCACGAGTGCGAACCTGGTGAAGCTGTGGGGCGTGGTGCTCACCTGGCCGGTGACAACTGCTCAAGTCACTTACAACGTGAGCACGGGGGACACCAATACCAGCGGCTCTTGTAACTACGACATTGGCATCGCTGATACAACCGGCAATATAAAACTGCATCTTGGGTCCACAGCAAATCAGACCTTCGGCAGCAGCGGCGCACACACTATTACTTGGTCGGGCGGAGGCAGCACCACGCTACAGCCGGGCAAATACTACGTCGCATTTACTACTAGCTGCCCTGCGAACGCAGCCGTTCTTTCCGGCGACGGGAGCGGTGCTTCGGTCACGTTTCAGAATGCCGGAACCGCTGGTATCACCGCAGGCGGTTCACTGACATCTTTTACGCCTCCGTCAGATTCATGGTCTTGGGGAGCAACAGTACCGGCTATCGTCGTGAGATAGAAACAGCCTTCAGCTCTCAGTCATCAGCCAACAATCTTTAGGGAAAGGACTTCGCACTTCCAGCGGAAGTCCGACTCAACTCATCAGGAGAACTGTGAAACATCTTCGAACATTACTCGCGATCGCGTTTCTCTGCGCAGGCGCGAGCGCCACGACGTACTACGTGGATCCCGCTGGCTCGAATGCCAACAATGGGCTCTCTCCGCAGACGCCGTGGCGCACGCTGCTCAAAGTCGGGATTTCGACGTTTCAGCCTGGCGACGTGATCCTGTTCAAACGCGACGGAGTGTGGAACGAGTGGCTCACTCCGCCCTCGAGTGGTACCGCCGGTAATTTGATTAAGTTCGACGCATACGGCAACGGACGTCCGCCGGAGTTTACTGGCCGATACATGACAACCAGTGCGCAGTGGACGAACACCTCGGGAAATATCTGGCAGATCGCGCTTACAGCCGCGCAGGCGATTTCGCAATTAAACTTCGTGCGGTTCGGAAGTATTTGGGGAAATTCGCAAGTGTCCCAGGCTGCTCTCGCCCACAATCGAGACTGGTATTACGACGCAGTGAATCAGATCCTCTACGTGTACTCCGGCGCAGGGAATCCTGTTACTGCGTATAAGTCAGTTACTCCGGTCATTCTGAGCGGCCAATCACTTATCAATATCAACAACGTTAGTTACATCGAAATCCAGCACATCAAGCTTCATTGGTACGACGGGTATGGAGTCCAGGTGCAAGGCGCGAGCGATCACATATGGCTGGCGAACATTCTCGCTGACAGTCAGGTGCCGAATGCGACGGTGCCTTTAGGGTTCTATGTTCATCCTACGGGTACGCCCGGAGACATTCACCTTTACAACACGGATGCGCACCGCAATTACGTTGGCTACCGCTTCGATGGCACGCCAACAGCGATCGAGCTCAAGAACTGCCGCGCCTATGCCAATCGCACTTACGGTTTGATGGATAACACCGCTGCTGTGACTTATAGTTACTGTCATTTCTACGCGAACAATCTTGCGACAGGAATCTCGACTGATGTCACGGGAACGCCTGGGCCAATCAACGGAGGAAATAACCTTCCGGCAGATACGCCGCCGAACGTGCGCGGATTTATGCAATATCCGCCGCGGATCACGCTGACTTATGACGACCCCGGGCTGGTCGATGGGTCGCACCAATACATTCAGGCGTTGCTGCCGATGTTTCAGCAGAAAAACTTCCCGCTGAGCATCGCGGTGGTCACCGGATATCCGCTTTCGCAACAACTGGTTCCCACGTTCCAGTCGTGGATCAATGCGGGCTGGGACCTCAACGCACATTCGGTTTCACACCAGTACTTTGTCTTTCCGAACGCATTCACGCTGCAGTACACGGGTACGGCCGCGAGCAGCGTCACTTTATCCATCGCCAATAAGCAGTTGGTGATTACCGCGCCCGGAGATCCAGCAGCGCAAGTCAACTGGGACTTGAGTTCCTCAGGAACGGATATTGTCCCCACCGGCCTCGATACGCTGGGCGGAATCTTGTACACCCTGAACCAGCGCGGGGTGTTTTCGGTAAGCGCTGATCCCGACATGAAGAGCGCTGTGAAAAGCGAAGACCTTGCCGACATCACCTCACAGGACATTCTGAGCGTGCCTTACACGTTACAGATGGACAAGCCCCGCCTTATGACTGACGAGATCAACTGGGCCATGGCCTGGATGAGCGCTAATCTGACGGGCCTTCCGGCAAACCGGGTGTATGTGTATCCCGGAAGTTATGAAGACACATCAACGGAGAGCATTGCCGTCGCAGCTGGATATGCGGGATCGCGAGGTTCCGGCGTAATGCAGCCTTCTCCCAATGCGGCGACCTTAATGGCCAGCGGGATCAACGTGCAGAACATTTTGAGCCAGGGCATTGCGCCGAATTTCCAAAACCTGACCGATGCTCAACTCACGGGCAAGCTTCTGGCACTTGTCTTTAAGTCTGCGGTGTGGGGAGTGCCGATCGGCATCTTTTGGCACGTGAACGAACTTCCCGCGCACCAAGTTGGCGTAATGATTGACGCGCTGAAACAATCGGGCGCGACATTGATGACGAACACTCAGCTGGTGAATTACTTGATCGGAGCACAACAGAATCCGGGCACTACTTATTACGCAGATTCGGTGACCGGACCTCCGCTAGATGTGCGCCCCACGGCGGCATCGCCGGTGGTGAACGCGGGCGCGGCACTCACAGCTGAGTTCAAACTCGACTTGATGGGCGATGACCAAACTACATTCGGCAGTTCGTGGGAGATGGGTGCATTCACCCTTGTTGGCGAGACGCCAGGGAAAGCGAAATAGGCCAGAGCTGCGTAATCCGATATTTCTTTATTCGTCTACCTACAAAACATATGAAATCCATTTTGCTGTTACTTCTCGCGGTTGCAACCGCGTGGGGTCAGTCCGCCTGGTCGGGCGGCTTCAGGTCCCAAGGGCCGATGGTAACCCCGGGCGTTGCCGGTTTCACGAATGCAATGCTTCCGGATGCATCGCTCTTGAACTGGAACACCGCAATTGCGGCTACGCCCAGTCCGGGAGCGACGCTCACGATTTGCGCATCGGGCTGTACTTACAACAACACTCAGTTACAACAAGCGCTGAATGATATTCAGTGCGGTCAGACGTTGACGATTCAGGAAAACGGAATCTACCCCGCCACAGGTACCGGCCTGACCGTCCCTGCAAAAGACGGCGTGCACAATGGGCCGTGCAATGCCAGCAACTGGATAACGGTAAAGACGGCAGCAGTGACTGCGAGTCTTCCCATGGAAGGCATTCGCATAACCCCGTGCTACATGGGCCTGGCATCGTGGGCCCTGGCGGGTTACCCGTCCTACAACTGTCTTGCTCCTGCGCGGCACATTCCGCAGATTATCTTCAACGGCGCCGGGGGCAGCGGCAGCTTGCAGGTGTTAAGCGGATTTGTGCGCTTCATCGGAATAGAGATCACGCGCGACAACAATTTCGACCTGACTTTTGCACTGATCAACCTGGGCGATAACTCAACCTGCACAGCTGCCGACATGACCTGCCTGAACCTGCAGCCGACGAACATCATCTTCGATCGCTGCGTCGTGCACGGCGATGCGCAGCGGCAAACCGCCCTGGGCATCAAGGGTGGCGGGGCAAGATGGGTGGCGGTCATCGAGAGCTATATCTACGACATCACCTTGACCTACGCAGGAGGGGGTGGGGACGCTCACGGCTACGGCTGGGGAACAGGACACAACTACACCAACGTCGGTTTTGGAAAATTCGCTAATAATTTCGTTGCCGCTTCAACCATGTCCTCGATATTCTGTGGCGCATTTACAGAACCGATCAGTCCTGCGACCGGCTACGATGGAATTCCGCACGACGTCTGGTTCTCGCAGCAGTGGCTGTACAAGAACCCACTGTGGGACACGCAGATTGGAGCCACGCTCAACGCCAGCGAGACCATCGAAGGCGTCAGTTACGGACCGGCCAACGATCAGGAGCTTACATTAACGCCGTCGAGCTTCCAGCTCGCAGTCAACCAATCCTTCCAACTGCAAGATGTGGAACTGAACGACAGCCGGCAAGGCATTAACCGGGCGGTTGGATCGGGCGCCACAATGACAGCATCCTGCGGATCACCGGGAGCTTGCGGGACGGTCACCACTCAGGATGGAGTCGCCACGGGCAGCGGCATTCATACGGTGCAAAACCAGAGAATTTTTTCTTACACTGCGCCTTCTGCCATTCCGACCGGAGGAACCGTCACACTCACTCTCAGCTATCAGACCATAGACGGCCGTCTGGCAAGCTTGGGAAATAATCGCATGCTAACGGCAACTTCGACTGTGACGATTGTCGGCTCGAATCCTGCACATCTCATTGCGGTCGGACCTGCAGCGTCGGATTTGCAAATGCAGCCTTCATACTCGGACACGTACGGAAACAAACGTCAGTTTTGCGCGATCTTCAACGCAGTGGCGAATTACTCCCCGGCCACGATCACGTGGTCAGTGGATGGAGTAGCGGGCGGAAATTCAACGGTAGGCACGGTCGATTCGCAGGGATTGTATTGTTCGCCGGCCGCTGTCGGCAGCCATTCGGTCACCTCCACGGCAGCAGAAGACAGTGTCAGTGGATCAAGCGCCATCAGCGTCTCTAACTCCGCTCCCATCGTGGGATTCGACTTGAAGGCCAATACCTCAAAGAACGGCTGGGAGTTGAAGTGCGGCAAGCGGATCCTTTTAGAGAACAGCTATGCAGAAAACGCCTGGGGCTCACAGGGTAATGGCGGGGGACAGGACGGGACCATGCTCCTCATGCAGGTGGGAAACCAAGCCAACCAAGTACTCGACGGCGCGGGAAACAATGTCGGTTATGGCCCGGAAAATATCAGCGACATCACCATCCGCTATGACAAATTCCAGCATTTCGCCTCGGGCTTCGTGGTTGCGGCTCTTCACAGTGCTATGGGGATGCACCGCGTCACGGTGAGCCATGTGCTCGGCGACGACATCAATTACCAGCGCTGGTCGCACGGATTTTTGAAGACTATGAGTGATATTCGGTATTCAGGCACGTCAGGAACCACGATGCTTTCCTGGACTTCGCCGGCAACCCCGCTAGTGGACAACGTCTCGTTTCGCCATATCACGTTCGTGGGACAAAGCACGAATGCGTTTTCGATCACTAACAATCTTGTGCAGTACAAGTTGATCGGCCTTACGCTTCAAGACAGCATTTTCGCGGCTGCTGGTTCTTCTACGTTTACCAATTCCTTCGGTGACGTGAACGACTGCAACGCAGCCAGCGGCACTGGAAGCAATAACAGCGAAGCCAATGCGCTGGTGCCCTGCGTCGCGCCGTACGCGCTTCACCACCTGCTCTTTCTGGACAACACGGCCTCGCCGACTGTATTCCGGAGTTCTCCCATTTGGCAGGCTGCAGGCAGTTTAGTGGCCTTCGCGAACTACAACAGTGCGAATGGTGGCGACTACCGTTTGTGCAAGGGCGTGGGTAATCCGGTTGCCGGATGCACCAGAGTTAGTCCCTTCGCTGCTGGGCAGGCTGACCAGGCCAGCGATGGCACTGATCTCGGGGCTGATGTGGTGAACATTAACAATGTAGAAAGCACGGTGCGAGGTGGAATACGAACACCTTAATGAGACGAAAGCAACAATATTCCGTGCTCTTTGACTTTGGGCCGAGCCTTTGACCGACGACGTTGCTCTGTTGCAGCGGTTGGGGATTTTGCTGGAAGCGAAGATCCCGGTGGAGCGGCTGAGAGCTGCAGGTTTCGCGGGATGCGAAAGCGTGCGCGACTCTCTGATGTCGATTTTCCTGCGAGTGCGCAGTAAAAAGCGCGGGCTGGTGCGGCTGAGCCCGAATCGCGTACAGCGGGAATTTTCGCAGACCTGCACTCATCGCAATATCGTGCTGAAGGCGCGGCAGATGGGAATCACGACCTATATCGCGGCGCGATTCTTTATCCAGACCATTACGCGGCCGGGCACGATGACGGTGCTGGTAGCCCACGATCAGGAATCGGCAGAGGAAATTTTCAAGATCGTCCATCGCTTCTGGGAGAACCTGCCCGAAGCGATGAAACGCGGCGCGCTCATCCGCTCACGCGCCAACGTCCGCCAGATGGTGTTTCCGCGGCTCGACAGCGAGTACCGAGTAGCCACTGCTGGGGACGTCAATGCCGGCCGCGGGCTGACTATCCACAATTTGCATTGCTCGGAGGTCGCCCGCTGGCTGCGTGATCCGGCGGAAGCGCTGGCTTCGTTGCGCGCAGCCGTACCGGCCGATGGAGACATCGTTTTGGAATCCACCCCGAACGGGGCGGTCGGACTCTTCTATGAAGAGTGGCAGCACGCGAATGAAACGGGATACACAAGGCACTTTTTCCCGTGGTGGTATGACGATGAATATCGTGACAAAAAAGGATTGAGCAATGTTCTGCGATTAACTCCGGAAGAAGAAGACCTGGTCCGAAGGGCTGGGCTGACGGATGCGCAGATCGCCTGGCGTCGGACAAATCGTGCGCAAATGCGAGGCTTGGCTACGCAGGAGTATGCCGAAGACCCGGTTTCCTGTTTCCTCGCTTCGGGCGAATGTGTGTTTGAGTTGGAGGCAATCGATCGGGCACTGGACGCGCAGTCTCGGCCAACCACTGTGCGCGACAATGCGCGGCTGACCATCTGGTTTCAGCCTCGAGGCGAGCGGCAATACATTATCGGAGTCGATCCTGCAGGAGGCGGCACCGAAGGCGATTACGCGTGCGCGGAGGTCATCGACCGGCAAACAGCGATGCAGTGCGCGGAGTTGCACGGACATTATTCTCCGCGCGAGCTGGCGATGAAGTTGATTGACTTGGGCGGAATGTATAACCATGCGCTGCTCGTGGTTGAACGAAATAATCACGGACACGGCGTGCTGGCGAACCTGAGGGCGGCGGGATATCAGAACGTATTTCGCCATGGTGGCCAGGACGGCTGGCTGACGTCGGCGGTAACAAAGCCAGCCATGATCGAAAACCTGGCCGCAATTTTGTCGGTTAAGCCGCAGCTGTTTCAGAGCGAACGACTGCTTGCAGAATTCAGGACGTTTATCCGCCGGGCTGATGGCGGGTCCGGAAACAGTTCGGGAAGCCATGATGACTGCGTGATGGCCATGGCGATTGCGCTGGCGGGGCGGCAGGCTGTGGCAGGATCCAAATAGCGGCGTCACGCATCGGAGTAGAAATCCACAGCTGCGAATGTTCATTCGTCACATCGCTCATGCCGCGCTGTGAGCTAGCATCTCTTGCCTGTCATCCTGAGCGAAGTACGTGGACTCGCTTGCGAGTCCGCGCATGCAGTCGAAGGACGAGATTGACAGCGAACATTGCCAGTGGATGCGGTCCAACACGTTCGCAGGATGCGGGGCGGCGCGCAAAGCCACTTGATGCGCTGCTCCGACGGTCATTTTTATGTAGTGAAGTTTCGTAATAACCCGCAGCATTTGCGGGTTCTGGCCAATGAACTTCTGGCAACCCGGCTGGCGGAGCGGGTCGGCTTGCCGGTTCCGACGACAGAAGTTGTCGAAGTGAATGATTGGCTGATTAAGCATTCGCCCGAGTTGAATATTCAGCTTGCGGGAAATGTGATCGCGTGCGCCCCAGGGTTGCAGTTCGGGTCTCGATACGTGGTAAATCCGGTGGAAGGCCGGGTTTACGATTGGCTACCGGTTGAGCTGTTCGATCGCGTGCGAAATCTCGATGCATTCGCCGGCATGTTGGCGCTCGACAAATGGACTGGTAACGCCAATGGACGTCAGGCGGCATTCTGGCGCAAAGGCCGTGAACGCAAATACACTGCGACCTTTATCGATCAAGGTTTCTGCTTCAACGCGGGCGAATGGACTTTTCCGGATTATCCGTTGCGCGGGGTGTTCGCGCGTAACGAAGCATATGCCCGGGTGAAGAGCTGGGAGTCATTCGAGCCTTGGCTGTCGCGGATAGAGACAATGTGCGAAAGCGAAATTTGGTCACAGGCGGGAGAAATTCCACCCGAGTGGTACGCGAGCGACTGGGCCGCGCTGGAAAGCTTAGGACAGGAACTGCTCACCCGAAGGGCACGGGTACGGGAATTAATCACCTGCTTCCGGATGTCGCCGAGGAGCCCGTTTCCGGAGTGGGTAGAGAACTAGCTGATGGCTGTCTTACAACAACTTGAGTTCTTCCTGCTGCGATACGCCGGAGACGCTACCAAAGGCGAGAGCATCAATCTCGGCGTGGTGGCGATTGCGCCATCTGCAGGCGGCTCGGGTGAATTTGCAGATGTACGTTTTATCCGGAACTGGAGGCGGTTGCACTGCTTCGATCCGCTGGCCGACGTTGAAGAAGTGCAGGCCATCGAGCGTGAGATTCGGCAGGATTTGCAAGATCCGCAGCGGCGTGCGGACTTGCTGAAAAGACTGGCAGATTCCTGGTCGAATGTGATTCGATTTGAACAATTGCAGGTCTGCCTTACTGAATCTCCGGCGCTGGAGATGGAGCGGCTCAACACGATTTATTTGGAAACTCCGGCCGGAACGGAGAAGCGAGAGATCAGCGGGCGACAGCGCATACTTAGCGTGATGCGAGACGAACTGCAAAAGGCAGGCGTACTGGCATTAATGCAGACAAACATTGCGGTGTCCGAATACACCAGGCCGGGTGATCCTCTGAAACTTGACTTCGGCTATGCGGCGGATGACGGGTTCAAGTTTCTTCATGCGGTTTCGCTTGCGCAAAGGGTCGACCAGGGGATGATTTTGGCAGCACGCTTTCCGCAGATCGCGGCCAGCATGCAGACAAAGAAAGGCGTGAAGGCTTGGCTAACTGCCGTGGTGGATGACGATGTGGATCGCGGCCTAGACGAAGTGAATTTCGCGCTGGACATGATGCAGGAAAACGGAATCATCGTGGCGCCTGCAGCAACAATGCCGCAGATCGCGGACGGAATCAGGGTCGCAGTAAGGCCCTAACTCTACGAAGATCGACACAAGTTACAGATAGCAGATTTTCTAATACCTAGCTGCTGAAGGTCTTAAATCCCCATGAACATCACAAATACGCTACGCGGCGCAATGCGCCGGATTGCGGGAGTGTCTTTCGTCAACCGACTGACGCAGAACGGAAGCATTTTCGCCGGAGGCGCCTCCACCGGGATGCTGCAAGGCAAGCGCCGAACGGTGCCGCTCCCATCGATACTCAACACTTACGGGCCGCGGGCGCAGACCATGCCCAGGCCCACGCCGATGAACCTGCGGCGCTTTTCGGAAATACCAGTGGCGCGGCGGGCGATCAACACAATAAAAGACCACATCGCCGGAATGCGTTGGCGGGTCCAGTCAAAGCCTGGCACGCCTCAATCACCGGATGCTGAAACGCGTGTTCTCATTCTTACGCGCAACTTAGCTTCGCCCAATCCTGATGATTCGTTTCGCTCCCTAGCAGAGCAGGTGCTCGAAGACGTCATTGTCGGCGGCTTTGGTGCAATCGAAGTCGAAGCCACAGATGATGCCAATGCTCCACTGGCTTTGTGGCCGGTCGACGGATCCACGATTAACATGCGCGCGGACTGGGACGGATTGCCGAGTTCGATCCGCTACGAACAGGTCACGTCGAAAGCTGGCCCGAATGCCAACATTCTTTTAAGCGACGACGAGCTGATCTACATGCGCCTCAACCCGCGCACGTTTACGCCTTTTGGACTCGGGCGTTTGGAAGTTGCGTTCGAGTCGATCAACTCATTTCTTGGCGCGCACCGTTATGCCGGAAGGCTGGCGTCAAACTCGGTGGTCGAATATGCACTGTGGTTGCAGAACACGACGCCCGAGCAGCACGAGCGGCTCATTCGGTGGTGGCAGGATGAGATCGAGGGAACAGGTCGGGTCCCGATACTATCAGTCGAAAACAAACCTGAAGTGCTACGTTTCGGCGGAGGCACAGACGCCGACCTGCGATTGCAGTGGCAGGAATTCTTGATGCGCATTATTGCCGATGCCTTTGATTTGCCGCCGCAATCGCTTGGTCTCGAGCGCGATGTGAACCGCTCGACCGCAGCAGAGATGAATGACCAGGCTTTTCGCCAGGCAATCGTGCCGACCGCGCGGTTGTTTGCCGAATATCTCACGCGCGACGCAATCTGCAAAAAGCTCGGCTGGGACGATCTTGAGTTTGTCTTCACCGATGTGGACGGTCCCGGAGACGCCATGGAAGAGGCGCAGATACAGCAAATCCTGCTGCAATCCGGCGTGCTTACGGTGAACGAAGTCCGGCGAATGCGCGGGCTGGTGCCGTTGTAGATAAGCTCTCACCCTTCAGCCATCAGCCATCAGCCCCAAACATCCCTGTCATCCTGAGCGAAGGGACTGGTCTGCGATGCAGACCAGTCCCGGAGTCGAAGGACCTCTGGAATGCTTGGTGTCGGTCTGCAGCCGGCGGGGCATTCTTAGGAGGTCACAGGTTGAACGCCCGTCGCAACTTCCGCCAATACAAAGAACGCGGGGTCCTTCGACCCCACAGAATCATTCGCGCGCGAATGATTCTGTTCCGCTCAGGATGACACAGTTACAAGAAAGCCAGAAAGGCCAGGAGCGATACCTACCTATGAATTTCCAACTTGCATCTATGGCGATTGCCATGCCCGCAGTTCACGGGCATCCGAACCGGGAACCGTTCCGCGGTGTGTTGACGCTGGTGGACACTCCTTCAGATAAGCCGCCGGCCGGGTCGCGCGGCCATCGCGTGATTCTGACTCGTACCGCCGCCGAACGAGCGCTGCCGTCGTTGCTTGGCATGGCACTCGACTTCTCCCCAAGCTTCGATCGCCACGATGCGCGATGCAAAGTTGGCGTCATCACGCGCGCGGAAATCGCCGGCAAAGAGCTTGAACTTAGCGGATATCTCTTCGCCAAAGATTTTCCGGAGATTGTGCAGCAGATCGAGTCGGGAATTATTCACGCGAGCGGCTCAGCACGCAGTCGGCCACAGAACCCTCTCGGGATGTCGTACGAAATCGCAGATGCCAGCGTCGCCGATGTTCGCGCAAAAATTTGGACGCTGACGCATGTGACCTTCACCGGAGCCGCGATTCTTCGCCGCGACAAAGCCGCATATCGGGATACGTGGATCGAGTTGGAATAAATCAGCTTTCAGCCGTCAGCCATCAGCCATCAGCACACCCCATTTCATCTGTCATTCCGAAGGTCCTCGGAATGACAAGTGGAAAGGGTGTCTCCCCTGACAGCTGAGGCTGACAGCTGATCGCTAAAAAGGAGAACTCATGGAACACAACGAAACCCTTAATCAACTGGCCGCTGCCGCCGATCGCCTGGCGAACGCGGCTGAAACTTTGGACCGCGTTCTGGGAAAACTAGACGCACAACAGGAAACGCTGAACGCAAAAGTCGATCGCATTGTGGCCGCGGTCGAAGAACGCGGAGTGGAAGTGAACGCGGGAGGCTCGCGCGAACTTGAGCACCGCGTAGCTGAACTCGAGAAGGTAAATTCGGACCTCAAGGCACAGGCCGCGCGGCTAACTCGCAAAACTCTGTCGCCATTTGTCTCCGCGCTGCTCTCGAAAAATAATGCCGAACTCGGAGACAAGCTCGAAGCCGGCGCTCTCGACAAAACTCTGCAAACCCTCAGTGTCGAACAGCGCATTGCGGTGAAAGCGGAAATGGCACGCGCCGGAATGATCGAGTAGGACAGCTATGAGCTATCAAGAAACTCTCAGACGCTGTCATTCCGAACCGCTTTAGCGGTGAGGAATCTGCTGCTCTCAAACAACAAAGCAGGTTCCTCGGACCTGAAGGTCCTCGGAATGACAGATGTCAAATGGTTTGCTGGTGGCTTGCGGCTGACGTTGTTCTGGCACAGAAAATCTGATCGAAGCACACATTCTTTCTTCAGGAGAAAACATGAACGCACAATTTATTGACCTGCACGCAGCTGCCGATTTCCTTGGGCCGGGTGCGATTGAAGTTAACCGCTATCTCACAGAAATTACCGACATCGTACGTCGGCGCGGCGCTTTCGGACAGCGTATTAAGCAGGTGCCTGCAACCGGGCACCCATCGCGGTTCTTCGAGGAACTGGCAATTCCTCAGCCAACTGCAGCACAGGCATTTGTCGATCCGCGCAACATCGCCCCGACAGTGCAGGCCCCAAACCGGGCGGAGCGCAGCGTGCCATTGAAGGCGCTGGTCTCACAGATCAACTACAACCTTTTCGACCTCGAGGTCGGCAGTCAGCAGAGCCAGTTCGCGTATCTGCAGGCAAAAGATCTCGCGGATGCCATCGACGGCATCATGCGCACGCATGACGTCTCGCTCTGGAATGGTACCGATACTTCGCTATCTACGCCGACCACGCTGCAATATTTCGGCGCGATAGGCCAGATCGAAGCTGGTGGCAATACCACAACCATTGGGACCTCGGCGAGCATCGTCGACGGGCTGAAGTCCACGGTGGCGCAGATGGTCTCGAACTCCAGCTACGCAGTGAGGCCAACTGCCATCTATGCGAATCCGGTGCTGCTCGATCTGATCGACCGCGAAATGAAGACGGCATTCAACGTCGTTCTCAACACGGTTGAAATCACCGGCGGCTTCCGCGTGAAGGCGCTCAGCACTCAGGCCGGCGACTTGCCACTGATCCCCGAGTGGGCGCTCGGTTACACCGGAACTCCCGGCAGCGGCACTGCGGTGCTGCCGGCTTACATCGTTAGTGAGGACATGATCGAGTACCACTGGCTCACCGATCCGAATCCTCGCGTTTTCCAGCTCGGCTTGCCAAGTACTCTGGCTGCGCAAAACGTGGTGGTGAAGTTCGGGGGCGTGGTGGTGAAGGGTGCTTCCTACGCGCATTACGAAGTGAAGGTCGATCGGTAAGGACTACCGTCGCTTTCGGTTCGACCATTGGCCGCACCCGTTCACGCGGGATGTCATTCCGAAGGAATTTATTCCTGAAGGATCTGCTTATCGCCTTCGCAAAGCAGGTTCTTCATCGCTAAAAGCGATTCGGAATGACATTTTTTTCGATTCGCACACATTGACCACAGCTTACAAGCTGATGACCGACAGCTGACGGCTGACGAAGGTTTATCAAATTAACAGCAAACAGCTACACGCAAGGAGCCGATTTCGTGAACTATCTCTCTCCAACCGAATACCAACTCTACGGACTGGACACGACGACTGAGCCGTCGCTGGTGGGGGCTGCGTCGTCGCTTATTGACGCCCATTGCCGGCGCGCGACGCTGGCGATTGCGCAATATGAAGAACGCATCCGCATGATGCCCGATCGCAATACTATTCACCTCACATATCTTCCACTTGTCCCGTTAGGGCCCTCCACTTCGCCTATTATCTCCGGCCGTGGGCGATATACGGTTCCACGCCGGGGAAAATGGCCGTTCGATGACCTACGACTCGATGTGGCGCTCATGTTTGGAATGCCAGGAACCTGGAGCAACATCGACCCGGCGTCGGTCGACTTCGATCCAGCTACCGGCGAACTCACGCTGCCGTTGAACCTCGTCGGCCTGTGGTTCAGCGAGGTGGACATGATCTACACGGCGGGATACGCCACGATTCCTGACGCGGTTAAATACGCCTGCGCGCAGGTGGTCCGCAATGCCCAGGCGACTCCGGCCGTGAATGTGAAGACTGGCCGCATGGACCGTTTCCGCATGGATTACTTCGCGCCGGATTTGCTCGATGCTACCGTGCGTTCAATGCTCGCGCCCTTTGTGGCGCAGAAAACGAGATGATCCATGGCGATCGCAGGAACTGCAGTTATGCGGGCCGCCGATGCTTTGCTGCGCGCGCTCGGTGGAGACGAAGTCGGGCTCGTACTTCCGATGCCAACTCAAACAGGAAGTGACAGCACGCAGTTGGGGCTAACCGATCCCGGCGTGCAGACGGTGACCATTTCGCCAGTCGTGGTGCGCACCCTTCCGGCGCCCAATACCGGACCGCGAGTGCGCCTGGAATTTCTGATCTCCGCTTCGGCCGTGGCGAATGCGGTTGATGACGAAGGAGCAGATACCGCTGAAGCATTGTTCGATCTGGCTCTGGGAATTCAGTATCAGAGCGATCTCTTCCACATCGAGAGTGCGAACACGGAATACTTCGCGGGAACGGCTTATTTGTACCGGCTGGTGGGAGTGGAGTAAGAGCAGCCGTCAGCTATCAGCTCTCAGCTTTCTACGAAATTACGTCTGTTTTTGATTCTGTAGAAATCTTGTTGCGTCCGATTACCGCGTAAAGGTTTGTGCCGTTAGCTGATGGCTGATAGCTGACGGCTGAAAGCTAGCTCATGCAATTCACCAAAGACACTTTTTACATCACGCTGCGTGACCGGCTGGCAGCGCTAAATCCATCACGCATGATTACTTTGAATGGAGTCACCCGGCCGGCAGTTGTCGTCGCTGAAAATGAAGCTGTGATTCCGATTAAGCCACTGCCCGACGCGTTTTACATCGAGTGGGGAGCGGCGCAACCTGTGCCGCAGCAGACCGGCGACCGGGCAATCTTTTCGCTGGAGTGCCTGATTTCTTATCACACCTTTGGCACTGCGGAATCGGGAGTCGATCGCGGACGCACACTGGCCGCCCTCGATACCGAGCTCATCAGAATCTGTCAGCCTGCAACCACGCCCAAGCGCGACTATACGCAAACGCCTGCCGCCGGGCTAGGTACCAGCATTGTGTGGAGCACGCCTCAACTTGGAAAAGTTGTGGGCAGCGAAGCTCCGCGAACCGAAGCTCTGCCGCGCGGCACGGCTGGAATTCGGCTGGAACGAACGTCGAACCTGAAAGTTTTCTTCTTTTCTGAAGTGAGTTTCTAACCCCCAGCACTTAGCACTCAGCATTCAGCAGGGCGAAGGCCGTCATTTTAGGCGGAAGCGTGCGTCGGGCTGAGTGCTTAATACGAATACTAATCGGGTGACTTCATTATGAGCAGCTTCGCAGTTCGCGGCGCCATGGTGCCGGTGGGCCTACGTGTGCGCGCTTACTTTGCGCCGGTCAATCGCGTCTCCGGGGTCCCGGCAATTTTCGATCCCGGAAAGTATGGAGCGTTTCCGCTCGACTCCCCACCCGCTCCCTGGATCAACCTGGGCTGGATCGACAATTTCCAGCGCGTCAGCCTTACGCCGAATGAACCGTTACGCGCAGGCGTCCGAGGCGCTGCTGCCGCGCAATTTCGCGGCACGCTTGACGCGCGAATTGATTTCGACTTTCGCGAATGGGGAAAGTTGCAGATGGCGCTAGCGGGCGGCTCCGAGCACATGAATGTCCTCGCTACGGATCCTAATGCGGAAGCACAGCCTTCCGGCGGAAACCCTCTGACGCCGATTGCTGTGCTGCCGGGTTCCAGCGCAGCCGAAATAATCGTGGGCGTCGGATCAGTAAATTCATTTTCCGTAGGCGACATTATCGCCGTCGACGCGGATTACCAACAACAGACGGGCTATGTCGGCACTGGAATTTCGGCCGCATACGTTAACAATCCCACCGACGTGAATCAAGACGCGGATTATATTCGTCGTGTGACTTTTAACCTCGGTAGGGTTGCGCAGGTCACCGCGACTTCTTTAATACTGGCGCAACCTCTCCTGGGCGGTGCGCCCCCGGCGGGTGCGGGCTTGCAAACGGTTGTAGCGTTCGTGGACCGCGAGGGAGGCGCATTCTTTCAGGAGTGGTCCGCGTTGTTTGTTGCGGGCGATGAGTCGGGTGGAAGAATATGCTTTCATTATCCGCGTTTGAGTCCGGCGACAACGGTTCACCCAACTACAAGCAGCGTTCCGACGCCATGGCAGCGCGAACAGGCGATCGAGATTGCTAAACCAATTGCCGCTGTGGCCCTGCACGCGGCATTTATTGCGCTGCCGCATACCGATGAGAACGACGGCCAGATAGCTGTGTGCTATCGCAGTTACTTTCCAGCTGCCACAGCCGCCCTGTACTGACGCCGGTCATTGTTCCGCAAATAGAAACATCGCGTGTGTTTGGCGCAACCAGCTCTGGGGAGCGATTCTCTTAACTGATATGAAACTGCAAATTGACAATCTCGATGGCGCTGGCCCGCGGGATTACACCGCCGACATCGACGCTGCTCGCACTCCGCGGGTCACGCGCAAGCTGAATGAGGCTTCGCTATTACAGTTCAGTTTGATTTCTGTAGGCCCGAATTTCATTGTGCCGAATCGCGGCGCGCGCGTCACGCTGGGACGCACCAATGGCCAAGACGTTTTCACGGGATATATAAAGACCGAGCCGGAATACGAGTATCTGGGTTGAGGTGAGCGCGGTGCGATGTACCGCTACAACTTTGTCGCGCAAAGCGATGAAATGTTGCTCGATGAAAAGCGTCTCTCCACCCGAAGCCCTTTCGTGGCCCGGAGCGCGGGTGACGCGCTCCGGCAGGTGACCCAGGATGCGATCCCCGGAGCCCTTGACACTGGCGCTGCGCAGAATCTGGATACGCTTCCTTATTATGTGCCCGACCCGCAGGAGTCATGGTCCCAGCACGCTGCAGATATTTCCGTCGCGGCCCGCGCCAGCTACCGGGTTGTCAATGGAACGCTGATATTCGCCCCGATTGGCTCCGCCTCGTACACGCTTAACGAGTCGGATCCCAGCTTTTCTCCGGAAGGTCTCACTCTTCATCCAGGGAACGCCATCGCTAACGACGTGACCGTGATTGGCGATCTCGAGCCGAAGGCTTACGTCCGTGATTATTTCGTCGGTAACGGCCTGACGACGCGCTTTTATCTTTCGCAGCCTCCGTTCACCAAGCGCAGCAGGACTATCTTCGATGAGGAGTACACGGCCGCCACGCTCGACCCGACCCGCTGGAATGTCGCCAGTCCGAGTGCCGCAATCGTCGTCAGCGGCGGGAAACTGCAGATTGCCGGCGGGACCGGCGCTGACGGCGCAACCACAGTGACCTTCGGGGAGAAAATAGAGCTTGGTGGCTCCTGGGTTGTGGAGCATGGCGATGTAGTCTTCACCTCGGCACTTTCATCCGGGATTCTCGGCGGTCTTTACCTGGGCACTATTTCGGCCGCGAATTGCCTGGCTGGATTTCAAATCACGCCCGCAGGATCTGTGTCGCAGATACAGGCTCTAATTAACGGGACCCCCGTTGGAACCGCACTGGCCACGGTTACCGGTCATCATTACGTCCTTAGCACGCGAATCTACTCCCAGGAAATTTACCGTCAGCAGCAGATTTTTCATTGCGCGGCGAATCCGGCGGGCAACGGCGTCGGTGGAGCACTGGTAAGCGCAAATGTCCGCCTGGTGCTTGAAGTGCACGACGTTGATCCAACTAATCCCGCCACTCTGGTTGCGCCCGCCCTTGTGCTGTATGACGGCGTCACCTCCGGCGCCCCGTCATTTTGCACTTACGCGTTGGTGAACTCTCGCAGCCTGTATTGCGCAATAGCCTTCACGCGGCTTATTCAGGCGGTCGACGTCGAAGTGCGCACCGCTCTTCCGGGACAGCCTTATACCACGCGGCTTGTCGGCCCGCTCTCTTCAGGATGCGAGTGCAACGTTGTCTCCGGCACAACTCTCGATTTCTTTACTCAGTATGTCCCCGCTCTCAATGAACAGATTGAAGTGCATTTTCGTGGTCAATATGGAAGCGACTCGTTGTTATTGACCGCCGGAAGATCCATGGCGCGGGTCACGAACCCAACCAGCATCACCGCCCAGCCGCGCGGAATCGATAATGGCGTGCGCGGCCTGGTGCGGCATGTGAAGTCGCCACCGCCTCGTACCAGCGTCGATTGTGAAAATGCAGCGCTGGCCCTTTTGTCGGATGGCGCGACCGCAGGCTGGACGGGCAAGTACGAAGCTTGGAGCGATTTTCTTCCCGGCGCTGCGCAAGATATTTTCCCTGGTGATGCTCTCAACGTGAACGTTCCCTCATGCGCGGCAAGTTTTCAAGCTATCGTGCGTGAGGTGGAGATCGCATTCACAGATCTCGCCGGGGACCACAGTCTGTACAAAATTCAGTTTGCCGACGATGCGGCTAAGACTCTGTCGTTTGAACTGGAAGCTGCCAAGGTAACCACCCCGCTTACCATCACTCCGATCACGAACGCGCAAGTAGGTACTACGGTGTTACCTAACCTCACTGCGGCGCAGGTCACGCAAGTGGCTTCGACAACCGTCAGCATCGACACTGGCATTCCAGCGCTTAGCGCGGGCGGATTTGAGGTCCGATGGAGTGACAGCGGCTGGGGCCCCTACAACGACGAAAACCTTGCCGGACGCTTCACGACGCAAATCTTCACGCTTCCGCGACTGTCAAAAGTGCAGAACTATTTCTTGCGTCAGTTTGATGGCTCAGTGCCGCCAAAGTACTCACGCCAATCTGCCGCGCTACATGTGGATTTTCCGTATTGAGCGCTTCGCTTTGATGTACGTGCCGCGTTGTGTTGGCTGAAAGCTGAAGAGCTGAGAGCCGATAGCTGTTTCCCGCTGTTTTAATTATGTCCAATCGAACCCAAGACGTCGAAGAGACTGCTCGCAAACACGAGCCCACCAAGCATCCGCTGGTGGTGCGCGTCACCGACAACGACTTCCAGTGCGAAGTGCTGGAAAAACTCGCGCGCCTGGAAGTAAAAATGGAAACCCTACTTGGAAGCGGACAGCCGGGCCGTATGAGCGTTATAGAAAATCGGGTCAATACGCTGGAGCGCAATGACGTGCGGCGCGGAGTTTATGACCGTCTAGTGAATGCAGGGATGACGACGGCGATCAGCGTATTGATCGCGCTGCACGACCGCTGGTGGAAGTAAACTCGACGGCGACGCGCTGCCGCATCACCGAGACCTTCGTGCGTGGTTTGCACAGCCGAGAGCATGAAGAACTGGACTCCCTATCCGATGTTCAACCTAAGAGAGCAACTCTGAAGAGGAATTCATGATGAGTTACAAGTGTGCAACAGCCATTCTGGCTGTATTGGTATCGACGGGTTGCGCGGTACGGCAGCCAGCAGCGTCATTCAAGGCTTCAGGTTTTCGCACTGTGGTCAGGGCAAATTGCCTGACTGCGCCCTTGGTGCTCCAGGACTGCGATGGTTCCAAGGAGCCGCCGCAGTGCCGCGTAGTGACTATAAAATATCGACCGAACTGCGCGGAAATCCAGTTGAAACATCCGGACGGCGTAGCGCCGAAATAATCTAAACCACTGAATGAGCAATCAAGGCTTGTCCCAGTTTCACTTTGGAACTTCCTTACTTTGCAGGTTTTATAGGGCTTTTTATCGGCGATAAGGTGACTTTGGCTGCTATCCCTTCCGATTGCTTTCCTCTTCGTACCGGTGCATGTACCATATTCGAGAGTGCTTCGCATTGCGCCCAGATGCTGGCGTCTTCTCTAGAATTTGAAGGGAAGTTCGCTGCGGAGATAATTATCAGTGAGTATAGCGGTCCTGATCGGCGTTCATGACGGTCTGGTGCTGGCGGCAGATAGCGCATCCACTTTGACGATGCCTGTCCCGCCGGGTGTTGTGCTCCCGCCGGGACAGCAGGGTGCTGTTGTCGGAAACGTATATGACAACGCAAACAAAATCTTCAACCTCGTCAAGGGTCAACCCATTGGTTGCATTACCTTCGGAAGCGGCAATATCGGAAACGCTTCGATTGGCACGCTCATAAAGGATCTTCGAAAGAAGCTGACTGACACTCCGAAGGAAATGGGATTTAATGCGGATGAATACACAATGGAGGGAGTCGCAAAGGGGCTGGCGAAGTTCCTAGGAGAAGAGTGCGACAAATTGGAGCAGGCCGCAAAGCTGAATACAAATATGGGATTCCTTTTGGGCGGTTATTCTAAACCTGGCCCTTTGGGCGAATCATGGTCAGTGGAAATAAAGAAAGGTGTTCCTCAGCCACCAAAAAAATTGAGACAAGATCATGAAGTGGGACTGAGCTGGGGCGGTGCAACTGAGGTGCTACAGCGCATGATTGTTGGTTTCAGCCCATCACTCTTTCAGCATCTAGCATCCGTGACTCAGCCGCCACAGAATCCAGCGGTTCTCGCAAGCCAGCTCGGACCAGTGTTGACTGCGCGAATGCAGGCAAATCTAGTTTTCGCTCCAATGCCGATTCAAGACGTTATCGATCTAGCTCGGTTTTTGGTACATTCGGCAATCATGTTCTCCCGTTTCTCGCCAGGACCAAATATTGTTGGCGGTCCTATTGAGATAGCCGCAATTACGAAGCACGAGAATTTTAAGTGGATTAGTAGGAAACACTATTACGACCAACCATTGAACAAGGAGCCAATCCATGTTTTTATCGATAAATGAAGGGAAAATCACCGAATTACTTAATTCAACCGACAAGATGTACGCGGTTGAGAGCGTGCCCATAGCAGCAGAAAATTTTTCGAACGGTCCTATGTATCCAACAACGACGGAAGTTTCTGGGATCGTTTACGCTCCTTTGCTTGTTACCGAAGAGACAAAGGAGAATCTAATGTCCCTGCGTCGCCAGATAGAAGAATCTGGTGTTCGATTGAAGACTGCAGAACAGTTGACGAAAGAGATAGATGAGATGAGGGGTAAACGTTAGTTTTGCCAGCGACGCTTACGTACATCGATTCAGGCGTCCTCATCTGCGCGGCACAGGGAAAGCGCAATGTTGCAGCCCTAGCCCTCCCCTTTCTGGCCGATTCAAGCCGGGAATACGTTACTAGCGATTACGTCCGCCTGGAAGTCCTACCCAAGGCCACTTTTCACAAGCGAGCCGCAGAGGTCGCATTTTACAATTTATTTTTTACGACCGCCGCTAGGTCGATACCTACAAGCGAAGCCCTTTTGGAATATGCGCTGGAAGAAGCATGCAAGACAGGCATTCATGGAATCGACGCCGTGCATATCGCGTGTGCTGTGTTCGCTGGCGCCGACGAATTTATAACGTCGGAGAAGACCAATAAGCCAGTTCATCGAACTAAGTTACTTAAGGTCGTGTCGATATTCCCGGCGGGTACGTCCAACAAAACACCGTGGTGGAAGTTCTGGCGATGGAAGTTCGGAGAATAAAAGTGGGGCTGGCCTGCAAAATCCTCGGATTCGCGCTACGCAACCCATTTATCCGAGTAAAATCATCGCAATGTTGAGGAGCGTAGTCCACCCACTACTCTATCCACTTCCTGCTCGGTGTTGTAGTGCACTAGTCCGATTCGCAGAAAGCCGCCGCTTTGTTCCACACCGAGGCGTTCGGTCAAGTTGATGGCGTAGTAGTTGCCATCCCAGGTGAAGATTCCCTGGTCGCCGAGTTTGGTGGCGAGTTCCAGTGGACTGTGGCCCTCAATGCGGACCGCGAATGTGGGGCAGCGTGATTCCAGCCGCGCCGGGTCGCTGATTCCATAAAGCCGCAACCCGGGAATTTCGCTAAGACCGCGAAGCATGCGATCCATCAGTTTGCGCTCATGCGCCTGAATCGCGCGATAAGCGGCGTGCAATGCCTCACGCCTTCCGCCCGCGACGGGTCCGCTTTGTCTGCCCAACTCAGCCAGATATTCCACGCACGCGGTAATTCCCGCAATGCATTCGTGGTTGAGCGTGCCCCATTCCCATCGTTGGGGGACCGCATTAGTGTTGGCGCGCAACTTGTAAGGCTTAAGGCGCGCCAGGTGCTCTCGTTTGCCGTAAAGCACGCCCATGTGGGGACCGAAAAATTTGTATGTAGAGCAGGCCAGAAAATCGCAGTCCAACTCACGAACATCGATGGGTCCATGCGGAGCGTAATGAACCGCATCAATGTAGGCCATCGCGCCGGCTTCATGGGCGAGACGAACGACGGTTTTCACATCATTGATTGTGCCGACCGCATTCGATGCGTATCCAACCGCGACGATTTTCGTCCGGGAAGTAATCTTGCTCGCCAGATCATCCAGGTTGAGCGTGCAATCTTTTTCGTGAATGTCCGCGAACTGGATCTTAACCCCGCGCTCTTCCAGCGCGCGCCAGGGAGAGATGTTGGCATCGTGATCGAGATGCGTCAGCAGAATTTCGTCGCCCGCCTTTAGTTCCCGCCCGATAGCGCGACTGATGGCGAAGGTCAGCGTGGTCATGTTCGGGCCGAAGACAATCTCATCGGCAGCGCAGCCGAGGAAATCCGCCATCGCGGAACGGGCTGCGGCAATCGCGTGATCGGTCTCTCGGCTAGTGGCGTAGGCGCCACAAGTATTGGCGTTACTGCCGCGAAGATAATCCGAAATCGCGTCAATAACTCGCTGCGGGACCTGGGTCCCACCGGGGCCATCCAGAAACGCAGCTTGGCGCCCGTTTACCTCGCGTGACAGCGATGGAAATTGCGAACGGACCCACTCGAGGTCGAAGGGTTTCGTATTCGTCTTTGGGGTCAATTGCGATGACTCGAGTAATGAAAATGTCATTTTCAGCGCCGGGTACACCCAGATCGCAAGGCGAACATCTTCCAGGCGTCTTTGCGGTTGAAGCTTCAGTTGTTAGGAACTACTAGCGAGAGAGCAACGCCTCATCCCATCGTGTTCGTGTGTTCGGGCTTGATTTTAAACATGACCCGCGTTTCGCTTGCTTGGCGGTAAGGATATTTGTCCACTCCTAAATACTTTTTTGCCATTTTGTCGATATGCGCGTCGGCGCCCTGCTCGACGATTTCGGCCACGCGCCCCCGGATTTCAATATAACGGTACGGGTTGTCAGGATCGATGATGGCTATCGCCACACGCGGATCGCGACGCATGTTCTTGTCTTTTTGACGTCCCTTCGCGGTATTGACGACCACCAGGTCGCCATCGAGGTCAACCCAAACCGGAGTGACTTGCGGGCTGCCATCCGGCATGAGCGTTGCCAGGCTGCCGAAGGCGCGTTTGGTGAAAAGGTCACGGTACTTCTCAGGGATGGACTGCGACATGAGTTCCTCCTTGCTAGAACCCCAAGAGCGCATTATAGACGGTGGCAATGAGGCGCGAGCAGGCTACCAGTTTTGCTGCAGAGTTATAAAAGTTTTCAAAAAAGCCGCGCGGCTACTTCTTCGCAGAGTGGTTCACCGCGGCTTCCACCACACTATCAATCACGTCGGTAACGCGTTTACCCGGGATACTGAGGTTGTTGGAGACGATCGAAAATACGATCTGCTCGCCCTTGGGCGTCACCGCATATCCAGAAAGGCTCTTCACTCCGCCCAATGATCCGGTTTTTCCGTAGATTTTTATGCCTGGATTAAGGTCTTTGAAACGGTCGGCAAGCGAGCCATCCAGTCCGGCGGCCGGAAGCGACTCGCGGAATTCCTTCCCCCACGGCTGCCCGGCGGCATATTGCAGGAGTTGAACAATCGCATGTGGTGTGACCAGATTTTGCCGCGACAATCCCGATCCGTCATGAAAGTCGTACTCGTCGCTGGAAATTCCGGCGTTGTTCAAAAAGCCGCGCAGGACTTCGAGCCCAGCCTGCACCGTGCCCGCAGTGCCTTTTTCGCGGCCTAGTAATCGCAACAGGATCTCGGCGTGAAGGTTCTGGCTGACTTTATTAACAACCTCAATATCCTGGGAAAGCGGCCCCGATTGATACTCAGCCAGAACCAACGGGCCGGCGGGGCTAGTGAGCGAGTGATCGCCACCGCCCCCGCTCGATGCCGTCACCGTAGCGGTGAATGTCGATAAGTTTGCAAGCTCCGTATGACGGGTGCGTTGCTTTCCGTAGACTGCCACCCCGCGCACTTCGAGGAGGTGGCGGAAGAGCGTTGCGGCAAATTCCGCAGGATCATCAATTGCCAGGCCCTCATTGGCTCCGGTGTCATCGATGGGCATCGTGCCCCAAAGAGTCAACTGGGTCGCTCCAGGCTCGCGATTGATATAAATTCTGCGCACGCCGCCCGCCGGCGTGGTCATCAGGCGATTGTCGATCGTGTAGTAATCGGCAAAAGGCATGATGCTGACGAAGGCCTTGTCGCCGGGACGAGCGCCGGGCAGAATGTTCACGAAGACGACATTGTCATTAATAGTGAGCGCAGAAACTGGAGCGCCGTCGGCCCACACCAGATCATCCTGGCTCCAGCCGTCGCCATAGCGCTCAAAGGCAAAGTAGGAGTCGTCCGCGATCAGATCTCCATCGACATATTTCACGCCCTTCTGCGCGAGTTCATCTGCTAATTGTTCGAGGACCCGTACCGGGTCGGCATCACGTTGCGTGCGCGTGTTGTACGGGAGTTCGCGGCCGGAAAGGGTGGGATCTCCGCGGCCCACCAGGATCAAGTCGCCGGTGAGGCGTCCGTACTTGTCCAGCGAGCCATTAGTCTCAACCGTAGTGCGAAATTTGTAGTCGGGGCCGATCAGTGCGAGCGCCGCGGCCGTGGTGAACAGCTTGGTATTGGAAGCTGGAGTGAACAGCTTAGTGGAATTGAACGAATAAAGGACCTTGCCGGAGGTTGCGGAGGCTATCTCAATTCCCCAAAACCCGCGCGCCAGGTCAGGCTGCGCCAGTATGGTTTCCACTTGCTTCTTCAGCGAGATGCGGGGTTTGTGTGGGGTCGCGACCGCCGCCTGCGTGAAGAAAATGCACGCCAGCGCGGCATAGGTGACGAGTCGGAGAAGTCGACGAAGTTGCATCTACAAAGCTGATTTTACCACTGGGTATGATGTCGAACTGTGGCGTGGGTTTGTGCTACTCGGCTGATATTTTGGCAGCAGGAGTACCCTCGCCCTGGAAAATCTGCTGGCATTTTGGAGGGACGGGCGTCCTCGCCCGTACGAGACAATCTGCGGCCATGTGCTTCAGTGAGAGAATTGGAACATGCGTCCCGTGTTCACATGGAATCTCGGCGATCGCTCCGTAGAGTTGGGGAAGCGAACCTTGGTCATGGGAATTGTGAACGTGACGCCAGATTCGTTCTCTGATGGTGGCCTGCATCTGACGCCGGAAGCGGCGATAGCGCACGCGTTGAAGTTGCTAGACGAAGGCGCAGACATGATCGACGTCGGAGGTGAATCGACGCGGCCGGAAGCCAGAGTCGGCGCAGAAAACCCCGCAGTTTCGGCACAAGAAGAATTGCGCCGGGTGCTGCCGGTGATTGCCGGTGTTAAGAAAGAACGCGCTTCGGCGATCATTTCCGTGGACACCTACAAAGCACAGGTCGCCAGGACGGCGGTCGAAGCCGGAGCAGAAATCGTCAACGACGTTTCAGGATTGCAATGGGACCCCAGCATGAAGACAACGCTCGCTGGTCTGAACTGCGGCGTCGTGCTGATGCATACGCGCGGACGGCCGGATGAGTGGCGTTCATTACCAGCAGTTCCCGACCTAGTTTTGCTGACGAAGCGAGAACTTCGCGAACGGTCTGACGCAGCAGTGAATGCGCGAATTAAACGCGACCGCATTGTGCTTGATCCCGGCTTCGGCTTCGGCAAACGGCTCGAAGAAAACTACCCGCTGCTGCGGCGCTTCAGCGAATTCCAAGAACTGCGTTTTCCTCTCCTTGCGGGAGTATCGCGCAAATCATTCGTGGGGCGCGCACTATCGAAAAACGAAAACGATGCCGCGGCCACCGATCGCCAGTTCGGAACATTGGGCGCTGAAGTCGCACTCGCGTTAAAAGGCGCCCACATCATTCGGACTCACGACGTGCGGGCGTGCGTTGAGGCGCTGAAACTGGCGGATGTGGCGGCGAACTAGCAGCTCCGCTGAGTACTTGACCTTGCCAGACTCAACCAGGTTATGGAACGCCCACACCGAACCGCGAAAGCAGGACCCAAGCGAGGAACGGGAAGGGCACGAGTTCCACTCGCGCCATTAGATTCGGTTAAAACATTTGGCTTTAGCCTCTGAGGGAAGGCCGCAAAATGGCAATCCTCAGCGGCTAAAGCCGCCGTGATTCGCCTGAAGCCTTTGCGGCACGACTGAAGTCGTGCCCTTCCCGACTTGAGTGTCCCAATTCATCAAAACGCGCGTGAAGAATCCAGCAGGATCGTGACCGGGCCATCGTTCGCCAGTTCCACCTGCATCATCGCCTGGAAGCGGCCAGTTTCGCAGGTGAAGCCGGCTTCGCGAATTTTCGAAGTGAAATATTCGTAGAGCTCGCGCCCAAGTTCTGGCGGAGCAGCTTCATCAAACGAAGGCCGTTTGCCCTTCCGCACATCGCCGTAGAGAGTGAACTGAGAAACAGCCAGAATCGAGCCGCCGGTTTCTGCGAGAGACAGATTCATCTTGCCGTTTTCGTCTTCGAAGATGCGCATGCCTGTAATCTTTGCAGCCAAATACTCCGCATCTGCGCGCGTGTCGGATTTCGCGACTCCCAGAAGCACCAGCACCCTAGGCCCAATCTTCCCGACGACTTCTTCGCCGACACTCACCTGAGCGCGGCTTACGCGTTGGACGACGGCCCGCATGTCAAGATTCTGCAGTTTACCGCGGGATGAGGCAAATCTCGCCGCCGTTTGACCACAAACCCAGCAACGATTAGGATTTCCCTTTGCCCCGGCAGTCCCATTTAATTCTGAGCGAGGAAAATCATGGCAGCGGTTGATGAAAAAGTTAAGCAGATTATCGTGGAACAACTGGGAGTGGACGAGGGCGAAGTGACCCCCACCGCCTCGTTCGTGGATGACCTTGGCGCCGACTCGCTGGACACCGTCGAACTGGTCATGGCGTTCGAAGAAGCTTTCGAGATCGAAATCCCCGACGAGGACGCGGAAAAGATTCGCACCGTCCAGGACGCCGTCGATTACATCGGCAAGCACGCGAAAGCGGGGAAGTAACTGGTGCGACGAGTTGTCGTGACCGGGATCGGCCTGATCTGCGCGGTCGGCAACAAAACTGATGAGGTCTGGCGGAACCTGCTGGCGGGCAAGAGCGGCATCGGCCGGATCACTCAGTTTGACGCCTCCAAACACGCCTGCCAGATCGCGGCCGAAGTCAAAAATTTCGACCCGCTGAATTTCATCGAGAAAAAAGAAGTAAAGAAGATGGGCCGCTTCATTCACCTGGCGATGGCGGCGGCGGAAGAAGCCATGTGCATGTCCGGCCTGAAGGTCACGCCGGAGAACGCAGAGAACGTTGGCGTGCACATAGGCTCGGGAATCGGCGGATTCGACATCATCGAGCGCGAGCACACCGCCCTGATGGAAGGCGGTCCGCGCAAGATCTCTCCGTTCTTTATTCCGGCGGCAATCGTGAACCTCGCGGCCGGCCACGTTTCGATGCGCTTTGGCGCGAAGGGGCCGAACGAAGCAACCGCGACAGCCTGCACTACCAGCGCGCACTCTATCGGCGATTCATTTCGTATTATTCAACACAGCGATGCCGATGTGATGATCGCCGGCGGCTCTGAAGCTGCGATCACTCCCTTGGGTGTTGGAGGATTCGCCGCAATGCGCGCGCTCTCCACGCGAAATGATGATCCGGAAAAGTCCAGCCGCCCGTGGGACCGCGATCGTGACGGTTTCGTGATGGGCGAAGGCGCTGGAATCCTCGTCCTGGAAGAGCTTGAACATGCCCGCGCACGTGGGGCAAAGCCGATTGCGGAGGTTGTCGGCTACGGCATGAGCGGAGACGCTTACCACATCACGCAGCCTGCACCAGAGCACGAAGGCGGTTTCCGCGTCATGAAAAACGCCGCGCGCGACGCTGGAATCAAGCCGACCGATATCGGCTACGTTAATGCCCACGGCACGTCAACGCCTATCGGGGATACTCTCGAAGCCCACGCCATCCGCAACTTCTTTGGCGATCATAAAATCGCGGTCAGCTCGACCAAGTCGATGACCGGGCATCTGCTCGGCGGTGCGGGAGGGCTCGAGGCCGGAGTAACCGTGCTGGCCCTGCGTGATCAGATTCTCCCGCCAACCATTAATCTTGAGAACCAAGATCCCGATACTGCTGGCATGGACTTCGTCCCCAACCATCCCCGCAAAGCTCCCATCGAATACGCCATGTCCAACTCCTTCGGCTTCGGTGGCACCAATGGCGCGCTGCTGTTCAAAAGATGGAACGGATAAGTTATTGGGCTGGGCGTGGCAATACTCGTTTCATCTCTCGGTCCCAACAATTATCACTCTTGACTCAAGAAGACTTCTTGGGCCCGCAAAATAGAGGTACAGACCAGCGCACGATGATTCCTACTGTGACGAAAGCCAAAACGAAAACTAAATCGATGAATCTCGGTGTGTAGTGCCCGTTATGAAATGACAAAAGGATGAGATATGCCGCGAGGAAGGTGCACAATGCGACGAATGGCGCCACAGCTATTGCGATAATCGTTTGTCTTGGCGAAATGTGCTGAATGTATCTTGCACGCGAAAACAAGACTCCAAGTAAAGTCGAGATCCCAAGAGGAACGGCAACATATTCCAGCCAAAACAGATGCGCACCAGTAACATCTTGATTTTTCGCGTAGATCGAATTCTGAATAAAATACCCAACTGCGAAAGTGAAAACGAGCGAAGAGATGCCCGTTAACACAGCAAGGCCCAAAACAGGGCTGGAAAGAAATCTCCTAATCAAAGTAAGACCCCGCAACTGTTGCCCTCATTCAGTCAGGAAGACAGGCACTTAGTTTATTCCGTCCCAAGTGCCGCCGGAAGGTAAGTCCCTCGCAATGTTCGGAAACTACAATGAGATCACACGAAGGAAGCCAAACGACCTCCTTCGTGTGTCTCTGCGGCCTATCCAATCACAAACACTGCGATCCGAATGCCAGGGTGAAACGCGTCAAACAGGAAGTACTCTCCGTTAACATCGTCGATGTAGCAGTCGTCGTCGTATGACCAGTCGGACGGCCATGCGTCAACCAACTGAAAAGAGTAACCACCGTAGACGACCACCGGCTGCGAGACATTCACGATTCGCTGCCGATCCACGTGGAACCTGTGCTCCCGGCCGAAGTGGGCACGAAACTGGTCATCTGGAAGGCGTCTTCCGCGCTCGCCCGAGTTACGGTTCTGGTCTCGCCCCATGTCCTGACCCGAGCGGCGATCATTTTCCGTCGATCGCTGTCCTTGGTCTCGCCGCTGATCCCGCTGCTGTTGGTCGCGTTGCTGTTGCTCACGGGGCTTTTCTTCCTGAGGGCGATTGGCCGTGGGCTGGTTCTGGCGCTCGTCCTGACGACCGGCGTTCGGCTGTTCCTGCCGTTTTCCTTCATCTGGTCTGGCGGTTTTGTCTTCCTGCCTGGCTTTGTCGTTCTCCTTCGCTTTGTTGTCTTTCGCCTTCTGGTCATCCTGTGGTTGATTGGATTTATTTTCATCCTGCGCGTAGCCCCGAGAGGGCGCGATCAGGAATAGAAATAAAGCTAATGTGCAGAGTACTCCGAGTATTCTCATATGAACCTCGTCATCGTGAATTTCACACCTTTGCTGGCCGGGTACATCGGATGTCCAGAAAAGTAAGTGGGATGCTTTGAGGCCTATGACAACTAAGGGGATCCTGGTATCCACAGCTCCGTTTTCCCCGAAATTTGGTAAGCTGACCGTGACTGGACGGGCGAGGGCGACGCCCTAGATGCACGTGCTCACCAGGTTCCGCCCCCACCTCCAACCAGCCCATCTACACAAGGAGGCCGCTATGGCAGTGAAACCAATTCCCGAGGGCTATCATTCAGTAACTCCGTATCTAATGATCAAAGGCGCTAGCCGGGCCATTGACTTTTACAAGAAGGTATTTGGCGCGACTGAAATTATGCGCATGCCGGGGCCAGGCGGCAGCGTGGCGCACGCCGAAATTCAGATCGGGGACTCGCGGATTATGCTGGCCGACGAGCAGCAAGGCCAGTACCGAAGCCCTGAGGCGTTAGGCGGCTCACCCGTGAGCCTGATGCTCTATGTTCCCGACGTGGACAACACTTTCAAACAGGCGATTGCCGCCGGCGCCAAAGAAACCCGCGCCGTGCAAGACCAGTTCTACGGCGACCGATCGGGGAACTTGGTTGACCCGTTCGGTCACGTTTGGACCGTCTCAACCCACAAGGAAGATGTGTCTGAACAGGAAATGCAAAACCGGATGGCCGCGATGACAAAATCTGCCTGAAGCAAAACTTCAGGCAACGTAAATATCCCACCCTTTCCCGATCCGCGGGCAATCCATCGCGGTTTTCGAAGGGTGGGACTTTTTTATCGCGATCGTGAATAGCTTTTGACGTAGTCCGGAACGTCGATGCCTTCAGGTACTCGCGAGTCCCTGACTGGATCGCCCGCCACCACGTTCAGAGGCAGCACCCCTGCCCATACCGGAAACGCGTAGTCTTCTTCGTCATCAATAACCGTCCCCTCGCGTACCTTCGCCGAAAATTCGCGAATCGGCACTCGAACGACCGTCGTGGCTTTCAGTTCCTTTTCGTTCGGCTGGCGTGCTTCCTGCCAGCGTCCGGGCACGATATGTTCGGCAAGCAGGCGTAGTGCTGTGAGTTTCTCTTCGGGATCTTCGATGGCCGTGCCCGTTCCCAGCACGACGACCGACCGGTAGTTCATCGAATGATTAAAAATTGAACGGGCCAATACCAATCCATCAAGCAGCGTAACCGTCACGCACACCGGAATTCCGCCGCTCACATTGCGTAGCATGCGGCTGGCGGCTGAGCCATGAATGTATAAAACGTCTTCATGGCGTCCGTAACTTGTCGGAATCACAAATGGCTGGCCATCGACCGCAAAGCCCACGTGGCATATGAAGCCCTCGTCGAGAATTCGGTTGAGCACGTCACGGTCGTAAACTGCGCGCTGCGGTTCGCGAACCACACGCGTGCGCGGCGTCGGCGCTGAGGAACTTGACATGGAAGGGATCTCCCGGCAATCGCGAAGAATGAAGACTAGGCAATGTTAGCAGGTGCTCACCACTTCATTCTTTTTCGCAGCTCGGTGATGTGCGCAGTGTGGTGTCGTCCGTGCCACGCATAGATTGCGAGGTTCTTTTCCAGAGAAACCGGGCCCAGCTCGGGATGCTTGAAGATTCGCTTCCAATCGTCTTCACGCAAACTACGTAGCAGGACTACCCAGCGCACATGCAAATTTTCGAGCAGGGCAAGCGAAATTTCCACCGGCGTGGTTTGAACGTCTGCCAGCCGTGCCCAACGATCTTCCGCATAGGGTTTGATCGTTGGTTCGTCTTCGGTGAGCGCCAGCTTGAACCGGATATACGCATTCATGTGACTCTCAGGGACATGATGCACCACCTGCCGTACATTCCATCCCTCTTCGCGATACGGTGTATCGAGCTGCTCAGGAGACAAGCCCTGGACTGCCGCACGAATCGCCGCCGGGCTTTGCTCGATCTCGCCGATGAATTTGCGGCGCTGGTCCTCTGACGGCGGGCCTTCATAGTGGAACTTCCCGATAGGAAAACGTGGATCAGCCATTGTGTCTCCTCTTGCGACTATAGTATGACGCGGTGCGACGCCGAAGCCGCAGTTTTTCTTATAGCCAAAGTCGTTCATGACAATGTCGGTGTTACCATCCGAATTCCGATGAAACCTGTTCCTATCGGCGCCCGAGGCGAGGCCGAAGAGGTCGTCAAGTTCGAGCACACGTTGACCGCGCATCATCCGCAGTTGCCGCCGGTTTATTCCACTCCCGACATGATCCGGCTGATGGAGACTGCCGCATTCCACGCGTTGCATCCCTACTGCGTAGGCGACGAGATCAGCGTAGGCACGGCGATTAACATCGAGCACCGCGCGGCCAGTGGCATTGGGGCGCGCGTCCGGGCCGAAGCAATCGTGGAGTCATTTGACGGGCGCTTCTATACCGTGCGCGTCTCAGCAAGCGACGACGCACGCGAAATTGGGCGGGGAACGGTTGGGCGGGCTGTGGTCAGCGTGGGACAGTTTATGGAAAAAATCAAGAAAGAATCAGGCCTGCGATGACGCCACGTGTTGCCAAGCCCACGAGACGGGGAGACCAGACGTCATACTTGGGTCAAGGAAAGATGAACCAATGCTCAACCTAATGAATCGGACGCTGGAGTGATTCGGCTAGAGCTCCTAACTGAAATAGCTGCGCCGCTGGATCGGTGCTTCGATCTCTCCCGAAGCATCGACCTGCATGTGCGATCAGTGAACTGGACCGGCGAAAGAGCGATTGCCGGCGTTACCGCGGGACTGATTGGACCGGGGCAAAACGTTACCTGGCGAGGTCGTCACTTTGGTCTAGAGATGGAACATTCCAGTCGGATCACAGAATATACACGCCCCACATTTTTTCGGGATGAAATGATCAAAGGCGGGTTCCGCAGTTTTTGTCACGATCATTTCTTTGAGGAACGTGGAGCTATCACTCTTATGAAAGATGTCCTGCAATTCGAAGCGCCTCTCCATCTAGTGGGCTGGATTGCTGAAAGGCTGGTCCTTCGAAGTTATCTGGAGAAGCTTCTCATAAAAAGGAACGAGCACATTCGGTCGGTGGCTGAAGGAGGGGACTGGAAGTTGTACCTCCAGTGATCTGCGTGGATTAACATTGAGCCGTGAACAGGCCGGCTCAATCCGTCGCGGCGTATATCCGCAAACATGATCTGCTGCGGCCCGGCGACCGTGTTGGCATTGCGGTCTCTGCCGGAGCCGACTCAGTTGCGTTGCTGCGGTTAATGCTCGATCTTCGTGACGAGCTTGGAATTGTCCTTTCTGTCGTTCATTTCAATCACAAGCTGCGCGGTGCGGATTCAGACACGGACGAGCAGTTTGTCCGTGAGCTGGCCGAGTCACATGGGCTCGAGTTCATTGCGGACAACTACGATGTCAAAGCATATTCGGCGGACAAGAAGCTGAGCTTAGAGGCCGCCGCCCGGGAGGTCAGGTACGAATTCTTTCGGCGTGCCCTGCAATCGAGCGTCAATCGGATCGCGACCGCGCATACTCTAGACGAACAGGCTGAGACGGTGTTGCTGAAACTGGCGCGAGGCGCGGGAACACGCGGGCTGGCTGGAATTTACCCGAAGGTAGCCGTCAGCCGTCAGCCATCAGGCGTCAGCCCACCCGAACCGAAACCCAAGTCAACTACACCTTCGAGTCAGCTCACTATTATCCGCCCCCTGCTGGGAACGCGGAGATCGCAGCTTAGATCGTACCTCGCTGAAATTGACCAGAGCTGGCGCGAGGATTCCAGCAATGAAGACCTGCGGCATACGCGCAACCGCGTACGACACGAGATCCTCCCCCGACTCGAGCAGCAGGTGAATCCTGGTGTATGCGAAGTGCTTGCCGAAACAGCTGAGATCGCCAGGGCAGAAGAAGGGTATTGGGCCAAAGAGATTGCCCGCTACCTGCCGCAGGTCTGGAGCCAAGATAAACAAGGCGGCATTCTGCAACTCAAATTTTTCGCATCATTGCCGCTGGCGCTTCGCCGCAGATTAGTGAGGGCAGCCGCTGAGACACTTGGCATGGCCCTTGAATTCCGTCATGTGGAAGAGATTCTCGACCAACAGTCCGATGGGAACAGTTCAGTTCTGCCTAGGGAATGGATCGTCACGCGCCACGGGGATGAGCTCAGGTTTCGGAAAGCCCTCGAGGCCGCGTCAGACTATCAGTATGAGCTTCCAGTCCCGGGAAAGATCACCGTCATCGAAGCCGGCATCGAGCTCGAAACATTTGTAGTAAATGGAGCAAGGGAGACTCGGAGGTATAATCCTCAACATTTGGTGGACTCTCGCTTTGCCAAGGGACCATTAGTGGTGCGAAATTGGCGCGCAGGTGAGCGGTTCTGGCCTGCGCACACCAAAGAGCCGAAAAAAATAAAAAAGTTGCTGCAGGATAGGCATATCACCGGCGACGCGAAGCAACGCTGGCCTGTGATTGCCAGCGGCGACGAGATTATTTGGATCAGGGGACTGGGCGTGCGGCGTGACTTTCAATCAAACGGCCCCACCGGAGTGGCGATCAAAGAAGTAGCAATACCAATCGGTCAACAGTAAAGACCAAGACTAAGTAGTCGGAACTGGATCCTCATCTTTGTATATGGCGGGGACGGCACAATCCGGGAAGCTAGAGATCATCATCTCAGCCGAAGAGATACAAAAACGTGTCCGTGCCATCGCCCGCCAGATCTCAAATGATTACGCAGGAAAGACCATCCATGCCTTGGCCGTGTTGGAGAACGGGTTTATGTTCCTGGCTGACCTGGCGCGCGCCATTGAAGTGCCGATGATCTGTCAGTTCATCAAGCCACGCTACAAACCAGAAACTACCGCGAGGGACGGCGGGGTAATGGAAATCTTCTTCAGCCACGATATCGACATTCGAGGGCAACACTTGCTGGTGGTCGAGGGACTGGTGCATTCCGGGTTGACGACAGAATTCCTCATGAGCGATTTGCGGCGGCGGGGCGCGGCTTCCGTGAAACTGGCGACGTTAGTGGAACGGCAGTCTGCGCGACGTGTGCAGCTCCAGCCCGACTACTTCGGATTCATGGTCGACAGCGCCTTCCTGGTCGGATACGGGCTGGGTTCGCGCGACCAGATTTACCGCAACCTGCCGTTTTTGGCCGTAGCCCGGTGATCGGGCTTCTTTGGCCAATGTTGCTGGGCTGCGAAAAATCGGCAGTACATCACGAATTTGGCCGTTCTCTGAGCCCAGCCGGGCTTTGCGGTGGCAAAACCCAAACACAAGATCTCGCAAATGCTGAGAATGTTGCAGTTTTGGTGCTCTTTTTTAAAACAGCGACCAACCGCCCGCTGCCGCGGATCTTTCCATGACCCAAGGTTTTAAACTCGAGGAACTTTTTCTCCCAGAGAGGGGTAGAATAGAGACGGGTCATTCTGTCGATCTAAATTCCGGCAGCGGCATCTAATCTGTTATGAGAGGTGCGCCGGGTTTGTACCGGAAATCCCGTTGAGCATCGTAGCTCTGGGTAACTCGGCGATGGGCTTTTCTGAGGAGCTTTTTAGTGAATTCAACCGTTAAAACAATCATTTTTTGGGTAGTTATTCTGATCTCCGCGGTCGCGTTGTGGCAAGTGGTCAAAACCGCGAACTCCGGCCAGAAGGTCCAGGAGATCAACTTCTCGCGCTTCATGTCGGAAGTTGATCAGGGGACGGTTAAAGACGTCACCATCACCGGCCAGGAAGTGAAGGGTAAGCTGGCCGACGGATCCCTGTTCCACCTGACTGCCCCTGCCAACTACCCGGAGATGATCAAGAAGCTCCAGGACAAGAACGTCAGCATCACCGTGCAGGACGTCGGCAACAGCAGCTGGGGATGGCTGATCAACCTGTTTGCGCCTTTGGCATTGCTCGCGGCGCTCTGGTACTTCATGATCCGCCAGATGCAGACGGGCGGCAATAAAGCGCTTTCGTTTGGCAAGAGCCGCGCCCGGCTGCTCTCGATGCAGCAGAAAAAAGTGACGTTCAAAGACGTCGCCGGAGTCGAAGAAGCCAAGGAAGAGCTGAAGGAAATAATTGAGTTCCTGCGCGAGGCGCAGAAGTTCCAGAAACTGGGTGGCCGCATTCCCAAAGGCGTGCTGCTGGTCGGACCTCCGGGAACCGGCAAGACCCTGCTCGCGAGAGCAGTTGCCGGTGAAGCCAATGTTCCTTTCTTCTCGATCTCTGGTTCGGATTTCGTTGAAATGTTTGTTGGCGTAGGCGCTAGCCGGGTACGCGATCTGTTCGAGCAGGGCAAAAAGAATGCTCCCTGCATCATCTTCATTGATGAAATCGATGCGGTTGGCCGCCATCGCGGAGCTGGACTCGGCGGTGGGCACGATGAGCGCGAGCAGACTTTAAATCAACTGCTGGTCGAAATGGACGGCTTCGAATCGAACGAAGGCGTCATCCTAATGGCTGCTACTAATCGGCCGGACGTGCTTGATCCGGCACTGCTGCGGCCGGGACGCTTTGACCGGCGCGTAGTCGTTAATCGTCCCGATGTGCGCGGTCGCGAAGAAATTCTGCGCGTTCATACTCGCAAGATTCCTTTGTCCGATGACGTGGATCTCTCGGTCCTGGCGCGTGGCACACCGGGATTCTCCGGCGCTGACCTGGCCAACATGGTGAACGAAGCGGCATTGAGCGCGGCGCGGCAGAACCGCAAGGCCGTGCTGATGTATGACTTCGAACTCGCCAAGGACAAAGTGCTGATGGGTGTCGAGCGCAAGTCGTTGATCCTGTCGGAAGATGAAAAGAAGGTCACTGCTTATCACGAGGCCGGGCATGCCCTGGTTGCGGCCAAGCTGCCCAATTCCGATCCTTTGCACAAGGTCACGATCATTCCTCGCGGAATGGCGCTGGGCGTCACCATGCAGTTGCCCATCGACGACAAGCACAACTACACCAAAGAATATCTCGAGACCGAGATTTCCATCATGATGGGTGGCCGTCTGGCGGAAGAGATTTTCCTGAACCAGATGAGCACTGGCGCCGGCAATGACATTGAGCGCGCAACCGAACTTGCCCGCAAAATGGTTTGCGAGTTCGGCATGAGTGAACTCGGGCCGCTCACCTTCGGCAAGAAAGAAGAGCAAATCTTCCTCGGCCGCGAGATCAACCAGCATCGTGATTACAGCGAAGCCACGGCGATTAAGATCGACGAAGAAGTGAAGCGCATCATTGGCAAGGGATACGAAACTGCCAAAGGTATTCTCGGGGCAAACCACGACACCCTGGTCCGAATCGCGCTTGCGCTGCTGGAACGCGAAGTTCTCGATGCCAACGAAATCAAATTGATTATCGATGGCAAGGAACTGCCGAAAATCATTCCTCCACCTAAGGGCGACGATTCAGGCCTACAGCAGGTGCTCAAACCTGAACCGGGTCGGCCAGGAATCGCCAAGGGCGAGCGCCCGGCTCCAGCGTAAACTTAGCTCTCAATTAGAAAAAAGGCGGCCAGTCGGCCGCCTTTCTTGTTTGCCGCTCTTTCAACATCGATCAATTGGTGACCTCCACGTCCGCTGACACGGTGCAAAGGTGTAGAAAGAAGGAACTTCCTGCGGGGAGTAATCTATTGTTCAGACGGACCAGACGGACCGCTATGAGACTGGTAAAAGTCACCCTGCCATCCCAATACCGGAACGCCGTCCATTGCCATATCCTTAATTTTCACGCCATGGTTAACCTCGGCCATTCCTGACGGCGTTTTGACCACGCAAGCTCCGTTGGCGAGTGCTGCGAATACTGATATTTCTGGCGTTTTCGAATCCCATTCCCAAACTTCTTTCCCGGTATGCAAACTGAACGCGATCAGGTTTCCGCCACGAGTCGCGAACGCAATGTCGTTTTCTCCGATGACCATATCGTCATGAAGGGGGCCAGAATAGCTAGGCAGCGGAAATTTAAAAAGTACCTCGCCGGCAGGATTGATGCGATAAACAAACTCATCGGAAGGATCGGTTCCCGCTTCGGCAATCCTATTGCGTGACTGGCGAATGGATAACAGGACTCCGTTTAAGTTATCCGTGAGAATTGCACCAGTGGGAGAATCTGTAATTCCGGCGAGTGCAAGCGATTGTTTGGCTTTCAAGCCTTCAACGACAGTACTCCGTACTGTACCTTCTGGATGGATCTGCCAAAGAATGACCTGTTCGTCGCGGCTAAATAAGATTTCGGATGCTTTGAGTTCCGCACCAGGAGAGCATTTTGGCGCCTGCAGGATCCATTGGTTCTCCGTGAAAGCGACGTATGCAAGCCCATCCATGTTAACCATGAGTTGGGTCGTAATGGTTCCCACCGGTTGAATGGAGGTTGCTGCAGCACATACGTAGCTGGAGCCGACTCGGTGCAAGTTCACGAGCGTTTCATTTGACGCGGGGATCGGCAACTCAAACCTCTTGGCGCCAGTCAATTCATCAAAGCCTGTTATCAGAGTGTTGGTCCCGTTGGCCGACTGACTGAGTATGTGCACCAAGTGATCAAGATTGTAAGTGTGCCCTTTACGAATCCCCGCTAAGGTCTGCCGCCAACGCAACTTTCCATCTCCACCGATCGTGTACAGGGTGAAAGATCGCGAATTATTTGCGCTTATCAACGCCCCGCCAGTCCAATCTCCGCAAACGAGCTCAATGTTCCGGGAAGACTCGGGCAGACGCCATCTCCAAAGCTGCATTCCACTGCCGGAGAATGCGCGAAGGTAAGTCTCCCCACTTCCATTTTGTTCAAGGGAGTAGAGAGTAGGACCGGTTGCGGTCGGGACGGCTGGTAAGTCACGAATCTGGGTGCCGATGTCGTCGACTCCCCAGTTGGTCGCTCCCACCGGTGGCCCTTTCACTACAGACCAGATATTGATGTCTTCCGACTTCAGTTCTCCATGCCAGGCAGCACTGACGCGAACTGTCCCCATGGACTTGGCATGCAGTACGGCCCTGCCGTCTTCCGTGGATTCGATATCCGCCAACTCGGGATTATCAACGGACCAGTTCGCGTCGAACAACTCCTGTGCATTGGCGTCCAGCAACTGTAGAGGACGATCGTCCCCCACACGTATATTGATTCTGCGAGGTGAAATGCGCCAAGTCCCCTTTTGTTGTGCCGCCGCGGTGACCGGGAGTAGCGTATAGAGAAAAAGAGAAAGGCTCAGCCGGAATTTAGACATGAGGGGCTCCTCCCACACCTTAGGATCGAGGAACCGAGTCAGCAAGTTACGGTTGTAATTGGCGCAGAAACCTAGCGCTAGGGGCTTTTCATCTAGAAGTGAAAAGCCGCCAGCTTTTCGCTGACGGCTGATGGCTGAAAGCTGACGGCTAGCTATTTTCGTACAACAGCACGCCTTCGTTTTCCTTCGAGTCCACGGGACGGTAGAACAGCTTGTTGCCCTCGAGGAAAACCTCGATGAAGGCCGGCCGAGTGGTAATCGTCCCCTGGATCAGCGCTTCCGAGAGCGGGTCCTCGATGTACTTCTGCAAGGCCCTCCGCAACGGGCGCGCACCGTAGGTGCGGTCCGTCAGGGTCTGGTTCAGGATCCACTTCTTGGCCTCGTCCGCAACCGTGACCGTGATCGCCTTCTGCGCCAGGTTCTGGTTCAACTGGTTGACCATCAACTCCAGAATCTGGATGAGGTCAATCTCATTCAGCGCGTTGAAGATGATGATTTCATCCAGCCGGTTTAGGAACTCGGGATTGAACGTGCGTTTGACCTCGTTCTTTACCAGCTCCTCGACTTTAGCGGCGATCGCATCTTCTTTCGTCGATTGGAAGCCCAGGCCCTCGCGTTTCTGCAAGTGGCGGGCGCCGATGTTCGAGGTCATGATGATGATGGTGTTCTTGAAGTCGACCGTGTTCCCGAGGCCGTCTGTCAATTGGCCGTCTTCAAACACCTGCAACAGGATGTTGAATACATCCGGGTGCGCCTTCTCGATTTCGTCGAGCAGCACCACCGAATACGGCGCGCGCTTCACACGCTCAGTGAGCTGGCCGCCCTCTTCGTAACCAACGTACCCCGGAGGCGAGCCAATCAGTTTCGAGACCGAGTGCTTCTCCATGAATTCGGACATATCGAAGCGGATGAGCGACTTCTCGCTGCCGAACATGAATTGTGCCAGCGTTCTCGCGACTTCGGTTTTGCCAACGCCGGTTGGGCCAAGGAACAGGAACGAGCCGATGGGCCGGTTCGGGTTCTTCAGTCCAGCCCTGCTGCGGCGGATGGCACGGGCCAGAGCGCTGATCGATTTGTCTTGCGAAATCACGCGCCGATGAAGCTCTTCTTCTATGCGCAGCAGCTTCTGGGTCTCTTCTTCTTTGATTGATGTGACTGGCACACCCGTCCACCGCGAGACTACGTCTTCAATGTCTTCGCGATTGACTACGCCTGTGGCCGATTCATCGAGATGATATTTTTCTCGAAGGATGCGTAGGTTCTCGCGCTCTTTACGCTCTTCGTCGGAATAGAAGCGGGCTTTTTCGAACTCGTGGTTCGCGACCGCGTTTTCCATTCTGTGGACGATGAACTTCAGCCGCTTCTGCACTTCGGTGATTTCTTCGGGCAATGAAGTCTGGCGCAGCTTTACGCGGGCGCCGGCTTCATCGACCAAGTCGATCGCCTTGTCCGGAAGGAAGCGGTCCGGGATGTAGCGGTTCGAGTGCGACACCGCAAAGTTGATCGCGTCGTCGGTATAAGTGACCGCGTGGAATTTTTCGTATCGGTCCTTGATCCCGAACAGAATCTTGGTCGCATCGGCCTCGTTCGGAGGTGGAACTTTCACCGCCTGGAAACGCCGCTCCAGCGACCGGTCTTTTTCAATCGACTTCCGGTATTCGCCGGGAGTCGTCGCGCCTATGCACTGAATCTCGCCGCGTGAGAGAGCTGGCTTCAGGATGTTGGCAGCATCGAGCGAACCTTCCGCCGATCCCGCGCCAACCAGCGTATGTAGCTCGTCAATAAAGATGATGCAATTCTGCGACTCCATCAGTTCTTTCATGATGGTCTTCAGCCGCTCTTCGAACTGGCCACGGTATTTTGTGCCAGCGACGATCAGCGATAAATCGAGAGCAAGAATTCTCTTGTCTGCTAAGAATGATGGAACTTCGCCATCCGCGATGCGCTGTGCCAGTCCTTCAACGATGGCCGTCTTGCCAACGCCTGGCTCGCCAATCAGCACAGGATTGTTCTTGGTGCGGCGGCACAGGATTTGAATTACCCGCTCTAGCTCGTTCTCCCGGCCAACCAGCGGATCAAGCTGGGTATCCATCGCTGCCTGAGTCAGGTCACGAGAAAATTCGCTGAGCAGGGAAGACTCGCGCTGCCGCTGCGGCTGGGCTTTTTCCTGGCTGCTGCGGGCAAGTTCTTCGCGGATCGTCGAAAGCCGCAATCCGCGCTCATGCAGAATTTCAGCTGCAAAGCACTTTTCTTCTCTCAACAAACCGAGCAGCAGGTGCTCGGTTCCGATGTGTTTGTGCGAAAGCCGTTCGGCCTCTTCTGCTGCGTAGGCAAGCACCCGCTTGCACTCATTGCTCAACGGGAGATCGACCGAGGTAGAAACCTTCTCTCGAATCGTTGTGTGTCCCTCGATCTGCTTGCGGATCGACTCGACCGACGCATGCGAACGAAGGAAGCGATTGGTCAGGGCTTTGTCTTCACGCAGAAGTCCGAGCAGCAGGTGCTCGGTCTCTATATAAGGAGAGCCGAACTGGCTGGCTTCATACCTTGCAAAAAATATGACGCGCCTTGCTTTTTCCGTGTAACGCTCGAACATAAGCCCCTTCCCCCAGATTCCTCCAGAGATGGAAGGCAAACCCATCTATCGCATACCGCGCGAAATGCCTGGGCACCAAACTCTCCGGAACACCCCACCAACGTTAAACCCGGACGCCCACAACCTCATTATGATGGGCTTCCCTATGTTTTACCACTGTTCCTCATTACGAAAGGAACGTCTCATTACCCCAAGTTCCTATTTGATAACGAACAGCTGCAAATGTATTCACCTCCATACATCTTTTCTTTCGTTCCTGACAAGTCGCAGCCTTAATCCGCGAGTGTTTCTGGCGCAACTTCCTCCATTCTCCCACTCTCAAGCCGTAGCACGCGATGGCACCGACGTGCGAACCCAAAATTGTGCGTCGCGACAATGGAGGAAAGCTGGTATTCGCGATGCAGCCGGGAGATTAATTCGAAGACGGCATCGGCGGTGCGGCTGTCCAGGTCGCCGGTTGGCTCATCCGCAAGCAGAATCTTTGGCTTAGTGATGAGCGCACGGGCCAGGGCCGCCCGTTGCTGCTCTCCGCCGGAAAGTTCCCCGGCGCGATGATGTGACCGCGGCGACAACCCTACCTCCCCCAGCCAGCGCAGTGCTTCCTTCTCTGCCTCTGCCTTCTGAGTACCGCGCATCAGGAGCGGCATGGCCACATTTTCCAGGGCGGTAAACTCGGGCAGCAGGTAGTGGAACTGCCAGACAAAGCCGATTTCCTTGTTGCGAAAATCAGCGGCGGCATCTTCCGACAAAGAATTCAAACGCAAGTGGGCGCAGTATACTTCACCAGCAGAAGGCCTATCAAGCGCGCCAAGAATGTGCAACAAAGTACTCTTTCCCGCGCCCGATGCCCCCACAATGGCAAGCATCTCTCCCTGGCCAACTTCGAACGAAAGATTTTCAAAGAGCACCAATTCTGAGGCACCAGACCGAAAAACCTTTTTCAGCCCTTCGATTCGTAGCACCTGTTGATTTAGATGCAAATAGTAAGCTCCTCGTCTCAAGCCTAAGCTGGCGGAAAGAACCTACATTCCTCGCGGAACGTGCCTCATTCATTTAAACACGGTTAGAGAGCGAGTGTTGCTTCCGTGTTTGGGAACCGCACGTCTAATCGAAGGCGTTCCAACAAAGCTTCTACAGAATTTTAGAGCTATAATGCCGCGTATCGAGGAGGCTCGGTTATGAATTTCGCCAGACTTCTCTTCCTTTTTCTTTTGCTCGCCGGCGTCCCGACCATGTCCATGGCCGCCGATGAGGAGGCGAAACGCAAACATCCGTTGGTTCGTTGCAGAACCAGATCGGAGATGCCGCACCGTTCGGCGCACCTGCACAAGACTTTGAGTCCTCTTCTGGATTGTTCTTTTTGAAGACCAGGCCGCGGCTCAGCCTGAATCCTCCTACTGTGGCGCCGAGGTTCGCGATCTTAAACGACGACCTGTGCTACACCATGCGCACCTACAAAGTGAAGCGGAAAGAGCATTTTGCGGATGGGGAAAGTGGATCGAGAGGCTACTCGACTTGCGAGTTGGCAACGAACTATCAGGTGCGCTCGGCGATAGCGCATCCACGAGCAGCCGACGACTCGCAGATCAACGACGCGCGGAGCAACGAACCACAAAAGTAGGTTCGGCGTGCTCTCACGGGACTGAAGCCCGCACGATTTAGCTCAATCGTCACGCCTAATGCCGTTCCCTTCGCTATGCCACGTAGCCCCGGACGCCCTCGTCCGGGGAACCGTCATTCGTACCGCAACGCCTCGGCCGGCAAAATTCTCGCAGCCGACCACGAAGGATAGATGGTCGCCACCAGCGAAGTCCCCACAGCAACAACTGCAACCAAAATTCCGTCCATGATCCGCGGCGCAAACGGCACGTAGTCAATCGAATAAACCTCAGGCGCCAGCGCGAACGCGTGGTAATGGCCGCCCATCCAGGAAAGAACATAACCGAGCACCAAGCCGATGGCAGTTCCCACCACGCCGATCAACGCTCCCTGAGCAATAAAAATCTTTCGCACCTGCGCTTTCCGCGTTCCCATCGACATAAGCACCGCGATGTCGCGAGTTTTTTCCATGACCATCATGGTGAGCGAGATCAGGATATTTAACGCGGCCACAAAAACAATCAGGCCAACCGTGATGAACGTTACCAAACGCTCCAGGCGCAGCGCATGGAACAAAGGCTTGTTCTGTTCCATCCAATTGGTGGTCATGAATCCTGGCCCAGCCGCATCTTCCAGTTTATTTCCGACCTCCCGCGCTTTGTAGATGTCATCAATTTTGAATTCAATAATTTGGATGACGTCGCCCAGCGCGAACAGATGTTGCGCATCAGAAAGCCTGGTGAAGGCCCACGAAGAGTCGTAGTCGTAAAAACCCGAGTCGAAGATTCCTGCCACGCGAAAGCGCACGTACTTGGGAACCATGCCGAATGGCGTAAGTTCTCCCTGCGGGCTGGTGACCAGCACAATCGAGCCAACCTTCGCGCCCAGTTCATCGGCCATTTCTTTGCCAAGAATGATCGGCGGCATCGAAGCCTGTCGCTGCCCAACCGCGTCAAGAGAATCAGAATCCGGCCGTGTGGGTGGTGTTTGTGTGGGGCGGGCGCCCCCGCCCGCCGAAGCTTGGTCCGCGGTTTGTTCCTCCAGCGCCTTCGCCGATCCTTGCTTCACGCTGTCGAGCAGGTCGCTCACCTTGCGCTCATCCTGCGGAATGATTCCCTTCAGCACCGCTCCCCGCGCGCGAGATCCAATTGAGATCAGCACCTGCTCATAAATATCCGGGGCGGCTGCGATCACGTGCGGCTGTTTTTGTAAACGCTCCATGAGCGGACGCCAGTCGCGGATCCCATCGCCCATGGTGCGCAGCAAATTCACGTGCGAAGTTGAGCCGAGGAGCCGGTCCTGCAGGTCCTGCCGGAACCCGTTGTTGATAGCGAGGGCGATGACCAGCGACGCCACCCCGGCAGCAACTCCCGCGATCGACAGCCCTGTGATCACGCCAATCACGGCCTGCTTGCGCTTGGCACGAAGATAACGAGATGCGATGAACAATTCGAAGCGCATGAAAAAAGCCGTCAGCCCTCAGCTTTCAGCCATCAGGAAAACCGCACACCACGACATGTAGCCCCGAACGTCCACGTTCGGAGGTGGGCGGACGTGGACGCCCGCCTCTACATGTTCACTGCTGATTCTAGCTGAGCTTCTCATTCCTCTCGCGCAGTGTGGCACATTAGTAGAACATGTCCGAAGCCGAAAGCCATGCGCATGCCGGGCTGTCCGCCTTCCGCCATCTCGATTTCACGCTCTATCAGCTTGGGCGATTTTTCGTGGTCGCAGGCCTGGAGATGCTCTCGGTGGCTGTGGGATGGCAAGTCTACGAGATCACGCGCCGGCCGCTGGATCTGGGCTACGTAGGCCTGGCGCAATTCCTGCCTAACGTTTTTTTGTTTCTGCTTGCCGGTCATGCCGCGGACCGCTTCAATCGCAAAAGTATTCTTCTGCTTTGCAATCTGGCGTTTGCCGGTTGTTGCGCTCTCTTGATTGAGATCACACACCGTGGTCCGCACAATGCCAAACCGATTTATGTAGTGCTCGTGCTGCTGGGAATAGTGCGCTCTTTCAATAGTCCCGCGGGCCGATCACTGCTGCCATTGCTCGTTCCGGTTGAAGTCTTTCCTAATGCCGTCGCCTGGAATGCCACCATGTTTCAGGCGGCAACCATTCTCGGGCCGGCACTGGGTGGATTTCTTTACGCGCTGTTTGGTGGGCCGGCAGGCGTGTACGGCGTATCCGTGGTCGCTTGCGGTATCGCGACAGTGGCGCTGGTACGAATTCGCGCGCGGACCAGCGTTCGCCAGAAAGAGGAGTTTACGGTTCGCACCGTGCTAGCGGGGTTGCACTACATCTGGACCCACAAACTGATCCTCGGAGCGACATCGCTTGATCTCTTTGCCGTTCTCTTGGGCGGCGCTGTGGCTCTGCTTCCGGTTTATGCGCGCGAAATTTTACGCACCGGCCCGTGGGGACTTGGATTGTTGCGCGCCTCCCCCGGAGTGGGCGCGTCGGTCATGGCGATATTGCTGGCGTATCGGCCGCTCCGACAACGCGTGGGCAAGATCATGCTGTTTTGTGTCGCCGGATTCGGCGTCTTCACGATTGTGTTTGGTCTTTCTCATAGCTTAGTTCTGTCCCTCATCTCCCTCGTACTGGTCGGAGCTTCAGACATGGTCAGCGTGGTCGTGCGTGGAACGCTGGTGCAGATAGCGACTCCGGACGCAGTTCGCGGCAGGGTGAACGCTGTTGACATGATTTTCATCGGCGCGTCGAACGAGCTCGGCGAATTTGAATCCGGCGTGACCGCGCATTGGTTCGGCACGGTTCCCGCGGTGATTCTGGGCGGGGCCGGAACATTGATCGTAGTCGCGCTGTGGGCTTGGCTGTTCCCGGAGCTGCGGGATGCGGACAAGTTGACGCCGGTTCAGGCGCAGACTGCTGATACCGCGACCAATGCTCAAAGTGTGTAGTCGCTACAGTTCAGCGCTTAGTCTCGCGTAGGAAACTGGCCTTGCCCATAATTCATCAGTGACTCACGCTGGAATCCAGAGTGGCGCATTCGTTATTTTTGTCTTCCAGCGAACAATTGAATGGCGGCATCACGAATTGGCAAGGGTCGAGCCGGCGAATGGCACACCCGTGCATGTTCGGTTTACGTCGATGCCGCTTCCCGTCCAACCCTGCAAACCCTCTCGGCAACTAACCCGCGCACTATCTGTGTTTATGTCGGAGGACATATGCCAAACGAAGGACTCAAGGATCTGTACGTTGACGAACTAAAAGATCTGTACAGCGCGGAGAACCAGCTAGTAAAAGCTCTCCCCAAGATGGCCAAGGCTGCCGCCTCAGAGGAACTGCGGCAGGGATTCGAGGACCATCTGGAACAAACTCGGCAACACGTGCAGCGGCTGGAAAAGATTTTCAAGGCCCTCGATGAGAGCCCAAAGGGCAAAAAATGTGTGGGAATGGAAGGCTTGGTGAAGGAAGGGAGCGAAGTCATGGAAGAGGACTTCGAAGATGCCGTTAAGGACGCCGCATTAATCGGTGCGGCGCAACGCGTTGAACATTACGAGATCGCAGCCTATGGAACCGCATCTGAATTCGCCCGTATTCTCGGCGAATCCGAGCACGTATTGCTTCTGGAACAAACTCTTGAGGAAGAGAAAGAAACCGATGAAAAGCTGACTGAACTCGCCAAAGAAATTAATTCCCAGGCGAATGAGGAATTTGAAGCCAAGGAGCCTGGCAAGGCCCGCAAGGCTGCCAAGCGGGTGGCATAGCCGTTGGATCGCGATTCGCTACGAGGAGGAACAGATTGAGGCGACAACTAGCGGGCCTGTCGCCTCTTGTTTTGCGTCCTTTGCTGGTTTTCGTGGACCGATGACAACTCAAGTTGTAAAACCTGAACGCAAAATCGACGGTTCCCTTCCAGGCAAACGCAAGAAACGCCTGGGTGCCATCAACCTCTTCCTAAAAACGCTAGGCCCCGGACTAGTTACAGGGGCTTCCGACGACGACCCCAGCGGGATCGCAACATATTCTCAGGTTGGAGCTGGATTTGGTTACGGTCTCCTCTGGACCATGATCATCTCGTACCCGCTGATGGCCGCGATTCAGGAGATTAGCGCGCGCGTTGGCCGCGTCACTGGCTGCGGTATCGCTGGCAATCTTCGCAAAAACTATCCCAAGCCATTGCTCTATGCCGTACTGACCGCAGTGGCGATTGCGAACGTTTTCAACTTAGGTGCGGATATCGGCGCCATGGGAGATGCCTTGCACTTGCTCATTCCGGCAAAGTCGAGCATCTTCGTGGTGTTTTTTGGAGCGACATCGCTAGTTGCCATATTGTTTGTTCCTTACTCAAAATACATGAAATATTTGAAGTGGCTCACACTGTCGCTTTTCGCCTATGTTGGCGTGATCTTCTTCGTTCATGTCCCTTGGAGCGAGGTGCTACGAGCAAGTATTATTCCGCACGTTCAGTTAAAGAGAGAGTATCTGACTGCTTTAGCGGCGGTGCTCGGCACCACCATCAGTCCATATCTTTTTTTCTGGCAAGCTTCCCAAGAAGTGGAAGAAGTAAAAAACAACCGGGGGGAGAAGGCGCTAAAGCGTGCTCCGGTACAGGCGCCAGCGCAGCTCGAACGCATTCGCATCGACACTTATGTTGGAATGGCGTTCTCGAACGTAATTGCCTTTTTCATTATTCTTACTGCGGCATCTACGTTGCACGTTCATGGCGTTACGCAGATTTCCACCTCGGCTCAAGCTGCCACCGCTTTGGAGCCTTTGGCCGGTCGTTTCGCTTTTGCGCTCTTCGTTTGCGGAATCGTTGGGACCGGGCTCCTCGCGGTGCCGGTTTTGGCAGCCTCCGCTGCCTACGGCATTGGAGAGGCTTGCCGCTGGAATGCAAGTCTGGAGCGGACGCCGAAGCAGGCGGTACGGTTTTATGCTGCGATCTGCGCCGCAACCGTCGTCGGATTATCACTGAATTTCCTACACATCGATGCCGTAAGGGCTCTTTTCTGGGCTGCCGTTTTAAATGGGTTGATCGCGGGACCACTAATGGTTGTAATCATGATTATGGCGTCGGACAGAAAAGTAATGGGTCAGTTTGTAATACCACGCTACCTCAGGTTGGTTGGGTGGATCGGAACAGCAGTGATGTTCTGCGCTGGTGCAAGCGTGGTCCTTAGCTGGAAATAGTTTTCCGAGGAATTGGACGCCTCCTCATCACACCTTGGAAAGCAGCTTATTCTCCCCGGATAAAAAAACAGCGAAGTGAGCGATTCTGAACAGACACTCTGACTTTACAGCCAGATAATCTCAAAGTTAAATTTGCGGAGCTCACCTCTCTCAGGAGTTCCGAGTTTTTGTTCCCACGCTTGCTTCGGCTCCAATCGTGGCCTTAGTAGCGGGCAGGTAGCTCTAACTACCAGGTGTGTTATCGCCCGAACTCGCCGAGGTACTGTGAAAGGATCCTATGTCAATCCGACAGTTCTGCAAGGGTTCAACCGCCCTTCTGGTAACGATTTTTCTCCTTAGCTGTAGTGGTGTTCCAAACCAGCCAGCTCCCCAAGCTTCCGACGCTCCCGCGGTATTGATGGTGGTCCCTCAAACCAACGGAGTGGGCACCAACCGCTCGATTGCAGTGGTCTTCAGCAAGCCGATGGATCCGGCAAGCATCAACACCGATACCTTTGTGGTTGCAGGTGTATCTGGCACAGTTACGTACGACGCAGCCAACAAGATTGGGGCCTTCAAGCCTTCTGCTGACCTCGCCGCCAGTACGATGTATAACGCGAGTATTACAGTTGGTGCCAAAGACATAAGTGGAACTCCGCTTGCCAAGGCATTCGATTTCTCTTTCACCACCCGCGCAACTAAAGACGCTTCTCCACCGGAAGTCGTCGCCGTCAATCTTGCGGCGGGCGCCACTTGCGTGCCCCTAGACCAGAAGATCAAGGTCACTTTTGACGAGCAAATGGACTCGCTCACCATCACTTCGCGCACATTCTTTATTGAAGGTGTGGCCGGCGCCGTGACCTATAACGTGGTCAGTCAGACCGCCACTTTTACGCCCTCGACTGCCTTGGCGGCGAATACCACTTACACGATCACAGTAACTACGGGGGTCAAGGACATGGGCGGAGTGCCTTTGCCCGCGCCGTTCCATCAGACTTTTACCACCGGCCCCTGCCAGACCGGTGGACCGTTGCCGGTAGTCCTTTGTCCTGGAATAGGGAATTTCTCGGTCCTGGCTGGAACCACTGTTACAAACACCGGTTCCACCACGGTCTCCGGAGATGTTGGAGTTAGTCCGGGTACCGCTGTGACTGGATTCCCCCCGGGCTCGACGGGCGGGACGATCCATATTGCCGACGGTCCAGCAGGCCAGGCCCAGACTACTTTGACTGCTGCCTATATCGACGCTGCCGGACGATCGGGCGCCAGTTCGGTGGCTGGAGATTTGGTCGGGCAGACGCTCACCACTGGTGTCTACAAATCAACATCGTCGCTTGCAATCTCCGGGGACGTCACTCTCGATGCTCAGGGCAATCCGGATGCAGTTTTCATTTTCCAGATCGCGTCCACGCTCACTACGGGCAGCGGCAGCCATGTTGTCCTGACCAACGGCGCTAAGGCCTGCAACGTCTTCTGGCAGGTCGGCAGCTCGGCGACTCTAGGAACAAACTCAGTCTTCAAAGGAAACATCCTGGCGCTGACCTCAATCACAGTCACCACCGGCGTGGATCTGGAAGGCAGAGCCCTGGCGCGGAATGGCGCGGTCACGTTGGACTCCGATGTTATTAGTGGCTGTACCTGTCCCTGAGGCGTTGTCCACGTCAATAAAATGGGCCGGTGCGTTGATCGCATCGGCCCAATCTTTTAGGAGCAAACGGGTTTCTATACGCTTGTAAACGCCTTCTAAGGACCACAAAAAGGTTGGTTCCCCTGCCACCTGGAGTGATTGTTCCCGGAGTACGTGAGAGTACGCTCACAAATTCTCACAAGCCCATTGCGATAGAATCACCCAGCTCAACTTACCCGCTGCGAGGACTCTCATGCGTGTTTCCCTGCTCATCATCGCTCTTGTAATCTTCTGCTCCACCTACAATGCGGCGCAACTTGACGAAGTTCTCAAGAAAGCCGGCGAAACTCTTGCGCACCGCGACACCTCCAGCCTGAGTAATGACAAAATCATCGCAGGGCTGAAGCAAGCGCTTCAGGTCAGCACTGCAAAGGCTGTGGCTCTTACTGGCAGACCCAACGGGTTCCTGAAAAACGAAGCCATCAAGATCGTGTTGCCTCCTAAGTTGGCAACTGTCGGCCGGGGTCTGCGCATGGTGGGCATGGGGGCGAAAGTGGACGAACTCGAAGTCGGGATGAACCGCGCCGCTGAGCAAGCTGCGCCCCAGGCAAAACAAATCTTTCTCGCTGCTCTGAAGAAGATGACTTTCGACGACGCCCGCCACATCCTTACAGAGGACGATACTGCTGCAACCGAATATTTCAAGCGAACCAGTTCCCCCGATCTCACTGTCGCTTTCTCACCGATCGTCCATAGGTCTATGGAACGGGTTGGCGTGGTTCAACAATATAACCAGGTAATCAAGAGCGCCCCGGGTGGCAGCGCCCTGGCTGGTCAGTTTGATGTCGACAAATACGTAGTCAGCAAAACGCTTGACGGCCTCTTCCATGTGCTCGGAGAACAAGAAAAACAGATCCGCAAGGACCCAGCCGCCCGCACCACCGCGTTACTAAAGGAAGTCTTCGGCAGGAAATGACGACAATTCGAAACGGGCTTATCCGCAGGCGTCGGATGAAGCTAAAATTAGCGAATCACACTTGTCGAGTATCAGTGTTCAGGCAGTTAGGGGGCCGGTACGTATCCCAGCCTTGCGCCGATGAGAATATCTGACGGAAAGTGCTTCTTCGAGGGGTAACGCGAGAGACTTACTCCTATTGCTTCGGCGGTGTGGCCGGATCGTCGCCCGACGTCTTGTCCTTGACTTTGTTCGCGCCTTTCACCACGTCGGACTTTGTCCCTTCACCCACCTCTTTGCCCGCGCGACCGATTCCTTTGCCCATGGCCTTGGCGGCGGCGACGGGATGCCCCTTCTTAATGTCGTGACCCGCTGCCCTCGCGCCATTTTTCAGGTCTCCTGGGGCCGCGGACATGGTTTCATTTCCGCCCACGTTGAGATGAGAAAGCGTGCTCTCATCGAGCTTGCCATTTACGGATAGGCTCTGGTCTCGCTGATATTTGCGTATTGCGGATCGGGTTTTTGGGCCGATTTTTCCATCGGCGTTCCCTGCGCGATAACCGGCATCGTCCAGCTTTTGCTGCGCTTCACGGATCACACTCGGCGTCACCTCGATCTTCTGTTTTGTGGGTTGAACGGTTGTCGGGTCCTGCTGGTCAACCTTCGTTCCGGCCGGTGCTGGCTCGCTAGTTTGAGCTGACGCGGATCCAAAGGATGTCATTGCAATAATTACGGCAACTGCAAAGTAAGATTTCATAAAGATCTGTGACTCTCGGCGAGTGAGATGCCACGCCTTCGCACGAGTTTGCCCGTGGCCTGGGCTAGAAAGGTGTACTTTGCCTTGGAGTTCCGGCGTTAACGGACTATTACGCGTTCGCAGCGCTGGCTTTGGCCACGTCCTTCACCAACTCCTGCTCTGTTTCGTCAGCGCTATCGATCATGCGTACCCGCCGGGCCGCGATGTTCACCGGCTCAAGCCGTAGGATCTCCCCGTGGCTGACCTGGATCTGAAAGCGGAACCAGTCGGTATGAAACAGGCGTCCGGAAGCATAAAAAGCCATGGAGGCAGCGATCTGGCCTTCGTAGTCGTCGCCAGTGCAGCCAAACAGATTCTTCCCCAGATCGTGGTTCCAGGTTGTCCCCCCCACCAGCGGTTCATTCAGGACGGTGCGCAAAGAAGGAACACCCATCGCCAGCCGGCGCAATTGTACCAACTGCAGCAGCACAGAAATCTTCGCCAAATTGGTGACCACGATTCTCGCTTGACGAGAGTTGACCCTCTCCAACTTAATGTGCAATTCGGGTGACCATTGGCGCTCGAACTCCTCACGCGCCAGCGCCAGGCTTTTGTCGCTGGCCTCTGCATAGCGCAGGGTGGCACGTGCCAGCACCAGGCTCAGGACGGTGGTCGCCACCGTCGCAATCAGTGGAATGTACTCCAAAATCACGGTAAACGGGATACTGTGCTGACTGAACCATTGCATGTGCATCGCAGGCTGGGTCCTCAGATAATCTTCTGATCGTCGGGGAGGATGGCACAAGTCTACGGACGCCAGGCGTAGCGGAACAGTTCCTTAAGGTCTAGCTCATGACCGCAGCGCGGTCTACGCCTATAGTCATCTTGAGGCGGTTTGTCGAAATGCGAGAGACGAAGCCGACTGGATGGCAAGTACACGGCGGACGAAATCGGCGCGAGCCGTAACGTGTTGCGGCTGGGCGACATACAAGAAGTAATTTGCATACTGTTCGGGTACCGGATGGGGAAGCTGCAACCACGGAGTGGTCGAGGGGTAACCAAGTTGCTGGATAGCTTCCTGGAATTGTGGCCAGGTGGGAAAGTAACTTCCTGGATAGCGAAACGACTGCAAGTGCGTGCGTGGATCGCGCAGGATAGCCACAGTTTTCACGCAGGCCTCATAGGCCCTACTAGGGTCACCGTGATTTGGTTGCTGGATGTCTCCCGCACGCGCTAGGTTCCCGCAGAGAGATTCGTCTCTCCGGTTGAAAGCGACGTTCGAGAAGCAGGCATTTCGTAGCAAAAAATGGCCGCCGAAGTCTTGGGCCTGTGCATTCGGAGAGATTTTTTTGCAGAGAGAGGGAATATCCGACTGTATGGCAATTATGTCATCCAGGAACTCCAACGAATGCGCACTGCGCCTATTTTCTAACCTGAATGGTTCGTCGTAGTTTGGTGCGGCGGTCAGGCGTGAGAGAAACGCAGGATCGTTTCGAAGAATTTTCAAAACAGGATCAAGATAATTATCGGGCCGCTCCTCGTAAAGAAATTCCGCCAATTGCTCGTCACCCAAGCCCATCGAGCGCATAGTACCAATTAAGTTCGGTTCAGTGCCAGGCATGGCCGTGCCCAGGGTGTATTGCTGCTTGCGGCAGCTCAATTTCGCGGAAGGACTACCGATAAGGCGATCAATGCTAGCGGATTTGACGTGGCTGCACAGGTCCGGCGCGTGAAGCATTGCCGCAATATTGCGATAACAATCCGATTGCATGTAGGTGAAATCCGTGGAATCACGCTGGTCTGGACGGCCAATCGCATTCGCACTGATTTTTCCGCAGATACTCGGTTCCTTTAGGGTCCAGGCAACCACATAAAAGAAATCGTCCAGCTCGCTCGCGGGACGCATTGTGAGGGCAATAAGGAGGGGAACAGAAAGGAAAGCAATCACCGAGGCTGCCCCGCCCGCAAGCCACCGAGCTAGTGAGAATGAAAACGCGGGCCGAACGTTTGGCAACGCGATAACGAGAATTCCGGCGATCCAGAGAAAGTGGCCGACATCCAAATCCATATACATTCCGACAACCGCCATGCGATAGATGGCGATCCACGTCATGGGTATAGAAAAGAGAATAGTGACCGTAAGCACGGATCGAATCCGCGGTGCACGGCGGAAAATAGAGAGAAAGAAGAGTACGAGCACCATGGGATTGAGCCAGCCCCCAAATAGTGCAAGGGAAGATATTTTGTCTTGGTGATTCCAAGAGGTGAGGGCCCAAAAAGCACACTGGAAGCCGATGAGAGAGCCGACCGCTGGCAGAAAAAAACTGAACAGAAAGATAGCAAGCCCGAAGTAGGCGGTGCGCATGGAATCAGGCGAGGCGCTGGAACCAAGCTTAGGCATGGGAGCCATTCTCCCATAGAACGGAACATCGCTCGAGGTCTTCCGGCTGTGAGCACCAACTGTTGTAATCAGGAGATTTTCACTCACTACTGCTCTGAGTGGAATGGTGACATTTCAAGCCAATCCAGCTCCGGATTCCACAGCGAATGAAGCGCTCGTATAATTTTGACCACAGGAAGATTCTCGCCTGTGATACTGGTTCCTTATTCAAGGATCGTTTATGGCCACCTACAAGCCCCAGGTCGTGCAGTCGGGCGAGCGCACGAACGCTCAGGGGAAGGCTGTAAAAAACATCCTACTTTTGTCGGCCTCCGATAGCGACTACAGCTTACTGCGTCCTCATCTCGAATATCTCGACCTGCCGCACCATCTGGTTATTCACGAAGCCTGTGACAAAATAAAATATGCGTATTTTCTGAATGGAGGTTTGATTTCTCTGGTTGTCGCCATGAGAAATGGGAAGACGGCCGAGACCGGCGTGGTAGGGAATGAAGGTTTTACGGGAATACCAGCGGCGGTTGGCCTGGGCACAGGCATGATGAGGGAGGTAATACAAATCCCGGGAGATGGCTTCCGCATACAAGTGGGAGCGTTACAGAAAATTTTGGAATCGGCTCCAGGCCTTCAGTTGGACTTGTGCCGCTACGCGGTACTCTTGGGAATGCAGATCGCGCAGACCGCGGCGTGTAATCGGCTGCATGATATCAAGCAGCGCCTGGCGCGGTGGTTGCTGATGACCCAGGATAGGGTCGATTCGGAGACGCTGCCAATTACCCATGACTTTCTTGCAACCATGCTGGGAACAGGAAGACCAAGTGTGACTTTGGCCGCCAGCATTTTGCAGAAGGAGCAGACTATCAAGTACACGCGTGGCGCGGTCACGATTCTGAACCGCAAGAAACTGGAGGACTCCGCCTGTGAGTGCTACAAGATGACCCAGCAATACAACGGCGAGCTTGGCTTGAGATAATCGTGCCTGCTTTGAAGGTTCTTTGAGCTCTGGAACTGACTAGGCGCTCTGAGGGATGTCGCTCTGTGCCGATGTCGTACGTCTTTCGCCCTTGCTTGGCAGAGTGAAATGGAAGCTTGCGCCCCGGCCAGAGTTGGAGGTGGCCCACAGACGGCCCCCGTGAGATTCGATGATGGAGCGGCTGATCGGCAGTCCCATACCCGTACCGTGGGCCTTCGTACTAAAGAACGCGTTGAACATTTGTTCGGCTTGCTGTTGCGGCAGTCCGACTCCAGTATCACTGACCGATACCAGCAGTTGGTTCTCCTTAAGTTGCTGCGACTTTATGGTCAGTTCACCTGCGGTGCATACGTCCTTCATGGCATCAATGCCATTGAGCATCAGGTTCATGAACACCTGCTGTAACTGAACCCGCTCCGCCATGATGTTGGGAAGACCGTCGGCGAGCTCGGAGCGAATCAAGATCGAGTGCCGGGCGGCCTCACTACGCAGTAGGACAATCATTTCCCGAATCAGTTCATTTACATCAACCAACGCGTGCTGCGGAGCGCCCTTCTTGAACAGCAAGCTGATTCTGCTAATGATTTCGGACGCGCGCGTTACGTCTGTAACCACTCTCGATGCGGTTTCGCACGCCTCTGCCAGGTCGGGCTCATCGCGACGAAGCCATCGCATGCAGGTTTTGGCGTCGGTTAAGGCTGCGGTAATGGGCTGCTTGATCTCGTGCGCTAGAGACGCGGTCAACTCGCCCATGGTGGTCACTCTGTTTATGTGTGCGAGATCCGCCTGTAGCTGCCCCAATCTCTCGCGTTCTTCTTCGGCGCGTTTACGTTCTGTCACGTCGAGCTGCGTACCGACGACTTCAACAAGCTCCCCGCTCGCGCTAAACACCGGATGGCCTAACCCATGGATGTGTTTGACTGTTCCCTCGGGTAGCACGATTCTGAACTCGACAGCATAGTCGCTTTTTTCGCGTACCGCCTTCTCGACACTTTCGACCACCCTGTCGCGATCCTCTGGATGGATCCGGTGCAACACGGTTTCGCGATCCGGAAGACCCTGCTGCGGATTGAAGCCCCAAATTCGGAAATTTTCCTCTGACCAGTAGATCGCCTCTCCAGCATTGAAAGCCCAGCTGCCGGTGTGGCTCAACCTCTGCGCTTCGGCCAGATAAGCTTCGCTTCGCTGTAGCTGTTCGCGCGACAGCTTGCGTTCAATGGCAATACCGGCGAGATGGGTGGCCATTTCCAGGGCGCGGGTCTCAGCCGGGCTCGGACTGCGCGGTTCACGGTAATACATGGCAAACGAGCCCATCGCTTTACCCGAATGCGAGAGAATGGGAGTGGACCAGCAGGCGCGGAGCCCATAACGGCCGGCCACATCTCGGTAGTCCTCCCAGAGTGGGTCCTGAAGAATGTCGGTGACCACAACAGGCTCTCTGCGATACATGGCGGTGCCGCATGATCCCGCCTTCGGTCCGATGCGAAGACCGTCGATGGCCTCGCTGTAGGGCTTAGGAAGATTGGGAGCAGCGCCGTGCCGCACATGTTGCCCGTCCTCGTCGAGGAGCAGGACAGAGCAAAGCAAGCCGGCAAATTGCGATTCCACGACGCGCACCAGGTTTTCCAGCGTTTCCTCGAGCGGAGCATCGCGCGCTATCATCTCCAAAATGCGGCTCTCTCCATCACGCAGCGCCTCTGCCCGATTGCGCTCGGTGACGTCCATCACGGCACCCACGAATTCGCCGCCGTTGCCGGACGGTCGGACAACAGGGTGACCTATCCCGTACATGTATCTTGTCGCCTCTTCCGGAATTACGACTCGGAAATGCGCCTCGACATTAGTTCCTGCGCGGATTGCCCTCTCGAGATCGTCAACTGTCCGGTCCCGATCTTCCGGATGAATGCGCTGGTAAAATTCATCGAATGCAGGTACCCCCTCTCTCTCCGGATCGAGACCAAACAGGCGATGGTGTTCCTCAGACGAGTGGATCATCTCTCGAGTCGCGATGTTGCATGCCCAACTGCCCGTGTGGCTTAACTTCTGCGCTTCCGCCAAGTAGGCTTCGCTGCGCTGCAGGGCCTCTTCGGCGCGTTTGCGTTCCGTGACGTCCATCACCGCTCCGACGAACTCGACGCTGCCCGATTCATCGTTTATTGAGGGATGACCCACAACTCGAATGCACTTCACCGAGCCATTTGGCATCAACAGCCGGTGTTCAAAATCAAACGCGTTCCTGTCTCGTGCTACGCGATCGAGCGTTTCGCGGACGAAGGGTCTGTCCTGCGGATGGGTTCGCTGCAGTATGAGTTCCACTGTAGGTTCAATGTCTGGGTCGAATTCAAGAATTCGAAACGTTTCGTCTGACCAGACGATATGCCCGCTGGAAACGCTCCACCCGAAACTGCCGGTGTGGCTCACTCTCTGCGCCTCCGCTAAATAGGCTTCGCTGCGAAGCAAGGCCTCTTCGGCGCGTTGACGTTGAAGTATTTCCTTTGTCAGCGCCGTATTGACCACAGTCAGTTCGCTGGTCCGGTCCAGCACACGTTGTTCAAGTTCCTCATTCAGGCGCTTGATTTCTGCTTTGGCTTGCTTGTGCCCGGCAGTTTCGATAACGTCCCAACTTGAACGTCTCTTTGTTACTGCAAACTGATGGGTTCGTACCACATCCAGGATTTCAGCAGCTCCGCACGCGGCTAGCGGGTACGTGCACAGCACCGCCAGACGCTGATTGGCGACCGCCTGGTTGAGCGACTCTTCGTATTCACAGAAGTCTTTCCAGTCCCGCTGCTCAAGCCAGGCGGTATCGCCGGTCACCCTTACGCCGGCGTAACCTCGGGCGGATGCGCGCGCGAGTTTCTCATTCCAACCACGAATAACTCGGTTGAGGTCAAACGTGCCATCCTGTAAGTACCAGTCGTGAGCCCGGACAATCTCTATGCTGCGGTCAGCGAAGTATCGATCAAAATCAGGTACGGCCTCTTTCAGTGCCCGCCTTGCGTCTTCGACAGCAAGAGGTTCGGCAACTACCCACAGGCAGAACTCCTGGCTTTGCAATCCAGCTCTGCAGTAAGCAACCGTCATTTCGAGGAGGTCCGCTTTTGTTTCGTAGAAGGCACAAAAGTGTGTACCCCAAGGCATGTCGCCCACTACGTCGATTCCGGTCTTCCGCATCTCGGCGGTCATCGGATTTACCTCGCTAGTTTTACCTGGCGGGAAGTGCTTAAAGCGCGTGCTGGGACGGACAGGGCTGCAATACCGAAGTGTAGAATCAGAGGCACTAAACTGCGGGGATGGAGAGTTCCACTGTGCCAGGGATACCTCACCCCTGATTACCTGACTTAGGTCGCGCAGACCGTAATGTTCGGATAATAGCGCGGTTGGTCAAGCTTTACAATCCGACGCAGAACAATGAAGCAGAAGGACAAAGCGAGCACATGAGCTGGTTTATCTGGGCTTTGCTCTCGGCGTTTTTCGCCGGGCTTACAGCAGTGCTGGCCAAGGTTGGAGTAGCCCACGTGAACTCCAACTTGGCAACCGCTATCAGAACTGTAGTGATTCTGATATTCGCCTGGGCTGTCGCTCTTTTCACGAACACGGTATCGATTGCGACCATTGGAGCACGAACCTGGACCTTCCTGGTCCTGTCCGGCATTGCTACCGGTTTGTCGTGGCTGTGCTATTTCCGCGCCTTACAACTTGGCGAAGCTTCACGGGTCGCCCCCGTGGACAAGCTGAGTGTGGTGATTGCGATCGCTTTAGCCGCAATTTTTCTTCATGAAAAACTAACGTGGCATCACTGGTGCGGCGGGCTGCTGATCTTCAGCGGCGCCCTGGTGCTGGCTTACGCGTGATCAGCCGAAGTTGAACACTACCGACCACGCGGATGTAGGAGAGGGCTTTCAGCCCTCCCCCGTTTAGCCCTTCACGCAGACCACCTGGCGCAACGTGTGAACCACGTCAACCAGATCGCGCTGCGCTTCCATCACGGCATCGATGGACTTGTACGCCATTGGCGTTTCGTCGATGACGTCCGCATCCTTACGGCACTCGACGCCGGCCGTAGCTTTCGCATGGTCGTCCAAAGTAAAGCGGCGCTTTGCCTCCGTACGCGACATTGCTCGTCCTGCCCCGTGGCTACAGCTCATGAAGCTTTCCGGATTGCCCTTGCCGCGCACGATGTAAGAACGGGCGCCCATGCTGCCGGGAATAATTCCCATGTCACCTTCACGCGCACGTACCGCTCCCTTGCGCGTGATGAGCACGTTCTCGCCGTAGTGGTGCTCCCAGGTCACATAGTTGTGATGGCAACTCACGACAACCAGCGCGCTTTGAAAGGGCACGGCTTCCAGCCGTGCCGTTGAATCCAGCACTTGATCTTCACGGCGCGACTCAAAGCCGCGCCCTTTCAAATCCTCAGCTCGTGAGAATCCGGTTGCGAATGCCGGCACCTCACCGCAGTCATGCACCGCCACGATCATATTGCGCATCATCAGCTCGCGGTTAGCCAGGGCGTAATCCTGCGCCCAGTGCACCGCACGAACGTAGTCGTCGAAGTGCTCGGTACCCTGCGGCAAGTACGCGAGGTCTTTGTCCGGCAAATTGATCATCCACTGGCGCATGTCGTTCTTCGCCAGTTCGATGAAAAAGGTGCCGAAGCGATTGCCCACGCCACGCGATCCCGAGTGCAATAGGAACCAGACGTTCTCGTTCTCATCGAGGCAGACCTCGATGAAGTGGTTCCCGGTGCCAAGCGTCCCAAGGTGATTCACGCGCTGCACATGGTTCAGCTTGGGATACTTCTCGATAATCGCCTGGTACGCGGGCTCCATCTTCGCCCACACTTCCAGATGCTGCGCCGGAGCATTCGCCCACGCTCCGCGGTCGTTCTTTCCACCGTTGTCGGTGCGCCCGTGCGGCACTGCCTTTTCAATCGCCGTGCGAATGCCGTGCAGATTGTCCGGCAGATGGTTGGAGTGCAGAGAAGTCTGCACCGCCATCATGCCGCAGCCGATATCCACACCGACCGCCGCCGGAATAATGGCGCCGCGAGTCGGAATCACGCTGCCTACCGTGGCACCGATACCCCAATGCACGTCGGGCATGGCCGCCACCCACTTGTAGATGAACGGCAACTGCGCGACATTCAAGAGTTGCTGGCGCGCGGCATCCTCCAGCGGGACCCCCTTAGTCCAGGCCTTAATGGGCACGCCGTTTTCGGGTTTGATTACGTTGTAAGTGTTGTCAGTCATAACGTCTCATTCCTTCTGATTCTGGCGGAGCAGGCCTTCAGGCTTGCAGTAGTGTTGCCCGTCTATGACCTGGCTTTAGCCCCCGTGATGACCTCAGAGGCTAAAGCCGTCCACTTTGGGCAATCCTAGACGCAGCGCTGGAAGCGCTGCTCCACCCTTTACTCCACCGGTGCGATCTCGTGCACAAACCCGATCACACCAGCACGCAGCGGCATGTCTCGAGCACGATAGTCAGTGCAGTACAGCACATCCAGCTTCATCGGACGCACTGCCCCGCCATACGTGCAGGAGATCGCACGCCGTGCATTCGCCGCGTACTGCACGTGCGCGAAGAAGCAATCCGCGCAGAGCGGTGCCGGCTTGGCTTCGTGTGCTGCATTGCGAAACACGCGAACAGCTTCAAAAACCATTCTGAATAGCAAAACAAAAACCAAAGCAGGCACGGGACCTCCTTTCTCATCTTTGCAACTCCGGAACCGCTGCTTCGACTAACTCCTGCCGTTCTCGCCCTTGCTCCAACCCCAGCAGCAATCCCTGAAACTCGGCCATAGTTTCCGCCGACCGCGAACTCTCCACCAACTCCCGCGCCTCGGACTCCGAAGCCTCGGGGAAGAACCGCTGGTACAGTTCAATCTTCTGGCGATCTGTGGCCTTGCCCAAATACAGCCGGTAATCGATTCGTCCGGGCCGCAACAGCGCCTCGTCCAGGACCTCGATGTGGTTCGTGGTCATTACGAACAACACGTTGGCCGGAGCATAGAATCCGTCCAGCACATTCAACAAACCCGAAAGTGTGACGCCATTCGCGGCAGCGGTTCCCTTCTCGGTTTGCGTTTGCGTTCCATGGCTCGCGCTCGAATTCGTAGGCTCACGTGCTTTACCGCTCTTCGCGCAGTCAATATCCTCGAACAGCAACACCGAATTCGCAGGCACCAGGTTGACGGCATTCATCAGACTGCGATCGGTGAAATCGGCAAGATTCATCACGTAGATCGAAAGCCCGAAGTGCGCGGCCAGCGCCGAAACCAGCGAAGTCTTCCCCGTTCCCGGAGGCCCATACAGCAAGTAGCCGCGATGATACGGAATCCCCAGTCGCGCATACCGTTGCTTCGACGCGCGAAAGCTTTTCACGTCTTCGACCAAATGCTCCTTCTCGCCAGGTTGCAGCACCACCGAGTCGAGCAGCCGCGGTGCATAGCCTTCCACGTAATCCCAGCCATCGTTGTAGAAATACAGGTACGACTGCACGCCCATTCGCCGCGTGTGGCAGCTCACCACGTCATTCACAAACCTTTGCAGGAAGGCTCGTTTCCTCCCCAGCGTGCGAAAGGTGAGCGATTCCATACGCCTGGTGACTCGCTCATGCGACTCTTCGGTACGCGAGAACCACACCTGAAACGGTCTGCCTTCGTACCAGAACCAGTGCATTCCCGGCGCCGGAATCATTGCAATGCGCTCGTTACGCATGGTCGTGTCGAGATCCACGTGGCGTATTCTCTTGAGAAACTCTTGCTCCAGAAACCATTCCTTCACCCACACAAATGCGGCGTCGTCATCATTGACGGTGATCATCATGGTCGCTTGCCTTACGATCCAGTACCAGATTCTCTCCGGAACCGCTCGCAACCAGACACTTACACCGCCGATGATCATCAGCAACAATCCGCCCGACGCGAATGCGTTCTCGCCGGTCAGCATACGTTTTAGAAGTTCCAACATATTTCATTTTCTAACCGGCGCTCGCCGGAATTGAGGGCCGCGAACGAGCGGGGATGCCAGTCGCTACACGGTTATCGTTGAAGCAGGAGCGGTCAATGGATCGCTGATCGAACGAGCGCCACGGCTCACGCCTGCTACTTTAGTTTTTGGTTTTGCGGAAAGAGCGCCGAAGGTCAGCCGTTAAAGCTGGTTAGCGCAACCGGAGCGACGCCCTATAGCAACCTCGGCTGGTTATTGGCCGATGTTGCCCGCTTAGCGTTGTATTTTTAAAATCCGCCAATTTGGGCGTCCTTTCGTAAGAAGATGATTGAACATGCCATGATTCCAACTTTTTTGCAATATGAAATTGCAGATTTTTTTCAAAACACAGTCACGAATCAAAAAAAACTGGCCAGTCTTCATTGCGCATGGCGATTGGTCGCAGTGGATGCTGGCTCGGAGCTTCGGATGTTGAGGCCGGCAAGTGTGAACTGCCCTAAGAGGCGTACCGTAGCGATAGCGTCGAATGAAACCGGTACCCACATCCCGCCCAGTTCCGCATATTGCAGAGTGATATGAATATCCTTGATCCAAAAAGAAGGGCTTCTTGCTGGGACCCCTTCGATTCGGCGGATGTGGAATGTGCTTGCATCTACCCAGATCTGCCCGCGTAAAAGATATTTATCCTTCCGCTTGGGGACGATCCGTAACACGTATTCAGGAACCTCGAAGTTCTCTTGCCTGAGAAAAACGAAATCATAGTTCAACCTGCTGATTTCGCTCCCTGGTCCCTTTTTCGCCGACTCGGTTTCCCGCTCGAGAAGCTCGCGAACTATTTTTTCTCCCCTCGAGTTTCCTCGCACCTGCGTAATCTTGTATGTCTTCACGTCAGGAGGAACGAAATTGATCTGCGCCATCACCTCAGAGGTTGGCTGCTTATCGTAGCCGCGGAACACCTTGTACTCTCGCGTCACCTCATAGGAACGAGACTCAGCGGGGTCCCGGTGCTGGACCTCCTCCAAGCATTGCACTATTAGGTTCAGATCGGGAGGGTTGACTTCAGCTGTGGACGATGGCGAAGACGAAGGCGGTTGTGACCAGGAAGGGACGGTTGCCAGGAAAACGAGAACTGGCAATATGAGTCTCGGCGTACTTGTCCCAGTAATGTTGCCTTTGTGAGTCACGGCTGGTTGAGCGTCTGTGGCTTTTAGATGCTCCGACCAGTTGTGAGGATAAGCACAGTGAAGCTGTTCAAAAGGTCACCTTCACGGCTTCGGCAATCCTGGCCGGTGCAGGAGGGTTCGACCACAGGCGGTCACGTATTCGTCAACGTGATAGGGTTGTTTTGTCTATTACACATCCCTCCGCCGCGCCCAGTCGGGCGTCGGTCTCTTGTGCGACTGATTGAGTCTCAGCAGGAGGCCCTATGGCAAACTCTTCCAGTTCCCCACCAAACCAACCAACGCCACCCCACGGTTCGCCTTATTGCTCCGACCCTAATTGCCAGCCTTGTAAAGAGCTGCGAGAAGTGCAGGAGGCTATTCGGTTGCGTAAACCAATTCCAAGGAAATCAAGCTAAGCCGTGCAACACGAAAAAAAAAGAACACTGGATGACGCTGTGCCAGCGGGCCGCAGTCGAGCAAGACCCAGAACGGTTATTGCACCTCATCGCTGAGATCACCCGAATGCTGGATGAGAAGGAAGACCGCTTAAGGCGAGAGCAATCTGATGGGACACGCGACCTATGTTTTTCGTTTTCTGGATTCTCTTGAGAATGGCTGGAGCGGACCGCAGGACGCTGACCAGATGTGGCTAGGCTTCGTCTTTTGCGATCAATCGGCGGTCGCGATGCGGCGAGGTGCGAGGTTGACCGCTTGTAAGTTCACACTTCTCCTCCGGGAGCGGCCCCACAAGTCGGACACTGAACAGCGACTACCTGCTTCGGACCGAGTTCTCTTGTCACGCAAGACCTCCACGTACAAAAAGGTGGTCAACTGCACCAGTTCCGGGAAAAAGCCCATCCGGCCTACGCTTCCGTGACGACAGACATGGGCCGACTTTGCAGGAAACTGATGATGAGTTCGCTGTTTATTTGCAAGCCTCCGTTGTAGTTGACGAAGCCCTTCTTCTTGAATGCAACCATAAATTTACTTACCCTTGCGCGGGTGGTACCGACCATCTCCGCCAAGGTTGCTTGGCTCACCTTCAGGGGGTGCTCCGGCTTTGATTCTTTGATTATTTGCCCAAACAGCAACAGAACCCGCGCCAATCTCTTTTCGCTGAAATTAAAGAATTGATCTACCAAGTCTTCCTCTACTCGAATAACGCGGGAAAGCAGATATGCCATCAACAGCCTTGCAAACTGCGGATCGCGCTTGAGTGTTCGAATCGTGTTCTCCCTTTGCAGACGAGTGATATTGGACTGTCCAATTGATCTCGCTGTGTAAACCCGCTGAGTTTGTCCTCCCAGACAGCCTTCCCCAAAAAAGCTACCCCGCAGCAAGACGCCGATTATCGCTTTCTTGCGTCGTGTGGCGGCTATCGTGAGCTTCACCGTGCCGCTCTGGACGTAGAACACAGCATCGGCAGCATCCCCTTGCGAAAAAATGATCTCGTTGTCCCGGTAGTTCCGTACGCTCATCCCGTCACGGAACTTTTTGCGAAAAACTGTGGAACTGAAACCGAGGGTCTGTTTCGCCATCCCGTTTCCTTGACACGATCAATCCACGTGGAATGCGTTTCTATAGAAAAAGAGGCTAAATCATACGGCTCATGAATCTCGCTCCGCTGATCAAAAAAGGTCATACACAATTGCACACAGTACCTACGTGGTAATTTTCCCGGCCAAGCGGTTCCCCGGCCCGAGCCGATCAAATTAATTGTGGCGGGGCCGCACGTGCGGGCAGCTCTTTATTCCTGGCGGTAAAGCTGGAAGCAGAAGGGATAGAGAAGTCCGCCTCTTTCAAGGGGAATAAATATGGAACGTGCAACCAATCGCGAGAAGAACGGACTACCAGCCTTCGTATTTATTGCGATGGTCCTGGGTCTCTGTCGTTGGCCTTCTTTACGTTTTTGTTCACCAGTAATTTCCATCGCTGAAAATCAGCACCCGATTTGCGCAGAGTACTTCTGTGCGTGCGGCATGTGCAGTATTGCTCAGACGCCAATTTCGAACCAGAGTAGCTTAGAGGAAACCTGAAGTAGAGAAGGGCGGTTTCCCATGACCCCACAACCTAGAGATTGGCGTCGCGTCGCCGAGGAAGTCCGTGAAGAAAAAGACTCCATCAAAATGATGGCACTTGTCATTGAGCTTGACCGGCTACTGGAATACGAAGACAAGTCCCGCAAGCGACCACACTAACGTTAGCTCTTCCAAAACCGTTTTAGGCAGATTTGCGCTTGGCAGGACTGCGCTTTTTCCTTCGCCGTTTCGCTTTCTCTTTAGCAAGTGTAGCTTCTGCAGCAAGTGTAGCTTCTGCCGCGAGGCTTTCTATTTCGTAAGCCGACATGCTCGCCGGATAATCCAGAACGCGAGTTGAGTCGGGAATTATTCGTGACCTTCGCGGCATAGATTCCGAAGTGTAGGGGACGTGATCAAGTATCGTCTGCACGCTAGCGCACACCCGAATGATCTAAGTGCGGTCGTCCTTGTTTGCGCTGCAAAGAACTATGAGGAAAGAGCTTCTCCGCCTTTGGTGCGAGGGTGCTCAGCGCAAGCGTGCGATGTAAACTCTTCGGAGAGTTGCACCTGAAAATTCCGCTTCATTTCATCTAATGATTTGCCGGAGAGCGCGCCGGAAAAGTTAAAGAGCCAAGCGCATTCAGAGCAGCCCCATCCCGCGAAACTCTGACCTTCGACCCATACCAATCTACGGGACGCACTCTCTTTGCCCTTATGAAGCATACTGCCCTCACAAGCGGACACAGAAATAGTACGTCAAAACCCGATTTTCCTCTCAATATCGCACGTTTTCTTCAAAATTGAGCGTCATTATGCGAAGTGGAAGGACCGGCTGGACTCGCTTGTAACGGGAACCTGGAAGAAAGGCCGGAACACGTACGTGTCCCGGCCTTCAGAAGAAGCAGCGTGTTTCGGAGCGTTATTATCGAAAACTAGCACACGCCTTGCGTCATGCAGCGCTAAGTTTTAACGGTCGGAATGCCGACGAAGCGCACCCTTCTATCTCACTTTGGTGCTAGATAGCTTCAAAATTGTCCTTAGCATTTTGGGATTTTTTGCCAACTCCGATATAAACTTGCTCCGAAGTTTCAGCTGCTTGCCAATCATCGCCAGTATCGCCCGTTGCAGTTTTGGATCTTGGGCCACCTCTCGGAACGTCTTAAGTCGCGCCTGTGGGAGCCGCGCAATTTTCAGAAAAATGCGACGACTCGTTGCCGGACTTTTCAGAGAAATGATCTGATAACGCATGGAATCTGTTGCGAGGGGAAGTGTTCGTTACGAGACAATTGTCGCACCTTCTCTCGATAGGCTGCACCTTACCGAGGTAATTGGGCACCGCAGCCTAAGATTTTCGAATGATAACTAAATGAAACCCGCGCCTGACGTTTTAGTTTTGTTACGAAATCGGAACATGTACGGATGGCGCGATTAAGGCGCCTGGCAGCTCGCGAGTTAACCGGGACGTGGAGGAAATAAGGCGTGGCTGCCCGTCAAAAACGGCAAGGGTCGTCAATACCGCACATTTTTTAAAAGAATGGCGAAGACGTAGAACACAGGTACGCAGTCGATGCGGGACTCTCCGCTCCGTATCCGACGTCGTACTTACTTCCTGTTATCCTTCCTGCTCTCACTGGCGGTGGGCAGGTTCACTTCGGTGACGTGAATTGAATCCTTACTCGGATAGAGGTGAGCCGTCACTCGGACGTAATGTCCTTCATGCCCTTTAAGTGTCTCCGGATTGTCCACATTCCAAGCTCTCTGCTCGGTTACAAACCTCAATTTATCGCCGTCCTGAACTATACCCATCATGATTGTCAGCCCGGCGCTCGCCTGAGCCTTATGCGGCGCGTGAATGCGAACATGGGGCGTGAGAGCGACGGCGCTCACGACAAAGCACACAGCGAGAATGGCTAATAAAAGGGATTTCATGCAGAGTGCCTCGGGTGTCGAACGACCAATACTGCGGCGCTCTTGGCCGAGAAGGCGGAGGTTAACCGCCTTCCCGCGCGAAAAGCTCACAGTTCTACGCTGCTGCGTGAACGGCAATCTTGTGGCAGGTCGAGGTGACTACGTCGGAGGTCTGAACCTTGGGGGTTCCCTCGATAAATCGTGCCATTGTCTTCAACACTTCCGGATAGGTATTGGTGTTGTAAGCTTCGGCATCGGTCTTGTTTTCCCACAAACTGATTGCAGTTACGTCCACTCCGCCGGGACCAGCGAATGTGATTTCGTCCTTGAAGCCATTCTGTCGACGAAGCAAAGGAAGGATGTCCTTCTCAAAGGTTCGGGTGTAATCGGAAAGCATATTCGACTTCAGATGAATTGAGACATTGCGTGCAAACATAGGCAACCTCCTTAGGTTGGGGTTGCTAAGAGATAGAACTTCAGATGGGCTGACTTAGTTCAGGAAACCTGAAAGAGGAGAAGGTGTTAACCACCTCAACAACAAGCCTAGGCTTATGCGGCGGGAGTGTCAAGGCAACTGGATTCGGAGTAGTCTGTTTGCCGCTTGGATTCTCGCGGCCACGAGCTGAGAGTCTGTGGCCACCTTTATGGCGGGAAGAGACAATCTAAGCGGCATCTGCACGACTTATCCACGACTCGGCCAGGGAAACCAAGTAGCGGACATCATTAAAGGAGGCGACGGTGGCTATGCAAATCCTAAAATCCACCACCCTCTGTACTCTGACCGTTTCAGGATTTCTGTTGGTCCTGTTCTTCACCACATGCCCAGCCCAGGAAAGCCCTCCGGCGGCAACTGAGAGTAATCGCCGCGTTGCTGATGAACCGAGCAATGAAGGAGAGCGCTCCAAGCTTCCTCCGAACGCGTTGCAGATGGCCCGAATCATCGGAATCGAATCTGACATCGAGAAGCTCTCCTCTTTATCCGCTGCGAAGGAAGCCGGCGCAGCACCTGGTCCGTCTCTTGAGGAATTATCCCTTCGCCAGCAGATCAACGACGCCGTAATAGTGGCTTGTCTCGATGTAGATTCCGTCGCAGCCGAAATCGATTACGAGCGGGAGCAAACGGTGGAGCTGCGAAGTATATGGCGTTACAAACGGGACCGCGCAATCGGCACCACAAACGTCGCTGTTCTGGCGGCTGGCACTGGACTCGGCATTGTGAGTGGTCTGCTGCAGTTCAGCAAGACCACTTCAAGCGCGGGCAACGCGGTCGGCTTCGCTGCAGGCGGGATTTCTACTCTGTTCTCGATCCGCAGCTTCCGGCAGGTACATGGCGGGAAGCGTCCGGCATGGGTCCTTCCCAACATGTTAGCGGCCTTTCTCGGCCAGCCGGAGGAGCAGCACAGCCACTACCCGGACGACGTCTGGGCCTATCTCAACACTGCTCCCTCAGGAGCAGATTCGCAGGCTACCAGAAAGGAGCAGATGTTCGCAGGGTGGGTGGCCGCCGGTCGTATCGCTCCCCCAAATTCTCCTAAGTGGGAGCGGAGGATCGAGCTGCTCACCAGCACCAACGCGGCTGACAAGGACCTCAATATTGAATTAATGAACGAACGAGCGGCGATGCTTGCTGATCTGGCGAATCAGGTTTCCTTGATGAAACACGATCTCGCCGACCTGCTTCGCGGGTTAAGACGGTAATGAAGCCGTAATAAAGAAGTCCCACTTGAGCCAAATTGACCTGTAAACGCCCTGGAGCCATGAAATGATGGGTGTATGGGTAAAAGAAAACAGAAAAAGCAATCGGCTAAAGCGACTCTGGCCGAAGTCGTTAAGGAAATGGCGAAGCCGAGAGTGGCTAGTTCCGCACGAGAGGATAGCCACATTTTTCGCGACGAAGTTCTAGTCGTGGAGAACAATGTTGAGAAGTGAACTGTGAACTTGCAGTTCATCACCGGCCTGATAATCAATGAACCCCAATTTCCTGAACCGGTTCATGAAGAAGCTAACCCGCGAGCGAGTTGTGCCCACCATCTCGGCCAGAGTTTCCTGAGTGATTTTGGGAATTGCGACTTCAGGCTTTCCTTCCTTGCCAAAGTGAGCAAGCAGGAGAAGGACCCGAGCCAGTCGTTTCTCACTGGAATTAAATAGCTGGTCAACCAAATCCTCTTCGTAACGGATGTTCCGTGTCAGTAAATATGCCACGAACATATCGGAAAACGCGTGTTCCCGGTGAAGCACTTCCATCATCGAGTGCTTTTCGATTCGCATCACCGAGCAATCGGTCATTGCGGTTGCGGAGGACAGGCGGAGAGGCTGCCCGGTGAGGCAACCTTCCCCGAAGAACTCGCCTTCGCCCAAAATGGCGATCGTGGCTTCCTTCCCCCTCTGCGACACGACGGTGAGCTTTACCTTTCCTTTCTGTATATAAAAAACAGCATCGGATAAGTCACCTTGAACAAAGATCGTCTGCTTTTTGGGAAAATCTGTGATCTTCCTGCCGCCGTTGAAGGTCGAAAGGAATGTTTGGGGATCAAATTTGCTGATTTTCTTGGCAGCTGCCACGGGTGTCATGATGTGGTCCTCTCAAGGGGCGTCCGACTGCGCAAAGTTAACCGATAAATAAATGCGCACGAAGGGCGAGAAAAGAACAAGTTCGCGAGAGAATCCGGTCTAATACCAACAATGATTTCACCACCGGTCTCGAAAGTCAAACGCTCCCGCTATCGGCTGCGCGACGTATGCGATCTAGTTAGAATCGTTTGCTATGGCTCGCCTTGGGAAAGTCCGGTTTTGGCTATGGGCGTGATTCTTGAGCAGGCTTGGCAACGAAATACGACAATGCGATTCCAGCAAGCAGCATCCAGCCCAGATTATTTCTGGCGGCGGTTTCAGTCACGCTCCAACTGTGAAGAGGAACGAACAAAAATAGCGCGAATATCAAGCCCGACGCAAGGGAGCCGAGTATCCCTGCGCTGCGACCAAAAATTGCAGCCGTGACGACAATTACGGGAACGAACAATAGCGGGATCATATCTTTGGATTTCAGTTCACCCACTACTTGTGCCGATATCCAAGCCAGTAGGGCGCAACAAACGGCTCCAAGAATTGTTCTCAAAACCTGACGCCAAACTGGTGCCTTGAGAAAATCGAATTGAGGAGACCGGACAATTGAGCGTTCTTGAACATCCCGGAACGCAAATCGAAGTAGTGGCGGCGAGAGCAGAGTCGTAGCAGCGGTCATGAATATCACAATCGCGTAGGTCGACTGAGAGAGCATCTGCATTTGTAGTCCAAGCAGGGCCACGATGAAAGCTACTTCGCCCCGAGGTGTCATGCCGATCCCAACCTGAAGCATCGGCCGCCATCCCTCCTTCACCAAAGGCAACCCACATCCCAGGACTTTGGAGAAAATGGCCAGCACTGACAAAACGACCGAAAATCCCAGGATGCTGGGAGAAAAGACACTTAGATCCAGGCGTGCGCCGATGGTAAAGAAGAAGAATGGAGTCAGGAACTCGGTGATACCACGGACTGCGCTATTGATGTGCCACTCCGGACCGTACTCGGCAAAGGCCAGTCCCGCGAAGAACGCGCCGATGATTCCGGCAATACCAATTTTTTCTGCCACCACTGATAGTCCAAGGCATATTGCCAAGGCGAAAATCAGGGGTGCATCGGGAAGGGAAATGCCTTCAATCCTGGGGCGGATACGCTGAATGACGCGAGGAGCAATGAATATCATAAATAGCGCAAAAGCAACTGCTTCCGACGTCAAGACTCCGAGCTGGATCCATTGCACTCCGGCGGCCGAAGCAAGGCCGACCACGACAGCAAGAATCAGCATTCCAAAGATGTCGTCAAATACCGCGGCGCCCAGAATGATTCTTGCCGATCGACTGGCTATCACACCCATATCGTTCAGCACCCGCGCAGTGATTCCCACACTAGTGGCAACCATTGCTGCAGCGACGAACGTTGACTCATGGAGCGACAGCCCCCGCCAGAACGTGTAGCCGAAGCCCAAGATGAAAGGGACAGCGACACCTGCCAACGCTACACCCAAGGCCTGCCGGCCAACTCGGATCAAATCGGCAGGTTGTGTTTCAAGACCTACGCCAAACAACAAAAAAATCGCGCCCATCTCGGCCATGGAATGGGTTGTAACGGAAGGGACGATGAGACGCGAGGCGTAGGGCCCAAGCACGACACCGGCCAGAATCTCGCCTAGTGCAGCGGGAAGAGAAAGTTGCTCGAAGACCTCGGCGAAGACCTTTGCCCAAACAAAGATAACGAACAATTCCAGAACAAAGCCATTTGCTGTTTGGGGCATCGTGCGAATTACGTCCTCGCCCGATTTTAGAGTAATGCTGAGCTGTTGGTATTGCTATCTAGCGCTGCGAATTTCCCAGCACCGCTATAAGCCCGGCGAATCCCCACGACGTTTCCGAATTACTTCTGTTAAGAGGCGATTACACACCTGCGATGAGTGAAATGGGGATAATGTGTTAACTGAGGAAGGCTCTCATTGCTGTTTTAAGGCCCCTGCGCACGCTGTCAATCCCGGTGCGGCCCTCCATAAGACCACCCTGCAGCGGTCATCGCCATCCAACAATCTTCGTTCAGCGAGCTCGAGCTACCGTAACAGAGCCGCGCTCGATATGAGGCCCCGCTTTCCCAAGCATCGCTGTTCCACAGACTCAGACTGCATTTTTGACGTCTCGCGTTCGGGTCCCAAGGAGATTTCCTATGTCTACCGACTCAGATTGTATTCAGCTTTCCGTTGATTCTATGTGCGATTCGACACCCGCATCTCAATGGACAGTTGGATTCTTCGCAGTTCTCTTGACACTCAGCACAACAGTTCAAGCGCAAACGCAGGCTTCTTGCGTATTCAAAATCTTCCAACTCGATACACCCACCAGCAACACCGCCTCTTCCCTGGGCGGGGTCAACGATTTCGGCACGGTGGTTGGCTCCAGATTTTTCTCGCACGGAAACATCCAGGGCCTCATCCGATATTCGGGCGGTGGCATCACCTACTTCAGCGCGCCGAACGGTGGTGACACCAACTTCACTAACCGCAATAACAGTGGCATTAGCACCGGCTACTACTTCAATCAAACCTCAGGCAAAGAAACAGGATTCTTGTTGAATGGATCGCGGTTCACTTCGATCTCGAAGTCGGGATCGCCCACCTTTGTCTATGGCATCAACAGCTGGAACAGCAGCGTCGGGGCTTATCTGTTGGGCTCATATCCATCATTCCGTGGCTTCAAGCGCTACAACAACGGGGGATTCGCTGCGATCAACTACCCAGGTGCCCTGGGAACGAGTCCAGCGGGAATCAACGACAGTGGAACCATCGTGGGTAGCTACTTCCTGTCCAGCCAGCAAGACCCGTTTTATTCGCAACACGGCTTCATCTACCACAATGGGCAATGGGCAACGCTGGATTATCCTGACAGCACAGTCTGGACTGAACTGAATGGAACCAGCAATACCGGTGTGATCGTCGGGAACACTATCTCCAACAGCGGAGGTTTCCAAACAATCCAAACCGCCTTTCTTTATGAGAAGGGTGTTTTCAAAATAATTTCCGCTCCCAATGAGCCCCACACCCAAGTTACGGGGATTAGTGCCAGATTGGGGCTGATTTCCGGTATGGGGCTGGATTTTTCGGGCACAACGAATGGATTCACCGCCACTTGCAAGTAAGGCCTTCTCTCAGCGATAACTTCGACTTGACCTGTGCAAAGTTTATCGTCGAGATTGGGATTGGCAGTCAAGTGGTGACAACAGGCGATTGCACTCACAACCGGAGCAATCTGCTACGAGTCTTTGTGGTACAGAAGGTCGCGCATTGCTTTTCTGCGCTCCCGGTCGAGTTCCTTGTTGCTGCCGGCGGCAAGTGCAAGACTGCTGTACTTCATGATTACGATAGGTTTAAACGCACGTTTACGAACCCAATCGAGGCAGCTTTAATCCACTGCTTTGTACGTAAAATGCTCGGTGATGCCATAGTCATCCAGGAAGCTGCGCCACGCTAGCCGGGGATACACTGGTGATACTCGCTGCCATGCCGAGTTCAGGCAGTTTTGCCATCCATACAGTGACAATTTGTATCTCTGAGGGAGTGTCGCAGCGCCTTCCAGTTCTTTGATCTCAGCAGCGCAACTCACTGATGGATCAATTGTGCCGATTCGAGTTGAGAGCGTTCCTATATTTCCAGTGCGCAGGTATTCAAGTCGGAGCCGCTCAACCATGCTGTAGAAGGCGAGATCTTCACGGAATTGCTGCAGAACGCTCTCCAGTTCCACAGGCACGGTGAATTGGTCCAGTGCAGCCATGGCTTGCTCATTGAGGCCGACGTTGACCTCTGCGTTTGCGATGAAGTTCGGGTCCGAGATATCGCGGCTTCCACAAGCTTGATATCGAGAGTCATGATCAATGCAGAGTTCGATTGAAAGAGCGATCGCGCCCTTTTCGATTCGGCCCGGTGCCTCCGACCGTGTAGCGTTTATTTTCTGGTGTGCAACTTCCCATCCCTCCGCCCCAAAATCATATGGGCTAAAGAGCAGCAATTCTCGCAGGCGTCCTCGCGAAATGCGATCCGAATTGAACCTGGCCGTGTAATGGTAGTCATCATTATCGATTACTAAATTGTCCGATTGGCCGAATGCTACACCCAGAGTGAGCACGCACAAAACTGCTCCGATTCTCAGCGCCGATTTCAGATTGGGCATGTGCACAGTTTACCGTCGAGATTGGGATTCCCACTCAACCGGTGATAACAATTAAACTCACGACGGCTAGCAAAGGCTACGAGTCTTTGCGGTACAGAAGGTCACGCATTGCTTTTCTGCGCTCCTGGTCGAGTTCCTTGTTGCTGCCGCGTTGTGTGGCATTCGCCGAATTAGTCGCCGACTCGGGCTCGCTGCACGCCGGGCAACGGTTGGCAAAGCCCGGTTTGCCGGGTCTTAGTTCAAACTCCTCTGAGCAGATACTGCAAACTTTTATCGGAAACGCCATCAAACCTCCAAATTCATCCGATATGCAAATGATAGCTCTTGTTAACAGGCGGTTTTCAGTCACAACTCGAATCGTGAGTGAAATGGCGAGGATGTTATGCCAGTTGATCATTTGCTCATGATTGCTCGCCGCCGGGACTGTCTATAAACATCTCAAAGCCCCTCGGCATTGTCGGAGTAGGGTTCCCCGTGTATCATCCCGCTCGTATGCGTGCCATAGTGTTCCGTTTACCAACATTGATAATTTTGAATATTTGCTTTGCTGTGGGAGCTTGGGGACAAAACTCACAACGATCCCATTCGCGAATGGCTCAAGACCAACTTGGAAAATCAGACGTTGGCTTCCCGGAGCGCCTCTGCACCGGTGAGCTGCGACCCTGATCGCTGACGCATTCCTACGGCACCGCATGATTAGCACAAAGTTCACCTCGGGGGACCAAGCTGGGAGCCTTTTGCCGTCGCTGTACCCTACCCAGGTCGCCAATTGACTGCATCTTTGACCCAGCCTAAGATTGCAATCTCTTGAGCTCGCAATTAACAGCTTGCAATTAACAATGATCGGCCAGACCCTTTCCCACTATAAAATTACCGGCAAACTCGGTGGCGGCGGCATGGGAGTGGTGTATAAGGCCGAAGACACCGAACTGGGCCGCTTTGTGGCCATGAAGTTTTTGCCCGAAGGTGTTGCCCAGGATGCACAATCCCTCGAGCGTTTCCGTCGCGAGGCGCGCGCCGCTTCCGCTTTAAACCATCCGAATATCTGCACTATTTACGAAATCAGCAGGCACGATTCCCAGTCCTTCATCGCCATGGAATTTCTGGACGGGACAACCCTGAAGCACCTTATCACCCAACGACCGCTCGAGGTCGGACTGCTCCTCACGCTTGCAATTGAGATTGCCGATGCGCTTGACGCCGCCCACTCCAAAGGCATCGTTCACCGCGACATTAAACCTGCAAACATATTTGTCACCGAGCGTAATCACGCCAAGATCCTTGATTTCGGGTTGGCGAAAGTCATGGCGGAACGCAGCCGGGTCCTAGAAACGGAAGGAGCCACTGAAGGAGCCACAGTAGAAGCCACGGCGGGAGTCAGCATCGAGCAACTGACGTCGCCCGGCTCGACTCTGGGAACAGTGGCGTACATGAGCCCGGAGCAAGCGCTCGGCGAAGAACTGGATGCACGCACCGATGTGTTCTCGTTCGGTGTAGTGATGTATGAAATGAGTACCGGGCGTTTGCCGTTTGAGGGGAACACGTCGGCGGCGATTTTCAATGCAATTCTCAACAAGGTCCCAATCGCGCCAGTCCAGTTGAATCCCGAACTCCCTTCAGAGCTGGAGCGCATCGTCAACAAAGCTCTGGAAAAAGATCGCGACTTGCGGTATCAGAGCGCCGCCGAAGTGCGCGCCGATCTCAAACGCCTGCATCGCGACTGGCTTCCGTCTTCGCGAAAACAGATTGCAACGACAGACTCTGGGACATCCGTCGCACCGGCGGGTACAATGTCCAGCGTCAAATCGGAAGGCGCAGCCGGTGCGAAGCGCACCCGAATTCCTCTCCTCGCCGGAGTAGCGCTACTCATGTTATTTGCCGGTGCGGTTGGCGGTCTGCTGCTTGGCCGGCGCACCGAGAAGCCGGCCGTGCCCACGTTTCGTGAGCTGAGCTTCAGCCGGGGTACGGTAGAGTCAGCCAGGTTTTCTCCGGATCCGCGTTCGGCTGTTTACAGTGCCGCTTGGGAAGGCAAGGCGGAAGCGGTCTTTATCAGTTCTCCGAATTCCACCGAGTCACGCGATCTTAGCCTCCCTGAAACGGAGATATTGTCAGTTTCGCCGGCGGGACAGTTGGCAGTATTGCGGCACTTCGGAATAAGTCCCAATCACTTCAGTCATCGCGGGACTCTGGCTCAGGTGTCCATCGGAGCGGATGCACCACGCGACCTGCTGGACAATGTTGAAGCGGCGAGTTGGACACCCACTGGAGAAGCGCTCGGCGTTGTCCACGTCGTCGGCGGCCAAAGCCGAGTCGAGTATCCCATTGGCAAAGTGCTCTATCAAACCTCCGGCTGGATCAGCGATTTGCGCTACTCTCCCAAAGGTGATCGCCTTGCATTCATCGACCATAATCTCCTGGGAGATGACGGCGGCGCCATCAGTGTTGTTGACCTGAACGGCAAGAAGACCGACCTGACTGAGCGCTGGTCGAGTGCCATCGGTGCTGCGTGGTCGCCTTCCGGAGATGAAATCTGGTTCACCGCCACCGCTAACGGCTTCAGCCGTTCGCTGCGAGGCGTTACTCTGTCGGGCACCGTCCGCGAACTGCTCAGCGCCCCAGGGACCCTCACTCTGCATGATGTCGGCGCTGGCGGCCGGGCATTGATTTCGCGAGACGCCATGCGCGCCGTTGCCATCGGCCTGGCGCCCGGCGAAAACAAACAACGCGATCTGAGCTGGCAAGACTGGACTGTCCCTATCGACATTTCGGAAGACGGGAAGCTCATCCTGTTTATCGAGGCTGGCGAAGCGGGGGGCGGAGAATATGCGGTGTTTAGCCGCGATACGAACGGTAAGTCTGCGGTCCGTCTGGGCCAGGGCTCTGCCAGTTCGTTTTCTCCCGACGGTAAGTGGACCTTGGTTCTGCGACAGAACATGTCCCCACCGGACTTCGTACTTCTTCCCACTGGTGTGGGACAGCAACGAGCGGTCTCTACCGGCAACGTGATTCCCTCTCTCGGTCATTTCCTCGACTCCAAACGGCTGGTGTTCGCAGGTCACGAACCTGGACACGCTTCACGTGTCTATGTTGTGAGCATCGATGGTGGTCAACCCCGTCCCCTTACTCCTGAGGGATTTTTTCTAGGACCGTACCCACACTCGGTTTCGCCTGACGGCAAGCGAATCGCCGCACTTAACAGTGATGGGATTGCATTGGTTCCGGTAGAGGTCGGGGGCGGGGAACCAGAAATGGTCCACGGTTCACAACCCGCCGACGCGCCCCTCCGCTGGGCTAAAGACGGGAATGCGTTATTGGTTGGACAGCGCGGCGAAACATCTTGTCCGGTCTGGCTATTGGACCTTCAAACCGGCGCCAGAAAGCCATGGAAAACCGTGGCCCCACCGGATACGGCCGGGGTGAACGCCGTCTCCTGCCCTCGCATCGCGGCCGACGAGCAGCACTACGTTTTTGGCTATATCCGAAACTTGTCTGATTTGTTTCTTGTGGAGCACCTGAAGTAGATGGTGCTGGTCACAAGCGCGTTTCTCGGTACTAATCCTACGGACGAACAATAACTTCCAGGTTGCGTGTCCCTATTCGTGTCGCAACGCCTCGATCGGATCCAGGCGGGAAGCTCGGACGGCGGGGATCATGCCGCTGACGAGTCCGACCACTCCGAGAATAATGGTAGACGCAATCAGCGTTCCCGGCGCAATGATCAGGCGAATGTCACCGGCTTCGCCGTTTTTAGCAAAGGCACTATATAAGGTGAGCCTCCCAACCGACAAAGCCACCGCATAGGCCAATATCACTCCCAGCACGCCGCCGATGAAGGTGATGGTAAGAGCTTCAGCGAGGAACTGCATCAGGATGTGCCGCCGCGGTGCGCCGAGCGCCTTCTGCACGCCTATCTCTCGCGTGCGTTGCGTCACCGATACCAGCATGATGTTCATCAGACCGACGCCGCCGATGCCCAGCGTGAGCGTGCCGATGAACCCCATCAGGACTTTCAACCCGAGAGTAATAATTTCGAACTGATGGACCTGAGTCATCAGGTTGAACACTCTTACCGCCTGGTGATCGCTCTGGTTAAACTTGTGCGGCACGGCAAGCATGGTGCGAACCGCCTGCTCTAGCGTCTGATACTCCGGGGTCTGATAGTTGAACCAGATTGAGTCCAGGTAGTGTGTATCTTTCAGATCGCTCATGCTGGTAAAGGGAATGTAAACCACGCGGTTGATGTCATCGTTTCCCTCCTGCATCTTGCCCTTCAGTATCCCGATTACTTCGAAGCTGAGTCCGTCGAGCCGAATGTGCTCTCCCAGCGCGGTGCGTCCAGAAAATAGTTTTTCTTTGGCTTCCGAACCGATCACCGCAACGCGGGCGTGCTGGACCTGGTCTTCAAGGTTGTAGAAGCGGCCCTGGTCCATCTTGAGAGAACGTACGTCGAGCACATTAGGATCATTGCCGGTGACCTGCCACGTGAAAACCCTAGTGTCGTACTGAACATTTGCCGACTTACTGACCTCCGGCGTGATATGCGCGATCTGGGGAAGGTTGGTGGTAAGCGTCTCTACATCCTCCAGCGTGAAGCGGACAGGAATTCCCGCCTTTTGACCCCCGGCTTGCATGGAAGTTTTACCCGGCACCACGATGACCAGCTTCGTTCCGAAATTGGCGAAGATATTCGCGCAGGCCTGGCCGAAGCCGTTGCCATACGCGAGCAGCATGACCACCGTCGCGATGCCCCACGCCATGCCCAGCATGGTGAGCGCGGTGCGGCGCCGATTGTGCTGCATGGCCGCATAGGCTTCCTGAAGCAGATCACGCCACATTCATCACTCCTGCCGGAGGGCTTCCACCGGTTGCAGCATTGCCGCTTTGCGCGCGGGATAAAGGCCGGCGACGACTCCAGCCAGCGTGAGGCTGCCAATTGCCAGCAATGCCGACATCGGCACCAACTTGGGAGGATCAAATCCGCCGGGTCCCTGGACTGTCCCCATCATCGCCATCAAACCACCTGCAAAGGCCATTCCGATCAGCCCGCTACCCAAAGTGAGAAGCAATCCTTCCAGGAAAAAATGAAACAGGATATTACGATTTGTGGCGCCCAACGCCTTGCGCAATCCGATTTCATGGGTGCGTTCACTGACCGCCACCAGCATGATATTGATCACGCCGATAGCTCCAAGTGCTAGCGTGACCATCCCAACCGCGCCCAGAAACAGGTTCATCACGTCAAAGATGGTCCCCACCATCTTTGATTCCTGAATAGAATCCCACTCGTCAAAAGCATTTTGGTCACTGGCGTCGAATCCGTGATTACGTCCAACGATCTGGTGAACATCCTTCTGCGCCAGCTGGTGCTCAGCGGTCACGCGCGGCTGGTATTCGACAAAAGAAATGGAGTTCTGGTGATTTTCTCCCTTGATCGGAAAAGACGAGGCCATCACTTGGTACGGAATATAGCCACGCATATTTAGCCACATGTTGTCGCCTCGCCCCAGATGTGGCATGCTGCCGACGACCTCGAACCTGAGACCATTAATCAGAACAAATGCACCGACGGCTGGGCGTCCGGGGAACAATGTCTTCAGCAGTTCGTTGCCCAGGACGATTACATTTCGCCTCTGTTCGCCGTCCAATTGATTGAGCCAGCGTCCCTCTTTCAACGGCAGATAACTGATCTCGTTGAGTTGGGGCTCCGTACCAATGATCTCGCCGCTGGCATTGGCGAATTCACTTATTTCGTGAAGATCGCCGCGAGAAATCATGGGCGCAGCGTTGCGAACGTGGGGCGCCTTACGAATATCTAAGTAGTCGTCGTAGGTTAGTAAGTAAGAGCGCGCCGAATTCATGCTGCCCTTCACCGCAGGCGCGCGGCCGGGAAAGATAAACATGATGTCCCTGCCGAATTCAGCCAATTCGCGCTTATTGCCTGATCGGAAGCCTTCGCCAACCCCCACCAGCAGCAGCAACGATCCCACGCCCCATGCGATTCCGAACATGGTCAGGAACGAGCGCAGCTTGTGTGCCCAGAGGTTGCGAAAGATTTGGGCGAAGATATCCAGCATCGTCCAAATTGTACATTTTTCAGGACGGGCGCGTGGTTGTCGCACTTAGCTGAATACGCTCGCGACTACGAGAAAGTTCCAGCTGGACACTGACTTCCCCGACCCACGGCTTCGCCGGGTTCAAATTGTCCTAGTGATCTCCGGGGTAAACGACCATCACGAGTTCCCAGGCCGAACATGCAGTGGCATCTGCGCGGATTCCGTGTTACGCTACCTCGCCGTTTTTCATCCGTCGCAAATACGTCGTTCTGTTCTTACGGCCTAATCCTAGGCATTAAGGAGTGACCAAGATGAAAAGGCCTATCCTGTGGCTGTTGTCTTTGGCGTTGACGCTGCTCGCCCTGGGTCCAACGCTGGTTGCGCAGAATCCCAATTACAACAACGGTCCCGTTTGGCGCGTCACTTATGTTGACGTGAAACCCGGCATGGCCGACGCTTTTTGGACCGACATTCGGCAGAATTCAAAACCCATCTATGACGAGTTCAAAAAGCAGGGTTGGATTGTTGACTATAAGTTCTACACCAACCCGGTGGCCGCTCATCCCGACGACTGGAGTGTCGCCATCGCAATCGAATACAAGAACTGGAGCACTCTGGATGAAATGGCAGAAAAGGCGGCGGCGATTTCGGAAAAGCACTATGGCAGCCGCCAGGCCATGATGGATGCCGCGAAGAAGCGCAACGAAATTGCGCCTACTCTCAGCTCTTCACTGGCCCGCGAAGTAACTTTGAAATAACTAAATAGGAAGATCAGGTACGGAGCCGCCCGCTTGGGCGGCTTCGCCATCTGGTGCCATTTCCTCTAACGTCGCGGAACAAGCTTCAGTTGAACTGCCCCGAGTACGTGACCGCCGTGAAGTTCGGTTTCACGTTTCCAGGGTTATTAAATTGCACTTGAACCGACGCAGAGGCGCCGGGCGGCAATGTGGTCACTCCCGGAACGGTGATGTAGGGATTTCCCATGTAACTGCCAGTTGCATTGGTCAGTGTCACGCCTGGAGTTAGTTGGGTAAGGACCACTTGCAGCGGACCATAAATGGTGATGTTGTTCGCGGAGGTATTTCTGACTGTCAGCGTTGCGGAAGTATATTTCGTGGCGCGGAATTGGGTGAGGACATGAACGCTGGAAGAAACGTTGGCCACGACGTCGTAAATCACGCTAACTGGCGCCGCAATATTTCCAGCATTATCGGTGCCAGCGCTGCAGGTTGCAGTGAATTGACCCTCACCATAGCCATTTCCACCAACGATGCTCACCGTCGCTTTGACCGCCACTCCAGATAATGCGTCTTTGGTCGTGCAACCTGCTGCGGGAACCGAACCCAGGTTGTAGATCGCTCCCATCATCACGCCGGTAACTTTAACAGTCGGCGGCGTGACGTCGATGCCAAAACTGAGGCTGGACAGGCTGCTGATATTGCCCGCGTTGTCGAGAGCGCGAAGTCCCACGGCATAAGAGCCTTCTCCGCTCACGCTGGTCTGAGCGGAACTTCCCGCGACGGCCGTGACTTGTCCATTATTGATCCAGTAGCGAAGCTGCTCGACCCCACTGCCGGAATCCGTTGCACTCAGGTTCACGGTCACGCTATTGCTGTTGATCCAACCCTTTGCGTTCGCTCCTGGGGTCGTGCTAATCGAAGCGATCGGCGCGACCAGGTCCACGTTGACCGGCGATGGCAGCAGCACCACGCCTCTTAGCCCTGCCAAAGTGATAGGAATATTTCCGCCCGTCACAGTGTAATTCGCACCGCTTATTGCGTCTTGAAGCTCCGTGCCGTCCGCCAACAAGCCGTTCACTGGGATTGTCGCCGCGTTGCTCGCGGAACCATTGTTCATTGCGATCACGGCCGTCTGATCATTCAGCACTCTTGCATAGGCATAAGTATTCGGCGCCGCACCAGGTTCTTGCGTATCGCCCGTAAGAAGCGTCACAAATGATCCGTTGCGCAGAACCGGGTACTGCTTGCGCAAGTGCGACAGTTTCCTGTAGTACGCTTTGACGCTGGTGTCCGGAGGACCGTAGATGGTGGGGTCGCCGGCTTGGTCGAGCCAGGGATACGGCGGCCGCGTGTATGGATCGCCCATCGGTCCATTAGTAGAACTGGTCTTCGATGGAGAGTTTACGGCGACTTCGTCTCCGTAATAGACCATCGGCGCTCCGATGTAAGTGAACTGGAACAACGCCGCAAGTTCCAGTCGTCGCTTGGCCTGCTTCAGGCCGGTGTCTCCCGCCTCGGTCATCACATACAACGCGCGATTCACATCGTGCGAATCAAGCAGGTTTAACATCGCGGCGGTCGCTTGCGGAGGATAATCGTCGCGCACAGCCCGAATTGCATGATCAAACTGGCTGGGCGTCAGTCCAGGGATGTCGTTCGTGCCGTTATTGTTGTCATCGTGCCATTCTGCGTTGCGCGCGAAACCGGTGATGTTTTTGCGGAAGCGGTAGTTCATGACCGAATCCATCTGATCGCCCGCTAACCACTGGCTGGCGTTCGGCCAGATTTCGCCGATCAACGGACCATTGCCGTTATAACTCTTCGCGAAGCTCCGGTAGTCAGCCCACCAGGCGTGCGGAAAGTTGCCGTCATCGGCGACGTCGAACCGCCATCCTGACGCGCCCTGGCCATACCAGTACGCAGTCACGCTGGAGGGCTGGTGATAGAAAAAGTTCTGTACCGCGGAATTAGTGTGATCGAAAGTCGGCAAGCTGTCGAAACCAAACCAACCGGGGTAATCTTTAGAACCGCAGGGCACGTTGTTGTCATTGAAGTGGAACCAGCTTCGCCACGTTGAGGTCAGCGACTCACAGGCGCCATCAGTTGAATAGCGGTGATAGCGGTCAAAATACAGACTGTCCGAAGACGCATGATTGAACACGCCGTCCAGAATCACCTGGATGCCGCGCCGGTTCGATTCAGTTATCAGAGAGGTGAACGCCGCGTCTCCACCCAACGCGGGATCGATATGCAGATAATTGTCGGTATCGTAGCGATGATAGGACCGGGCCTGGAACACCGGGTTCATGTAGATGGTGTCAAACCCGAGCGACTGAATATAGTCGAGCTTATTCTTCACGCCAATCAGATCACCGTTGTAAAACTGAGTGAAGTTGTTGTAACAGGCCGAGGCGCTGTTACGCGGATCGCACATTTGCGTATTCCATGTGTCGTAGTGAATGACAGTGCTGGGATCGGCGCCGTAAAAACTCGGGCAGCCAGTAGTTGATCCCGCGCGGCAGTAATCATTGGTCTGGTCGCCATTGCGGAAGCGGTCGGGCAGGATGTGGTAAACATTCGCATTCTGGAGCCAGACTGGCGTTTGGAAACTCGGATCGTAAACCGTAACTTGAAACGAGGGGAATGGTTCTCCATCAGTCGCGGCGCCGGTTCCATCTTTGTGCACGTTGTCGTTGTCGTCCAGGTAGTCGTCGCTGTACCAGCCATTCGCCGTATCCCGATTAATTCCGAACTTGTAGTAGTAAACCGTAGGCGCGGACGGCATGGTCAGAGTTGCCTTCCAGACGTCATACTCCGTTCCATTGATGAAGATGTTCTGGTCCCACGGCATTGAGGTATCGACCGGACCAGTCGTCGTACCGGAACCGGTATCAAAAAGATAGGCGCGCACCTTCAGGCCCGAAATGCCGCTCGCGTGTAAGGTGCGGAATCGCAGCGTTACATCCCGATTTTCAGGCACCGCGCCTTCCTGGTCGCGATAAAAGGGATCGAACGTGTTGTGGTAAAAGCCTGCCTTGTCGGCGGCGCTAAATCCCGATGGCTGTTCGAGAGAAAATGGCGGGGTGCTGGTCCCGTTTCCTGTATTCAGGACTGCGTAGTACTGCGTATAAGTTGCGCTGGTTCCGATAGGTGTTCCCGGGTTATCCGACGGAGCCTGGCCATAAACGTAACCGCCGGGGGAAGTCAGATAGCCAAAGAAAACGAATGACGACGGAATGCCTCCGCCTGTAATTGCGCTCCAGGGAATCGCAACCTCTCGGGTGTTCTGATTGCTGCCGTTGCTGGCGTAGCTTCCGTAATACGCGGTCGACGAACCCCAGCCGCCGTTGCCGTCTGAGTTGCGATATTCGCGATAGCCATCCTTGACGTAAGTCACAAACTTCGCCCGAAATGGCAGCGAGGAAAAGTCGGTGTTGTCGTAGGGGGAGCCCGCCCGACTTCCATCTGAGTTGGAACAACAAGTCGGTGGGTTCTGCGGGTTCGGAGCGATATATATGACTGCCGCTTCGCCAAGATTGGCGTTCACAATCCCGACATAAAGATTGCTGGCGTCCCAAGTCATGTACCAGGTCTGGCCAGTATTGCCGGCATTCTGCAAGGAGTTGTTAGTGCCGTACTCCCCGGTTCCGATGGAACCATCGACGGTTGGGGTGGCCCATTGCGCCCAAGCTGGCGCGGTGGATAAGAGCACTACGGCGATACTCAGGAAGAATTGCAGAACAGAAATACGACGCATAAGGATCCTCGCAAATTCCCGTATTCTGCCTTCTGTCAATCAGCGCAGACCGGTTACCGAGTTGGGAGGTCACGAACAGCGGGATTAGACATCCAGGTAGCTCAGAAAACCAGCAGCGCAAACGATTCAGCAGACCAAATCGGGCCGAACCTTTGTCGCACATTGTTCCCTGATTTGCAAGCTGGATTTCCGCGCCAGACTGGCCTTTTGGCGGGCCTCATCACTGGGGAAGTTGCAGCGCAGTCCATAAAGTCACTGGCGCGACTTTCGCAGATGTCCGATCGAAGGAAATTTCGATAGGGTTACGAGATTATCGGCTGCGAGCATAAGGGCATCTCGCCAACCTTAGTGTCGAAGAGAGGCATTAACTCACGAGGGGACGAGATAGTTTCTACCGGACACTTACTTCCTCGAGACGAGATTCGCCAAGTCTTGAGGAGTGGCCGACCAATCATGAGATTAGCCGGCCACTATTTCTAGTCGTTTTCTTCGTCAGCAAACATTTTCCTCGCGTCAACAGTTATGACAACCGGCAGGTTCGTGCCATCCACTTGCACCAGTGATTGGAAAATTAAGCGAAGTCCTCTCGCGCGATCGACATAAACGGTAGCCAACTCCGCTGAACGGAGCAAATGCCCCGCATCGTCGTACACATTTATGGTTGCGGAACCCGTACAGTCGGCACTTACCGTAATATTTCCCGCGATCATCTCCACACCAGAGCTGCCCCCCACGCTTCTATTTTGGCGACCAGAAATATTTCCAGCCGCGTCCTGCTTGAAGCTCCCCACCGACGCGACAGGAACGGCGCCCGTGGGGAGGATGATCGATCCGGTGTACGTGTATCCCCACCTTCCCGCAACGCTTGCCAGCGAGCATGGCGCCGCATGAGCCAACGACGCTTCCCCCAAGCCCAGCATTGTAAAAAGAATTACCACAACAGTATTCACCACGCCTTTGTGTTTCATGATTACTTCTCCTGAGGGATCGGAGTCTCGCTCCGTTTCCGTCCACGATCACGGTTCTACGCGACTCTCTGGCGGAAAGTCCTGAGGGAAAGACGAAATTCGGAAGAGATTTTTCCGAGGCCCGACGCCTCGATTCTGCACAAGCGGTATATAATCCTGCGGTTCGCCGGAGAAGGCCTTGGACCGGGACTTCCGAGTAGGAACCTGGCTGGTACAGCCGAGCCTTGACGCCATCACACGCAACGGCGCGACAATACACATCGAGCCCAAGGTGATGGAGGTGTTGGTCTGCTTGGCCCAGCGTCCAGGCGAACTTCTTTCGAAAGAAACTCTTCTCCATACAGTTTGGCCCGATACGTTCGTCACCGACGACGTGCTGACCCGCTGCATCTCCGAATTGCGGCGAGTTTTTGAAGACGACGCTCGCGAACCTAGAGTCATTCAAACAATCCCGAAGCGGGGGTATCGGTTACTGACGCGGGTTCCTCTCGCCAATGGAGCACCCGCTGCCTCAAATCTCACAGCGGGAGACGAGCGCGCCGACCGGATCCGACGAGCCAACGCCATCAATTCCCTGGTTGTTCTGCCTTTCGAAAACGCCAGCGGCGATCCCGGCACGGACTATCTCAGCGAAGGAATCACCGAAGCGATCATCAACAACCTGTCTCAGCTCTCAAAACTGCGTGTCGTACCTCGGAATACGGCGTTTCGGTATAAGGCGCGAACTTCCGATCTCGCTAGCCTAAGGCGAGAGCTCGGCGTCGACGCTGTAGTTACGGGAAGAGTAGTTCAGCGAGGCGAGAGTCTCGTCGTTTGCTCAGAACTTGTGGATCTGGCCAATGATGCACAGCTGTGGGGGCAACGCTACAATCGGCAACTTTCCGAAATCTTTGCGGTGCAGGAAGAAATCGCAGCGAAGGTTTCTGAGGCGCTAAGGCTGCAGTTGACCGGCGAGGAAAAGCAGCGTCTCTTCAGACAACACACACTGAGCCGCGAGGCATATCTGCTTTATCTCAAAGGACGCTATCACTCTGCTCGGCGCACAGGAGACAGCCTCAAGCGCGCTCTCCCTTATTTCCAGCGCGCAATTCAGGAAGACCCCGATTACGCTCTCGCCTACGCAGGCTTGGCCGAGGGCTACATCTTGCTAACCTGGTTCGATGTCTTCACACCCAAAGAGGGGATCGAACGGGCCAAGACGGCGGCTCTAAAGGCAGTGGAAATCGATCCGGAACTGGCAGATGGATATACCGTCCTCGGCTTCGTTAGCACCAGCGACGGAGACTGGAGAGTAGCCAGATCAGCCTTCCTGCAGGCCATTCAACTCGGTCCAAATAATTCGCTGGCTAGAAGTTGGTACGCACTTTGCCTAACCGCATTGGGGCTTTCCGACAAGGCCATCGTCGCAATTCGCGAAGCACAACAGGTCGATCCACTCTCACTCGTGCTTCACCACCATTCTGCGTGGGTTCATTACCATGCGCACCGTTACGATCAAGTCATGGCGTACTGTCAGGAAGCGTTGGAGATGGAACCCAATTTTCCATTGTGCAGGCTTTGGCTCGGAATTGCGTGTACTGAAAAAGGGATGCACGAGGCCGCTGTAGCTTCTCTTCAGCAGGCCCGTGAACGTGGTCTCATGGATGTGCCCTTTGCGATTGGATTTCACGGCCACGCGTGTGCTCGTGCCGGGAGAAGGGCGGAGGCAGAGGACATCCTTAGGCAGCTTGCCAAGCCGAGCCAAGCGGTCTATGTCGATCCATATCACATTTCGTTAATCCAGGTAGGCCTCGGAGACTTCGATGAGGCCATCAATTCCCTGGAAAGAGGTCAGCGGGAAAGGTCCATATTCCTGACCTGTTTCGGTAAATGCGATCCGAGGCTGGATCCGCTGCGGACCCAACCGCGGTTCGATAATTTGCTCCGGCGGATCGGTGTCGGCGCTGACCAATCCGACTGACTGACTTACCTCCCCGACACTACCGTCTTCGCCGAATTCATGTTGTCGTAGTGATCGTAGGCGCGGACAACCACCACGTGCTCCCTTTCGGATGCATCGCTGGGAAGCACAACAGCGAAGTCATAACTCTCGGTCTTCGCATCCGAGAGCTGGCCTACGGGTTCTAAGAAGTGCCACTCGCCAGCATCCAGCGAATATTCGGCACGCTTGATCGTAGAAAAACTATCCGTGGCGCGGAATTGGACGTGGATTTGCCGGCCACTAGCCGCTGCTTTTAAATCCTGAATCTGCGGAGGCGTGCTGTCCACTTCAAAGCGGTCGCTCTCTCTTTCGGACGACAGCGCTTCGCCGGGCGAGTGCGAGGGAGAATCGGAAGCTGCCACCTTGATCGTGTATCCGCCATCAGGAAGCAGGGAAGCGTCGAACGAGTAGAACCTCTCGTTGAGGCCTTCCTTCAATAACAGCCATCGCGTTTGGCCGTCGCCACGGCAATAAATGGAATAAACCATCTGATCGTCGTTCTGGTCACGCGATGTCCACTTTACCCCAATCGAATCGCGATCATGAATGGGACTGGGTTGCGGATCGAATCGCTGCCCGGGATCGAGATTCAGCGGACGAGGCACTGGCTGATACCGAATTCCCGGCGTAACCACCACGTCATCGAACTCAGGCGCGACGTTCTTTTGCAGGTAATTTACCGAGATACTATCCAGGCGGGGCGCGGTGTCTCCAGGATGCAGGATGGCCTTCCACTGGACAAAGCGCGCCGGCGGCACGATTATTTTTGCGTCCTTCTGCAGATCGACCCGCGTCCACGTACTCCAGTTTCTGTCGGGATTGTCCACATTGCCACTGCGCGCAAACAGCTCAACATTGCCGGAACCGTGAAACTCCGCGCGTCCCCACTTGGAGAAGACCTGCGCATCGAATACGTCGCTTTCGTAGCTGCCTTCGGCGTCGGCCGCGCTGCTCAACAGAGAAATCTTGCCCAGGTTGCTGGTCGAGGCATACAGCCCGCCATTGGGAGCTTTGACAAATGCCGTAACCTGATTGGCTTCGGCTTTCACCAGTTCGGTATAGTCTTCTCGCCCGCCGATCTCGAATATCTCTCCGCGGTTGCCGGTCCCCGCCAGCAATCGCCCTCGCGAATCGAACGCCAGCGCATATACCAAGTCATCGCGCGAGTTCCAAAACAACGAGGGTGAGCCATCGGGCGCAATTTTATAAATGCCCGAGCCTCCGGGAATGGCCGCGCTCGAACTGTTTAGCGTGACTGCCGATTCGGCGGGTGGCGTCGCATTATTCGGACCACTGGCAGGCGCTGCTGCATCCGGTGGTTTGGCCGCGGGAATTGCAACCGTAACGTTCGACGGTCCGCTTCCACCGCGTTTTTCTCCAGCAGCGGCCGCAAAGATATTCCCCGCCTTGTCGATCGCGAGACTCGTGATCTCCCGCTTGGGAGCGCTATACAAAACGAATCCATCGCCCTTCGGCGTAATCCGGTAAATCAGACCGCTGCCGTCAGAACCCGCGATTACATTGCCTTGCGCATCAAAGGCCAGCACTCGAATGTGCGGCTCGTCACTCTTAAAGAAGAGCGAGTGCTCCCCATTCGGCGAAACCCGAAAAATTTGTCCATGATCGCCAGTGGCCACGTAGAGGTTGCCACTCTCATCGAGCAGCATGCTCCAGATGTATTTCGTGCCGGGATCAAAATAGACGGAGGACTTCCACCCGCCTGAAGTGCTGTCGGTATCAGGTTTGGCCTGATCACTTTGCTTCGTGTTGGAGCGACGGGTGTCCCGCCCGCCCTCTGCGCTAGAGACGCCTGAAGCTCCAGTATCTTTTCCAGGCTCGAGCTTATAAACCTTTCCATCGGGATTGGTGGCGGCGTAAAGCGCACCGTCTTTGCCGACGACAAGCGCTTGTACCTGGAGCTCTTGTGGCTGAAAAATCGCGGTGGCCTTCCCTCCGGGCAGAATGCGGTAAACTCGCGCGGGCGCGCCGGTGGCGGCATAAATTTCGCCCTGAGGTCCGACCGCGGTTGCCCATATGGCGCTCGAAGGCGTGCTCGCGACCAGCTTGAATGCCGGCGCAAGTTGCAGGAACCCATCACTCGAAATGGCGACCCCATGCGAGGTGCCTTTTAGAAAATCTTCATACTTAGATTGTTGCCAGGTGCGGGTCCCTTCAGCAAAGCCGGCCGCGGCAGAGAAAAGAGAAAGAATCAACAGGATTACTAGATTACGAAGCAAGATTGTGGACCTCTTGAAGGAAAGAGAAATCGTTGAAACCAGAGTATCACGGACAACGTTCGCACTTTAAAATCGAGTGACAGGCCCATCGGACGCGGGTCCGACTCCCGCCGCCTCTACCAACTTCTACCGCTTGGCGCTCTCTTGCTCGTGTTTGATTAGTAATCGAATTGCCGCATGGTATGTCGCCAAGTAAAAATGAAACATCCATGAGTACCAGATGACTCGGTCGTAGTTCGTCTTTTGGTCCGGGTTATGATGACGCAGGGCGAAGTTGTTGGCGAGCTCGAATATTGCTGAATCGTCCTTGCGATCTAGGATCTTTGATAGCCCCTTAGTCTTCTTGAGCCATTCGAATACGTCAGCAAGTTCTCGTATTGCAGCTTTCTTTTCTTCAAGCGACAGATGGCGGTCTCTCCATTTAATGATGGCGTTACGTACCTTGCTATCAACATTGGCCTCGTCATAAGGGACGATCTTTGCGTCCAGGATATGCTGGAGCCCATCCGCACCGAGCGCCAGAATAATCCCGTCCTTCGTCAATTCAAACCCGGACTTGTAGTCGGCAAGAAACGCATTAACCTCTTTCCTAAATTCAGCGCGTCCGGCCCTTTCATCATAGCCACCGTAGTCGGTGTAGTTGAAGCCTGTTTCGGTAGTCATGTCGACGAGCTTTCCGGGGCGGGAAATGTGGTCATAAAGAAACTCAAGCGCTTCAAAAACGTGGTCTTCGGTCACGTCGTGCGTCGGCCATTTTGTAACTGGGAACATTTCGAACGAGAGAGACAGTGCCGCCTTGTGCTTAATCGCTTCAGGAAGGCTCAACTTCGTAATCCCCGTCTCTTTGAAATAGTCCCTGTCGCGAAAAAATAGATACAAGTGTTGTAGTTTGCGATATATGCCTTGGAGCGTGAGCCTTCCTGGCTGCGCTCTCGCAACGTAGTAACGGCGTGCCGGAGGCAGAGGTGCAGATTCGAGGAGCCGATCGGCGATTTTTTGACACTTCTCTTTTAGTGGTGCGCCATTATGTCGGTGCTCCACCAGGTCTTTCAGGAGTTTGCCGACAATATGGTCTGGTTGGTTGCGCCAGAAGTGCCTAAGGCGATTGGCCTTAGACCCCGAGCCACCAACACTCTCCTCGTCGATATTCAAGCCCGTGCTTTCGAAAACAAACTCCTGAAATGTGCGGTTCGAGAAGTCGAGGACGTACCCGCCACCCATCTGCAGGAACTCTTCGAGGCTGCGCTTCTCGCCTTGTGTTATGTTCGCCACGGAAAAAGTCTACTATTTATCGACGCTGCCAATTCCCAACCCTTTGAAAACGCAAAGAGTGGGCCGGCCCCGCAGAGAAGTCGAGGGCTGAACTGCGTAAGCATGTCTATGCGACCATTTGAAGAAACCTATCCTCACTTGCGCGAGTTTAAAGCTTTTCTTGATGCTTTAAACAAAGAGTCAGAGCGCGGAGCCGCTCTCATTGCAGCGACGATGATTGAAGATCTCTTGGGGCGATGCATACGTTCTTTTCTTCTGAATCACCCGGAAACAAGTCGTCTGCTGGAGGGGTTTAATGCGCCGCTCGGCACGCTTTCGGCGAGATCATTGGCGGCCTTTGCGTTAGGTGTGTTGTCGGAAGATGAGTATCGGGAATGCGAAAAGGTCCGGAAAATACGAAACGTCTTCGCTCACAACGTCCACTCATCATTCAGTGACCAGAAATTGAAGGACCTGTGCGGGAACTTAGAATTTTCTGCGAAGAATTACAAAGATGTACACGTTGAGCCCAGGGGACAATTTACAACGGCTGCGGTTGCTCTCATCCTGGCGCTCACTAATCGCCCGCATTATGCGGCTGAACGTCGCTTGAAATATAGTGATTGGACTTTATGAGTTCCGCGCCGACTTCTCGCAGAAGACGCGAGAAATGGGGCACCCCGCCAGCGCGCCGGCCGCGTTCTTGGGCATAGGCTTAGATTAGAATCGAGTAACAAGCAGATTCGCGGGATATTCAACTGCAACGTCGATCTGCCCGGAGGTGGCCTGATGCGGTTGAAACCCTTCCTCCTCGACGCCTGGCTCGACACCTACGAACACGGGATCGAGTTCAATCTCGCCGCCAGCACCGGTCCGATTTGGACAGCCAACCAGCTCCTCGATCTCGGTGGCGAGCAGGCTCGCGAGCGTTACCTGAACCACAAGGTGGTCTACGGCCGCCCCGCAGGTGCCGACACTTTGCGCGAAGCGATTGCCGAGATGCAGGGGGTCAGCGTGGACTGCGTGCAGGTGGTCACCGGCGCATCCGAAGCGTTGACCGTTCTTATGTGGCTCGCCGCCGAATCCGGCGCGAACGTGATCCTGCCGCTGCCCGGCTTCGCGACGTTCTCGGCGCTGCCCGAGTCACTGGGCATCGAGATACGTTTCTACCGCGTACGCCGGGAGAACAACTTCCAAATTGATCTGGACGAGATCAAACGCCTCGCGGATTCGAGAACGAAGCTGATCCTGGTCAACAGTCCGCACCATCCAACGGGCGCCACCATGAGCGACTCTGAAATGGAGGCCCTGCATGAGTTCGCGTCGCAGCGCGGCATTCAGCTCGTTAGCGACGAGGTCTATCACCCGATCTATCACGGTCGCGAAAGCCAATCCGCTGCGCGCCTGCCGCACGCCACGGTGATCAACGACTTGTCGAAAGCTTTCCCGCTAGCTGGAACGCGTACCGGATGGATGATCGAGCGCGACGCCCGGCGGCGTGAGCAATACTGGACCGCGCGCGCCTATTTTTCGGTCTGCAACAACACCGCTGGCGAGATTCTTGCGGAGATCGCCATCCGCAATCACGCCGTAGTTCTCAAGAAAACTCAGGAAGCCGCCACCCGGAATCTTCAGCAATTGGACCGCTTTATGGCCGCTCATACCGACGTTTTCGGCTGGATCCGCCCGCAGGGCGGAATGACGGGATTCCCGTGGCTGGTGAGCGGAGAGGACACCCGTTCCTTCTGCAAGGCCGCCGCCGAGCGCGGAATCTTGTTCGCGCCCGGAGACTGTTTCGACGCGCCCTCGCATTTCCGTTTCGGTTTTGCCGCGTCCGGAGACAACTTCGGCAAAGCACTTGACCGTCTGGAAGAGTTCGTGACGAGCTGGTCCGCGAAGATGGTCACAGCCTGAATGGACAAAATGCTCCGGTGCGACGCCACAACCGAAGCGTTTGTTCCTTGATTACTTCTTATCTGATTCTGCCATCGCAGTCTTCGCCATCGGCTTCGAGCCTGCAACGGGAACCATCGCGTGCTCATACGGCGTGCCTGCCCACATCATGAATGGCTGGGTGGGGTCGGGATCGGCGGCTTCGGTGTAACCCAGGCTCTTCGACGTGGCGCCCGTGACCATAATGTGAGGCCCGGTCACCACCCAGTGATTGTCGGCGGTCTTCTTGGTGGCCTTCGGGTCGGTATTGCTGGCCCCTTCATCTCCGGCCAGCATGTAAGAAATGCCGAGTTTGTCGGTAGGGGACTCGCCTTTCATCATGGCGCCAAAAAAATCCATGCTGTTGGCGTCATTGCACATCTTGTTGGTCGCCATGACCATGCAGGTGAAGCCATTCTTGCCTTCGCGAAGGGTCCGCATCTTGCCGTCTTCGTCCATGCGGACCACACTAGCATCTTTTGCAATCGATTTCGGCGCGGCCGAGAGCGCCTGGGCTGTGTATTGCGCGTCCGAAACCTCTGCTTTTTGCATGTGCGACTTCATGGGCGCGGCCTTTTCCTGGGCGGCAGCCGCGGAGGTAACAGCCAACAGTAAGACAGCGACTAAAAGGTTTGTTCTTGACGACCGCATAGTGCCTCCTGAATCGGAAATTGAACCCCGACGATTAGACCACAAAGGAGATGGCGGCGCACAAAGATTCGCCTGTGCGCCTATGTCCAGGAAGCTCCTCTTCGACCAAATACGTAGGGAGACGAAGCATGCGCAATGGGCTTAACCTCAAAAACTCAGCACGTCTTACTTATGATAGTATGTAAGCCATGAAGGAAATAAGTGCTACATTTACATCCAAGGGCCAACTCGTGATTCCGGCCGAACTCCGTCGCCGGCACGGTATTCAGGCTGGGACCCGCGTGAAGTTTCTGGAAGATCAGTTTGGCCGAATTGTCCTGCAACCTGTCACCGAGGAGTACATTGATCGAGTTATGGGTTGCCTGGCCGACGGCCCGGATTTACTGGCGAAATGGGAAGACGAGCACCGTAAAGAGGGTAAGTCCAAGTCGTGAAGATTTACGTGTTTGACGCCAGCGCTCTGTTTGCCTTCTTGCAAAAAAAGTCCGCCGCAGACAGGGTAAACGCGATCTTGAAGGAAGCCATTCGAGGGCGGGCTGAGATCTGGATGTCAGCAGTCAATTACGGCGAAGTCTACGGCGGAATCCTGCGGGAGCACGGACCTGATCGCGCCGCTGCAATCATGAGCGCGTTGTATCCGCTGCCGTTCAGGTTGGTAGACGTCACTCCGCAACGGGCCATCCAGGCTGCGGACATCAAATCCAGATACAAACTCTATTACGTTGACAGCTTCGTCGCAGCGCTGGCTCTTGAGCACAAGGCGACAGTGGTTACCAGCGATTCTGATTTTCGCCGCCTTGGTCATGGCTTCCCGATAATCTGGCTGAAGCCTTGATCCGTGAGCGCCAGATACTCGGTGATGGTCAGCTGCGTTCCGTTCGCCGCGACCGGCAGAACCTCTGTTACGCCGAGTCGCCTCTCTTTCTCAGAAACGCCGGCACATCCAAATCCGCCTGCTCGAAATTTGCGATCATGGCGGTGCGCATGTTGTCGAGCGAGATCACTTCCCCCGAAGCCGACGGGGCAGACTGTGGAGCTTCCATCACCATCGACGGCGCTGCGGGCTCCGAGTCGAAGTCGTCATCTGAATTTACGGTGAATCCCGTGGACTCGCTCTTCCGCCGTGGTCGGTCTTCTTCTTTGAACCCGGTTGCGATGACAGTGATCTTCACCGCATCTTTCATCTTTTCGTCCAATACGGCGCCGAAGATGATGTTGGCGTCTTCATGAGCGGCGTTTTGAATGATGCTGCACGCCTCCTGAACCTCCGCTAACTTGAGCGATGCCGATCCGGTGATGTTGATGAGGATTCCGCGAGCGCCATCGATGGCCCCGGCTTCGAGCAACGGCGAGGCAATTGCTTTCTGCGCGGCTTCGGTTGCGCGGCGGGAGCCGTTGGCGCTGGCCGTGCCCATCACCGCGTATCCCATGCGCGCCATAATCGCCTTTACGTCGGCGAAATCGCGGTTGATGATCCCAGGGATTGTGATGATGTCGGAAATTCCCTGCACGCCTTGGCGCAGAATGTCATCGGCCACCCGGAATGACTCGAAGAAGCCGGCATCCTGTGCCACGGCGAGCAGCTTCTCGTTGGGAATCACGATAGTTGTGTCGACCGAATCCATCAGCTCGGCGACTCCGCGCTCCGCCTGCTGCATTCGGCGCTTGCCTTCGAAAGCGAATGGCTTGGTCACGACCGCGACCGTAAGCGCGCCCATTTCGCTCGCCAGCGACGCAATGATTGGAGCCGCGCCAGTGCCGGTGCCGCCGCCAAGGCCCGTGGTCACGAAAACCATGTCTGCGCCTTCGAGCGCTTCAATGATCTTGTCGGAATCTTCGAGGGCAGCTTTCCGCCCAATCTCCGGATTGGCGCCAGCACCCAAGCCGTTGGTGAGCTTCACACCAAGTTGAATTTTCATGGGTGCGCGCGACATACGCAGCGCCTGCAAGTCGGTATTTGCGGTGATGAACTCAATGCCGTCCATGCCGGCATCAATCATTCGGTTTACGGCGTTGCCTCCGCCGCCGCCCACGCCGATCACTTTAATGCGTGCGTCGTTGCGGGAATCGTCATTGTAGCTGATGCGAATTTCGTTGTTGCTCTCTTTTTTCATTACCTCACCTCGTGTGATTCGGTAGTTGGTCTTTCGTCCCGCGTCGTTGGTCGTTCGTCGTTGGCCTGTGGTCGTTGTTGTCGGTCGTCGCTTTCAGTCGTCGGTCCTGGATTTCAGGCTTGTTACTTCTGCATTCTTCATTCTTACTTCTGAATTTTTTTGGCACGGGCTCACTAACCACTCGCCACTGCCCTACGCTCCCTTTCCCACCAGCATGGATTTCAACTTCGAACTCCACCGCTCATCGAGCGCACCTCTTGCCGTGCGTGCGCGGTGCCCATACACGACCATTCCCAGCACGGTTGCGAATTCGGGTTCCGCCAATGCGGAAGGCATTTTTGCGATCGGGACCGGCCAAGCCATGCGGACCGGCTTGCGCAGCACAGAATCTGCAATGTCCATAAGGCCGGGCAATCGCGAACCGCCGCCGCTGATGACCACCCCCGCTGCGCAAACTTCGAGCATTCCCGCGTGACGCAGGTTCTCGCGCAACATTTCGAAGAGCTCGCGGGCTCGCGGTTCCAGGATTTCGCCGATCAGGCGCTGCGAAACCATGCGCGATGGACGGTCCCCGACGCAAGGAACTTCGACTTCGTTTCCTTCTGGAATGAGCGTGACAATCGCGTTGCCGAAGAGTTTTTTGATCTTCTCCGATTCGATCAGCGGTGTGCACAGTCCCACGGAAAGGTCGCTTGTAAAATGGTCGCCGCCGACGGGCAGCACCGCACTGTGCGCAACCGCGCCCTCCTGAATCACAACCAGGTTTGTCGATCCCGCGCCAATATCTGCAAGGCAAATTCCCAGCTCGCGTTCGTCAGAGCGCAGGACCGAATCTGCGCAGGCGAGCGGCTCGAAAACCGTATCGTCCACATGCACGCCCGCTCGATTCACTGCCGTAATCACATTCTGCGTTGCCGAAGTCGCAGCAGTGATCATATGCACGCGAACTTCAAGCCGGGTCGCAATCATGCCCAGCGGATCATGTACGCCATGTTGTTCATCAAGGATGAACTCCTGCGGCAACAGATGGAGGACTTCGCGATCCGGGGGCAGGGGAATAGCGCGGGCTTTATCGACGGCTTGTCTAATTTCCTCTCGCCCAATCTCGCGGGCGCGACTGAAGACCAACCCACCATGCGTATTGACCCCGCGAACATGAGAGCCGGAAACCCCTAAGAATGCATGCTCAATCGGAATTCCGGCGCTGTCCTCGGCCCGTTCAACCGCCTTCTGGATCGTGGCCACGGCTCTTTCCAAATCGACAATGATGCCTTTGCGCGATCCGCGCGAGTCCGCCAGCCCATGCCCGCGATAGCGCAGCCCGTTCTCCGTGAACTCGGCCACCAGCACACAAGTCTTTGCGCTTCCAACGTCAATCGCGGTCAAGAATTGTTCATTCGGCTTCGGCATCGTTAGTGGGTTTCCTGTCCTTTCGCGATCGCAGGGCTTGGCTTCTGCATTCCTGGCGAGAGTTTTAATTGCGAGGCCACCGGAACCGCTGCTGGCTTCGGCGTCGCATGCTTCGCGGGCACCCACCGTTTATGTGTCTGCCATTGCTTTTCCCGACGGCGGATCGATGCAGGCTTGATCCTTCCCGCTGGCGTTCCGGGCTTACGAGGTCTTTGCGAAACGGTTGAGGAAGCCGAAGCCGAAGCCGAAGCCGTCCAGGTCTTCGTCCTCGTGTTCTTCACCGGCTTCACAAAAACTATGTGCGGCGCGGAAGCCCTCACGGCCTTGCGATTCAGCAGGGCGCTCGGTTTTACGCCTGCAGCAATTGCAGCTTTCGCCGCAGATGCCGTGAGCATGGGTTGGCGCGCCGCTCCGCGCAAATCCGGATTCACAATGATCTGCCGGTCATAGCGCAGATCCACCGATTCAAGCTTTGCGAACTGCTGCCGCCACTCGCGCAGGTGTCCCACATAAATTTTGAAGCGATCGAGATAGTTCGAAGACCCCAGGTGCACCAGCACCTCGCCGTCGGCATCGTTCGTGAGCACCTTCACATCTTCGGGATCGGTCAAATCCACTTCGCTGAGGTCTTGCGAATAATGACCGCCGCTGGAGTCCAGTTGGCGCACCAGCTCATTGAAAGTTTTCATGCGGATGGAGCGTGTCGAAAGCGGCTCGTTCGCGGACATGCCTACAATCACGGGAAACGAAAACTTTTTCTTGTTAGTGAGTTCCATCAGCACGCCGCCCGCGTCAACCAGAGCGACTTTCGAGCCCACACGGGCGAAGGCCACGGGCGCGCGCTCGTGAATCTGGATGCTGATCCGGTTCGGAGCAAAGCGCATTACGCTGGCCGTGGCTACCCAGGGAATCTGCTCCAGTTGCTTCTGCCGCTGATCAAGAGGGATAAAGAAGACATTGCGCCCAATGTCGCCGCCCATGACTTCCATAATTTGCGAGCGGGTCACGTTGCTGAGGCCGGCCAGTTCGATGTTGTCGCTCGAGTCCAGCCGGAAACGCCACGAGCGTTCGCCGTAGTGATGCAGCATCGTCGCTGCAATGGCAGCGATGCCGGTAACCAAAATGGCCAAGGCCACCCACAACAGCCGGGCAGCAGTTTTTTTCGGGAGTGGGCTGCGGCGAACAGAGACGCGCTTCTGCGCCCGCAGGAATGGCGATTCCTTCTCCGCGTCCAAGTCGAGCAGGCGAGCGTCGTCCAGTTCTTCGCGCGCCGTGTCGTCGGCCGTCGGGTACAACTCTTCCTGGATGGTGGTACCGCTTCTTCGCGCCATCAACAGGTCAGTTGTCGTGGGAACCGCTGAGCAGTTTCACTATAACTTTATTCGCACGACGATAGAAAGATAAAAGTTGGTGCCGTTTTGCACAGGAGGGCTGGGTTAGCCATCAGCCATCAGCCATCAGCTCTCAGCTCTCAGCCGTCAGCCATCAGAAACATCACTTCAGGGAAAACGATGTCATTCCCGAAGACCTTTAGATCTGAGGAATCTGCTTTTCCGTTCGCCACCAGTGCCGTTTGGTACACCAGATTCCTCACCGCTAAAGCGGTTCGGAATGACAAGGCGTTTGGGTTTGGAATGATCTGGGAAAATGATCTGGGAACGTGAACTGGGAAAGTGAACAGTTGACGGCTAACGGCTAACGGTTCATCAACTGATGGCTGATAGCTGCGCCTCTGCTATCATTGCCCACTCTCGATGCACCCCATCCTGCTCAGTCTTCTGCTCGGGTTGACCGCAGCAGCCGCGAACGTTTTTGGCGGGACGATTATCGTCCGGCGACAGTGGGAGCGTTCCTATCTAAAGTATTTCGTGGCCCTGGGCGCGGGTTTCATGCTCGCCACCGCTATCATCGAAATCATTCCCGACAGCCTGGAGCTGCGCGGCCGAAGCGCGGCATTACTTATCCTTATTGGTTACCTGATCATCCATTTCTTCGAGCACACGGTTACTCCGCACTTTCACTTCGGCGAAGAGACCCACCACGACCAATTTGTATCGGCACACAAAGGATTCTCAGTGCTGCTTGGTCTAATGATCCACACCTTCTTCGACGGAATCGCCATAGCCTCGGGCTTCATCATTTCGAACCGGCTTGGCTGGGTGATTTTTGTCGCGATATTTCTTCACAAAATTCCCGAAGGCTTCACCGTAGCCTCGGTGATGCTGGCCAGCGGCCGCAGCAAGCGGCTGGCATGGGGAGCTTCTGTCCTGTTGGGAGGGGCGACGTTTGCCGGAGTCCTTACCATGGCCCTGTTGAAGCAACAGGTCGGGATTGGCCTGCCGCTTTCGGGCGGAGTCACAATCTATGTTGCCGCGTCAGACCTGATGCCCGAAGTAAACCGCGAGCCAGGAGGGAAGATGGCGATGGTAGTGCTGCTTGGCGTGGCGGTGTTCTTTTTGCTGGATCGCTTAGTGCGCTGATGGCCGTGTGGGTCGGACACTCCTGTCCGACAAGTGCGTGTGTGGCGCGGGCGCCCTCGCCCGCGATTCCGGACTAGTTATTCGTGGGTCGTATCAGGGCACGTCTTTAGACGTGCCAGCCATGGCCGCGGAAGATTTGGGGCTTTAGCCCCTGCGGCATTCTGAATAGAAACATGGCTTCGCTGAAGCTCGCTTCCTGTTAGTCCGGACGAAATGCGGCACGTCTCACGTCTAAAGACGCGCTCTGATACAGAAACCACTAACTGAATCCTAAGAGCATCCCCTCAAGTAGCCTCCGAGACGAGGCGTCACGTAAACCGCTTGTCGGACAAGAATGTCCGACCCACACGGGGATATTAATCCACAGTGTGTTTGGCGGTGTACCCGTCGCGGGCAATCACCTGATACTTCACGTCCTTGTGTTTCTGGTCTTGGACCCTGAGCGGCTTTCCATCTCCATCTACAACCTCAACCTTAAGTTTGCGGTAGGTGCCATCGAGCTTTGCATTGGTCGGATGATAAGCAATCGCGTACTGGTGCCGGATGTCGCTGCTGATGTCTTTGAAGGTGTCCACAAAATCCCCTTCGAGCCGTGGTTGATAGAAGCGTCCGCCGGTAAGTTTCGCGAAGGTCTGCATTTCATTGTCGGCCTGAAGCCAATCAATCGACTGCATGCCGTAGCTGGCCATGCCGTGCGACATACCGGTACAGCCGCGGGTCTCGCAATATTCACGCAGCAGCCAGCCGATGCTGATCGGGAAAATTGTTATGTCGTGCGTGCTTTTCACTTTCTTGGTGATCTGGTCCAGATTCAACTTGCTAAAGGTGTCAATACCAGTGCTGATGAGAATTACGTACTTGTGTCCCTCAACGCGGTCGAGCCGGTCCAAGGTGTCGTATAGGGCGTCAAATAAATTGGTTTCCGAAAAACCAGGCATTCGTAGCGTGTTCAATCCCGCCATTACTGCATTCTTGTCTTGAGTGAAATCCACCAGGATGTCGGGGTGCATGTCATAGCTGATGGCAGCCACCCAATCATCTTTCTTTAGTGTGCTGGCAAAAATATAAGAAGAGCGCAAGGCGTCGACGAGGAGCGAATAGCTGGTTGACGCAAACTCCACCAGCATCACCGCCGTTATTGGTGCCTCCTCGACCCTGAAGTCGGAGATGTTCTGCGGTGTTCCGTCTTCGAATACGCGGAAATTTTCCTTTTTCAAAGTCGAGATGAACTGGCCATTCTTAGTTGTAACCATCACCGGCACGGTCACCAGCGGTACATCCACGTGGATGGAATAGTCGGGGATACCCTCCACTCTTTTGGGTCGCTCCGGCGGAGGTGGCGGTGGCGCTTCGGCGCCTTTCTTGGGGATTGCATAGGGTCCGGTATCGCTATTTGGTCCGCCAGCCTCGGGTGGAACCTCCTGCTGATTCGGATTCTGCTGCGCGTTCGGACTCTGAGCGCTCGCGGGCTTGCCGGAAGTGTCCTGCGCAGTGGCACGAACGGCTGACCCGGTTACCAAAGTCAGCATCAGCAGAAAACATAGCAAAAGTGCGCAGAATTGTGCATTTCGCGTGTATTTCTGCGTATAAACCGTGGAAAACATGGGGCGCCTCTTGGAAACTCCTATGCTAGTATAGACGCCAGAACTTCGCGATTGGGATGTTTTGCCAGGATGTTTTCTTCACGCAGGCGAAAAGAAACAGCGAAGTAAATTTTAGTTAGGGACTTGCCACTGGTCCCGGCGGGACAAAATGAGACGATTTGCTCTCACGGCAGTAGTAGTGTACTCGGTTGTACTCTCCTTCCTGACTTTCGCCCAAAAAAGTTACGCCCAAACAGCGAAGCCTGTCCAGACCATCCCCGTGAGCCAGATCCACCAGGGCATGCGTGGCGTCGCCTACACGGTCTTCCAAGGTACAAAGCCCGAACCGATGGAGGTTGAAGTTCTGGGCATTTTGAAGAATGCCAATGGCCCGAAAGGCGACGTGATTTTGGTTCGCCTCGGCGGAGCCAAAGCCGAATACACCGGCGTAGTCGCGGGCATGAGCGGAAGCCCGGTCTATTTCAACGGAAAGCTTGCTGGCGCTGTGGCGTTCCGCATCGGCGAATTTTCGAAGGAGCCTATTGCCGGGGTCACTCCTATTTCCGAAATGCTCGAGATCAGCGCGCTCGACAGCACGCCGACTAGCGTTCCAGTGCAGGTAAGGTCGGTCCCTTCTTTTGCAGCAAAAACTTCCGGACCCGGATTGCCAAGTACCGCGACCGAGGGTTTCGCGAATTATCTAAAGCCGATCGATACGCCGCTCGTGTTCAGCGGATTCACTGAAGACTCAGTCCGGAAATTCGCGCCGCAGTTTGCCTCCCAAGGCGTCGTGCCGGTGATGGGAGTGGGGTCGGCTTCCGATGTTAAGCAGCCTGATCCTCTGGAGCCGGGCTCCGCAGTCAGCGCAGTTCTGGTTCGCGGCGACATGAACATCGCCGCCACTTGCACGGTGACGTACATCGACGCAGAACATCTGCTGGCTTGCGGACATCCACTTTTGCAGTTCGGCATGATTGATCTGCCCATGACCAAAGCCGAAGTGCTGGCTACGCTGCCTTCGCCGCTGAATGCATTCAAGATTGTTAACGCGACCGAAACGGTCGGCACATTCGTTCAAGACCGCCACACTGGAATTCTTGGTGAGTTCGGCAAGAAGCCGGAAATGATTCCGGTGACCCTCACTATTCACGGCGGCACCGCACCCAAAGTCTTCCATTATGAAGTTCTGAATAACGCTCGTCTCAGCCCGGTCGCAATTTCTACTACGGTTTATAACGCGCTCCACGGCGTAAATGAATATGGTGACGAAACCACGTACGCGATGAAGGGTGACATCAGCGTCGAAGGCTTCCCGGTTGTGAAATTGCAAGATATGTTTTCGAGCGCCGATGGCATGCAACCCGCTGCCATGCTGGCCGCCGGTTCCGTGGGCGAGCGCTTCGGACGCATCTACGACAATCCCTACAGCACTCCTGACATTAAGGGCCTGCAACTAGATTTCGAGGTAACTAACGAGCGCCGCTGGGCGCGACTCGAAAGCGCGCGCACCGATCTCAGCGAAGCCCGTCCCGGAGACGAGATCACGGTTGAAATTTTGCTCCGTCCCTATCGCGGAGAAGCTGTGATCGAACACGTACCCGTGCGCATTCCGCTCTCGGCCTCAAAAGGTTCCACGCTCCACATCCTGGTCAGCGACGGCGAAATGCTTGACCGCTTGAGCCATGGCCCATCCTCTGCGCAGAAACTCGACCTGGCCTCGACCATTGGCGTGCTCAACAAACAGCACGTGAACAACCGCATGTATGTCTCTGTCCTTGACGAAGCTCCCGAGGCCATGGTCGCCGACAAAGTCATGCCCGCGCTGCCGCTCTCGGTGATGAACGTTATGGACGGAATGCGCGGCACCCAGGACATGACGGTCCTCGGCGAATCGTCAGTGAGTGAGACCGCAACTGCGCCTCTGGACTTCGTTGTCTCCGGCGCACAACTGCTCTCCATCCCGATCAAGTAAGGTCGGGGTAACCATACCAGTCATTACCAAAGGCCCAGGTCTGCAAGCAAAAATCCGCCTAAGGTACAGTCGTATCATCCACTTACAAGAAATCCGTGCTGTCGTCTAGTTTGTAATTTCTAATTGCGGTAATTTCGCTAACTCCCGTAAGATCAAAAAATTGCAGGAACTTCGCCCAACTTAGGAACGGCAATCGGGTTCTTGCAATCTAAGTAGCTGTTGAATCCCGGGAAGTGGGTACCGTCCGTGACCGTTAAAAGTTTGACCCGTGCGCGCCTCGTCGTCTTCTTCGCATCTTTCGTCCTGCTGGCCCAGGCCGGAATTGCCGCCACTATCAGCACTCGTCCGCTGACTTCGAGCCGGAAGCCCCGCAGAGTTATTGAAAGCCGCCACGCGCGCCGCCACATGCATCACTTGGCCCGCAGCCGGCGAGTGCGCTCGCGTACTGTGACTGCGCTCAAGCGCCATCATTATTACGAACACTTCTACGCCAGCTCTTTCGCCAGTGACATTACGGACGGCGACAAGACCGGCGGGGAAGATCCGGTTGTGCGCCAGGCTGCAATCGATGCACTTGGCAACATGAATGGGACCGTCCTCGCGATTGAGCCGACCAGCGGCCGCATTCTCGCCATGGTCAATCAGAAGCTGGCGCTCTCAAGCGGCGCGCAGCCATGCTCGACCATTAAGCTCTCGGTGGCTCTGGCAGCGCTCAAAGAAGGAATCATCACCAAGGAAACACAGGTTCGACTCGGCGGCCGCAGCCACATGAATCTGACGCTGGCCCTGGCACATTCCAACAATGCATACTTCGAAGCGTTAGGCCGCCAGCTCGGGTTCGACAAGGTCGCGCACTACGCACACATGTATGGATTGGGTGAGCGCGCCGGTTATCACATCGCAGGGGAACAGCTGGGCACTTATCCGGAAGAAGAAATTTCTTCGAAGTTGGGCGGAGTGGGCAAGATGTGCTCGTTTGGCGAAGGCGTTTCCATGACCCCGCTGCAACTGGGCGCGCTGGTGACCGCGATTTCGAACGGCGGCACCATGTATTACCTGCAGCATCCCAGGACGGCCGACGAAGTAACCAACTTCCAACCAATCGTGAAGCGCCATTTGGATATTGCTGGATTGATTCCTGAAATTTCTGACGGGATGGCAGGCGCGGTCGAATACGGTACTGCGCGCCGTTTGCTGGCGAATTTCAACGAAGAGGAAGTGTTGGGTAAGACCGGCACTTGCTCTCACGCCGGTACTCGCTACGGCTGGTTTGCAAGCTATGCGAATACCAGTTTTGGCCGGGTTGTTGTCGTCGTCTTCCTCGAAGGCGGACGCCCCACCTTCGGTCCCAAAGCTGCGGAGATCGCCGGCCGCATGTACCACAACCTTTTCAGCCACGATTTCTTCCTGGCCAGGCCTATAGTTCCGGCGCCTTTGGCTCCGGCTCCGGTGGTCCCGGCCGCCGTCCGCGAAACTAACACTTCGGACTAGCAGATTTCATTTCTGACGGGAAGGGCACGACTTCCAGTCGTGCCGATTAGCGACCTCTTCCTGGTTGAGGCGGCTTCAGCCGTGCAGTGAGCCGACCTCAGCGGCTTGAAGCCGCAAAACACGGCACCATTTGGCACGGCTGAAGCCGTGCCCTTCCCTAAGCAGGTCCTTCGACTCCGCATGATCTTTCGCGAGCGAAAGATCACACTCCGCTCAGGATGACAGAGCTGGGTGGGAGCATGTCGAGGGTTGTAACTTGCCGGGACAGATTAACCGGACACCAAACTACCTTTTCACTTCATCGCGCTCGACCACTCCGTCCTTGATGTTGACGACGCGGTGAGCATAGGCGGCGATGTCATTTTCGTGGGTGACTAGAACGATGGTGTTGCCCTCGGAATGAAGACGGTCGAAGAGGGCCATGATCTCATTGCCGGTTTGTGAGTCGAGGTTGCCGGTGGGTTCGTCGGCAAGAATGATCGATGGACGATTCACCAGAGCGCGCGCAATTGCGACTCTTTGGCGTTGACCGCCAGAGAGCTCATTCGGCTTATGGTTCATGCGCGATTCCATCCCCACCGCTGTTAACGCGCCCTTCGCCCGGTCGGCGCGTTCACTCGCGGGCACGCCTCCGTAAATCAAAGGCAGCTCCACATTGTGCAGCGCGGTAGCGCGGGCCAGCAGGTTGAAGGTCTGGAAGACGAAGCCGATTTCCTTGTTGCGGATTCGGGCGAGTTCGTCATCGTCCAGTTCGCTGACCAATTGCGCGTTGAGCCAGTACTGGCCCTGGCTCGGACTGTCGAGGCAGCCGATCAGATTCATCAGCGTCGATTTCCCCGAGCCGGACGGTCCCATGATCGCGACGTATTCGTTGCGTCGGATCTGTAGATTTACTCCACGAAGAGCATGCACCTGCTGCTCGGAACCCATGTCATAGGTCTTCCAGAGATCTGAGGTGCAGATCATGCATGATTCGGGTGGGGCGGACACTTGCGGCTGGGGAATGCCGATTACTTCTGCCGTTGCCATTCTGTTCTCCTGCTTCGATGGGGGCACGGATCGCTCTGAGTCCCTCGCCATTGGACGGGCTTGCCGCCCTTTGGTCACATTAAAAGCCGGGTATTATCCGTTTTTTGGGCTTTCGTTGCGCTTTTATAGGACCGCACTTTTGGATACGACGCTTAGGGGTGAAAAGTTCCGGCTCGCGAAGCTTTTGCTCCCATCGGCTTCCAGCGATTATACCTGCCGTAGAAATTGTTGGATGCGCCAAATTGAGCAGTTCAGGGCAGCAACTTGGTTCCACTTGACGTTTTTACAACTCCGAGGACAACCAATGCGGGGTGTCGGAGAATCAGGCTTAATAGGGATTTTTGCGCCAAATTCTCTATGTGCTTACCGGTCGTTGGCTTGTATTCCGGTCGCCAAACACATAAAATGTTGACACTCAGAGTGCGTCTTAAGGAGTACTCTTCCTTTATGTCCCGGTTCCCAGTGTTGCGCGCAGTTGCGTCTTTCGCATGCTTTTTTTTCCTCAGCTTAAGTTCGGCGGCGTTCGCTGCCGGCGCGCCTTCCGCTGATGGACAGGGCACTCCTAACCAATCGAATCAAGTTGACCAAAACAAGAACGCCCAGGCCGCGGATAATCCGTCTAACGATCCGCTCAAACGGCAGCTCAGCGAAAAACAAAAAAGGCAAAACGCCAAGTCCCTAAAGCGGGAACTGGAAGGTTCGTATAGGAAGTGGCTGGACCAGGACGTGCGCTGGATCATTACCGACGACGAACGCAAGGCCTTCATGCAGCTCTCGAACAACGAAGAGCGCGACCAGTTCATCGAGGCTTTCTGGCAGCGGCGCAACCCGAATCCTGATAGCGAAGACAACGAATTTAAGGACGAGCACTACCGCCGCATTGAATATGCCAACGAACATTTTCCTGCGGGCAAGGCCGGGTGGATGACTGACCGCGGTCGCATTTACATCGTCTACGGAGCGGCCGATGAAATTGAGTCGCATCCTTCGGGCGGTACGTACGAGCGTCCGATGGAAGAAGGCGGCGGCTCGACCTCTACATATCCTTTTGAAACCTGGCGGTACCGCTACCTCGAAGGCATTGGCCAGGAGATCATCATTGAGTTCGTCGATACCTGCATGTGCGGCGACTATCACATGACAATGGACCGCAGCGAAAAAGATGCGCTGAAGATGGTCCCGGGCGCCGGGCAGACTTTGTACGAGCAAATGGGCATGTCATCGAAAGCGGACAGGTTTACGGGCAGCGGATTGGAGCAGCTAGGTGCAGGGCCGAATTCCTCCAGCTTGCAGGCGAAGCAGTTTGACCGCTTGGAACAATTTGCGAAGTTGAACCAGGCGCCGACGGTGAAGTTCAAGGACCTTGAAGAAGTTGTCAGCCACAAGATCAGATACAACTCCATGCCCTTTGATGTGCGCACCGATTTTGTGAGGATCACAAGCGACACTGTATTGGTGCCGGTGACGGTGCAGCTTAAGAATCGCGACATCACCTTCACTAATAAGGATGGCGTGCAGCATGGAGTAGTGAATATTTTCGGTCGGTTGACTACCCTCGCGGGAAAAGTGGCCCAGACCTTCGAAGATACCGTGGCCGCCGATGTCCCTGCGGAGTTATTGCCGCGGGAAGTAGAAAACTCGAAAATCTATTGGAAAGCGGTTCCCCTGCGCCCGGGACGTTACCGCCTGGATCTGGTAGTAAAGGACGTAAACGGCGATCGCATGGGAACCTGGAGCCGTAGCATTATTGTCCCGGATTTTTCGGACGACAAATTGGCTAGCTCGACGTTGATTCTGGCTGATGATGTTGAAGCGGTGCCGTCGAAGAGCGTGGGCACGGGGATGTTCGTGATTGGCACAACCAAGGTGCGCCCGCGGGTTGCGCCTTCGAACGGCAAGCCAATGTCATTCAAGCGGGGTCAGAAGGTGAACTTCTGGATGCAGGTTTATAATCTCGGCCTTGATGAAAAGACCCACAAGCCATCGGCCACGTTTCAGTACGACATCGTGAATGCAGCGACGAATAAAGCAGTCGTGCACGCGGTGGATTCGTCGGAGAAAATGGGTAACCTTGGCGATCAGGTCACTTTGCAGAAGACCGTGCAGGCCGCTAATCTCGACCCCGGTGTATATCGCATTCAGATCAAGGTTAACGACAATATCTCCAAGCAGACATTGGATCCCTCTGCAACCTTTGCGGTGGAATAGTAGTTTTGAGAACTCATGACGCGTAAGCTTGGATATCTCGTAGTTGCGCTCAGTTTGACGTTGCCGTCGTGGTGCGCCGATAAATCGGCCTCGATAATCGGCTACGTGCGCAATTCAACCGGCGCGCCGCAGGCGGGCGCGGTAGTCGAAGTGTTGGGAACGGCGTCTCAGGTTTTCAAAGTCATCACCGACGATAAGGGGCTTTTCAGCGCAATCGGCCTGGTCCCGGGAGTTTACAGCGTCAAGGTCTCTGCCCCCGCCTTCCTTCCAACCCTGCGAGAGAAGATCAGCTTAAAAGCTGGGGCGAGCATTCTGCTGAACCTGACCTTATCCACAGTCTTCGACGCGCTTCAATTCACGCCACGGCGGGGGACCTCCGAGGATGGCGATTGGGATTGGGTGCTGCGTTCGAGCGTCAATCGCCCGGTTCTTCGCATCCTGCCTGACGGCTCTCCAGTGATGGTCGCCGATAAGTCGACATCCACGGATTTGAAAGGGACTCTGTCCTTTGTTGCGGGTGCACCATCGAAGGGGTTCGGCTCAATTTCCGATATGAGCACCGGCTTCAGGGTGGAGAAGTCGCTTTTCGCTTCCGGGACTTTAACTTTCAATGGGGATGTGGGTTATGGGCCGGCTCTGCCCAATGCCGTGCTGCGCAGTTCCTATAAACGCCGTATGGCAAATGGCTCCACGCCGGAGATTGCGTTCACCGTTCGCCGGTTGTCTTCTCCGGACCTAGGAGTTCGCAACGCGCAGCTCGAGGCGCTTGCTCTTACCACCTCCGACGACGTCACACTTGGCGATGTGCTCGAACTTAAATTCGGTAGTGAGCTGCAAACCATCCAGTTCATGGGGAGGGTTACCGCCTTCCGGCCATTCGGAAGCGTTGACGCCCATCTTTCGCCGGACACGGTGCTCCAGTATCGTTACTCGAGCTCGCGTCCCAATAGTCGCGAAGAAAAGGGCTTCGAGACTGCTCCTGCCGATTTGAGTGAATCGGATCCCCGCGTAAGCATGACGGGTTTTTCTCCCGCGCTCGAGCGGGCGCACCATCAGGAAGTCGCGCTGTCCCACCGCGAGAGCGATACCAGCATGCAGTTCGCCGTATATGCTGACCGGCTTAACAACCCGGCGCTTACCGGCATCGGGGAATTTTCATCCAGCACCGGAGACGTATTGCCGGATGTCTATTCCGGAACATTCACCTACGAAGGGCGAAACCTGAATACGCATGGAATGCGGCTGGTTCTGGAACGCAAGGTCGCATCCGACGTCTCCGCCACCGTGAATTACAGCTACGGCGGTGTACTTGATCTGAGCGGGAAAGCCGCAACTCTCGAGAGTGTGCGCGACCAGAGCACCGTCCGAAACCGGCACGCGCTTTCAGGAAAGTTGAGCGGCACGACCCCGCACAGCAAGACCCGCTGGATCGCCTCTTACGGATGGACAAGTGGTCGAGCACTCACGCAGGTTGACATGTTCAATACCTCTGCCGGACAGGCAGATCCTTACCTGGATGTTTTCTTGCGGCAACCAGTTCCGTGCGGTCGTTCTCTTGCGGGACATATGGATGTGGTCGTCGAAATCCGGAACCTTCTCGCCCAGGGGTATGTTCCGGTGTTCGGTCAGGACCACCGCACCGTTTACCTGGTGCAATCCGCCCGCGCCGTGCGAGGCGGGCTAGCGTTTAACTTCTAGACGCTCTTTCCCCGGAACCGCTTTCATAGAGAGACTCGCTCGTTGCGCCAGGGCATTGTTAAGTCTTTGCTTGACGTTCATCCCCGAAAAATAACCCCGTGCAGAAACGTTTAGATAGCGTCCTTGCGATCTATTACGTTAAATCTTGAATCGCACCCAAGTTTTGTTGCTGGAAGACGCACGTTGACTTGCGCTACAATCGCGTCCCATCCGTTCATTGTTATCGCAAGGGGGCTCTATGAAGCTGCGGTCGAGTCTTGGATTTCTGCTGCTGCTGATTTCTACTTCGCTGGTTGCGCAAACCTTCCGCGGGACGATCTTAGGAACTGTTACTGATCCGCAGGGCGCGGTAGTTGCGGGAGCCAAGGTGACGGTCCGCAACGTCGATACCGGTCTGGAACGAACCAGCGAGACGAGCGCAGACGGCAGCTATGCCATCCCCGAGTTGCCGATTGGCACCTACACCGTCACCGTGACGCAAAGCGGTTTTCAGACTTCTGTGACCAGCGGTCTGAGCGTCAACGTGGCGTCGGAAAAGCGCGTTGACGTCGCGTTGAAGACCGGAACAGCTTCTGACACCGTGAGCGTCTCGGCCGAATCGCTGCCCCAGGTTGAAACCACGACGGATACGCTGGGCACAACATTTACTGCTGAGCAGGCGAAAGACCTCCCACTCAACGGGCGCGATTTTCAAAAGATGATCTTTCTTACCCCCGGAGTAGCGGGTTCCCCAGACCAGATCACGGATTCGCCGGGATCATATGGAATCTTTTCCATGAATGGCGCGCGCGGCAGGTCGAACAACTTCCTGCTCGACGGCACCGATATGAACGACGGTTACCGAAACGATCCCGCGATCAATGAGGCGGGTGTGTTCGGCACGCCTGCTACCATCTTGCCAGTGGACGCGATTGAGGAGACGCAAATCGTGTCCAACTTCATGCCGGAGTACGGGCGGAACGCTGGCGCGGCGGTAAACATTGTGACCAAGAGCGGCACCAATACTTTGCACGGCTCAGCGATCGAATATTTCAGAAATAGTGCGTTGGACGCTCGCAATTACTTCAATCCATCGACTCAGCCCAAAGCGCAATTTCACAACAATCAATTCGGAGGATCGCTTGGCGGTCCGATTGTCAAAGACAAGACTTTTTTTTATCTGAATTATGAAGGCCAGCGCGAGCGGGTTGGGGTAGTGACGTTGGCTCACGTGCCCACGGGCACCGCGGCTGATGGGTCCCTTGCCCCAAGCGACGCTACGAATCCTGTGATTCAACAGCTCATCGCGCGGCATCCGTGGCCGGCACCGAATCTAACCAGTGGATCTTTTAACGCATCGGTGATTTCCCCATCTTACAACCGCGTCGATAGCATGATCGCGAAGATAGACCAGAATCTTAACTCTCACAATTTGCTGACTGGACGTTATTTCTTTGGGGACAGTTCACAGGCATTTCCTTTAGCGCTTACTGCCAGCGGCGGTCAGCTCCCTGGATTCAACACCTTCACGCCGACGCGCGTGCAACTCGTCTCACTGTCCCATGTGTGGACGATCTCCGGTTCCAAGGTTAACGAACTCCGCTATGGTTGGAACCGATTTGCGGAAGACTTTGTTTCTCAAGACAGCAGCTTTCACCCGAGTTCTATCGGGCTGAATGTGGGGACGGGACTCGCGGATGCGGGCCTTCCCATTATTTTGGTTAGCGGTTTCGCACAGCTGGGTGCAACGAGCGGTGACCCACGCGGCCGCGTCGATACCAACAATCAGTTGATCGATAACTTCTCTTGGAAAGCGAACAAGCACGACATCAAGTTTGGCGCTGAGTACCGTCGAACGACAATCAAGCAATATTTTGATAAGTATTTTCGAGGCAAGCTGAGTTTTGCGGACTTGACGAGCTTCGAAAGTGGCACCCCAAGCCAGAGCTTCGGCGCCAGCTTCCAGTATTCGGGTAATACAAGACGCCACACGGCAGAAAATAATTACGGTTTTTATATTCAAGATACCTTTCGCGCAACCTCCCGCCTTACTTTGAACTATGGTTTGCGGTGGGATTACTTCGGCGTTGTTTCAGAGAAGAACAACTTATTCAGCAATGCAACTACGGCTAATCCAGCCACCGGAAATTTTGTGCTGACCCAAGTAGGTCAACCGGGGCTTAGCCGTCTGTACGAACCCGATCACAAGAATTTTTCGCCGCGCGTGAGTCTCGCTTGGGATGCCACGGGCCGGGGCAAAACCGTTCTGCGTGCCGGCTGGGGCCTTTTCTATGACGCTTTTCCGCAGGATCTATTTCTCGGACACTTGCCCTACCCGCCATTCTTTGATCCCGGACCGGCTTACAATCCAGTCGGACCGGCGCAAGTCATCCCTGCAGCAAATATCGGACCCATCGTAGCCGGCCAGCCCGTCTTCAGCGCGAGCGGTTGCAGCAATGTGGAATGCGACATCTTCACCGTTGACCGCCATATTCACACGCCATATATGGAAAATTACAACGTAAACCTGCAGCAACAGCTCGCCAATAAAGTTGTATTGCAGGTCACCTATGCGGGATCGCAGGGTCATCATCTGTTGCAGTTTGTAGATGTCAACCAGCCGAGCCAAGCGACAATTACGGCGTCCGACCTGGCGAATGGAGTTATCAGTTACGGTGTGCCTCGGCCGTTCCCTTTCCAAGCCCCCTACTACCCGTTCTACATAATGCGCGAACAATCAACGGCTAAGTCCAATTACAACGCGCTTCAAACCAGCTTACGCGTGAACCAGTGGCATGGGATCACTTCGATTGTGAACTACGCCTGGTCGCATTCTCAGGATACAGCTAGCGATGGCGAAGACTTCGTGCCAAACGCGGCGCAGCCATACGACAGCACGCATCCGAATCTTGACTATGGGAATTCCAATTTCGATATCCGAAACCGGTTTACCTGGGTTTTTAGCTACGAACTTCCTAATCAAGGATCTAACCGGCTCAGGAACGGATGGGGTTTTGCCAGCACTGTCACGCTGCAAACCGGCCAGCCTTTCCAGATGAACTACAACTTCGAAAGCGACTTCAGCGGCGCGGGAGAAGGCATCGACCGTCCTGATGTGGTCGGACCGATCGTGTATCACAAGAACGACCCTAGAAACTTCATTGACCTCAGCTCGTTCGCGGTGCCCTGCACTGTGACTGTTGCTACCGGCAGTGCTTCCGATTGCGTCCCAGGCACCCGGCACTTTGGGAACGAACGCCGCAATTCGCTCATCGGCCCTTCGTACAAGAACTGGGACCTTGCAATCTACAAAGACACGGTCATAACAGAACGGCTCAAGATGCAACTTCGCGCAGAGTTTTTCAACATTGTGAATCATCCGAATTTTGCGAATCCGTTCCTACCACTGTTCATTGCAGACCCGGCCCAGAACGGCTTCGCTCTCAACGGCAGTCGCGAAGTCGGGACCAGCGGTTATGCGCTGGGCGCCACTGGAGACGTGGGCATTGGCAATCCCTTCCTCGGAGGCGGCGGCCCGCGCGGGATTCAGCTGGCGGCAAAGTTTACGTTTTAAGGGAGTATGTCATTCCGAGGGCCTTCAGGTCTGAGGAATCTGCTTTTCTTCACACCTACAGGCGCTGAATGCGAAAAGCAGATTCCTCACCGCTAAAGAGGTTCGAAATGACAATCTGTTTTGCTAATAGTCCCTGCCCAGCGTTGTCAGCTCTGCATGTGAAAAGCAGATTCCTTACCGCTAAAGCGGTTCGGAATGACAATCTGTTTTGCTAATAGTCCTGCCCAGCGTTGTCAGCTCTGCATGCGAAAAGCAGATTCCTCACCCCTAAAGCGGTTCGGAATGACAAGGTGTTTTTGGGAGTTTGGTAAATAATCTTGCCCGTGACGGTTCTACTTCTCCGCTCTTCCCAAACATCCTGCGCGAAATGAGCGGTCGTCGAGGCGATGGAGGCGCTTTGCCATCTTCGGCGGCAGGAGCGGGAAGTGGCGGATCGTGAATAGATACTCGGCGATGAACCAGAGATGCTGGTCGGTGGTCATCCAACCGAGGCGGTCGAAGCGGGCGAGGTTTACAGGATTAGAAAAAGTTCTAAGCGTGCGCTCGCGGCGCAGGTTGAAATACACGTCGAAGTAGCTCATGGCGAGTTCGCGCAGAGAGCGATACACCGGCTCGCGATAACGGCATCCAGTGTAATTCGATTTCGCTATCGCGCCCCAATGGCCGTGTTGCTTGTATACGGCGATCACATGATCAGTGTCGTGCTCGGCCTCGAGGTCGATCACCAGGGGCAAATATCCGTTGACCCGCAGGGCAGCGGCCGCAAACGTTGCGCCTTCGAAACAATGAGAGGTGTTTTCGCGCAGAACACGCCGCGGAGACCAAGCCGTGTCTGCGAGATGGTACGGCTGGTCGTCCAGAAATCGCTGGATCCCATAAGGGTTTTTCAGGCTGCGCAGTTTGCGAAGTTCGGCTGGAGTGAAGCTTTCTTTCGAATTGTTCATCCGTGACCGAGTTTAAAGGAAGAGGCAGGCAAAAAGCGTTAACCACAGAGGCCATCCTTCGACTTCGCTCAGGACAAGCTCCGGAAACCGGGAACCGCTACACGAACAACTCTGCCAATTCGCGAGGGCTTTCGACCACCACATCCGGAGGCGCCTCACATAAAGTGTGCGGCGCGAATCCGTAATTAACGCCGCAGGTCGCGATTCCGGCATTGCGGCCGGTCAGTACATCGATAGAGGAATCGCCAACGATCATCGCGTTCTCGGGTGAAGTGCCGGTTTCGGTCAGCAATGTTTTTACTCCCAGCGGATCGGGCTTCTTGGTTTCAAAGCTGTTGCCCCCGTACACCTGCACAAAGAAATCCGCCAGACCCAACGCCTGGATGATCGCCCGCGACGGATTCACTGGTTTGTTGGACAGCACAGCCATCTTTCGCTGCGCTCCATTCGACTGAATCTGCTCGAGCAACTCCGGAATCCCCGGATACGCCTTCGTGTAATCGAGCTTGTGCTCACGGTAATAGGCAAGAAAAAACTCCAAAGCTTGTTTAAGGAATTTCTCGTCGTCGGGATCGCCCAACGCTCGGCGCACCAGCATGGGCGCGCCGTCTCCGACGTACGAAGCCACAACGTCTCCTGGCAACTCAGGGCGATGAAAGTTGCGCAACATGGCATTCACTGAATGGATCAGATCCAGGCGGGAATCAATGAGAGTTCCATCCAAATCGAAAATCACGAGTTTCATCGAACCAGGATCGAACTGGCGGTTGAAACGAGGCATGAAGAAAGAATAACAACGAAGCCATCAGCCGTCAGCCATCAGCTAAAAATCACCGGTCGTCGGGGGGGATGTTCCAGAGCTAAGAGCTGATAGCTAAAAGCAGAGTTGCTGACGGCTGAAAACTGATGGCTGATTTACAATATTGTTCGGCGCCGGAAAAACAATTCGCGCCGAACCCTGACGATGCCTACCCGGAGCCACGGAAAATCCGGCGCTGTTGCTGAGGCCAATAAGGCAGGCAAGACCTATGAAGGCCTGTCCCGGCAGCAGCTCATCGACATGTACCGGGTCATGTATACCTCGCGCCGCCTCGACGATCGCGAGATCATGCTGAAGCGACAGCAGAAAACCTTCTTCCAGATTTCGGGCGCGGGCCATGAAGCAGTGACTGCGGCCGCCGGCTTCGCCATGAAGCCGGGATACGATTGGTTCTTTCCTTACTATCGTGATCGTGCGCTTTGCCTGGCCTTGGGGACGACCCCCGACGAAATGTTGCTGCAGGCTGTGGGCGCCGCCGATGACCCCAGCTCCGGCGGACGCCAGATGCCCTCGCATTGGGGGTACAAGCGGCTGAACGTGGTTACGCAATCGTCGTGCACCGGCACGCAGATTCTGCATGCAGTGGGTTGCGCCGAGGCCAGCCGGTACTTCATGTTGCATCCCAACGCGGGACAGAAGGCAGCCGGCGACTATCGCGAATTCAAAGACGTGCAATTTCACGGCGACGAGGTCACCTACGTTTCGCTCGGCGATGGCACCACGAGTGAAGGTGAATTCTGGGAGGCGATGAACTCTGCCGCGAATCTGCGGCTGCCGATCGTGTTCCTGGTTGAGGACAATGGTTACGCGATTTCAGTTCCGGTCGAGGTGCAGACTGCTGGCGGCAATATTTCGCGCCTGGTTGCAAGTTTTCCCAATTTTCATTTTGAAGAGATTGATGGGACCGATCCGGTTGTAAGCTATGGGGCTTTGTCGCGTGCAGTGGCGCATTGCCGCGCGGGAGTTGGGCCTTCGTTTGTTCACGCGCATGTGATCCGGCCGTATTCGCATTCTCTCTCCGATGACGAAAAGCTTTATCGCCCCGACGTCGAACGCCAGCGCGACGCTGCCCGTGATCCGATTTCGCGCATGCAGTTGTTCCTCATCCGGGAAGGCATTCTGGACGAGAAAGCAATCAATCGGCTTGAGAAAGAAGTCGATGATGGGCTGCAGGCCGCAGTGGATCGCGTGCTCGCGGCGCCTCTGCCGCAACCGGAAACAATAAAGCAGTATCTGTATTCGCCTGATCTTGACCCGACTTCGACGGCCTTCGACACCCAAGTTGCTGTCAGTAACAATTCGGTAAGCACGGGCGAGGGCGCCCGTACTCCCGCTGAGCAGGCCGCCCACGAGAAGAAATCCGCCTCGAAGACGATGGCCGACCTGATCAATGCGACGCTTCGGGATGAGATGAAGCGCGATGAACGCATTGTTATCTTTGGCGAAGACGTAGCTGACTGCAGCCGCGAAGAATACCTGCGTCAGAAGATGGTCAAAGGCAAGGGCGGGGTCTTCAAGTTGACCGCAGGCTTGCAGTGCGATTTCGGCTCCGACCGCGTATTCAATTCTCCGATTGCGGAGGCCAGCATTGTGGGGCGTGCTGTCGGCATGGCGGTACGCGGGCTGAAACCCGTCGCTGAGATCCAGTTTTTCGACTACATCTGGCCGGCGATGATGCAGTTGCGCAACGAACTGCCGGTGATGCGCTGGCGCTCGAATGGAGCTTTTTCCGCGCCCTGCGTGATGCGGGTCCCGATTGGCGGATATCTGACCGGCGGCGCCATTTATCACTCGCAATGCGGCGAGAGCATCTTCACCCACACGCCGGGAATGCGCGTGATCTTTCCATCGAATGCGCTGGATGCGGCGGGTCTGTTGCGGACAGCAATCCGCTGCGATGATCCAGTGATGTTCCTTGAGCACAAGCGCCTTTATCGGGAGAGCTATGGCCGGGCGGCGTATCCAGGGCCGGAGTACATGATTCCGTTCGGCAAAGCGAAAATCGTCCACCCCGGGACGGACCTGACCGTGATCACCTACGGCGCCGTGGTCCCACGCGCGTTACAGGCAGTGCAAAAGCTGGATCGCGAGTCGGGGATCAAGATCGAATTGATTGATCTGCGCTCGTTGAATCCGTATGACTGGGAGACGATTGCGGCTTCAGTCCAGAAAACCAGTCGTGTGATTGTCGCCTACGAAGACACGCTGAGCTGGGGATACGGCGCAGAGATTGCCGCGAGAATCGCCGACGAATTATTTGAAAATCTGGATGCGCCAGTGAAGCGGGTCGCCGCGAAAGACACCTTCGTCGCATATCAGCCGGTGCTCGAAAGCGCGATCCTGCCGCAAGTGCAAGATTTGTATTTGGCGATGAAGGAACTGGCAGAGTACTAGTTCTCAATAATCCTTAACTTTTCTCATTCCTCTCTAAAGTTTTGTCATTCCGAGCGGAGTGGGATCGTTCGCCAGGCGAACGATCCTCGAAGTCGAGGAACCTGCTTTTCTGGTGTTGACCACGCGCACAGGCGGACCGTGAGAACTCACGAGGCTTTGTATGGTGCACGCAAACAGCAAGTCCTTCGACTCCGCGGAATCATTCGTCAAGCGAATGATTCCGCTTCGCTTAGGATGACAAAGGAAAGGGGATGTTGCGGCGCGGCTGAAGCCGCGCCCTTTCAAAGCGTCCGATCCTGAATTTCTTCGCGATTGAATTTCCAGCCGTGTGAATTGCCCTTTGACTCGCGCGTCAACCGATGGAATTCGTCGGCAAAAACGTCTAGATGTGAGCTACCCGCGAACTCCCGAAGGAACTTGGACACGAGTCGCTCGACATTCGTACAGCGCGACGAGTCGTTTGTTGCCAAAGATCATCATTGATCGATATTTGTATATTCGTTCTAAACCAGTTCGCCCTTAGCCTTGAGGCATCGGCGTTTTTTGGGTTGTCTTGAATCTCCGAGGAACGTACCATCCGCAAATGGCCATTTTTCGTATCACAGAATCTTCAATCGAAAGAGTTACAGAGACGACTTTTGCGCAGGAAAAGGTGCTCGAACGGCATGACCTTCAGCGTCTTTTGAAGGCAGATATTTCAGTACTGGCGACTGACCTCATGGTCGTTGAGGAGGAGTACAGAGAATGGGAGGACAGTAGCCGTAGAATTGACCTGCTGTGTTTGGATAAAGAAGCCCATCTCGTGGTCGTGGAGCTAAAGCGAACCGAGGACGGTGGGCACATGGAATTGCAGGCGATTCGGTACGCTGCAATGGTTTCCAGCATGACCTTCGAACAACTGGTGGATGCCCATGCTCACTTCCTTGGCGGGGAAGATGCGCACCAGAAGGCGCAATCAGCCATTTTGAGATTCCTCGATTTTGAATCAACTACCGACGCAAAACTCTCCGACGAAGTGAAAATCGTTCTGGTTTCAGCCAACTTCTCAGTCGAGCTTACAACAGCAGTCTTGTGGCTTAACAAACGCGGCCTAGACATCTCATGCATTCGGCTAAAACCGTATCGCCTTGATGGGCAGGTTTTGATGGATATCCAGCAACTCATACCGTTGCCAGAGGCTGTAGAGTACGAAACAAAAATCCGAACTCAGCAGCAAGAAAGTCGGCTTGCAGAATCGAGCCGCCACGAAATGTTCCGGCGATTCTGGAAGCAATTGATCGAGCGAACACACGGAAAAACCGCACTTTTCGCCGGACGCACCGGAAGCAAAGACCAATGGATCGGTGTCAGCATCGGACGCACGGGATTCAACCTGAATGTTGTTCTCCGTCGAGATGACTCGAGGGTTGAGTGCTACATCGACATGGGTGAGGACTCTGACGAAAGGAACCTAACCGCTCTGAAGCACCTCGAACATCAAAAGGAAAGGATTGAATCTGCTTTTGGCGGACAACTCGATTGGCAGGAATTGCAGGACAGCCGAGCTTGCCGCATCTGTAAGGAGATCCAGGGCGGATGGGGCAGCCCAGAAGGTGAATGGCCTGAACTTCAGGATCGGTTGATCGACGCGGCTGTTAGGCTAGAGAAAGCCCTAAAGATCCCAATCCAAGCTCTGCAACTACCCTAGAGTAGGGCCTCTCCGTTTTCCACAGTCTCCGCTACTCACCTGATTGAGTTTATTCCCGCGCGAACCACACTTCTAAACACCACCCCTAGTAGTCGTCAAAGCAGTAATCCGCAATTTGTTGGGCTTTTCAGATTGAGACAAATGACCCGTGCATGACCTACAAGTTTCCTATTGACACTAAAGCGGTTAGGCGTAAGATGTGGACAAAAGTGGTAGAAAGTGGCTACGACAGTAGAGGTCGTGGGCGGTAACGAACAAAATCGGAGTGCCGGTGGATTTCATAGCTGATATCCCCAAAAATGGCCCGAATGAAACTGAAACAACCCAACTCGTCACCGTTTTTGCCTCCGTTCTGGTCGCTGCAACTCGACACTCCGACGGGCGAGGGCGCCCGTCACCACGCAAGCCGGGCGGGCCTGGAGGGCCGCCCCTACACAAGATAAGTCATGTTTCGCGGCAATCACCCAACTCGCATCGACGAAAAAGGACGGCTCAAGGTCCCCGCGGAATTCAAGCGCGTGCTCGACGAGAAGTATGGTCAGCAATTTTACATCACGAGCTTCGACGGGAAGGTTGCACACGTTTATCCCTTCGAGGAATGGGAGCGGATCGAGCAGAAGCTGGCAGGGCTCTCCACTTTCAATCCCACGAAGAAAAAGTTTCTCGACAGAACGAACTACTGGGGTCAGCAGATAGAGATGGACGCTCAGGGCCGGCTCTTGATTCCGCAGTTGCTGCGCGAGTCGGCGCAGATCAAGGGCGAAGTGGCGGTAACCGGGCAGCTGACGTATCTGGTAGTGCGCAACCTGGAGCAGTACCGCCGGGAGATCGAGGAAGACAAGTTCACGCCTGAGGATGAGAAGACGCTCGACGAATTGGGCATCTAGTGGGCGAGGGTTCAACAGACACCCCTCAGGGGGTTGGGCATGGGCAGGGTGGCCATGTTCCGGTTCTTTTAAAAGAAGCGATCGACTTTTTAGCCGTCCGGCGTGGCGGGATTTATATCGACGCCACGGTGGGCCTTGGCGGGCACAGCTTAGAAATCGCAAAACGCCTCGGCGCACCGGGTCATTTGATTGGCCTCGATAAAGATCCCAAGGCGCTGGAGATTGCGCGGGAAAGGTTGGAAGGCGTCGTTGGTCGTGGGTCTTTGGTCGTTGGCCAAAACGAAGAGGCAGGCTGGCCGACCATCGAACTGCGGCATGGATCATTCGCTGATTTGGCGAACGACCAACGACGAACGACCAACGACAAGGTTGACGGGATTTTAGCCGACATTGGCGTAAGCAGCCTGCAATTCGGAGATCCTGCGCGAGGCTTTAGTTTTCAGGCGGAAGGCCCGCTCGACATGCGGATGAATCCGATGTCGGAGCTGACCGCCGAACAAGTGGTAAACCAGTTCGACGAGCGCGAGCTTGCCGATCTGATTTACGAATTCGGTGAGGAAAGGAGGTCGCGGAGAATCGCCAGAGCCATTGTCCGGTCGCGGCCGATATTGACGACTGCCCAACTAGCAGCCGTGATTTCGACCGCGGCCCGGTCAATGAAACATGAGCGTATTCATCCGGCGACCAGGACTTTTCAAGCTCTCCGAATCTTCGTAAACGGCGAATTGGACGACCTGCGGAAGTTGCTCGAAGCGGCGCCGCAGTTGCTGAAACCGGGCGGAAGGCTGGTAGTGATCAGCTTCCACTCGCTGGAAGATCGCATCGTGAAAGATGCTATGCGTGAAGGCGCAAAACAGGGGCGATACAAGTTGCTGACAAAAAAGCCAGTGACGGCAAGTGAAGACGAGATCGATCGCAACCCGCGGGCCCGCAGCGCAAAGATGAGGGCAGCGGAACGAGTTTAGAAGTTGCTCTGTGAACCTCTGTGGTTAAGGCTCTTTAAAAATCTTTAACCACAGAGGGCACAGAGTGACACAGAGAAAAACTAAATAAAAGAGTGCCACAACGCATTAAAAAGTAAAAGCCGGAGGCGGGCGAGGCGCCAGCCCCACACGAGCAGTTCTGTAGGTAGGAATTCAGCAACACGGAGAACCTCGATGTACACAGGAAATCTAATCAACGATCTGATGGCGACGGTTGAGCGTGCGGAAGCCAGCATCCGCATCGAGCCGAAGCAGGAACTGCAACTAGCCTACTGGTACGCCGTCGCGCAGAGCGATTTGGCGAACCTCGATAGTGGGCGCCCACTTGCCGGGGTGGCTTAACCATGGCGGCCGCGGCGATCCAAACACGCATGGCAGTTGGGCGGCGTCCTTGCTGGGCAGGGACGCCGGAAATCTATTTCACCAAGGCCATCGACAACTCGCGCCTCGTGAAGATGGAAGACCCGCAACGCTCCCGCGAAATGCGGCAGTTTGGCTTCGCCCTCGCTTGTTTGTTTTTGTTTGTGATGGCGTATGCTTTCCAGCATTTCAAGGCCATCGAGTATGGGTACAAGGTTGAAGCGATGAAGTCGCAGCGCGAGAGTCTGGTTGAGATGAATCGCGCTCTGCGCCTGGAAGAAGCTTCGCTGCGTGATCCGGAGCGCATCGACCGGATGGCGCGCGATCTGGGTCTGCAATCGCCGCAAGCCGGACAAGTGGTCCGCATGGACACGGCAATGCCTGAACCGTCGACTTCGGTAGTAGCCAGTTTGACGCCGGTATCAGTGGTGTCGATCCGCTAAAGAGATTTGAAAGGGCACGGCTTCCAGCCGTGCCGTAAGTCGTACAACCTTCATACGGTGTGGCTGAAAGCCGCACCCTTTCAAAGCAAGGCGGCTAACCGGCCGCCGTATTTATTGTGAGGGAATCCGTGTCCGTCAGCACAGTCCGCAGTGGCACGAACCTTCGTCTGTATATTTTGGCTGGCGTATTCGTGCTCTGGTGCTGCGCGATCTGCGTTCGCCTGGTTTATCTGCAAGTCTTCCGCTACGGTACCTTCGAGCAACGCGCCCAGCATCAACAACAACGCACTGAAGAAGTCTCCGCCCGTCGCGGCATCATCTATGACCGGGCAGGGCGCGAGCTGGCCATGTCCATCAACGTGGACTCCGTGTTCGCGGTTCCGGCGGAGATGCCAAAGCCGACCAGCACCATCTCCCTGATTGCGCGTATTACCAAGCAGGACCCACGTGAACTGCTCCCGCGATGCGAAGCCGCCAAAACCTTTTGCTGGCTGGCGCGTAAGCCCGATCCTGAGATCTCGGCGCGTATTCGCTCTCTCAATCTGCGCGGGGTGTACTTCCAGAAGGAATCGAAGCGTTACTACCCCAAAAACGAACTCGCGGCCCAGGTGCTTGGCTATGTGGGTATGGACGATGCGGGCCTGAGCGGAATTGAGGGCGAATACGAAGGCCAGCTTCATGGGCGTCCGGGGCAGATGCTGATTTCGGTTGACGCGCGCAAGCGGTGGTTCGGCAGCGTCGAGAAGCAACCGGAGCCGGGTGAGAACGTCGTCCTCACCATCGACGAAAAAATTCAGTACATTGCCGAGCGCGAACTTGAAACCGCAATGCAGCAGACACACGCGATCTCCGGCACCGTGATCGTGGAAAATCCGCGGACCGGCGAAATCCTGGCGCTCGCCAATCGGCCAACCTTCAATCCGAATCTTTCGCGGCAAATTAATCCGGAAAAGCTAAAGAACCACGCCGTCAGCGATGTGTACGAGCCCGGTTCGACATTCAAGCTGGTGACGATTTCCGGCGCGCTCGAAGAAAAAGTTACCCGTCCAGACGAAGTCTTTGACTGCCAGATGGGATCGATCGTGTACAACGGCATGCGGATCCGCGATAGTAAGCCGCATGGCCTTCTGCCGGTTTCTGACGTCCTGGCAGAGTCGAGCGACGTCGGATCGATCAAGATAGCTCTCCGGCTCGGCGAAGAGCGCTTCTACAAATACATTCGTTCTTTCGGATTCGGACAGCAAACCGGAATTGAGCTTCCCGGAGAAACTCGCGGCCTGACCAAACCTGTGAGCCGATGGTCGAAGGTTTCAATCGCGGCGATCTCCATGGGCCAGGAGATCGGGATCACCCCGCTGCAACTCGTCGGTCTGGTGTCGACCATGGCAAACGACGGAGTTTATGTCGCTCCCAGAATCGTGGCGGCTACCACGCAGCCGCAGAGTGCGCCACAGACGATTGCTTTCCATCCTGCAAATGAGCGCCGCGTAATATCAACGTTCACAGCCGCCGAGATGCGCCAGATGATGCAAGGCGTCGTACTGCACGGAACGGGGAAGAAGGCGCTGCTGATCGGTTACAGCTCTGCGGGAAAAACCGGCACTGCGCAGAAAGTTGATCCTGCGACCCGCGCGTATTCGCATACTAAGTACGTTGCTTCGTTCGCCGGCTTCGCGCCAGTCAACAATCCTGCCGTGACGATTGCCGTGGTTCTCGACTCCGCGGTTGGACTACATCAAGGCGGACAGGTTTCCGCGCCAGTGTTCACTCGCATTGCGCAGCAGGTGCTTGAATATCTGCACACGCCGCACGACCTTGAAATTCCGGCGAGTCGCCAGGTTTGGCTTGCGCAAGCTAAGGCCAGCGAGAAGGATTTGGAAGAGGGGTCGCCAGACCATCCTGGTGAGGCGATTGACGCAGCCGAGTCAGCTAGCAATGACGCGATCGCCCCGGCGCTTCCGGAGAAAAGGTCAGCCGCGGCTGCTCAATCCAACAGTCGAGATGACCACGCCGCTACGGTCAGCCGAATCGTTCCAGCATCACTGCGGCAGACAAGTCGGTCCACATCATTCAGCCAGACTGCTTCGGGCGCAAATTCGCAGCTTTTGACCAGCAGCGCGGCGACTTTGCCCGCGAACGGTACCGTCGTCTTGGATGTGGAGCAAGGTGGGATTTCAGTGCCGTCGTTTGTGGGTAAGTCGGTGCGCTCGGCAATCGAGATCGCCGAACTCAGCGGGCTCGATCTGGAGATCGTCGGCAGCGGAGTGGCACAGCAGCAATCCCCTCCTCCCGGAGCACACGTCGCGTCAGGAGCAAAGATCACGGTGAAGTTCAGGCGGTAACTTCGGCAACCCGAGTGGAATGAGCAGCTTTGATGGAATCGACCTTTCCAGCGTGCAAACGGATGTCAGGCAGATACCGTGCAATACAATCACAATAAATGACTCTCCTCGATCTCCTGAGTGGAGCGGAAATTCTCGCGCAGAGTGGGAACCCGCAGGTCACCGGTGTCGAATACGATTCGCGCCGCGTGAAACCAGGAGACGTGTTTGTGGCCATGAGAGGTGAATCGAGTGACGGCAATCGGTTTGTCGAGCAGGCAATTGCATCAGGTGCCGTGGCCGTAATTACGGATTCAGACAGTACGCCCGCCAATGTCGCATGGGCACAGGTGCCTCATGGACGCCGCGCCCTGGCGACTGTAAGCGCCAACTTTTACGATCACCCGGAAGAGAAGCTCGCGGTCACTGGAATCACCGGGACCAATGGCAAGAGCACTACCGCTTTCCTGCTGGAATCGATTCTGCAAGCCGCCGGCAGAAAGAGTGCGCTGCTAGGGACAATCGAGTATCACGTCGGCGGAAAAGTTCTTCCCGCGCCGCACACCACGCCAGAAGCGCTTGAGCTGCGACGCGTGTTTCGCGAGACGCTGCAGTTGGGCGGAACAGAGGCCGTGATGGAAGTTTCATCTCACGCTCTCGCGCAACAGCGGACGTTTGGTATTCCGTTTGACGTTGCTGTGTTCACCAACCTGACCTGCGATCACCTCGATTATCACGGCACCATGGATGAATATTTTGCCGCCAAACGCATTTTGTTCTCTGATTGCGACGGTCGCGCGCCGCGCGTGGCAATTCTCAACGTTGACGACGAATATGGCATGCGACTCAAGAAAATCTGCAAGGGCGGCGGCTCCGAAGTGATTACATATGGAATCTCGACCGCCGACTTCCATGCCTCCCGGTTGGAAGTTACACCGCGAGGAAACTGCTTTCAACTGATCACTCCTGATGACATGATTCCGCTGTCATCGCCGCTGATCGGGCGCGTTAATGTTTACAACATTCTTGCCGCGAGCGCTGCTGCGTACGCCCGAGGATGCCCGGCAGAAGCGATTGCGAATGGGATTGCGCGTTTAGCGCGGGTTCCCGGCCGTTTCGAGAGAGTGGATTGCGGCCAGCCATTCACGGTCGTAGTCGATTACGCTCATACTGATGACGCGTTGCGGAATCTTACTTCGCTGGCTCGCGAATTCGTAAAGCAGGATGGCGGGCGCGTGATCACCCTGTTCGGTTGCGGCGGGAACCGTGACCGCAGCAAGCGTCCGCTGATGGGCGAAGCCGCCGGGCGCGGCAGCGATTTCGTGGTGCTGAGCTCCGACAATCCACGCAGCGAGGACCCACTGGCAATCATTAACGATGCGGCCGTAGGTCTGCAACGGTCGGGCGCGAAGTATGCAATAGAACCCGATCGGCGCGCGGCGATTCAGATTGCAATCGCCAAGGCTCACGCCCGGGATATCGTTCTGCTCGCCGGCAAAGGACATGAGCGTGTGCAAATTATGGCCAACGCGAACCTTCCATTCGACGATCGTCAGGTCGCAACAGAGGTTTTGCGTGATCTTGGTTATGATTGCGATGGGGTCAAAAAGGGCGCATGAAGCTTCCGTTGTGGCGAGTCGCAGAATATCTGGGGGTTCAAGAGAACGAACTCGGCGCTCCTTTCCAGAGAGAAGCCCTCGCAACCGGCTACTCTATCGACTCTCGGACCATCCGCCCCGGTGAAGTTTTCTTTGCGGTGCGCGGCGAAAAGATGGATGGCCATGATTTCGTCGATCAAGCGCTCGAAAAAGGTGCACTTGCCGCGGTCGTCTCGAAAGAGAAGCTGGTTACGCTCACAGCACACGTAGCCCCGGACGCCCCCGTCCGGGGTGGACGGAAGGCTTCCGCCCCTACATCCGCTCTTATCCCGGTCGAAGATACTCTGCTTGCGCTGCAGCTCCTTGCGCAGGCGGTGCGCCGGTTGTGGGAGCGGCCGCTGATCGCTGTGACTGGATCTGCTGGCAAAACCACCACCAAGGAAGCCATTGCTCACGTCCTCGCCACGCGATTTCAGGTCCACAAGTCAGAGGGAAATTTTAATAATCACTTTGGATTGCCGCTCATGCTGCTGAAGCTTGAGCCTGAGCACGACTGCGCTGTAGTCGAATTAGGCATGTCACGTCTGGGCGAGATCACCGCGCTGGCTCAGATCGCCGAACCCGAAACTGGCGTGGTGACCAACGTCGCGCCAGTCCATTTGGAATTCTTTAAAGATATTTCCGAGATTGCGCGCGCCAAATACGAGCTGATCGAATCACTTCCTCCCAGTGGCACGGCGGTGCTGAACGCCGACGATGAGTATGTCTCGCAGTTCGGTCGAGATTTCAAAGGGAGAGTTGTCAGTTATGGGTTTGGTCCGGCGACCGTCCGCGCGGAGAATTTTGAATCTAGAGGCGAGCAAGGGTCCGTTTTTGATGTGCTTGTAGGAAACCGTGTTGAGCACGCCACTCTGCCACTGGTCGGCAGCCACAATGTTCAGAACGCGCTGGCGGCAATTGCGGTAGCTCTGGAACAGGGGATTGCATTCTCCGAGGCCGTGGCTTCACTAGCCACGATGACCCCTGCCGATAAAAGGGGACAGGTTGTCCGCATTGGCAACATCACGGTCATTAATGATTGCTACAATTCAAACCCAAAAGCTCTGGCTGCGATGGTGGACGCGCTGTCCGATATGGCTGCCAAGCGCCGGATCGTAGTTGCCGGGGAGATGCTCGAACTCGGGCCGCAGGGCGAAATCATGCATGGCGATGCTGGCCGGCATATTGCGGAGAAGGGGATTGATGTGCTGGTTGGGGTTCGGGGTCTGGCGGCGGAGATGGTGAACGCGGCGAAGCAGGAAGGGATCCGAGCTGAATTCCTTTCGACCGCTGAGGAAGCCGGCGAATGGCTGGCGCGCGAGACACGGGACGGGGACGTCGTCCTCCTGAAAGCCTCGCGCGGGGTGAAGCTGGAAAAGGCGCTGGAGAAATGGATGCAGTCCGCCGTCAGTCAGCGACCACCAGGCATCAGGAAAACGAAAGCGAACGACGGACAAGGTACTACTAACAAATAACCGGAGGCGGATTGCTCTACTGGCTGCTGTACGAAAAACTGTTTCATTATTTTCCGCCGTTCCGAATTTTTCGTTATCTGACCTTCCGCACCGCGTTCGCCAGCCTCACTGCGCTTTTTACGGGATTGATTATCGGCCCGCTGGTCATCAATCGGCTTCGCGAATTTCAAATCGGCCAATACATCCGCGAAGAAGGCCCCAAGGCGCATCAGAAGAAGGCCGGAACACCTACCATGGGCGGTGTTCTCATCGCCATCTCAATCATTGTGCCGACCCTGTTGTGGGCAGACCTTAGCAATCCTTTTGTCTGGATGGCGGTGCTTTCTACCGTGGCCTTCGCCGCCATCGGATTCGCTGATGACTACACCAAAGTTGTTCACAAAAGAAATCTTGGACTGACGGCAAGGGCGAAACTTGGACTGCAATTCTTGACGAGCGTCTTGATTGCTGTGGCCCTCATCGCCATGCAGAACCGCGGGATGTATTCCACGCGTCTGGTAGTGCCGTTCATCAAACAATTCCATCCCGATCTGGTTGTAGATCGCCTGGTTCATAACCCGAACCTTTGGCCGATCGCGTTTCTTCCCTTCATTGTCTTTGTCGTACTGATGATTGTCGGCGCCAGCAACGCGGTCAACCTCACCGACGGTCTGGATGGATTGGCAATTGGCTGCACGGTGATCGCCGCCGGCGCACTGACCGTGCTCACTTATGTGAGCGGTCATGCTACTTTTTCTACTTACCTCGAGTTGCCGCGCATGCCACAGGTCGGCGAGTTGACGATATTTTGCGGCGCTATGGTCGGAGCCTCAATCGGCTTCCTCTGGTATAACGCCCATCCGGCCGAAGTTTTCATGGGTGACGTTGGATCGCTTGCGCTAGGTGGGGCGATCGGCACCATTGCGGTGATCATCAAGCAGGAACTACTTCTGCCATTTATTGGCGGCGTATTTGTGATTGAGGCGCTCTCGGTAATTCTGCAGGTCGCTTCGTACAAGCTTCGCAAGAAACGGATATTTAAGATGGCGCCGATCCATCATCATTTTGAGTTGATGGGATGGTCGGAATCCAAAATAATCGTGCGCTTCTGGATCGCATCGTTGGTGTTTGCCTTGTTCGCGCTGACCACGTTGAAACTGCGATAATTCTCCCCACAAAAGGACGAAGACACGGAAATAACATCGAGGCGTCTTCCTCTGTGTGACTCTGTGTCCTCTGTGGTTTAGATTTTGATCGAGCTGAATAACAAACGCGTGCTGGTAGTCGGACTCGGGCGCTCCGGCGTGGCTTCGGCGCTATTTCTAAAGTCGCGAGGCGCTCGGGTCACGGTTTCTGACGCGAAATCCGAAGATCAGCTTCGCGAGCAGATTCCCGCACTGCTGGACGCAGGGATCGCGGTTGAAACCGGCGCCCATGGGGAGCGCACATTTCAAAATCAGGACTTGATCGTTGTGAGTCCGGGCGTTCCCGTCGATGCCGAACCACTTGTGCAGGCCCGCGCTCTGGGTCAGCCGGTTATTGGAGAAATCGAGCTTGCCTCGCAGTTTCTTCCGGGACCAATCGTCGCGATCACGGGGTCAAATGGGAAAACGACCACGACCACGTTAGTTGGCGAAATTCTCATCGCGAGTGGCTTGAAGACCCTGGTGGGCGGAAACATTGGCACGGCCGCAATCTCGTTGGCTGATAAGGCCACTTCCGAAACAGTCATCGTGCTGGAAGTCTCGAGTTTTCAACTAGAGACCATTAACACCTTCCGCCCGAAGATTGCTGTGGTGCTGAACGTCACTCCCGATCATTTAGATCGTCACCGCACATTCGCAGCCTACGTTGACGCGAAAGCCCGGATTTTTGAGAACCAGCAACCGGATGACTTCGCCGTGCTCAATGCGGACGATCCCACGACCGTCGAACTTGCCGGGCGCACTCGGGCGCAGGTGTTCTGGTTCAGCCGAAAGGCCGAAGTTGAATCTGGGGCATTCGTTCGCGACGGCCAGGTTACCTTCCGACGCAACGGACCGGAACATCCAGTCATGCCTGTTTCCGAAATTCCGCTCAAGGGCTCGCACAATCTTGAAAACGTCCTGGCTGCGGCGTGCGCAAGCGCTCTGATGGGATGTGCATCCGAGAAAATCTGCGCCGCGATACGCAACTTCAAAGCGGTCGAGCATCGTCTGGAGTACGTTGCCACCGTTCGCGGGGTTGAGTACTACAACGACTCAAAAGCTACGAACGTCGACGCCACCATCAAGGCTTTGGAATCCTTTCCAGCCAACATTCACCTGATCCTCGGTGGAAAGGACAAAGGCAGCGACTACACGGTGCTGAACGACCTGTTGCGGCAGCGGGTAAAGTCGGCTTACACCATCGGAGCTGCGGCGGAGAAGATTCAGTCTCATATCAAGAGCGCGACTCAAATTGTCTCCTCGGGCACAATCGCATTGGCGGTGAAGCAGGCGGCGGCCGCTGCCCTGCCTGGAGACGTGGTTTTACTCGCGCCGGCTTGCGCCAGCTTCGACCAGTTCCAGAATTACGAACACCGCGGACGAGCTTTCAAGCAACTCGTACGCGAACTGGCTGGGATCTCAAATGTGAGTTCTCCCTCGCGGGAACCACAGAAGTAAACCCTTCGCTGGAATTCTGACCCAAAGAATTCTCCTTCGCCTAACGCCTCCGTGTTGAAATGAAATTCGCATGGCAAAACGCGTCAGCGTCGACCGCTTGCTGTTCATCGTCATCCTACTGCTGGTTTTTATTGGGCTGGTGATGGTGTTTAGCGCTTCGGCGGTTATCGCGAAGGAGCGATATCACTCCGGATATTTCTTCTTGCTGCGCCAAATGGGATGGGCTATCGCTGGTTTCATCGCCATGATGATCGGAATGAGGGTTGATTACAAGCGGCTCAAGCATCCTGCAGTGGTCTTTTGTTTGCTCGGCCTCACTACGGTGATGCTGATCCTGGTTTTCTTTCTCGACCGCTTACATCACACCCACCGCTGGATTCACCTCGCCGGATTTTCATTCCAACCTTCGGAGCTTGCGAAACCCGCATTGATCCTGTTCCTGGCATTTTTTCTAGAGAACCGGACAAGGTCCATGGACGATTGGCGCAATACTCTAATTCCTGCCATCGTGCCTACGTTAGCTTTTATCGGGCTAATTGTTTTTCAACCCGATTTGGGCACGGCGATTGCCTGCGCCGCAATCACAATTTGCATTTTGTTCGTCGCCGGACTGGAAATAAAATATCTGGCCTATTCTTTCGTGGGATCCCTGCTGCCGCTGTACTTCTTAATATTTCACGTAGCTTACCGGCGCGACCGTATTCTGGCATTTCTGGATCCTTACTCCGATCCACAAGGCCGTGGCTTTCACATCATTCAATCGCTTATTGCGGTTTCTACCGGCGGTTTGACCGGTGTGGGACTCATGGAAGGCAAAGAAAAACTTTTTTATCTGCCCGAGCCTCACACAGATTTTATTTTTTCCGTTCTCGGCGAAGAAATGGGACTGCTGGGCTGCATGGTCGTTGTGGCCCTATTTGCGACCTTGCTGTGGCGTGGCGTCCGCACTGCATTGCGCACCCAAGACATGTTCGGACGCTTTCTCGCGGTCGGGATCACAAGCATGGTCGTGGTGCAGGCTTTCATCAACATGAGCGTGGTGCTCGGCCTGATGCCGACCAAGGGAATTCCGCTGCCGCTGATTTCCTACGGTGGCTCGTCGCTGTTCATTACACTGGCGTGCGTTGGCGTTTTGCTTAACATCACGAAACAGGCCGAGTGAACGCGGGACGAGCAGCTCAGAGAACGCAGAGCTGGCAGCTCAGATATAGTTGCCTTTCATGAGAGCCATTCTGGCGGGCGGAGGCACTGGCGGCCACGTTATTCCCGCTCTCGCTATCGCACAGGAGCTGCAGCGCCGCTATCAGGCCGAAGTACTATTTATCGGCACGGCGCGGGGTCTGGAGAACCGGCTCGTGCCTGCCGCGGGATTTCCTCTGCAACTGGTTAAAGTCGGCGCGCTGAACCGGGTGAGTCTGGCGACGCGGCTGCGAACTGCTTTCGATCTCCCTCGCGCTATCTTTGCTGCAGCCGGAATGCTGAACGAGTTTCAGCCCGACGTGGTGATCGGGGTGGGCGGATACGCCTCCGGCCCCGCAATGCTGGCAGCTCTTCTGAAGCATATTCCAACTCTGGCCTTTGAGCCGAATCTGGTGCCCGGATTTGCGAACCGTATGGTGGCGCATTTTGTGTCCGCAGCCGCCGTGCATTTTGAGCAGACCGCCGAACATTTCCGCAATGCCGTGGTGACCGGAGTTCCCGTACGTCCGGCATTCTTTCAAATCCCAAAGAAGCGCTATTCTCCTGGTGCGCCAACGTTGCTGGTGTTCGGCGGAAGCCAGGGAGCCCGTGCCATCAACCACGCAATGATGCGCTCGCTCCCAGAGCTGACGCGACGTTTGCCGGGGCTGCACGTGATCCATCAGACCGGCGAGCGTGACTATAATGAGGTGCAAGCTGCTTACGCCGGGACTGCAATTTCCGCCGAGGTCCACAAGTTCATCGACGACATGCCTGCCTTTTTTGCCCGCGCCGACTTGGTTTTGTGCCGCTCAGGTGCCAGCACGGTCGCGGAAATTGCGGCCGCAGGCAAGCCGGCCATCTTCGTCCCTTTTCCGCTCGCTGCCGACGATCATCAGCGTCGGAATGCTGAAGCCATGGAACAGGAAAACGCGGCAGTAGTCCTTGAGGAAACTCGGCTGGATGAAGTCTGGTTGGTGGATACGATCTGCGCGCTGCTCGATGATCCGTCGCGGCTGGCGAAAATGGGCGATGCGGCGCGGGCAATGTCGCATCCAAACGCTTCCAAAGAAATTGCGGAGCTGGCGGCAAAAGTGGCAGGAGTTGAAACTACCCCATGATGTTTTGAACGGGAGGGGCTTAGCCGTGCCAAAACCGATTCGTTTACTGTGGCTTTAGCCCCTGAGGTCCAGATCGAATTTTCCTCAGTGGCTAAAGCCAGATTTAAGTTGCGCAAAATGGCACGACTGAAGTCATGCCCCTCCCGATGCGTATTCGTCGGGCTATGTACGAAGGAAACCGCAGGCTTATGTTTGCCAAGATTCAACGTATTCATTTTGTCGGCATCGGCGGCATCGGCATGAGCGGCATTGCCGAGGTGCTGCTGAATCTCGGCTACAAAATTTCTGGCTCGGACCTGAAGCGATCTTCGGTCACGGACCGATTGCAGAGACTTGGCGCAACCATTTTTGAAGGCCATAGCGCCGAAAACGTCTCGGGCGCGGAAGTCGTCGTTACCAGTTCAGCAATCCAGGCGGGTAATCCGGAAGTCGAAGAAGCCCGCCGGCTGCATGTTCCTGTGATTCAGCGCGCGGAGATGCTGGCAGAGCTGATGCGATTGAAGTACGGCATTGCCATCGCCGGCATGCATGGCAAGACGACAACCACCTCGATGATTGCGGCCGTACTCGCGGCGGGCGGACTTGATCCAACGGTTGTTGTCGGTGGGCGCGTGGACGCAATGGGCTCGAACGCGAGGCTGGGGCGATCACAATATCTCGTCGCCGAGGCGGACGAAAGCGACCGGTCGTTTCTGAAGCTTTCGCCAATCATCGCAGTCGTCACCAATATCGATCGCGAGCACATGGATTGTTACCGCAATCTGACGGACATAAAACGCGCGTTCCTGGACTTTATGGATCGCGTGCCCTTCTACGGAATTGTTGTGGCCTGCAATGACGATCCTATGCTGCGGCGCATTCTTCCTAAATTGAAGCGCCGCATGGTTAGCTATGGCACGCGTAAAGGCTCGGATTTCTATATCAAGCCATGTAGCCCCGGACGCCCACATCCGGGGGCCGGCGCGATTTTCGCCGGGAAGGAACGACCCATGGGTCGGGCGGACGAGGGCGTCCGCCCCTACGCAAACCAATTCTCAGTCACGTTTCGCGGAGGAGATCTCGGCCAATTCCGCTTGCAGGTGCCCGGCTTGCACAATGTGCTGAATGCAACTGCGGCGATTGCAGTCGGAGTGGGTTTGGACATTTCCGTCGCTCAGATTCAAGAGGCGTTAGAGAATTTTCGTGGCGTGGACCGGCGCTTTCAATTGCGCGGGAAGGCAGGTGGAGTTTCTGTCATTGATGATTACGGCCATCACCCAACAGAGATTCGTGCGACGCTGGCCGCGGCGCGGCAATGTGGATACCGGAAGATTCACGTCATCTTCCAACCGCATCGTTATACCCGCACCCGCGATCTGATGGATGACTTCGCGACGGCTTTTGAAGATGCCGACTCGCTACACGTTTTGGATATCTATCCTGCGAGTGAGCAACCGATCGAAGGCATTACGGGCGAAACGCTGACACGTAGAATTTCTGAGAAGGGGGATGCCTCAGCCCAATACGCCGGATCTTTCGAAGATGCCGTTCAGGCGGTAACCGCGAATGCGCACGAAGGCGACATGATCCTGACGCTGGGTGCCGGGTCGGTGTCACAGCTCGCGCCTATGCTGTTGGAGAAACTGGAAGCGGCTGGAATGCGAGAGTCAGAAACCAGTTCAATCTCTTAGTCGTGCAGTGCCGACCACAGGCCTGCCGCCGCAAACACGACCGGAAGGAACGCACCGAACCTAGCCCAACGCATCTGAGGCAATTTCAGAACATCTGGATTTGCGTTGATGACGAAAAACCATCCGACAGAGAGCAGCAAAGCGACCAAAAGATTCACACTGAGCGCTCGGATATTGTGCACAGCGAATGAGCAGATTACCGTCCCTGCAAACAGCAGCATACCTGCGAATTCCTCCCAATTGGGTGGAATAGTCGTCCTGACCACTGAAAATCCCACCGCGCCGAGTTCTTGCTTGATAGCTTCGTAGCCAGCAAGCCTGCGTGGAATCGCAATCCAACGGTAGCGGTTGGATGTCCGCAGATAGAGACCTGTCCCCAAAGAAGGTTCTTCAGTTAGTACAATCTCCCCACTGCTGAACTCTCTCTTGAATCCCTGAGGGCCAGACATAGCTACGCTACCAGCAGATATTTCGATACTCGTTTGCCCGAGCGACTTTCTCAGGTTCTCGGGCCAAGCCCTCCAATTCCAAGGCAGAAAGAGTGTGATGACAATACCTAACAGTGGACCCCAAATTGGTATGCGCAGAATTGGAGAACCCGGAGAGTAGAAGTACAGCAGGCACACTGCAGCAAATACCAGGGAGACAACAACGACGAACCAGAAACGAATTCGCCTAGCCCGGTTGACTCTCTCTTCGATATGCCGTTCACTGTAGGAGTACACTGACATGCGACAGAAGTTTAGCACTAAATTCTCGCATAGCTGAGCTGTCTGCACTCCCGCTACGTTGTCTAACCCGAGTGTCTTATGTGCATCACATCCCCATCTTGCACGATGTAGTCTTTGCCTTCGAGGCGCAGAGTGCCTTTGGCGCGGGCATTGGCTTCTGATCCGGCTTCGAGCAGTTGGTTCCAGCCGATGGTCTCGGCGCGGATGAAGTGATGTTCAAGATCTGAATGAATAGCCCCCGCCGCCTGAACAGCGCGGGTGTTGACCGGGATAGTCCAGGCGCGGCATTCGTCTTCGCCGACCGTGAAAAAAGAAATTAGACCAAGTAATGCGTACGTGGTGCGGATCAGTCGGGTGAGGCCGCTCTCCTGAAGTCCGTAGCTAGAGAGGAATTCGGCGGCATCAGCGTCGCTCATTTCGGCCAGTTCGGCTTCGACTTTGCCGCAGATTGCCGTTGCTCCGGCATTCGGTCGAGCGGCAACATCGCCTAATTTGTACTTTTGCACGGCGTTTTCCAGGTCTTTCCCCAGCTCAGTGCTTTCGCCTATGTTCAGCACGTAGAGAATTGGCTTCTCGCTGAGAAACATAAATCCGCGGAAGCGCTTTTTGTCCTCTGGCGTCATTTCCATTTCACGCAGCGGGCGTTCGCTTTCGATCTGGGTTTTTGCGCGCTTCAGCAACTCCAATTCTTTTTCGAGATCGGCCGAGCGCATCTTTTTCAAATCTTTTTCTACCCGCTCCAAGCGCTTTTCGATCTGGCCGAGGTCGCTGACCATCAGGTCGAATTCCACGTTCTTGATGTCGCGCAGCGGATCAATCGGCCCGGCATGAGGAATGGAGTCATCCTCGAAAGCCCGCACCACGTGGGCGACAGCATCTACGTTGCGCAGATGGCCGATGTAACCCGACTCTTTGAGTGCATCCTGGCCGATAGCGCCGAGGTCCACGTACTCAACCGCAGCGTGGGTCAGCTTTTTCGGATTGCACTGTGCGGCGAGGCGGTCCAGGCGATCGTCAGGAACTTTGGCGACTCCGATGTGGGCCTCGCGGGGATTGGCGCGCGCCGGGGAAACAGATGCCTTGGTGAGAATCCTAAACAACGATGTCTTGCCTACCTGTGGCAGGCCAATGATGCCAGTTTTCATAATGCAGCTTTTAGCTGTTAGCTCCTAGCTCTTAGCAAATCCGTGATTCCTCGGTGTAACTCTGTGGTCTCTGTGGTTCAGGCTTTTTGACCTAACCACAGAGACCACGGAGGTTCACGGAGGGAATACCAGAAGGCCAAACAGCAATTAAACAGAATAAATGATTAGCGCGATCTACGCGTGTGAGGATGAAAAGCGCCGCGCGACAGAGTACAGCACCAGCAGCCCGAGAATCAGCACGGCTCCTTCAATGCGAGTGGACCAAGTGTGCAGCGAATTAAATTCCGCCCCGACGGGACTGCCTGCAGGGAGCGCGGATATTTCCCCAGCCGAAACGCGCAGCGCATCCATGCGGGGGATGATTTTGAATTGTGAAATCGCGGTGAGTCCCAGCATAACGATCACCAGGATATGGCTCAGAGCTGTAACGCGGAATCTCCCGATCGCTACGCGGTTGTAGATCGACGAACACGCCAGAAAGACAATTCCGGATACAAAGCCCATCCAGTGCAATGCAATCAGCGAATTGCGGACGACGAGTCCTGCCAGATGCGTCGACGGCAATACCGTAAACGAGATCTGCGCGACAACAGGGAAGAAGATGAGTGCACCGATCCAGGTGACGAGGGACAGGAGCATCAGAAATCGCAGGAAAGTCATAGTATGAATATAATTCGTGCCGTGTAGGGGCGGCCCTCTAGGTCCGCACAGAGACTAGCTTGTCCCGAATTGAAGCGCACATTGATTTTCGCGTCAGGTTGGTCAGTACCGGGTAGACAATCGAACCGTGCGTTTCTACCGCCGCAATCTGCCGCATATTCAGAAGGATTATTCCCGACACTTCATCACATTCGTCACGAGGCACGGCGTTATCTTGCCCGATTGGGCGCGGACAATTGTACTGAACTGCTGTCGTCACGGACACGGAACCAAGTACAACCTCTACGTGGCCGTGATAATGCCCGATCACGTCCACCTTATCCTTACGCCCCTGGTTGATTTGAATTGCAATCAGATTTGGCCGCTCCACAAAATCATGAGAAGTATCAAGAGCTTCTCGGCACGCCAGATCAACGCGAGGCTCGGTAGCCAAACTCTCTGGCAAGAGGAATCATTCGACCGCGTACTCCGCTCATCCGAAAGCCTGGATGCGAAGATTGCTTACATTTTGGCGAATCCAGTACGCGAAGGTTTGGTGAGTCTTCCTGCTGAATATCCGTGGCTCTGGAGAAAGCCGATCGATTCGCCGGTTGATTCTGGGAGATTCTGAAAGATACTGGGGCGGGCCTGGATGGCCGCCTCTACATGTTCAAATTATCGGAGATTCTAGAAAGATACTAGGGCGGGCCTGGAGGGCCGCCCCTACATGTTCAAATTGCATGTTCAAAACTATACCGGCACCGGTACTGACTCGACGATTTCCTGAATGACGTCTTCGGCGCGAACCGATTTCTTCAGGCCGGACGAGTTCATCCCGTGAATAGCGACGCGATGGGCGAAGACCGGCACTGCGAGCGGCTTAAAGTCCTCGGGAACGCAGAAGTTGCGTCCGTCCATAAATGCCATGGCCTGCGCGGCCCGGTAAAGCATTTGCGAGCCGCGCGGTGAAACTCCCAGCGTGAGCTTTTCATGCTTGCGCGTGCGGGCCACAATTTCAAGCGCATAACTCACCAGAGAATCGTCCACTTCCACCTGCGTCACCTGGTGCTGCATTTCAAGAACATCGGCCCCGGTCAGCACCGGCTGCAGATTCTCAAGTTGCGCGGTCCCGGCTTCGGCGCGAAGAATGTGGCGCTCCGACTTGCTGTCGGGATATCCCATTTGCACGCGCATCAGGAATCGGTCAAGCTGCGACTCGGGTAGCGGATAAGTTCCGTGGTGCTCGACCGGGTTCTGGGTCGCGATAACCAAAAATGGCTGCGGCAGCGGGTGGCAGATCGCATCGACTGTGACTTGGCCTTCGTTCATCGCTTCGAGCAATGCCGACTGAGTTTTCGGCGTGGTGCGGTTGATTTCGTCGGCCAGCAGAACGTTGGTGAAAATCGGGCCACGCTTGAATTCGAATTTCTGCTCGGTGGCGGAGTAAATTGAAATACCAATGATGTCTGAGGGAAGCATGTCGCTGGTGAACTGCACGCGCTGAAAACTGCAGCCCAATAAGCGCGCCAGAGCATGCGCCAGAGTTGTTTTGCCTACACCCGGAACGCCTTCGATCAGCAGATGCCCGTGCGCCAGCACCGAAACCATGGCCAGGCGGACCACCTCATCCTTGCCGCGAATGACTTTTTTGAGTTCAGTTTCCAGGCGGGAAGCCCGATCGGACGCGGCAATCACAGTTTCCGGGGACATGAAGGCGATTCTACTATGTGGCGATGCGAACGATTGGTTACCTTAGTGACGCGGGTTTCGGAAAGTGCCGTCCCTTGCGGGACTCATTCTCCGCTCCATCTTTCCCGGCACTTACGTGCCGGGCTAGCAATATGCCGCCGCTTCGCGGCTGGGACATTTCGCGCTGCAGAGAGCTTCGTTGAATGACGACTGCGTAATCTGCCGCATCGCGGCTGGACGTTGCTGGCAGCCGAGAGTTCTCTGAGCTTGTGCGAGCTAAAGCTCGTTTTCTAATATTGCACGCTTCACGCGGCCATAAATGGCCGCTCTTCCACGGTTCTGCTCGGAGCGCCTAGGGGAAGTGCCGTCCCTTGTGGGACTCCGATCTCCGTTCCAGCTTTCCTGGCACTTACGTGCCGGGCTAACAATATGCCGCCGCATCGCGGCTGGGACATTTCGCGCTGCAAAGAGTTTCGTTGAACGATGACTGCATAATCTGCCGCATCGCGGCTGGACGTTGCTGGCAGCCGAGAGTTCTCTTTAGCTTGTGCGAGCTAAAGCTCGTTTTCTAATATTGCACGCTTCACGCGGCCATAAATGGCCGCTCTTCCACGGTGGTTCCTCGCGTCGGTTTTGTATTTTGGCTTCTGTGCCAGGCCAAACGGGCGAGACGTACGTTTCTACACGGTCATCTTTTAGCTTTCATTCTTTAGTGCATCTTTAGTGTTCTGTCACCGTTCACCTTATCCTTTATCATCCTTGCATGGTGAATTCCGCCGGTCTTCCGGTCAGCCGCTCGATCCGCTTGGCGGTGGGCGGATGGGTCGAGAACAGGCTTCCCAGGCTCATACCTAAGAACGGTTGAATAATGAAAAGATGCGCGGTAGATGGAGTGGCTTGCAGTGGAATGCGTTTGGAGTAGGCGTCCAGCTTGGCCAACGCACTCGCCAGCGCGTATGGATTCCCAGTGAAATGCGCGCCGGTTTCATCTGCCTGGTATTCGCGCGAACGCGAAACCGCAAGCTGAATCAGCATGGCCGCAAGCGGCGCGAGGATCAACATGAGCACAGCCGCCAAGCCCCCTCCGCCACGCTCGTTCCGATCGCGATCATAACCTCCGAAGATCATTCCCCAGCGGGCGATTTCTGCGAGATACGTAATCGCTCCAGCGATGGTCGCCGCGATGGAACTAATCAGAATGTCGCGGTTGCGGACGTGGCCCAGTTCGTGGGCGAGCACGCCTTCCAATTCTTCATCATTCAAAAGATTCAGAATTCCTTGGGTGACTGCGACCGATGCGTGATTAGGATTGCGTCCGGTGGCGAAGGCGTTCGGAGAGTCGGAGGGAATCACGTAAATCTTCGGCATCGGAATCCCGATCTTCTGGGTAAGCCGCTCGACGATCTGGTAGGCGCGAGGCAGTTCTTCGCGTGTGACCGGTTTCGCCCGGTACATGGCCAGCGCGATTTTGTCCGAGAAGAAATACGAAACGAAATTCAACACCGCAGCGAAGACCAGCGCGATCAACATCCCGTTTTGCCCGCCGAAAATTCGCCCAACGAACATCAGCAGAAGTGTTAGCGCGGTCAGCAGGAATGCGGTTTTAAACGTGTTCCCCATAAAGATTGCCCCAGTTGAGTAGATGCCGTCCGCTAACAATGCGGTTCAGTGCCTATATGCGACCAGAGTTCGGAAATGGCTTTTGTTTCTCCCACCCTTCGAAAATCGCGAAGGATGGGGCACCCGCAAGAGTCATTCAGCGTTTGCGCTTGATCGCGCGGGCGAGTGTCTGATCGAGAGCGGACTTGGCCTTTGCGTATTCCGGATCGGAAATTTGTCCCTGTTTGTGTTCAATTTCGAGCTGGAAGAGTTCTTCTTTCAAACCGTCCAACAGCGTGCTTGATGCGCCGCTGGCGCCGGCAGCTACGACGGCCGTAGAGGGAATCTTATAGCGCGAGGTCGTATAAACAGCCCCGCCAGCGAGCACGATACCGAAGCCCCCAAGGAGCCACCACCGGTATTGATCCAGCGGATCGGGATCCTCGCCTGGCCTTCCCAGACCGCCGCCAGGAAGATTGTTTGCGGGAGTGGAAGTCGTGCCCGAAGATCCGTTTGGTGCGTTCTGGTTTGGGTCGTGCAGCATGGCTTCTCCGGAAATCTCGAAAGCCAGATTTTGCCCGGGCTGCGGATTGCTCGCCACTTCTGCAATGGCGTCCTGCAGATCGGGCGGTTGCTTGTCTTGGTATATCCCGGACTGATTGGGAGTGAAGCCCAGGGCCCGCGGCATTATCGCGACGAAGTGCTGCAGCGGATAGACCTCACGCGGATTTACCGTCGCTTTTCCAGCGTACGAGAAGTGATAAGTAACTCGAAATTGCGTTTGCCCCGGGCGTATCGGAAACACAAACGCATACCGGCCCTTTTCTTTCTGCGGTACCGGTGCAGTATTCACCCACTGACCGCCTGCAGTTTGGGCCTGCGCGTCGTCGATCTCGGCATTCTCGGGTGCATAGAATTCGAAGGCGTTGTCACTCATCTGAGTGCGAGGGGGCTTCGATGTGTTATCGACGGCAAAGAGCCGCATAATCGCGAGATCGCCTTTGCCGGCCTGCAAATACATGAGATCGGCAACTGCGTTCACGCCTGCGACTTTTTTGCTCGCGTCATAAACCTTTATGTCGACCGATTTCGTTCCCGGCGGCGCCGGCTGGTGGTAAGTGACTCCTTGATGAATGACTCGCACCAAGTGAGGAGCGGTCTCGTCATTGAAAGTTAAAGTAAATTTGCCTTGGCCGTCGGTCTTCGCGTGGGCGGCCTCTTCCATTCCGGCAGCCAGTTTGATCAGGACCACTTGGTCTCCGGCGGATGGCTTGCTGGTCGTGCCATTGGTCACCGTGCCGGTAAGTGTTGTAGCGTGGCAAGCGCTGGCGATAAGTAGAATCGCGAGCGCGAAATTTATTTGCCTAATCGAAATGTTGTTAGTACACAAGTGTTTTCGATTCTGTTACACAAAACCTAAATCTTAACGAGGATTATGGCAGTATCCCCTGCTCAATTAAAACAACCTTGGGGGATTGAGTTCTGCCGTAGTTGGTCCCCAAGTCTCCAGGCTGCCCCTCAGTTCCTCGGCTATCTCCGCCGACCTCGCAGTCACGGTGATCTGGTCATCGTTACTGATAAATGCAACCCAGTCACCAGACGGATGAACTACGTAGGCGTCCCATTCGGCTAACAGAACAAACAGCAGAACCGCAGCAAATTCGGCTGATTCATCGTTTCTGAAAAAGTGAGCTGGTGTCGTTTCAAGGGATCTATTTTCGCCGTAACCCAGTCTGAATCGTTCAAGTGCTCGCAGCGCGACCTCTTCCATTTCAGGTACTGCTATATGCGTTCTTCTGATCCATACCAAACCGCCGCGAAACGCCTCAATATCGTGACACCCCAGAAACGCTAACGAGCGTGCCGTTGGAAGAAGTTCCCGCCATCGGATCTTCGATATGTCTACCCGGTAGGTAGGCCCTCCCCCTGGAGCGCAGGGCAAGCCACTATTATCGAACTCAAGCTGCAACGGCCACTGTTTGCACCACTCCACCGCTTCGTTATCGGTGAGTGTTTTCATTAGCTCCCCTCACGGGACCGGCACAAGATTGCTCGTCGGCGGAATATAGCATCTTGATCAGAGGATACAGAGTTTCACAGAGGAACTCGTGTAACCACCAGAGAACACCGTTCGGCTTCCCTCACCGAGGAACTCGCGCGCGAGTTCCGGATTCCAGTCGCGAGATTTCCGCCAGGAGTGCCGCCGCCTCTTCTTCCAGAGAACTTTTCATTGACTTGTAATCAACCTCGGGAATTTTGCCGGCCTTGTGTTCGAAATTCAGATCACGCAAATTCTCGTAGACCACCTCTTTGCGCTCGCGTAAATATGCGGCACGAGTTTTCTCCGGGCCGGCAATTACAATTTCCGGAACACTGAAAACGTAGAACAGGGCGGCAGCACCGACTAAGGCGCAAAGAAACGGGATCATAGTTCAGTCTCCTTGCGCGCCTGTTCGCGAAAACGATCGAGCTCCGCTCCTCGGACCGTGGCCGGAACGCCTGCGCGAATCGCCAGTGGCCGTTTCTTCCACACGCCAACAATAAAGACAACCAACGCAATGCCCATCACCAGCGCGAGATATGGCATGATCCAGGCAACTCGGTTGAAGCCGCGATTCGTCGGCACTGTGAGCACCGTGGTCCCGTAGGTCTGAATAAACCATTGCAGAACCCCGTTGTCGCTGTCCCCGCGAGTAACCGCGGCGGTCAATTCGTCACGCATTCGGGTCGAATAGGAACAGCCGACGTGATTGCATTCCAGCAAGATTTGGTTGCAGCCGCAGACACACATCATCTGATGGCCGAGCCGGTCGATCCGCGCAGAGTTATCTCCCGCGCCGAGCAGGAGAAGCACTCCCGCCAGCAATGCCGGAATCAACTGCAGGCGTCTTGCGTGAGCCGATAAGAACTGCATCAGTCTCCCGCTCCCACGGGAGCAGGGCGGACGTGAACGCCTGCCTCTACGCTGTCTCGTACGGTAGCGCGGCTTGGCGCCGCGTTCGGAACCAGCGACAAGATTGTCCCAAAGACCATCGTAATCAGCCCGATCCAAATCCAGGACACCATCGGGTTCAGGTGCGCCTTAATGATTGGGTGACCAGTGTCCGGGTTTTGGCCTTCGTACACCACATACAAATCTTCTTTCAGGGTCGAGCGGATTGCCGGCATATGTTGCTGCTGCTTGCTTGCAGTGTAGAAGCGGCTTTCGGGATAGAGAGTGTCAATCTGCTTGTCGCCTTTGAATACCTGAATGATCGCGAGATCGCTACTGTAATTCCCATTTTCCTCTTGTGTGTAAGAGCGGTTCAGCAGCGTGTAGGGACCAAGTGCCAGCTTGTCGCCAAAGCCCATTTCCTTTTCCGCCTCGCGATTGAAGGGCGTACCGAGAATTCCGATGAAAACCAGCGCGACTCCAAAGTGGACGACGTAACCCCCGTAGCGCCGCGTGTTGCGATGCCACAAATGCGCAATGGAAGCGACGAGGTTCTGCCCGGTGTGACGTGAAATAACGCGCCCGCCGCGCAGGAATTCCGAGATGACAGTGAATGCAACCAGAGCGGCAAGCATGGCGGCGATCAACGCGTAGAAGTAAGAAACGTCGTTCCAGGGCTTGATGCCGAGTGCGAGCAACACGATTCCAACTGCCAGCGCGCCCAGGCTCGGCCAAAGAAAATTACGTTTCAGGCTTTCAAGCGAAGTTTTGCGCCACGCCAGCAACGGGCCAACAGCTGTCAGCAAAAGCAGCAGCAGGGCGACGGGAATCGTCACCTTGTTATAGAATCCCGGGCCGACGGTGACTTTTGTGTTCTGCGCTAGTTCAGAAATTTTTGGGAACCACGTTCCCCAAAGCACAGTGAAGCAAGCCAAAACAAAAAGGAGATTGTTGAACAGAAAACTCGATTCGCGCGAAATCAGCGATTCCAGCTTGTGCTCGCTGCGCAGGTGCGAACGGTTCTTTATGAAGAAGAAGGTGAATGCTCCCAGGCTGATCACCAGGAACCAGGCGAACCAGTCTCCGATTGAAGACTGCGCGAAAGCGTGCACCGAACTAATGATCCCGCTTCGGGTGAGAAACGTCCCGAGAATCGCCAGCCAAAAAGTGCCGAACACTAGCCACATGTTCCAGGTCTTCAGCATCCCGCGTTTCTCTTGCATCATCACCGAATGCAGAAATGCTGTGCCGGTCAGCCACGGCATCAGGGACGCGTTCTCGACCGGGTCCCATCCCCAATAGCCCCCCCAGCCAAGCACCGAATAGGCCCAGTGCGCGCCGAGAAAGACGCCGCAAGTCAGAAAGCCCCATGTCACCATGGTCCAGCGGCGGGTGATGTGAATCCATTTCTCGCCCGGATACTTCATAGCCAACGCGCCCAGCGCGAACGCAAATGGCACGGTGAAGCCCACGTATCCCAGATAGAGCATGGGAGGATGGATGACCATCTCGGGATACTGCAGCAGCGGGTTGAGACCGTTGCCGTCGGCGGGTATTGCCCCTTGGGTGACTGCGAATGGCTTGGCCGCGAAATTCAACAGCAACAGGAAGAAGACTTGGACTGCGGCAATCACCACCGAAGCGTGAGCGAAAAGGCGGGTATCAGTCTTGTGCCGCAGGCGCAACACCAGCCCATAGCCCGAGAGCAGCAAGGACCAGAAAAGCAGCGAACCTTCCTGCCCCGACCACAGCGTCGCAAATTTGTACGGCAACGGCAGGTCGCGGTTGCTGTGGTGAAGAATGTAGGAGATCGAAAAGTCGTTGCGGAAGGCCGACGTTACCAGAACGACGGCTCCGAGAAACACGGTGCCGAAGCTGGCTATTCCGGCTCGCCGCGCGGTTTCACTCAGGCGCTCCGAGCCGGGCTGTTTTCTGATGAGTGCGATCAGGCCTGCCAAAAAGGAATAAGCCGCAAGGGCTAGGGCCAGCAGGAGGACGAAGCTACCAATCTCTGCCATGGGAAGACTTTCATTTTTTCAGAATTGCTACAGGGACGCAAACGTACACGTATCTTGGCCGTTAGATTGTCCGTCACCGAGCGCGGTTGCTCGTCACCCTATCAAGCGTAGTTGCTGGTCCGACAACGTTCGACCCAGACACTGGCAGCGCGACAGCAATACCGATCGCTAGCGAAGAGCTCTACCGCGACCGGCGTACTACGCGGTATGGGAGTGGCCAGCGTAACGGGCCAACACTTCGCGTTCGGCACTCAGCCAATCTTCCTCTTCGAATCCTGCAAGGGATCCACGCTCCACGTACAGTTGGTAAGCGCGCAGCCGTATTTCACCCTCAAGATCGAGCGGCGAGGAGCCGTTGTGCGAGTTGCCGTTCTCCGGCATCTGCAAGACCTTCTTTTCAGCTTTGGGTTTCGGGGTGCGGGGGGATTTTGCTTTTGGCATTGCTTTACTCCTTAAAACTCGTCAAATGGCGTTTGGAGCCACACACTGACGCAACAACCGAACGGCTGACACATCTTTTTGGTGGCGGGATATGTTCCTATGATAAACCTGTGCGGCTGTGGAATAGCGTAAATACCGCATAAAAAATTCTTCTGGTTGCAAGAAGAGTTGCGTATTAACTGTGGGGTGGGAAGCAGGTGGTTACGAGCGCGAATCCTCTCCAAACGGCGTCATATTGCCCCCTCTCTAGGCGCAGGCATCACGCCAGCCGGTAACTTCCTTAAGGCCTTCTGCCCGGGTCTGTTCGAAGAGCCGGATGCGGTGGCGGGAATGCTCGAATTCGTGGATATCCGCCCACACCTCAGCTTGCCAGCTGTAGTCGTGGACGGCGCAGGCCCCGCAAGTAGCGCACCGGGTGTGCAGTTTTTCCGCCAAATACCGAGGACGAGCTGGCCCCGGCTGCAGTTCGATGAAAATGCAGCGGACCTCTTTAATGTCTTCGTTGTCCCCGATTACGTGTTCGTAACGCAGGAGATAGCCGAACCCCAGCTTGCCGGCCTCGTGCTCGGCCTCTGCTCGGGTGTAAAAGGGTCCGTATTCTGCCCGGAGTTGTTCGGTTGAATCACAGGCCATCCAAAAAGTTTCTTTGTAGTTCATGCGTTGTTGGTTTGCCCCGGAAGCTCGGCGCCTCGAATTTGGCAGGCGCGGCATATCAGGAATACAAGACTCCCCCAGACACCTGATCAAGCAATTCGAGGGCCGTAGTTAGGCTGTAACTCTTGGCCAAATCCTTGGTTTTCGAGATTTTTAGGCAGGTAAAGCGGAGGACTTCTGCAACCCTTTGCAGCGCCGTACGCAAGTTCCTTCCCCGACGCAGCTGCACCGCGATTGCTGTTACGGATTATCTGGATAAATCACCCGATTTTTGAGTAACATTGCGCAGCCTCGGAGTTGACGTATATGGGCAAAGCGAACGAACCGCGAAAAGCGGTAGAAGTTCCCGTCCGAGTCTTCGGCACCGACTGCGATGGCAAACCATTCTCGGAGAATGTAACCACCGTCGACGTCAGCCAGCATGGAGTCAAGTTAAGCGGCCTGCGGGCCAAGCTCCAACTGGAGGAGGTCATAGGGCTAACCTATGCCAGCAACAAAGCCCGCTTCAAAGTAAAGTGGGTCGGAGCTCCGGGGACGCCGACGGACGGTGTGATCGGACTACTGAACCTAAGCCCAGACAAACCGTTATGGGATTTTCCTCTGTCCCAAGGCGGGACCGATGCTCTGCTTGCCCCACGAATTAATGAGCGCCGCCGCTGGCCGCGAGTGAAATGTGACGTCTCGGCTGAGCTGCATCCTCCCGGACAGGCCGTGATCCGGGGCAAAGCCTCCGACCTTAGTCAAGGAGGCTGTTTCATCGAAATGGTGGTTCCTTTTCCCATCGACACCAGATTCGACATCGCGCTCTGGCTGGGTCAAACCAAAATGCACTTGCACGGTCAGGCCGCCAGTCTAGCGCCTGGGTTCGGAAACGGGGTACGCTTCCTGGGTCTTTCTGCTTCCAATCAAGAGCACCTCCGTCGCTTTATTGAGCCTCTTCTCCCGACCGAGCCCGCCCCCCGGGTTTCAACTCTAAAGCGCCCCGGCTTATAGCGCGCCTGAGGCGCTCCGGGCTGTAGACAGCGACAGCGGGACTTTTCCGTCGTGCCTAGAAGTCTCGCTGCAGTCGGCCCAGGCGGCCCCGCCGTGGGAAGCCACATAAAGCGCCAACTCAAGCCGGCTCCAGACCCCGAGCTTGTCAAATACACCACGCAACTGGTTTTTAATCACCTGCTCAGTACAGCCCAGCAGCGATGCGATCTCCGGATTTGTCTTGCCTTGCCATACCAGGGTCGCGACTTGAATTTCCTTCGGCCTTAACTGCTCACGAGGCGACATGATTCATTTGCTCCTTTTGAAATTCAAAGATGGCCGTAGCCAGAATCACCCGCTTGCGTCCTTGCTTGATTCCGGCCCGCAAAAAAAGCGTGCGCAGGTGCTGCTTAACGGTGCGCGGGCTGATGCTCAGTTCGGCTGCGATTTCTTTATTACTGCAGCCTTGGACAAGCAGCCTGAGAACCTGCTGGTCGCGGCGAGTAATTTTGATTTGATCAAGGTCCAACATGTTCTTTTCGTCTCCTCTTAAGTTCTGCTTATTCTGTCGATTTGTCCGCCAAAATTCCGGCACATTCTGCAAGAAGCACGTCTTTCGCCAAACCTTCGCCATCCTTTCGCATCGACCAACTGCACGGAAATACAGCACTTCGGGATTCCGACCGCCGGGTCTTCAATCTCAAAAATTCTCCGTCGGCCCTTTCCAGGAATAAGTTGTGCCACAATGGAAATCCGCATAGTCACGCGAGGTTTGGGAAGCGATGAACACAGCACAGCGGTCAGCATTGAAAAAAAATCCAATGTTGTTGGTTGCATCAGTCAGCGTTTTGCTTTGCGCATCCGGGGCTGCGCCCGCGCAGCAGTCAAACCCGCAGCAATTAAATCAGGTCGCATTCACCACGCCGATAACGATCACGCTTCAGGATGCGCTGACCCGCGCCCAAGCCAACGAGCCGCAATATCGGGCCGCGCTGACTCAATATGGAGTCGCCAGAGAAGCTCGAGTGCAGAGCCGCGCTGTTTTATTGCCGAACGTCAATTACAACGCGAGCTACATTTACACCGAGGGCAATGGCGTCGGCTTGGGACGCTTCATTGCCAACAACGGGGTGCACGAGTACATCAGCCAGGGAACTGTGCACCAGGAGCTCTCGTGGGTGGCGGTTGCCGACTACCGCCGGGCGCAGGAGCAGGAGGCACTCGCCAGGGCGCAATCCGAAATTGCCGCACGCGGCCTGATTGTCACAATTACCCAGACTTACTACGGAGCGGTAGTAGCGCAGCGCAAATTTTCCATCGCTCAGCGGGCCGCCGGCGAGGCGCAGCATTTCTTCGATATCACTGGCAAGCTGGAGCGCGGCGGCGAAGTCTCCCATGCTGATACCATCAAAGCCCAGCTGCAGGCCCAGCAGCAGCAGCGCGCCCTGCAAGACGCCCAGCTCGAAATGGACCGCAGCCATCTGGAACTGGCGGTCCTGATATTCCCGAACTTCAACGAAAATTTCATTGTGGTCGATGACCCCGAAAATCTCGGAGCCTTGCCGTCGTTCGCCGAAGTCGAGACCCTGGCCGGCAACAACAATCCTCAGTTGAGGGCTGCACTGGCCTCCTTGAAGGCGGCCAACCACGAAGTCGCAGCGGCGTGGAACGGTTTCCTTCCCACACTCGGGCTCGACTATTTCTACGGCATCGACGCCAACCAGTTTGCCGCCACTGGGATTGACCAAACCATCACGCCTCACCTTCGTCTGCACAACCTCGGCGATTCGGCTGCGGCCACGCTGCAGATACCCATCTGGAACTGGGGTTCGTCGCGCAGCAAAGTGAAATCGGCACAACTGCAACGCGACTTCGCGAAAGTAGAATTGAGTTTCGCTCAGCGCAAGATGGCAGCCGATCTCAAGGATTTTTTCAGCCAGGCTCAAACCATACGTTCGGAGCTGGATTCATTGCGGCAGTCGGCGGATCTCGCTGCTGAGAGCCTGCGCCTGACTAGCTTGCGCTATCAGGCGGGTGAGGCAACGGCCCTCGAAGTTGTGGATTCCCAGAACACGCTCACCCAGGCGCAGAATGCCTTTGGGGACGGGCAAGTGCGCTACCGTGTAGCGGTAGCCAATCTCCAAACGCTTACGGGAAAGTTCTGAAATGCCCCCGGGCTTTGGATTCGGTTCAGCAGAATTGAAAGCAGAATGAAACAAGAAAAATTCAAACTCAGCCGGAGGGCTTTGCCGCTGGCGCTTTCATCCGCACTGGCCGTCGCAACAGTATTAACAATAACAACGACGACGGGCTGCTCTAGTAAAGCCAAAGAGGCAGAGCCGACCGTGCCCGTCCAGATTGTGCAAGTGGAGCGCACCGCGTTGCAGCAGAAAGTCACCGCTGATGCCGTGCTGTTTCCCATTGCGCAATCCGCCATTGTGCCGAAGATCAGCGCGCCGGTGCGGAAATTTCTGGTAAATCGCGGAGCCCATGTGCGCAAGGGGCAGTTGCTGGCAGTGCTTGAAAACCGCGATCTGGCCGCGGCCGCGCAAGAGAACAAAGGCGCGTATACGCAGGCGGAAGCTGCATACACGGCCACCACTGCTGCCGATCTTCCGCAAGAATTGCAGAAGGCGCAGCTCGATGCCGAGGCCGCCAGGCAGGCCTTCGAAGCACAGCAGAAGATTTACGCCAGCCGTAAAGATCTGTTTGAGCAGGGTGCCTTGCCGCGCAAAGAGCTGGACCAGTCAGCCGTGGATTTCACCAATGCGCGAAATCAGTACGAAATCGCGAAGCGGCACCTGGACGCGTTGAACGCCATCGGCAAACAACAAACTTTGAAATCCGCCAAAGGGCAGCTCGAATCCGCGCAGGGGAAATTTCAGGGAGCCGCGGCCCAACTCGGCTATTCGGAGATCAAGAGTCCGATCAGTGGTGTCATAACCGACCGTCCTCTTTATCCCGGAGAGATGGCCTCGGCGGGAACGCCGCTGCTGACGGTGATGGATATTTCGCAAGTGGTTGCCCGCGCTCACATTCCACAATTGGAGGCGGTGCAGTTGAAGGTGGGAGACGGCGCCACCATCGCGGCCTCGGGAACCGACCAGCCGATCACAGCCAAGGTGGTGCTGGTGAGTCCGGCGCTTGATCCCAACAGTACTACGGTTGAAGTCTGGGTGCAGGGTAAGAATCCGCACGAGCGGCTGCGGCCGGGAACCAGCGCGCAAATCACCATGATCGCGCGCACTGTGCCGGACGCGTTGGTAATCCCTGCCGTGGCCCTGCTGACTGCGCAGGATGGGACCACATCCGTCATGGTTGCCGGAAGCGATGGCAAGGCGCACCAGCGGCCGGTGAAGACAGGGATTCGCGACGGCGACCGCGTTCAGATCATCGACGGCCTGCAGGCTGGCGAGAAGATCGTCGGCACAGGCGCCTACGGACTCCCCGACGCCACCAAAATCACTACCGCCGAAGCCAAGCCGGATGACAAGAACCAACCCGAAGGAAGCAGCCAAAAGGAGTAGCGAGGGAAACACGTTGAACGAGTCTCACTGGTTTGCGCGCCACTCCAAGCCGCTCATCTTCCTCATCATCACCCTGGCGGTGCTGGGGGTTTACCTTGCATTTACCATTCCGGTCGCAGTTTTTCCTACCACCAACTTCCCGCGAATTCTGATCGCCGTCGATAACGGCGTGATGCCCATCGATCAAATGATGGTCATGATCACGCGTCCGATTGAGGAAGCAGTGAACAGCGTGCCCGGACTACTGCAGGTCAGGTCGAACACCAGCCGCGGATCGGCGGAGATTGACCTTTTCTTCGACTGGAACGTAGACATGTTCCAGACGCTGCAGTATGTGAACTCGGCCATCTCGCGGGTCCAGGCGGAGCTTCCGCCTACAGCCGCGGTTATCGCCAACCGGATGACGTTTGCCAGCTTTCCCATCATCGGCTACAGCATGACTTCGGACAAGGTGGCGCAGACCCAGCTTTGGGAACTCGCGACCTACGACTTGAAGCCGCGATTGAACCGGCTGGATGGTGTCGCCACAGTCATCGTTCAAGGGGGCCAGCAGCCGGAGTTTCAAATCGAGCCCGATCCTGCCAAGCTGCTGAGTGCGGGCGTGACCGTCACCGACATGCTTGATGCAATCAAGCGCACCAATATCGTCGATTCGCCTGGCCTGTTCGAGCGTAATCACCAGCTGGTACTTGGGTTGATCAGCGGGCAGGTGCGCACTTCCGATGAACTTGCGGGAGTGGTGGTAAAGTCGACTTCCACCGGCATTCCTATCCGCGTAGGCGACTTGGGCAAAGTGGTTCCGGGGGTGAAACCGGTTTATACGATCATCACCGCGAACGGAAAACCGGCGGTGCTGCTCAACATCAATCGCCAGCCCGAGAGCAACTCGCTGGACGTCGCCAACGAAGTACATGCGGCGATGGCGGACATCGCAAAGTCACTGCCTCCGGGGGTTGAGGTCAAGCCTTTCTATGACCAGTCGATCATCGTAAGTGAATCCATCAAGAGCGTACGTGATGCAATCCTGCTCGGCCTGCTGCTGGCCTCGATCATCATTGTTGTGTTTCTGCACGACTGGGGAAGTTCGGTGGTTGCGGGGTTGGTCATCCCGGTCACCATCCTGATCACCTTTATCGTGCTCAAGCTGCTGGGTCAGACCTTCAATTTGATGACCCTCGGCGGACTCGCGGCAGCGGTCGGTTTGGTAATTGATGACGCGATTGTTGTAGTCGAGAACATCGTTCTGCATCGTGATGCCGGTCAAGGCAGGCTGCAGGCCATTCGCAGCGCGCTCCGCGAAATCACGATACCACTCGTCGGTTCAACCGTTACCCCCATCGTTGTGCTGGTGCCGTTGATTTCGATCACCGGAGTGTATGGGACTTTCTTCCGCGCCTTGGCGTTGACTCTCGGAGTATCTCTCTTCACCTCGCTGGCGCTGGCTTTGACCTGGACTCCGACCCTCAGCAGCTTCCTCATCCGAAGGAAGGACAGCAACGGAGATAGTGAAGACGAGAACAAAGAGGAATCATTTGAGGACTTGCTGGCCGCCGAAGAAGCATCGACCGGCAACTTCTTCCGCCACATTATTGAGTTCCATCAACGCTGGTTGCGGCGGGCTTTGCAGAAGCCGTGGTGGCTCGTCGGCCTGAGCGTGGTGTTAGTGGTCGGGTCTTACTTTTGTTTCCGCTTCATGGGAACCGACCTTCTGCCGGAGATGGATGAGGGCGGATTCACCCTTGATTACTGGACCCCAGCCGGAGCTTCGCTCTCTGAAACCAACCGCATGATCCTGCACATTGAGCAGATCATAAAAACCATCCCGGAGGTGGAGAGCACTTCGCGGAGGACAGGTTCGGAATTAGGACTGGCCGCTGTCACCGAAGCGAATCGCGGTGACGTCCTGGTGAAGTTGAAGCAAAAGCGCAGCCGCGCAATCGACGAAGTGATGGCAGATGTGCGGCAGAAGGTGAACGCGGAAGAGCCGGCGGTGCGCACCGAATTTATTCAAGTGTTGCAGGACATGATCGGCGACCTGACCGGAGAGCCCGAGCCGGTCACCATAAAGTTGTTCGCCCAGGATCCATCGCTGCTCACTACCTGGGCCCCCAAAGTTGCAGAGGCGATTGGTTACGACGAAAAGACCCACAAAGGCGTGCCCGGCGTGGTCGATGTCCTGGATGGGTTGGAAAATACCATCAGCTCTCCGGCAGTAAATTTCCAGATCGTTCCCGCCGTTGCCGCGCGCGCCGGGTTCACGCCTGAGGAAGTGGCGCTCGATGCAGCAGCCATCGTCGAAGGCGAACCGGCGGTTGCGCCGATAGTTTCAAACGACCGCTTGTACACGGTGCGGGTCCGTTTTCCCGCCGACAAACGGGCATCGCTCGAATCGATTTCAAACACCTTGCTGACCAGCGCCAGCGGACGTACCGCTACGCTGGGTTCGTTAGCTACGGTCACTGAACTTCCGCCGCAGAACGAAATCCACCGTGAGAATCTGCAGCGCGAAGTCTCGGTCACCGCCCGCACCGAAGGCACCGATCTCGGAAGCGCCATCCAAGGCGTGCAGAAAGCGGTCAGCGCCTTGCATCTACCTCCGGCGATCCGCGTCGAATATGGCGGCACCTACCAACAGCAGCAGAAATCGTTCCGCGATTTCTTGTTTGTGCTGGCGTTGGCCATTGTCCTGGTCTTCATTGTGCTGCTGTTTGAGTTCCGCACCTTTGCCGCGCCGCTGTCGATTCTGGCTTCGGCGCTGCTCTCGACCTCAGGCGTATTCATCGCCCTGCTGGTGACGGGCACCACCTTCAACGTGTCTTCGTTTATGGGGCTGGTGATGGTGGTCGGAATCGTTGCCAAGAACGGCATTCTGCTGCTCGACGCGGACGAGAGGATACGCCTTACCGGAGCGACCGCCGAAACCGCCATGCTGCAAGCCAGCCGCCGCCGTTTGCGGCCGATTGTGATGACTGCTCTCGCTACGATGGCCGGGATGTTGCCACTGGCATTTGCCCTCGGAGCCGGTTCGCAGATGCTGCAGCCGCTGGCCATCGCGGTGATCGGCGGAATCCTGATCTCAATGGTGCTCTCGCTGATCATCACCCCAGCGGTGCACTTCTTTTTAAGCCACGAAGAAAATGCGCCGCGGCCGGTGGAGGAGAAGGTGCCGGCGAGGTAGGTGGAAGGCATTTGCGAGCCAGCGAGTCCCGACCATAAAGTGACGGTTCCAGTATGAAAACACTCACCCTGATTTCGGTTCTCATGTGCCTCGGCTGCGCCCAGCTGGAAGGGACGACGGTAGTTGTGGTCCGAACTCCCAAGCACTTCGTCGTTGCAGCGGACAGCTTGTGGATTGGTGTTGACCCAGCATCACCATCTCAGGAGGAACATAAGTTCTCGTGCAAAATCCAGCGATTTGGGCACATATATTTCGTTGCTACAACGAGCGAGGTTGATGCTCGTCAATTAATGATTTTTGCTTTGCAGGCAATGGAAACATCAGCTACCGTCGCGGAGGCTGCGCATCGGCTTGCCCTAAAAAGCGACGAGATGGCTAAACGCACCGCAAAAATGGCACCCCAGCCTGTAATTGATGGTTGCTCGAAACTCTCATGTGCCGAAGGACTGTTTTTTGGAATTGAAAATGGAGTGCCTACGATGGTGCATCTGGATTTTGTGCAATCAGGCGATTCCCGAAAGAACCTAAAGTTTATTCCCCACACGTACACTTGTCCCGGCAAGTGCCCGGACATCACTTGGAACATGTTTTTCCTAGGTCAAACTAGAGAAATAGCGCGTATAAGGCAGACGAACCCGAGTTTTGTGAAAGGATACTCTGACCAAGAAATCGCGCGTAAATTAGTGGAGCTTGAAGAGAAAACTGACCCGGAAGAGGTAGGCGGGCCCATTGACCTGCTAACGCTGGACGCACAGGGGGCTTATTGGGAGCCCGTTCAGGGCGGTACTTGCTCCGCAGAAGAAACGCAGCCAAAAGTACGAAAGCCGGAAAAACCAAAAGCGCAACGCGCGAAGCCGTAGCGAAAATGTCAAGAGGTTCTAGCGATTTGGAAATCGTGGAGTTTGTTGGTTGGTGCAAACGGGCAGAGTTTCTTCCTCTGGGTCGGGCACGGTTTTACCGAGGAAAGAACGATCAGGACATTCTTGTTCAATTAATAACCGAAAGTTGTCGTAAGGAATTCGCTGGTAGTAGAGGCTGAACATCTTGCAGGAGTATCTCCCCAGTTCGTCGCAATATTCATACGTTCCGTTAACCGTCAGGGGTTGATTGCTTTGGGACATGGAATCAATGAAGCCTGGAGGAAGATCGCCAACAGTGAATTGTTGGACGGATTCCCCGCCGATTACGGCAGCTCCACTAAACGATTCCGATATAGCTCCAGTTTTCTTATTTCTAGTACGCATCATTGGCGCGAACGGATGAGGGCGCAGTGGGAGGGTGGATGGTTCAATTCCCCAGTTAAATGTGGCAGGGAGATGTCCGCTATTTTGAAAATACATAACCAGCCCGTCGCTAAACTTTGGACTGGTAGATTTCTTGAATTCAGCTATAACTCCGTCCTTGCGCCCTATGCTGACATAGGCCCCTTGGCTGATTTGCAGTGTGTCCCTAGCGATGTTCGCAGCGTTCTGGGACGCTTTTGCGGCAAGCTTCAATTCCGGCAATTGACCTCTGACTGCATCAGCTTGATTTTTCGCTTGCACCGCGAGTTCATGAGTGTCGCTCGCCTGCCTGCGGAGTTCACCAACTTGTTGCCCATACAAGCCAATCAGTTGGTCGGTTTGTTTGCTGCTGGATTGCATCTCACCAAGTTGTCCACTCATGGTGATGAACTGTTTGCGCGCATAGCAGACGTACGCTATGTTTGCGGCAGCTATCACAAGGGTGAGCAAGAAGCTCAACTTATTGACAATAGTGGTGTTCGCCCAAGCAATCTTAAGTCGAGTTATATATTTCATGTGCTATTCGCACTTGGCGGGTTGCCCACCTTCTCCCGCCCCCTTCGAGCAAGAATATAGCTCAATCATAGAAAACATATGGGGGACGGGTGGCCCGCTCAAGCCCGGGGTTGGGTTGAGTGGGGAAGTTCGACAGCTGGACAGAGTGTTCGTGCCGCTTGTTCGCGGTTTTCGTGCCGTCTATTCCGACTCGATCTCTACACGTCCGATGCAAACATCAAACGCAAGGTCCCTCCACTCCACAGATCATCGCTTCGCGATGATCTGCTCCGGTCGGGATGACAGAGTTGGGGAGATCTGAACATCCCCGACTCAAGGCAGTGGCCCACTTCGCCGTCACATACGAGCAGGAATATGCCCTCAGTCAAGGGAAACATATGAGGGTGCCCCATTTCTCGCGCTTTTTGCGAGAAGTGGGACGATCACGAACGATTGCAATGACGGTCACTAATATCGGTTCTGAAGCTAACGATCCGGATCGAGAAAAACGCTGTCAGAATCCCACTTCTCCCAACACAAGGGAGAAGTGGGCACCCTCAGAGTATTTCCCGACGAGAAGTGGGCCACCCGCCGAACAAAGGACGCAAGCTTGTGATAATGCCTGTTAACGTCAACGACGTTTTAAGCGTGACGCGACCAGCAGTTGTCAATTTTTAATTGCCTCAGCGCACTAACGGAACTGGAATTTTCGTTTGCACACCGCTCAAAGACCGAATCCGACGTCTGGTCGGCATAGACGTTCTTAGATGGCATACCTTTTCTTCTTTTGACAGCAGCGGGTTTCATGCCACCTTAGAAGGACAACTGCGTCCTGAGAAGGGCATCTACTCTCCAGGATTAGGAGAGTCACCTATTATGAACCGCTTGATACTCGCAATTGTTTTATCTTTACCGTCAACCTTATTAGCGCAAACATCCACCGCCTCAGCTCAACTTGGAAGAGACGGACTCGTCGGATGGTGGAAAGGCAACCATAATGCGTTCGACGTCGTCGCGAGAAACGACGGCACATTATTCAACGGCACCTACGTCAAAGGTGTTATCGGACAAGCCTTTTCGTTCGATCCGGACAATTCTCCAGGTTGGACCGGTGTCCAGATTCCAGATCGGCCGGCTTATGCGCTGACCGGTGCGTTGACCATTACAGGATGGATCAGACCGCAGGGGAATGGATATATCATTTTCTGGCGCGGAGATAACCGGCCGGGACTGGATCCGTACCATCTTTCCATGCAGGGCGACCATGATTTGGCCTTTATGATCTCTGATGAAGAGGGTAATCCCGCACGGGTTGACGCTACTATTCCCTATCATCGGTGGACGCATGTGGCGGCGACCTTTGATTCCAGCATTGGCACGATGAGCCTCTATATAAATGGGGTGCTCGCCGCACAGACAGTAACCGCCGTCCGTCCTTTTGCCGAATTACAACCCGATTGCTCTCCGGGCGTTGGTATCGGAAATCTCAACGACGGCGGCAATGATTTTCCATTCGTTGGCGACATCGACGAAATCGCGTTATTCGACCGCGCCTTGTCGGCTAATGAAATCCAAAGGCTCTACCGCGTAGGCGGCAGAAAGGTCCACGGTCACCCCAAATACGGGCTGCCTCCGTTCGCACCACGTTGATTAAATGGGAACGGGTGGCCCGCTCAAGCCCGGGTTTGGCTTGAGTGGGGGAGTTCGACAGCTGGACGGAGTGTTCGTGCCGCTCGTTCCCGGTTTCGTGCCGTCTATTCCGACTCGATCTCTACACGTCCGATGCAAACATCAAACGCAAGGTCCCTCCACTCCGCAGATCATCGCTTCGCGATGATCTGCTCCGGTCGGGATGACAGAGTTGGGGAGATCTGAACCCCACTCAAGCCAAACCCGGGCTTGAGTGGGCCGCCCCGCCACTCGCCTTTTGGGCCTGTGGTCTCCCACCCTTTGAAAAACGCAAAGGGTGGGGCAGCCTCAGAGGGGATGGTGCAAAGGGTGGGCCAGCCCGGCCTCTCGGTGTAAACGGATCAACTCTGAGGCAGTCGTTTTAGAAGCAAGGACTTGGAATCGTTTGCCCTTTCCTGTAGTTGAGCTCTGAAAATTGCTTTAGAATGTTTCGCACGGAGTATTAGTTGTGACCTTCGCCTCCCCTTGCGCCAGGCAGAACCCGATCCTGGACGAGAATTCGTTCCAGCAACTGCTTGCCGCGGCCTATACCCTGCAGGAGCATAACGAAGCTTTGCGGGCCAGAAACGCACGCCACGATCCAGCGCGGATCTCCTCCGAAATTGCCAGCACGCGCTCGCGGATTCTTGCTGACGGCCAGGATCTCGCCACCGCCCTGGCGCTGGTTGCCGAGTGCCTTCGCAGCCTGACCAGCGCCGATGGCGCCAGTATTTGCCTGGTCAACGACGGATACTTGAGCTGCGCCGCCTGCTCCGGGACGGCAGCCAAGGTCCCCGGCGGCTCAGTGGCCTCGAACTCGCTGGTAGCGACCGAACGGCTGCGGAATGGCCGCGCCTTCCAGTCCGCCAATGCGCGTAGCGACATTCGGCTAGAACCCGAGCTATGCAAGGAATTGCACGTTGGATCGTTGTTGGCCGTCCCCATTCAGCGCAATGACGAGGTGGCGGGATTAGTGGAGCTTCGCTGGAACAACCCAGACGCCTTCGAGGATTGGGATGAACGCATCTGCGAACTCGCGGTCGGATTGATTGGCGAAGTCCGGGATCGCGAATCGGGCGTCGTGAACGCTGCAACGCCGCCGGCTGATCTCGCGCCTGCAGCCGATGCCTCCGCTGAAAACCTTAGCCCGATTACTCCAAAGCTCCATGAACCGAAGGCTGACGACCCGCTTCCTGAGTTATCTTCTTCGCCTGCCGTTTCCATGTGGGGACAGCCGCTCTCGGCTGTCCATTCGAGCTCCGCTCGACACGAAGTCGAGCCAAGCCCAAGCCCAGTGAAGTGCCGGGTCTGCGGCCATCCGATGACCGAAAAGGACGAGTTTTGCGGGCACTGCGGCATGCTGGTTGCAACATCCGACCTTAGTCTGCAGGGCAAATGGGCTTCACTATGGTTCATGCAGCAGGCACAGAAGGTCGTGGAGACCGGGGATGACCAAGGTGAGCGCATGTGGCCGATAGACGAGGTCCACCCGGAAGTCGCTAACAAGCAAAGCGATGCCAACCCCGTTTCGCTAAAAGCTGGCTTATCAAACGTCGGGGACAGGGATAGGGATAAAGATAAGGAAATTCAAAACACGGATGAAACTGAAGCTGAAGAAGCTGTAGCGGGCGCCAAGAGAGGTCCACGCCGTGTGCTGTCGATTTTGAAGGCGCAATTCAAGGCGCGAGTCAACGGGCGATAGGCTTCTCGGCTCTAATCTTCGTGCGCACTATACTCACTATAATAATGCTATGAAAAACGACACCTCATTTGCTGGCATGCTGGTTCTGAGCGTCTTGACTCTGTCTTTGGCCAGCGCTGCCAAGGTTGCGGTCGAACTGAAGGATGCCCAAGGCAAAAGCGTAGGTTCGGCGTTTATGTATGAGAGCGATGGCATGGTGATTCAGCTCGACTTGCATAATTTGCCTCCGGGAGAGCACGCCATCCATATCCACCAAAATCCAAAGTGCGACGCCCCGGATTTCAAGTCGGCCGGTCCCCATTTCAATCCTGACAACAAGAAGCATGGGTTTGAGAATCCTGAAGGCCACCACGCGGGCGACATGCAAAACTTCACCGTGGACGCTAATGGCAAGGCGAAAACGCAGATTGTCAACAGAGACGTGAATTGGGAAAATGACAGCCACTCCATTTTCAGCAATGGGGGAACGGCGCTAGTTATCCATGCCAAGGCCGACGACATGAAAACCGATCCTGCCGGAAACTCCGGTGACCGTATCGCCTGTGGTGTCATAACAAAACAGTAGCGGATTCAACATCCCCATTTCACTCACAACCGATTTCTGAAGTGCAATCGCCCGATTACAATAGTCGCTTCTGAGTTGCCCGCCACTGACCAGCTGTGAATCAATTCAAAAGTCAACGCGTTCCAAAATCTCTGCACTTATGCCAGCCCAATGGATTTCTCCGTCTGAGAAACGTGCATCAAAGCTCGATGCGTTCGAGACAGAAGCTGTTTCTACTTGTTGTGGTCGTCTTTTGTGCGGGAATTTGGACTACGCCTAACCTGGCTTATGCGCAGGGCGGCCATGCCGATTTGCCTGACAGTCCATCGCAGTCGTCCCGAGCAAAACATGGCAATGACGTTGATCGAGAAGTGTCTTGGCGGTCATTGCCCAAGGACTTTCTCCAAGACCAGAAAAACATCTGGCTTTTCCCCACTCAGTGGGCGAAAGGGCGCTACTTGTTACCGACGCTTGCTATCGCAGGCGGAACCGCGGGCCTCATCGTAGCCGATCCCCACGTCATGCCCTATTTTCGCAATCACTCGAGGAACCTCGACGACATCAATGATGTTTTCGATTCCCCGATTACTACGGGGGAAGTGATAGCGGTGCCCGCTTCTCTTCTGATTGCAGGCTACGTTCGGCACGATACTTACCAGGTGAGTACGGCCTTACTGGCGGGGGAAGCTTACGCTGACAGCGCCGTAGTTGATCTTGCTATGAAAGCGGTCACTCGCAGAAAACGCCCTAGCGATGTTCGACCTGGAGCGCCTTTTAACGACACATTTTTTAGTGGCGGAGTGTCTCCGTTTAAGGGCAGCTCATTCCCGTCCGGGCATGCCGCCGGTGTATTTTCCGTGGCCACGGTCGTCGCCACCCGGTATCGCAACCACCGCTGGGTGCCCTTTGTAACGTATGCTTTCGCGACCGCGATCAGCTTTTCTCGCGTGACCACGCTCTCTCATTTTCCTTCGGACGTGTTTCTTGGAGCGGCCCTCGGCTACACGATTACACGGTATCAAGTTCTGCGTCCGCGCTGAACCGGCGTGTCGATTTGGCTTACGGGGAGGGCCAGCCGAGACCCCAGAACATCTCATTTCGATGTCCCTGGGTCTCGACCGCTTGACTATCAGTTTTAGGTTGGATACTTAATTGGCAGGCGCCAGGAACATCCCCTCATACCGCCGCGCCTCATACCACAACGCCAGCTCTACGCGGTTCCAGAGCCCCAGTTTGTCGTAGATCGTCCGGAGATAATTCTTGACGACGTGTTCGGTTGTTCCGATCTCGCTTGCAACTTCTTTGTTTTTGAGTCCTTGTGCGACGAGGGCGATGACTCGCTGTTCTCGCTCGCTTGGGTAGGTTCTGCCGTTTTCTCCTCGGACCAAAGTCGCCTCCTATATATGAGTGTTGCTAGCTTTACTCGTTTGACTCCGCCAGTAATTCCAAAGCGAGTGAACAGCCGGTTGAAGTGCGCCTTCACCGTGCGCCGGGCCATCTTCAGCTCCTTGGAAATTTCATCATTGTCACAGCCTTGCAGGAGCAGTTCTACGACCTGCTGCTCCCGTGGCCGCAGCTCTTTTTCCTTCATCAAGTCACCTCTTACCCCCGAATGACCTCACCAGTGGTGCCTAGTCGAAGAAGCCAGCCTTGCGGGACTGTAACTTTCTTTGCACATGGTGTGCCAGCTACCCTGTGGTTTACAGAAAAGTAACTGCGCCGATAGCACCAAAGTGAGGTTTTTTTGCCACAACTAAAAACTCTATTCCTGAACACCGGAAGCGATCACGCCGAAGTTCTTCGAGCCAGGTACATTCCTCTGCAAGTGAAACAAAACAAGTGGGAATGCGCTTCTGCGGAGACTTCAAAGGTCCACGTTCAACCACTCGGCCGGAGCCGTCTAACCAGAATTTTGGCACATCCGGGGTCACCCGAAACGGGCCGATGCCGAGGTTTGCTGTGGATACTTGGATTTCTTAGGTAAAAGACCTTAGGTCAAATTTTCCCGGAAGCACGCATCCTCGTGGAACTAATTACACTTCCGTGCCATGGTCAATTTTACATCCTTACCTGCTTATACGCTGTAGGGTCGGGAAAGTCTGTATCGCATATAAGGTGCTGTACCGAACATAACGTCCTGCCATTGACGTAATTGGGGGATGCTACGATTCAACTTCCAACTTTCCAATGCCGGAATTTTGCGATGTCGCTGTGCCTGTGCCTTTGCACATGGTACTTACCTATCGTCTGCCTGAGGGCCCGAGCCCGGTCTCCGGCAGCCGTGTGATTGTGCCGTTCCGTCGGCAGCGCTTGGCGGGAGTCGTAACTGAGCTGCACGACCGGGCTCCGAAAGTGACCGCAAAAACCGTCCTCCAGGTTTTGGACGAGACGCCGGCGCTGTCGGGGGAACTATTACGTCTAGGTAAATGGATCAGCGAGTACTACCTTGCCCCAGTCGGAGAAGTTTTCCGCTCCATGCTGCCGCTGAATGCGGAGTTCCGCCGAGCGGTGGTGTACCGGATCACAGAAGAAGGACACACAGCCCTGCATCTGGCCGGAAGTGGAGGATCTTCGGCGCGATCTAAAAAGACGCCGCAAGAGCAAGACACCGAATACAGGGCGCTGGATTATCTGGCCATGCGCGATGAGGCGAGGGAAGAAACTCTGCGCTCGGCGACCCGTATTTCTCCGTCGCTTCTCGAAGGCATGGTTCGAAAAAAGTGGATTGTGCGCGAAGATGTATCGCACGCAACCGATGCTTCGCGGACCAGGCAGTTCGGTCTGCTCAAAGACGACCCACGTAATGGCGGACGCCCTCGTCCGCCCGATCTGCAACCAAAACTGAATTCGAATCAGCGGCTGATCGTCGATAGGCTCACTGCCGCCGGCGGCAAACTCGCAGTTGAAGAGCTGCGCGCGCTCGATGTCCCGCGAAGCACGCTTGGCACTCTGGTGAAGCGCGGGTTGATCGAACTGGTCCAGGAAGCGATCGAGCTGCCGAAATCAACCGTGAACCCGCGCAGCCTTCCTGCGGGCATGGAATTTAATTCCGCGCAGCAGGCTGCACTGGCTAGGATTCGCGCCGCAGTTGACGCCCGGAGCTTCACCGGTATCCTGCTGCACGGCGTCACCGGATCCGGGAAAACAGCCGTATATCTCGCTGCCATGAAGTCGGTGCTGGATGCAGACGCGCGCCGCTCTGCCATTCTGCTGGTCCCCGAAATCGGTCTTACTCCTGCGGTGGCCGCCGATGTTCATGAGGTTTTTGGAAACGAAGTGGCGATTCTGCATTCCGGTCTTTCTGACAAAGAACGCGCTGAGCACTGGCATCGCATCCGGCGCGGCGAAGCTCGGGCTATAGTCGGGACCCGGTCGGCGGTGTTTGCTCCGGTTGCAAATCTCGCGCTCATTATTGTTGATGAAGAGCAAGACTCTTCCTATAAGCAGGAAGAGACGCCGCGCTACCACGCGCGCGATGTCGCGGTAATGCGGGCAAAATTTTCGGATGCCGTAGTCGTGCTAGGATCGGCGACGCCTTCCTTGGAATCGTATTTCAACGCCAAGAAGAATCGTTATGCGCTGGTCGAAATGCCCGACCGCGTCGAGAAGCGTCCGCTGCCGGAAGTCGAGCTCATTGATATGCGCCAGGAGTTCCAGGAAACCGGCATTGAGCAAGTCATCTCCCGCAAGCTGATCGAGGAGATCCGCCTGCGCCTCGAGCGTAAAGAACAAGCCATGGTATTGCTGAACCGGCGCGGGTATTCGCCTGTGGTCTTGTGCCGAACCTGCGGCAAAAAACTCGAGTGCAGCAATTGCGCCATCGCGCTTACGCACCACAAATCCAGGCACCGGATGGAATGCCACTACTGCGGATTCATGGCTCCGGTGCCGAAGCATTGCGCCTCGTGCGGCAGCGAGTACGTGTATTTCCTGGGCACCGGCTCTGAAAAATTAGAAGAACTGCTACATGGACTTTTTCCGCAGGCCCGGATCGCGCGGCTTGATCGCGACACCGTCCGCAGCCATGCCGATTTCGAGCGCGCGCTGAACGCGTTGAACGCAGGCGAACTGGATGTGCTCGTAGGCACGCAGATGATCGCCAAGGGTCATGACATTCACGGCGTGACATTAGTCGGCGTGGTTGGGGCCGACATGGCTCTGGGGCTGCCCGATTTCCGCGCCGCCGAGCGTACGTTTCAATTACTCACGCAAGTCGCTGGGCGAGCTGGGCGAGGGGAAGTCCCGGGAAAAGTTGTGCTGCAAACTTTATTTCCCGAGCACTACGCCGTGCAATATGCCGCGCAGCACGATTTCACCGGCTTCTACGAGAAAGAACTTCGCTTCCGCAGCTGGATGCACTATCCGCCGTACAGTTCACTCGCCAACGTGATGGTCCGCAGCGCGAAGCTCGATGAAACGCTGCGATGGTCAGGCGCGCTAGGCCGCTGGTTCGAGAAAACCCGCCACGAAGGAGTGCGTGTGCTGGGCCCTGCCGCCGCTCCCATTGAACGTCTGAAGCGCGATTACCGCTACCACTTTATTTTGAAGTCCCCGAGCCGCCAGAAACTGAACGAGCTGCTGCGCGCCATGCTGGCCCAGGCGGAAAAAGAAAAAATTCCGCGCACCAATATGATTGTGGATGTGGACGCGCTGTGGCTGATGTAAGGCGACGACGGGTTATTCGTCGCGATCGGAGGTGCGCAACCGGGCACGAGCCGCTTCGGAAGGCGCTGAGACGGTATCCGGAAAAGTGATTTCTCCGTCTTCTAACCTCATCAACAGTTGAGCATGCTTGACGACCCGGATTCCCGCGTAGGCGCTATACGCGTCTAAGCAGCTTGCCGTCGGACTTGTAATAATTTGTGGCACCCTGTTCGCAATAACCATCGCCAGCATCAACCTGTGAAAACTTGACTGACCATCGGCCCCCGCACACAGAACAAACTACCCAGCGTCGGCCGCCTTCGGAAACTACCGCAAGTTCGATATGGGAGCTTAACTCAGATCCGGTTATTGATTTGATGCACTCCTTTACATTCAATTCTTGATCAACCAATTTTGTCGCCATCGACATCTCCCATTCTGGACTCGACGCTAACGTCAGTTCATCGGAACAGCGTTGCGAGTGACAATGCCCGCGAGCTTCTCTCCATCCACAAGCGCGATAGAAGGCTTAGACTCGTGCCGTGCCTCCACAACAGCAGCCCGTGTGAAGTGACCGGTTGTGACGAAAACTCCTTTAGCCGTTGTGCTCAAAGCGCCCCTAAAATTGTTGATTTCAGGACTGCCGACTACGTGCCTCCACCTTTTGACCTTCGCCTGTACGTGTGTTCCAGCGAAGAACTCATTTCTGTCGTCCACGTAAGCGTCTAAATCTATGCCACCGTCGCCTGATGCTCGTGTGACTGAGACCTTCACAAATCCGCTGCGCTCCAGCACCAGTTTGATGAAACGTTCGAAGTCATATGGCGCAAATTGGAACAGCCGGACTCGAACGGTCTCCAAGTCAACGAGAGTCGCGCTTTCGGTCGCGTTGCCAGTTGGAAGCGCCGAAATTTCGCGCTCTAGTCCGGCGGATTTTTCTTTTCGGCGTGATTCGGCCAACAAAGCGGCCGAAATAGAACGGGCCTCCTCTATTGGGACGACTTCTGGCTTGCTGTGGATTAGAAATTCGAATACCCACACCTTACGCAGATTTCCTTTAGTATCGGCTTGACTTTCTTGATAGTGTCGAAGCAATTCCAGGAGCCCGAGGAATCTATATGTTTGTCGACCGATGTTGGTAAATCCGAAGAGTGGCGTCGGAACCGAGTATTGTTCAACAAGGCGTTTATTCCGGCCCGCCAGAGTCTGATCTCCTTCACGGCCCTGGGCGGTGTAAATCAGAATATTTTGCTCAATCCTGTCGCGGTACGGATTTTCAGTGGCAAGGCGACCTGAGTCTTCGGCCGCAGTCATGATCGCTACATGCCGGATCCCACGATCTGAATCCAGTGATGGCCGAATACCACCGAGATTTTCCAAATCCAGGGAGAACCGAATCTGATCGTTCGTATAGTTCTCCCCAACTTTAAAAGACGTAACCTTATTCATCTAATCGGCTAGGTTGCAACCGGAGTTTAACACTCGGGAAATCGCCATCCACAAAAACAACAAGCTTGTGCCTGCGGAACACGAAGTCCGGCTGGCCTGGAAGGTTGCGAACGTGGTTATCGAACTTATGGTGGAGACAACGCAGCGCCTTTCTCAATCGGATTTCCGGTGCTGTATGCTCGGACTTCACGCGAGCCATAACCGTTGATATGAGGTCTGCGCTCCTTTTGGTTTTCGTTCTCACGCCGATTTGTTCTGGAGTTTAGCATCGCGCGCCCAACCGCTGTAGTGATTATTTTTCTACTGCCAGAAAATCAGTAGAAAGAGAGATAGCTGCAACGAATTGCAGCGAAGGACATCGATATGAATAGGGGCTTTCCCACTACTCAGAGCGATACCGGAGAACTAACATGAAATTGCGCAACTTTGCTTTCGCACTTCTGGCCGCAGTAGCGATTCCAACGTTATCAGCCGGCGCGCAGGAGACTACAGCAGCGGGCGGTCCGCCGGTGAACATGGTGGTCACGGTGGAAGCCCGACACGGAATGAACCCGCCTGCGGTTGATCGCCAGGATGTGATGGTTTACGAAGGGAAGACGCGCGACACGGTCACGGGGTGGACACCCGCGAAAGGCGACAACGCCGGACTTGAACTATTCATTCTTCTCGACGACTCCGCGAATGCAACGCTGGCCACGCAATTTGAAGACATTCGCCAGTTCATCAATTCGAAACCGGCAACCACGAAAGTCGGAGTCGCGTATATGGATAACGGGAGCGCTCAAATCGCGCAAGAACTGACGGCCGACCACGCGCAGGCGGCCAAGTCCCTGCGACTTCCCAGGGGAATTGCGGGAGTGAATGGCAGTCCTTATTTCTCGCTGGTAGATCTGATCAAACGTTGGCCCGCAGGCAGCCCGCGGCGCGAGGTCCTGATGATCAGCGACGGCATTGATCTTTACTATGGAAGTGGCGACTTGCAGGACCCGTACGTCAGCGATGCCATTGAACAGGCGCAGCGCGCAGGCGTAATTGTTTATGCCATCTATAACCCTGGAGCCGGCCATTTCGCGCATAGCTATTGGCACAGCTACTGGGGACAGCTCTATCTCTCTCGGGTGGCGGATGAGACCGGTGGCGAATCGTACTACATCGGCTTCAGCGGCCCCGCAGTCACGTTTGTCCCATACCTCGACGATGTCGAGCACCGCCTGAACAACCAGTACCTTCTGACTTTTCTTGCCAAGCCTGAAAAGAAGAGCGGCATGCAGCGGGTGAAACTTGCCACTGAGCTGCCGAACACAGAGTTGGTTGGCGCCCAGCGTGTGTACGTTCCTGCAAGCGCGCAGTGATTTCTACGGAGCCGCGCGCCATGCAAGAGTTCTAGCGTTACATTCGACCTCCGGATTTCGTCAGTGCAAATACTTCGGTTCTCCCGGCCACTTGACCTGTGCCGGGAAAGGCAATAAATATACAAACGTGCAATCATAAAAACTTACGTGCCAGATCGGAGGGCATAATGTTGTACTGTCCAGAGTGCGAGACCAGCTTCGATATTGAAGACGACGAGGTTGATGAAGGCGAAGTCATTACGTGTCCTGAGTGTGCGACGGAATTCGAGGTGGTCACTATTAATCCCATCGAACTCAAGCCGGTGGAAGAAGAATACGAGGAAGATGAAGAGGAAGAAGAAACCGAAGACGGCGATTATTCCTAGCCGCATCTCTGTATACGTTCCCCGCTCGTTAGTTCTTGCTTGCCTTACGCTTTTCCTAACAATCAATAGTTTATTGCAGGGCAGGGAGCAGCCTAAGCCCGCCTCGTACGCGCTGATCTTTGGCACGTGTGGGGGCCGGATGATCGCCCGGTGTACGGTGTGGAGGTGAAGATCCGCCGCGCCGGAGAGAAAAAGGCGCGATGGGAAGTTCGTTCCAACCGTTTGGGAGAATTTGAGCAGCGGGTGCCACCGGGGAAGCAGGATTACGTGCTCCGGGCTGATTTGAGAGGCTACAAGAACCCTGCTTACAAGCACTTGCAACCCGGACCCGAGGTCACCGTGCACGTTGAAAGCGACGAGCGCGTAGATACCGGTCTGCATCTAAAATAGCAGCAACTCAGGCTAAAGGCTGGAGAGGTGATGACGAGGACTCAGGGGTTGGCAAGAAGACTAAAAATGCTCGCGATCTGTTGGTTCGCCCTTGCGCTGGTTGCTTCTGCGCCAAACTCACACGCCAAAACCAAGGACACGACTCCCGGGCGTTTGCTCACCGGAAAAGTCCTCGATAAGCAAGACAATCCCATTCCTGACGCCGTCGTTTATGTCACCGACACCCGCACCCGCGCGGTGAAAACCTACATCGTTGGCCCTGATGGCACCTACCGCTTTCCCGCGCTAGCCACGAATGTGGATTATGAAATCTATGCTCAGGCTAACGGCAAGGCCAGTGACACCAAACGCATGAGCCAGTTCGATGATCGCAAAGTGGTGGACATTATTTTGCGGATCGATATCAGGTAAGAGCAAGAGTCTTCCTCAGATCATTACGAAACCTCATTTGGTGTCCCGATCGCCACCCACTGACATGTTGTCGGTTTAAGACAATAGGTTTGGGGAAGGGCACGGCTTTAGCCGTGCCGAACGGTGTCCTTGCTTTGCGGCTAAAGCCGCCGCAAGCAGGAAGAGGTCGCTAATCGGCACGACTGGAGTCGTGTCCTTCCCGGCAGAAATAATGGTGAGTACTAGCTACTGCCTCAATCCCATCCACTTTTCGGCGACGACAATCGAGTTCCCTGGATTCTGCGGGTCGTAGCGGACCGAAGTTGGCAGGCCCAGCCGGCACGAATGCAGGTTGATGTGCTGGCGTAACTGGGTCACGTCTTGTGACGCTTCGTAGGAAACTCCGCCAACGTCGTATTGAAAAATCAGCAGGGTTGCTGGTGCGTGTCCGTTCTGGGCTAGCTCCTGAACATCAATTACAGTGCCATCCGTGATGCGTCCGATCTGGTTCAACCAGTCGCGCCGTTGACGCTCGATCTCTGTAGAACTTTTCTTCCTGCGGCCAAACATGAGATAAGCGGCGAAGACGGCGCTCGCTCCGCCCACAACGAGGGTATAAAGACGAAAGGGAAACATAACGTTTGGTTGAGAGCCCAGGAGCTCTGTTCTTGAAATAAGAATAAGCCCAGAAGCGCGCCGAGGAAAGATACTGGTTGGTTACGAAGGTAGGAGAGTAATTACTGAGAGCTGACGGCTGATAGCAAAAAGCTTGTTTTTTAGCTTCCCGCTTCGAAGCCGCCTACGTGCGCGTAGGTGGTGCGCAGGTATTTGTGCGGATTGACCGGGGTGTCGTTGATGCGGACTTCATAGTGGAGATGCGGGCCGGTGCTGCGGCCGCTATCGCCCACGTAGCCGATAGTGTCGCCGCGATGAATGTGCTGGCCGGCGAAAACGGCAAAGCTCTTCATATGTCCGTAACGCGTGGTCACTCCATGGCCGTGCTGGAGAACGACGGCCCGTCCGTATCCACCCATGAAATCGGCAAACACAACAATGGCGTCCGCAGGCGCAATAATCTGCTGTCCGCTGGCGGCTCCAATGTCAATCCCTGAATGGAACGAGCCTTCACCATTAAACGGATCGATGCGTTCCCCAAATGCAGCTGTGATAGGACCTTCGACCGGCCAGATGCTGGGCGCCGAATTGGCACGCACCCAGTCGGCGGTCGTTACATTGCGAATGAGACCGAGCGTGAGGCCGGCAGTAGTGGCGCCGCTCAGCGCTGTCGTCTTCAACGTTGCCAGCCGATCAAGCGATGAGGTGACCTGGTCATCCTCCACGCTGTCGGAAGAGGCTGCGGCCATCAGCACCGGGTCGGGCTTCAAGCCATACAGCGACGAAACTTCGTTCGCCAGCGAGCCCAGAGACGCGACCTGCATGTCCCGCTCTTTAGCCACCTGCTCCAGGTGCGTGTAGCGGTTCTTAAGGTCATCTTTCTCGGCGCGCAGCTCGTTAAAGTGCGAGGTTTTCATCAGCATGCGCATATAAGACTGCGCGAGGCCGGTAAGCCCGAAAACTCCCACGGCCGCCCCGGCGATAAACACATATAGGTAGTGAATAGGGATCGGGATCTTGCGGAGCTGGCCGTCCGGCCCTCGGCTCACAAAAAGGATGTAGAAACGTTTACGCAATTTTCTATTAATTCCTCTATGGCCAGAAAAGGAGCATCTGGCATTCCCGTTCCGGCACGAACACGCGTCTGGCTTCTGGTTAGAAAGCTTTAACGCGCCCTTCTACGCTGGACCAGATAACGCCCAAATCACTGTTTCGCTTAACTCAAAGCGAATTCAGCACTTAGCTCGACCACAGGTTTTCGGGAGACTGCTTTAAGTAACGGTAGCAAAGCACGTTCCACCGTGTCAACGAGGTCGAACCCATATCCTCAGTTACAAAGGGCAGGTAATCGTACGTGACCATCAGGCCGTATTACCGTTTCGGGAAGAGGTTACGAAGGTACCTCTTACCCGGTCTTGGCCACCCGAGCGGGTTTCGGCCGGAATGAAACCTGCCAGATCGCTGAGTAGATGGTGGTGGAAAAGCTGGGGTTGTAAGCTCTTGTTCCGAGCTCTTGAGCAGGTTTGGGACTCGGCACCACTTCCGCATATGATGTCTTCGCTTTGCCTTTACCAGAAAGATCGCTCATCTCGAGAATCGGCGTGGCATCTGCAAATCGTCCCACCGCCGGGTCGCTAAAGGCCGGGCGTCTGCCGAGAACTAGTCGCGTGGTGACGGGAATTGGCGACGACTGTGCCGTCCTGCGCGTTCCAACAGGACACGAATTGCTCGTGACCACTGATTTTAGCTTGGAGGGAGTGCACTTCCGCCGCGAGTGGCATCCGCCGGAATCAATAGGCCATCGCTGCCTGGTGCGAGGCCTCAGCGATATTGCCGCCATGGGCGGGGAGCCGATCGCTGCTTTTCTCTCTCTTGCTCTTCCTCGGAAGCTGCCGCAGAGGTGGGTCGACCGCTTCATGAAAGGTCTGTTGGAGCTTGCCCGGCAATTCGGGGTTACACTGGCCGGCGGTGATACTGCGCAATCGCCGACCGGCATCCTGGCGGACATCGTAGTTCTGGGCTCGGTACCAAAGAGTAAGGCCGTCCTGCGATCGGGCGCTCGTCCCGGAGATCGAATTTACGTGACCGGGGCACTCGGCGGCTCCGCAGCGGTTCTCAATCTGCTGTTTTCGAGACGGAAGAAGCTCCCCCCCAAACGATTTCCAGCTCATTTTTTCCCGGTGCCGAGAGTTCAACAGGGCCGAGCCTTGCGCGCAAAAGGGATGGCCTCCTCCATGATCGACATCAGCGATGGCCTTTCCACCGACCTGAACCACATTTGCGAGGAAAGCGGCGTCGGCGCTGAGATTTGGGCAGACGCAATTCCGCGCGCGTCAGTGGGCAGACCGCCGAAACCAGTTGAGCTGGATTTAGCGCTTCATGGGGGCGATGATTATGAACTGCTGTTTACCGTCAGGCCGGGACTTCGTGTGCCGTCCCAGATTTCTGGAGTGCCGATTACCTGCATCGGCAAGATCACCCGGCGCAAGCAGGTTTCCCTCATAAGTAAGGCCGGTGCTCGATCGCGGCTCGAACCCAGCGGTTGGGAGCACTTCCGGCATCAGTAAAGTTCCCCATCAACTCATCAAAAATACCTGAGAACTAGCCTTAGGTACGTCTTCCAGCCAACTTCGGCGAGCATACCTCATCCAACCTACGCACCCAGAAAGAACCAAATTCAAAGTACCTCTAAAGAGGGGATCATGGATAGTGTCAACAAATTAGATCGCTTGGAAAAATTCGTTGCTCTCATCGTACTTTTCTCTGCCGTCGTGTTCTTAGCAAATTGCGGCAGCTCCAGCACCTCAGCCAGCACCGGCACTCCTTCCTCAGGATCGAATCCAGGCGGAAAGTCTGTTCCTGGCTATGGCGAAGGAACTGGGGCTTCCGGCCAAACCAGCGCAGTGAAATTCTTGTATGCGAATCCGCTACCTGGCGGCGGTCCATATGCAGCAAGCATTGGGAACAATGGGATGCTCACCTTGGTCCAAGGGGGATCCGCCAACAATCTCAATCCCCACACTCTTGCTATTGATCCCTCGGGATCCTTTATTTTCCAAACCGCGCAAGGTTACAGCGGGGGGACCCAAGGCGGCATTTTCGTTTATGCCATTAACCGGTCAAACGGATCACTCGGCGCCTCTACGGCCTCATATCTGACCGGGCAGGCCTTCTTTTCAGATGTGGTGGATAACCAGGGAAAATTTCTCTATGCGCAGGGTTCGACTGGCGTGTACTCATTCAGCATTCAGTCAGGCACCGGCGTTCTGACCGCTGTTCCAGGCTCGCCTTTTCCAGCGGCCGCTCCTAGTTCCCCGGGATTTTCGCAGCCCGCGACTCTTATGGCGGTGGACCAGACAAATCACTTCCTGTACGTCTCGACAAGCGCCGGGATATCGGGATACACGATTAATCAGAGCACCGGTCAATTAACCCCTATCGCTGGATCACCATTTGGTGGCTCGACTGTGACCGATCCGTGGACAATCGTAATCACGCCGACCAATTCGTATCTTTACGAGTTGCAGGCGCAGAATGCGGGAAAGTTATTCGGTTATAGCATTGATCAGACGTCAGGTGCGCTGACTCCGCTCTCAAGTTCTCCCTTTAGCACGGGAAGCTGCGGCAGTATGGTTGCTCCCGGCACCATCGGGGTTCCCGGGCCGGACAACATGACCATCGCCAGCGCTGGCAAATTCATGTATGACAACTGCGGGATCTATTCGATTGATGAGAGCAACGGTGCCATCGCCCAGGTGTCCGGTTTGGGCCCCGGCGATTGGCCCGTAATTAGCCCGGCGGGAGACTTCCTCTGGGCCATTACTGGAGACCAGCAGGCCTGCTTTCACTGCGACATTGGTATAACCACTTATCAGGTAAATGCCAATACAGGTGCGTTGACTCCGGTGCCGAACTCGTTCGTTCTTCTTACAAATTCTGAAGTGGGGAGCGTCGACAGTTTGGCGATCACGAAATAGGTGTGACTTTAGTTACCACGCAACTCTAGCTAGCTCAACAGTGCGGGACTACAGTAAGTCCATGTCGTCCCGCATTGTTGTTTTACTTCTTCTCCTTGCGTCGTTTGGCGCATCCTTTGCCGCAGCACAAAATAGTGTTCCCGCCGCGGCCCTCGTCGATAACGATTTCGTTCACCAGCAGTTCGGTGATTCGTGCTCACTGGAACCCAAGTGGCAGCCCATGAAGGGCGACCTGAACGGTGATGGGAGCGAAGACATTGTGATCGTCGCGCGCTGCAAGAACGTGCTGATCGACCAGGGCGAAAAGAACTACCTGGTCGTCGACCCCATGGATTCGTTTTTCGGTTATGGCAATCCATCGATCACCACCAGCTTTGCTCCGGACGATCCCAAGCTGCGCGGAGTTTCGCTTCTGGTGATTCACGGTGACGGCGCGGACGGCTGGAGAGCGGCAACGCCGTTGGCGAAGTTCGTCATCATCAATCTTCCGGTTAAGACGCTTACCGTAAAAAAAATGAAGGTGAAGCGCAAGAAGCTAGCAACCGCTATCTATGTGGAAGAAGCGGGCGCCGACCAGATGACCGCAGCCATTTTCTGGGACGGAAAGAAATACCGCTACCAGCCGCTCGGCTCGAGTATGGAGTAATGGAGTAACCGACGCAGTTCCCGAGCAAGCGCCAGGACGAACCCTTCCGGGGCTGTTATCCTACCCAGCGATGAAGAAAAAGATTCACATCATTCTTCTTCTCGCCATCATCGTTACTGGTATCCGCCTCGGATTAGTTTTTTACCAGCGGCACCAGGACAATGCCCGCCTCGTCAAAAAAGCAGCGCCACCACTCAATCCCGATTACTACGTCAACATCAAGAAACTCTATCCCTACGATCTGAAATCGGCGAAGCAGTTGACTCGGCAGCCGGTCTGGGTCAAGGTGGGATTCTTTTATCCGTTTTATCCGTATGACACTACGTCCCATCACACGGATTTTTCTCATGAGGCAGGGAAGCTGTTGCCCTTGCAGAAGCTCGAAATCAAGGATGTGGTTAGCAGTGTGTCTCCCAAAACGGGTGGTCTGCAGGTGCTTGCAGTTTTCAAGGAAAGCGGAAAGTCTTATGCGACTGCGATCGGTCGCGACAGCGGCGGCGATTTCAAGTTCTATTCCGACGACATGTTCTTCATCGAGGACCCGCACCAGCTCTATAAGCATTGGCCGGCAGACATTTGGCAGGCCATCGATCAGCATCAGGTCAAGCCGGGCATGAACGAATTGCAGGCCGATTTCGCCATCGGCATAGGTCTTCTCGATTCCGGCAGCGGCTCGGTGGACAAAACCCTCAACTACCCGAATGGCGGCAAGCCGGTCACGATCAGTTTTCGCGATGGCAAGGCAGCAGAGATTCGTCCTGGCCCCGCAAGTTAAAGCGCGGTTCTGGCTGGGCCTCATTGTGGACGGGCGGGGACGCCCGTCCCTCCACAATTCTGAGAAGTCTGATTGCGGGCGGAAGACGCCCGTCCCTCTACACTCATGCGATTTTGGAGCGACGGGCGTCCTCGCCCGTCCATCCAACGTCCTAAGGGGATGGGCTACGGGCGTCCGCGCCGGTGATCGCATCCACCTTCAGCACCGGCGAATGCTCATCCGCTTCCTTCTGATCGTCCGCGCGAATCGCGCCATCATCTCTGCGATTCGTGCCTTCCACTTTGGCGAAAAATGACCGGTGAGTTGCGTCGATCTGCTTCGGAACCATGAGAATTTCGAACGTGTCTTTTTCCTTGTGCGGCGTGAACTTCACCGTGTAATCACCCCGTTGGGTCGAGACCATTCGGCGGGTAAACGAGCCGGTTTTTGCCAGGTCCAAGAGGGAAGTCGCATAGTGATCATTTTTCTTTTTGTAAATTTTCTGCGCCCGCAGGAACGTGCGCATATACCCCAGGGCCGCGGCTTCGGAGTCCGAGCGGGCGGGGTCGTTTTTGAACTTGGGTTGATAAGTGGTTTGTGCCGGCGCCGAAGCTGTCGTCATCATTATCGTTGCGGCCAGCAGCACGGGGGCTACTACGGGAAGAATTCGGGTCATTTTCATCAAGTTAGAGTCTCGGCCTCGCACAGAAATTGGATGCAACCTATGTTACTCCCGTAATTCACAATGCGTTACGGAACCTTGCATCACCTTCGAATACAGATATGCTAACGACACCCTAAGTCCGAGGACAGGCATAGCTATGAAAGCTGCAACCGCGATGAAGGCAACACCCAGCAAGAGCGCGATTCGCATCGCCGTAGTCGAGAGCGATCCGCTGCGCTTCGTTGGATTCCGGGCGCTGTTCGACTCCGAGCCGGACTTCGAGCTGGTCTCAGCCAGCATGGCGGAGCTCGCCACCATGCCGGAAATCGAGCTGGTACTTCTAGGAAACCGCAACGGACAAAATCTTTTTGATGTGATGGCCAGCCTCAAGGCCTCGCGCCCCGACGTTCGAATTATCGTGACCGGCGCCGGGATGGACGAAGAAACTATTTTGAAAGCAATCGCCGCAGGCTCCAAAGGTTATGTGGACGAAGCCGCTTCCGCATCTGAATTTGTTCAAGCGCTGCGTATCGTACATCAGGGTTCAGTGTGGGCGCCGCGCCGGGTACTGTCGCTGTTTATCGAGCGGGTCAGCACCTCACCCGGACGGATTTTCCCAGCCGGACGCGTCACCTTTACCGATCGCGAAAAGGAAGTTCTGGAGATGCTGGTGGCTGGGCGTTCTAATAAAGAGATCGGATCTGCGCTGGGCATCGAAGAGCGCACCGTGAAAGCCCACGTTGCCAAGCTGATGAGAAAAGTCGGCGTCCAGAACCGGATCGCGTTGTCGGTGCATGCCATTACCCATTCGCTGGTGACGGCGAAGTAACAAGCTTTTAGCTATTAGCTCTTAGCATTTAGCTAAACCGTGCTGGTAACTCTCTGTCTGATTCAGAATTGAACCCCGAGCGCAGCGAATTCGACATCGATTTAAGCTAAGAGCGTTAGAGCTCAAGGCTAAAAAGCTAAGAGCCGGATCCGTTACCCCTGCAGCTCCGCTGCGCTACTGCGATACGTCGCGTGGGAAGGACTTGAACTCCACTCTGCGCGAGTCCTGGCTAGTCTTGGTCTTGTCGGCGTCGGTCCTGAACCGATTCAACGTCCCGCGAATAATGTAGTAGCCTTCCTCCTCCGGCCTCTTGCCTGCACCCCGAGCCAGTGTCCCTTCAAACGTGAACCACGTCCCATGCACCGCCTTTGTAGTGAAACTCAGGTGATTGGAGTCCAGCTTTCCTGACTCGAAAAACTGGTCGAGGAATTCATTCTTGTCGCTCTCCGTATCGCCAAATCGCGAGATAAAGCCGCTGACGTTTCCTTTCTCTTCGACCGTGACCTGAACGAATTCTCCTTCTCGAAGGAACGAGTACATTCCGGAGTAGTCTTCCGTTGCCGGGGGTGAAGATTGAGGTGCGGCCGACAACAAAAGTAGAGGCGACAGCAGCAGACACGAACCGATCAAAAATCGCATGAGCAACCAGAGTACACCATCCTCGGGCTGGCAATTCCTGTATCGGCGCTTCACCCCGTCGGGGCCCGCCGGAGCGCATTCTGGAGTGTATTCCGTGAGACTTCCGTGCCATTTTTCCGCTTATTTCTTGACAAATTCCTCTTAGCTGCATAAAGTTCGATCAAGGTTTTACGCTCTATTAATCTCCACAGGTGCCCAATATGAAGAATGTTTACGAGGTTCTCCGGCAGAAGGAATTGGAAATGGCCAAGCTCGAAAAGGAAGTTGAGGCCTTGCGGGTAGCCGCGCCGCTTCTGTCCGACGACAAAGACATCGCGACCGATGGCGTTGCCAAACCGACGCTCGCTCCGGCCGTTTCCGCCGCGCCGCAGCAACCCATCCGCATACCGCAACCGGCCGTGAACCAGTCGCAGCCGACCGCCCGCGCCGCGGGATGGGAAGACAGCGCCAAGCGCTGGCCCTAAAATTCGCGGATCTCGGACCCGCCTCTTGCCTACGTGAAGATTTCTTCAGCGTAGGCATTTCTTTTGGAGTACGGAAACTCATCCCACCAAGCTGACCCACCCGGCCCCGGCTCTGTCCGATCCGAACGTTTGCATTTTTTTTAGAGCTTGAGCGTGAGAAGAAGCGCCCGTAGAATCTGGCTACCCCGAGATCTAAAAGTAAGTAGATGTTCCGCGCACACCATATCGCGTGACATTCGCTTAGTGAGCTTGCCTAGGCTCGAATCAAAGCGGAGAATTTCACGTGAAAATCCATTTGCTCGTTTTTATTGCTCTGACGTTAGTGAACTGCGGTGGAAGGGCCTCGACTCCGATGACGAGCATCGGTTCGAACTCGGGCTCGACGTCAACGTCCTCGCCAACATCCACATCCACATCGACAACGTCGACGTCAAGTTCGACTACTGCTGTTACCCAAGGGAACATTATTTCCGACCTGCAAACTCGCGACGGATGGACCGGGTATGCGCTATTGCCTCCCTGGTATGGCATTTGCTACACATGCTCGCCGAAAGGGCCGCAGACCACATGGTCAAGCAATCAAGGTGTAAGTTCTCCCTCGCTCAGCGGTAAATCCATGCAGTTAACTATCGGTGGGCAGACGAAATACGCTGACGCACTCTGGAATAACCACCTGATCGGGGACTTCTCTTCTAAAGGGATGCCAGATGGCGACAATAGTATTAACTCCAAGACGCACAATTTTGTGTATGACGTATATTTTTTTGGTGATCACATCGGCACCGCGCAGGCGCTTGAGTTCGATATCAATCAATTTGTGAATGGGCAGTCCTATATTTGGGGACACGAATGCCGGATCGCGGGTGGGAACCAATGGGACATTTGGGACAACTCAGGCCAGAAGTGGCGTCCTACCGGAGTCGCTTGTAATCCCCTCGACCACCAATGGAATCATCTGACAATTCAGGTTCAGCGCACCTCTGACAGCCGCCTTCTGTTTCAATCGATAACGTTCAACGGAAAAACAGCCACCTTGAACCGCTACGATAGCCCTACCCCAACCTCGTGGTCTGGCATTACGGTGAACTATCAGCAGGACGGGAACGAAAAACAGGAGTCGTACTCGATTTGGCTAGACAAGTTCAATTTTCATTATTGGTAAAGTGCAGTGAATGAAGACAGGCTATTTCACTCACAACCCCTCAATGAGAGAAATGTCGATTATCACTCGTTGTCGCCAGCGGTCGCAAGGCTGAATCAGGATTCTGCGTTCTGCAGGATCCTGGCAATTGCTGTTATCGTGTTCCAATTTCGCGTCGTTGCCAGGACGCCGAAGATCTTGTCGAGCTCGCCGAGGTAGCGGATCGTTTTCATTTCGCGCCGGTACACACCCAAAACGAATCGGTCTTTCGTGCCGAGGATCTTCACAGACCATGTCCGGCCCGACGGAATCCTGAGGGGTGTCGAAGGCAAAGGCTGCCCGCGTTTCGCCAAAATGCTCACAAACCGAACGATCTTAGGTCCCGCAGGCTGACCCGCAAACGGGTTCGCGGATGCCAGATCGAGGACATCATTACCCTTGCAGATCACCACCTCGGCCTCAAACGCCAAGTGTCGATGTAACTCTGCACGCAGTTTGGTTTGGCTGATCCGGTTCCGCACCACAAAAGTTCCGGCGGCGCCAACATTCACAACGTCGAACTCACTCAACTCATTTGCGACGACGCTTGGCCGAAAAGTTCTATGGCCCCCGACATTGACTCCTCTCAGAAAGACGACCAGCGCCATGGCACCCTCATCTCCGATCAGTCTGAGCTGGATTAGCGACTCATTTTCTGCTGCAATGGTAGTTGTTGTAAACAGGCGTTATCGCTCATTGACTGGCAGGCAATCCTCAATGAGTGAAATGGCGATATTTCGCCAGTTATGGAATCCCGTCGCGATCTAGCAGGCAAATTTCCGGCCTCTCCTGGCGGTAGTGAACCGTGAGCTTTCGTTCTTTCCATCCGGACTCAAACCGCTCCGCATCGTCTTCACTGGTGAATGTGAACGACTCGCTACCACCAAAGCGCTCTCCATCCACTTTGTATGTATAAGTAAGGGTTACCTTCAGGATTCCATCTGCATCGCGGGTTTGGCCGGTATGAAGAACGCAGCCCTCGGCAACGGGCCAGTCTCGTGCCTGCTTCACCATTCTCGCCTTTCTCAGGTCGAAAATCGCCATGGCGGAAACCGCGATTCCTCCCAACCCGGCCATTAAGACGATCCACCACGACTGTTTGAAGTGCCAAATAGCGAATGCACAGTAAAGCAGATATGGACCGATGATTTTCTTGGGAATTTTCTTCGGAATCCAGCGCTCCCACGGCAAGAACCACGTTGCGATTACTGGAATGGCGGGTATCAGTGGAATGAAAATGAGAACGTCAATAGCTTTGGCGCTCACGAGATTTAACCCCTGTGCTGGGGTATCCAGAGATTATAAAGCTGCACAGTTCCTAGTTGTTGTGAACAGGCGATTCCACTCAGAACCCCATTGTGAGCTTAATGGAGATTTTTCGCCAGCAACCTCGCAATTAGAGGCAATCCGTATACATCGGAACTACTTCTGGTTTTCCTTTGACGGAGCCTTCCGAATCAACTTCGACCCGCAACCCGATCAGAGCTCTATCTGAACCGCAAACCAAAACTGGACCGCAGCCAGAAGTGTAGATTGTGCCCATTGCAAACGTCGTATAGCCTATTCGATCGAAAGTAACGGGAATACCGTTCTCTGCGAAGAACTGCGCTACATCGCTTTTGTGGGTTCCTACTTTGAGGCGGTTCTTCGCGTTCCGCTCAAGTTGCTCCGCTCTCTGGTTAAACTGCTCTCCACGTCGCTTACAGGTTATCCAACTCCGGTACTGCCTTACTCCAAACCATGCTAAAGCACAAATGAGCACGACCACCAGTGCTCTGACGAATCCGTTCGGCCTTTTCACGGCTCTGACGAGCAGGATCAATCCTGCAAACAACACGGCATAGCATATCGTGTTGACCAGGACCAATACGATTTCGAAAGCTAATTCGCCCCGATCCAGCGCTGCTCCGACCACCCAGCCCGGAAACTGCGCCACCGCGATAATGTCGTTATGCCGCACACCCTCGATGGCTGCAAACACGACTGCGGAAGCAAAGCCCCCGACGATCGCAAAAATCCACAGCTTCTTCCAATTAAGCATTCAAGAACGTCCCCAGCACTTATTGTCCACGGTAAAGGCAGGAGTATGATTCGGCAAGATTACGTTGATAGCAGGCGTTATCGCTCATTGACGTTTTCACGACCTGAGCAGTGCACGGAGTCTAAGAAGATTTGTACTCGCCTTCGACTATCCGATTCTCATGGCGAGTTTCTTCTGCGGCGATTGCCGTTTGCTTCCACTTGCGATAAACATTCACAACTGCAAACGTCCAAAACGGCACCAAATCAAGACCCGGCACAAGTTCGGCAGCGAACGCTGGCAAGAACTCCCAATGCCAGCCCAGCAAACGCACTAATATGGCTGCGACTCCCAGATCAAGCAAATCATCAGCGGGCGACAACGCGCCTTCAGCGAATAATGGCAAGACAAACACCTGTAAGGCGTCCGCTGCGACGGCGAGGATCATCGCCGTTTGGAATCGCCAGCGTGAGGAGGCCGGGATTGGGGTCTCAGGCATCGCAACTCTGTGATTCAGTCTAGTTGTTTGGATGCCCGTTACGAGCCGATAATGCAGTGTCATGCCGAAGCGCCAATCCAGTCTGGGCGAACGCTTGCGAGCCACTCGCTTGGCTCTTGGGCTGACTCTCCGCGATGTCCACACGCCAAGCATGAAATTGGCACGGAGGCTTCGAAACCAAAGGTTAATTCTGCCTGCAAGCCGGCTGAGGACTCAACTCATCTCCTGTCGTTCGCCAAAAGCCGATAGCGCGCTATTACGGTCGTCGCTCTTTCACCACCTGTGCCGTTTCGTCTCTTTTCGTCAGGTGGATTAGCGTCGGCGAGGGAGTCCCTTTGCCGAGGCCTCGGATCCAGGTGGCTCACGGAACGGTTCCACAGAAATGCGCTCGTAACACACTTCCAGCACGGTCAGGTATTCTGTGCCGCCCGGCGCCTGGAGAACTACGCTGTCGCCCGCTGCCGACTTCATCAACGCGCGCCCCAGAGGTGACACCCAACTGATGTGGTTGCGGTTGAAATCGACCTCGTCGGTGCCCACGATGCTCACCATTCGCTCCGCTCCCGCGGCATTGGCATAGCGCACCGTCGCTCCGAAGAATGCCCTCGTCGCCGGCCGCCCCGCTCTCGGAGCTTCCGGATCCACCACTTCCGCGGCTTCGATTCGCTTCGTGAGAAAGCGAATCCGGCCATCGATCTGCCGCAGCCGCCGCTTGCCGTACTGATAGTCGGCGTTTTCACTGCGATCGCCGTTACTGGCAGCCCACGCCACCACCTCCGTCACGGCCGGGCGTTCCCTGGTGAGCAGAAACCGGTGCTCATCTT
>JAOAPC010000015.1 GCA_025462735.1 Acidobacteriaceae bacterium | reverse complement strand
TCAAGGGTAACCTGCGGCAGAAAGATGGATAGGGAAACTTACCACTCAAGCGGGCGATTCGACGGCTTCTTCCCACTTTTACTCTCTTGATTCGTACCTCGCGTGATTCAGCTCAGTCCCGATGCAGCAGTTCGAGCACGCGGTCGAAGTCGGAGAGGTTCCGGTACTCAATCACGATTCTTCCTTTGCCCTTGTTGTCCGTGATGTGCACGCGCGTGCCGAGCAGTCGCTGCAGTTCGCTCTCGGTAGCGCGGACGTTCGGATCGACCGCCTTTGGGGGTCGCGGTTCTGTATCCATCTCCGGATAGCGCAGACGCTCCACGCGCTCCTTGAGCTCCTTAACTGTGAAGCCCTGCTCGACAGTTGTCTTAGCCAAAAGTTCGAGAGCGTCAACGTCCATATACGAAGAAGCCTCAAGCAGAAGCCGCGCTTCGCTGAATCCGATCTTGCCTTGGCCGACGAGATCTAGCACGCTTGGCGGCAGCTTGAGCAGGCGCATGTAGTTCGCCACCGACTCCCGCGAAGCTCCTGTACGTTTGCCAATCTGTTCCTGCGTCAGATTGAATTCGCGGCTCAAGCGGGCGAAGGCTTGGGCCTGCTCCAGGCAATTCAGGTCCTGCCGTTGCAGGTTCTCGACAACGGTCATCTCGGCGGCTTGCTCATTGCCAAGTTGCCGAACAATCGCCGGGACAGTTGTGTTCCCTGCCAGCTTCGACGCGCGGCAGCGGCGTTCGCCAAGAACGAGAACGTAGCGACCATTCGCTCCTGGACGGACAACGATGGGCTGCGCCAGTCCGCTGACCTTGATCGATTCCGCAAGCTCGCTCAGCGCGTCGGCATTAAACGTACGCCGCGTCTGATAAGGGTTTTCATCGATCAGATCGAGTGGGATCTCGATTATCTCCTGGGCGTGTGGCGCGGACATTCCTGTCCGCGTGGCTGCAGCAATAGTCGCAGCGGGTGCCCCGTCCAAGCTTTGCTTGGGCGGGGATTTTACCTGCCCCGCAGCATGCAACTCGGCAATTTCGCCAGGCACCGCCGGAGGCTGCGGCACAATCGTCGAACCCGACGCCGGCGCAATCGCAGGAGCAACGCTACCTGGCACAACTTGCGACGGAACTACTGGGGGTGAAACTGCAGTCGCTGGCGCAGCCGCAACCACACGCGGCCCGGACGGCAACAGCGAATCCAGCCCTCTTCCCAGTGCGCGCCGCTTCTCTGCTGGCTTATGTTCTTCGATGGCAGCCATTCATCTCTCCTCTATCTCTCTTCGGAAAAAATATATCGCTTCACGATATATCCGCATTATCCAACCGCCAACCTAAAAACAACTGTCGTTCCGAATCCAATTTAAAAAATATAACTGTCATTCCGAGCGCCCGCAGATTCGTTCGCCCAGCGAACGAATCTCAAGTCGAGGAACCTGCTGTTTGTGGTTTTGCCAACGACGAACAGCCAACGACCAACGACGTAGCCCTCATTTCAAATTCATCGTGACCAACTTGTTCCGATCGCGCCAGCGCCGCCACTTCGGAGCATTCACCACCTGCTTTTCTTCTTCAGCAGAAACCTCCGCCGCTGCCGCATCCTCTTTCGCTGGCTCCGGGAAAGCAACAAATCCCGGCACATGCTTCGGAATGATTTCCTTCGCGAGCTGTAGATAGCTTTCCGCGCCGCGCGACTTCGGATCGTAGAGCAGCACCGGCTTGCCATGGCTCGGAGCCTCAGCCAAACGAACATTTCTCGGGACCGAAGTCGCGAAGAGTTTGTCGCCGAAGAACCGCTTCAGCTCAGCCGTGACCTGCTGCGCCAGGTTCGTACGATCGTCGAACATGGTGAGCAGCACGCCTTCAATCTCCAAGCCGGGATTCAACGCTCCGCGAATGCGCTCGATGGTATCAAGCAGCTCGGAGATTCCTTCGAGCGCGAAATACTCCGCCTGCATGGTGATCAGGATCGAATCCGCCGCCACTAGCGAATTCAGAGTGAGCAGATCCAGCGCCGGCGGGCAATCAATGACGATGAAACTGAATTTCTCGCGCATGGGCGTGAGCGCGTCGCGAAGGCGGAATTCCCTGTTCTCGGCGTCAATCAGCTCAAAATTTACGCCGACCAAATTCTTGTGCCCTGGAATAATAAAAAGATGCTCAAGTTCGGTCTTCTGCAATGCGGCTGCGGCGTCGCACTCGCCGACCAGCAACTTGTAAGTGCTATTTCGCTCGGCGTCTTTGCCCAGGCCGACTCCGCTGGTCGAATTTGACTGCGGATCGCAATCGACAAGAAGCGTGTTTAGCTTAGCCGCGGCGAACGAAGCCGCAAGATTTATGGCAGTCGTAGTCTTCCCGACGCCACCTTTTTGATTGGCGACAGCGATAATGCGGGCCATTTGATTTTAGGGAGAACCCAGAGACTTGAGCGCAGGATAGTTCGAAAGCTCGTCTTTTGCAATGCCGGATTCGGGTGCAGGTACTAAAGAATTATATTCTGCTTCGATTGCGACAGTTGCGGCAGTTGCGAGCCAGCTTTCCACAGCGGCGGGATTGTTCCACGTGGAACAATCGAACGAATTTCTGGAACGGAACTTTTGGAGGCCAAATCTCGGCTGAGCCAAAAATGTTCCACGTGGAACATCGTACTTCTCAGACGTGCTTAGGAACCTCGTTCAGACTAAAACGTGTGGGCTGGAAAATGATAATGGGTGCCGACTTCGGTGAAGCGAAGGCTCGACGCTCGCCGACCAACAGGGTTCTACTTTCAGAAAGTGGAACCGGTATCGGCGCTTTCCAATCAACGCTCGATAAAGTGGATTGAGCCAATCCGATCTGCTCGTTTCCGACTAGGATCGCTAGTCTTCCTCTTGGCTTCACTAGGCTGAATGCAATCGGCAGAATCCGTTCGAAGCGCTCGACGGCCCGGAAAGTAACCAGGTCCGCCTCCAGCGAAATGCTTTCAGCTCTTTCGGCGAGAACTGAAACTGAGTTGAGGTTCAGTGCTCTAACCAGCTCGCGCAGGAACGTGGCCTTACGCTGATTGGATTCGATCAACGTCAGATTCAAAGACGGAGACCAGAGCTTCAACGGCAAGCCTGGAAAGCCGGCGCCGGAGCCGATGTCAATTACGGTTTCGCGCGAACCGTCGGCAGGGAAGAGTTGTCTGGCGGCGAATAAGGACTCGCCAAAGTGCCTGATAACAATTTCCTCCGGATCGCGGATCGCAGTGAGGTTGAGCTTCGCGTTCCAGCGGAGCAGAAGATCAAGGTAGGTCTGAATCGCCTCCAGCTGCGCATCTGATACCGGAGCTGGTCCAATGAACGGCGCCAGCAGCTCTGCGATCCGGGCTTTCTTTATAGTGGTGGGGCCCATTGTCGGCTGGCGCGTCATGAGCATGCATTGTAGACGAGTGCGGAGGTTTGCAACCTAAGGTGATTGAGCGGAGAATTTTCTACGATCATGGGCCGATGAGCACCAACCTAGTAAATGGGTGGAGCGCCAAGCTATAAAATCGCCTGTAAAATCTTAGGAGTAGGCCTTTTTAGTGAATGAAGTGGGAAGCTGTGCTGCTTTTTTACCTATTCTTTTGCTGCCACAACATTTTTCGCTTGACTGTTAATTGTAATTCTGCAAATATCGAAATAACGATGAGGGATGCTGCTCAAACCACGAAGTATGCGGACATGTTTTCAGCGATTGGAGCGGAGCCGCGGCTCCGCATCATGCAATTACTTTTGTCCGCACATCCAGAAGGTTTGGTGGTGAACGAAATTCAAGCGGAGTTGGAGATCCCGAGCTCGACTCTTTCTCACCACCTGGACAAGCTTAGGAATGAAGGCCTGATAAACGTTCGGCGGGAGAGCACGTTTTTGCGGTATACGGCAAATACCGAGGCCTTGCGAGAGCTGTTGCAGTTTTTGTACGCGGAGTGCTGCACCCGAAATCAAGCAGTGAAGCCGCAAGAAATTGTGCAGATATGCACGTGATGAAAGGTGCAGCAATGGGTCCAGGGCTAAGGAGGGTCCCCTGTGGCGGCTTAAAAGCCGCGTTCACTCTAAATAGGCGTTTTGCGGCACGTCTGAAGACGTGCCCTGATACAAGCCCTGATACAAGCGGGAACAGACGAGGAGTTTCCTATGAACAGCACTGACGTAAGGGAAATCGTAAAGGAAAAATACGGACAGGCAGCACTGCGCGTAAATCAAGGCGGCAGCAGTTGCTGTGGAGCCACTGCGGCGAGCGCGCTGGGTTGCGATCCAATTACTTCGAATCTTTATGATGCGGCACAGACCGGAGCGCTTCCCGAAGAAGCGGTGCTGGCGTCCCTGGGCTGCGGCAATCCGACGGCGCTCGCGCAGCTGAATCCAGGAGAGGTCGTCCTCGACTTGGGCTCGGGCGGCGGAATCGATGTGTTGCTTTCTGCTAAGCGAGTTGGGCCAACGGGCAAAGCTTACGGTCTCGACATGACCGACGAGATGCTCGCGCTGGCGAATGAGAACAAGCGTAAAGCTAGCGCGGAAAATGTGGAGTTCCTGAAAGGCGAGATCGAAAATATTCCACTGCCGGACGATTCCGTTGACGTCATCATTTCCAATTGCGTGATCAATCTTTCTGCGGACAAGGACCGCGTGTTGCGCGAGGCGTTTCGCGTGCTCAAGCCCGGCGGCCGGTTCGCTGTGTCAGACGTCGTCACTCGCGGCGACATCACTGATGAGATCCGGAAGAGTGTGCTTTTGTGGGTGGGTTGCGTGGCCGGAGCGCTGGATGAGAAAGACTATCGCGCTAAGCTGACGGGCGCTGGATTTGGCGAGGTCACGATCGAACCCACGCGCGTTTACCGCGTGGAAGATGCACGCGAGTTTCTGTCTTCGGCGGGAGTTGATGTGGACGCGATCGCGCCACAGCTCGATGGGAAAATCATGAGCGTGTTTGTGCGGGCGATCAAGCCAGCTGAGAAAAGTTGTTGCGGGCCTACGTGCTGCAATTAAAAGCCTGGAGACGAGGCGTCCTGACTGCAGTTGGCACTTAGCAGTTGGCATTTAGCCTCCGATTTCCCTTTGAGCAAATGCTAACTGCCAAATGCCAACTGCCGAATCTCCTCACTACAACGTTTTGTTCCTGTGCACCGGAAATTCGGCGCGCTCGATCATGGCCGAGGCGATCCTGAACTTCAAGGGCAAGCCGAGATTTACGGCTTATAGCGCTGGAAGTCATCCTTCAGGAGCGGTCAGGCCTGAAGCTATTGCGCGGTTGGAGGCGAGCCGAATGTCGAGGCACGATTTGCGCAGCAAGAGTTGGGATGAATTCTCGAAGCCGGGCGCACCCAAGCTCGATTTTATTTTTACCGTCTGCGACAACGCGGCAAACGAAGTTTGCCCGATCTGGCCTGGGCAACCGATGACGGCGCACTGGGGCGTTCCTGATCCGGCCGCCTTCAAGGGATCTCCCCAAGAAGTGGAGCGCGCTTTTCGGGAAGCGTTCACGATACTTGATCGACGGATCAGTCTGTTTCTCTCGCTGCCAGTTACGTCCATTGACAAGCTGGCGTTGAAAAAAGAAATCGACAAGATCGGAAGACAATAGATTGGCCGCGGCTTCGTACTCCGGCAACCCAGTCCCGCAGGGACGATTAAGATAACTAGCTGATGAACGCGGGAATATTCGAACGGCAGTATCTATCCCGCATGAATTAACTGAAAACATCTCAGGTTTCGCTCGGCAGAGCCTCGCGGTTAAATCAACTTCATCCGCTACCCAGGACTTACGTCCTGGGCTAGTTATCTATCGTCCCTGCGGGACTGGCGCCTTTGCGTAGATCTAGCCCTGACTATCGAAACGGGAAATGACTCCGGGTGCAAAATGAAAGTTTCGCGTCGCTGTTTCAGCCGGCCCGTTGAACCAAACTAGTTATCCGGTGGGACAGAAACGGCATTTCACCTAGATCTCGGTGCGCCGCCGCGAAGCATATGACCCAAAACCATAGGCGAAGTGGAACTCCTCTTTTAGTCAGGAACCAGAGTCGTTAACAATCTCAGCTTTCTTCCATTCGCACCAACATCAAAGGCCGGCGCGACGGACCAGCCCCCATCGCGACTGATTGCGGGACGACCACTCAATACTCTACTTCGCCTTTCTGAATTCGTGCACCAAGCCCTTCCAAAGGGGCGCACCTGCGACGCCGATCATGAGGAATGCGGCAAATAGGACCACGGCGTCCAGGCTGGCGCGGCCTTCTCGCGCCCAATACACGTCTCGCAGATTAAGCCACAGCGCAAACTCATCCAAGGTGAGAGCGGCTCCAGCGCCATAAAGAATGCAGAGCAGACGCCTTACAGCTAATCTCCATGACTTTGCCTCTCCTCCGGCGTCGATCATCCAGCCGTAGCCTACGATCAGCAGCATGAGAATGCCAAACACCAGGTGATGGATGTGCCGCCCACCCATGTGAATGTCGTGAAATGGTCCGACGCCATTATGAATGGACCAGGTAAGGGCGCGCACGCCCGCGAATGTAAGAAAGAACGCGAGAGATGAAAGCAGGATTCTCCGACGAGGAGTGTCCGGTATGTGCCGGTGCAGCAAATCTCCAGCCCGCGTGTAGTGCAGCAGCGCCAGGATCGCGGCTGACAGCCCTGCGACGAAGATGAAGACAATCCATGCACCGGTCATGCAATTCGTTTTATCGTGTTGGTGAGATCGTGTCTAGGGGTGGGAACCAGAGTGGAGATACGGCGAGACGAACCAAGATAGTAAAAAGTGGGATCGAGATGTTGATACTCAACTCTTTTCTTAGGCTCGCGATCTGACAACCGACACAACCGCGCTCTGTAGTGGGAAAATTACTCCAGCGGAATCAAAGAAGCCAACAGCATCCCATGTAGCGGAGTGTCGGAAGGATTTCATGCGGTGATCTCACATTAGCCATCGACGTTGCTTGACTCAGAAGGCCGCGCCCCTCTAGTCTGATCGGGATGCGGTTTGCAAGACCAGGTATTGTAGCGGCGCTGACAATTGCTCTCGCAGCATATGCGGTCGATTGCGTTGCTGCGACCCCGCAACAGGCAATGCAATGCTGCCATTCCATGCAGTGCTCCTCGCATGCCCATCATGGGATGGATTGTTGCAAGACAATGCCCAGCGCGCGTGTTGCGCTTGGCCAGCCCTCGTCTGCGCCAAGCGTTTCTTCCTCGCCCTCCGTGGTCGGGGTACTTGCAATCTTGAATTGCTCTAGCGATTTGGAAGCTTCCGCAGCTACCCCGGCCCCGCACTCTCACGCGCCACCAGGAATTTTCTCCCCGCCTCTACTAGCTCTGCGAATTTAGCTTTCACTCCAGTTCGGATACCCGCTTCCGGATGCGTGTGCTCCACCGTCCGGCAATCGTTCTTAAATTGGGACAAAAGCAAGTCAAAGGTGTCGGACAGGAATGTCCGACCCACAAGAGCTGTGCTGTGCTCGCGGCTCGGTGGAGGACAACTGTGAGGAGTGTATTGGGTCTGGTTCGAATATCGAAATCGATATCTTTGGCATTAGTTATTGCACTAATGGTTGCGAAGGCGAGTGCGCAGGGGCCAGCGCCCGAAACCGCGCCACCGCTCTTTCCCGGAGGTGGGCTCGTCTCTTATAACTCGATCTTTGCTACGCGCGGTCTGACGCAAGCCTTGTCTGGAAACATTCCAGTGACCGCACGGCCTACGTTCGCGCATGAGGGCGATTTCGATTTCACCTGGGGCTTTTACCACGATTTTGATTTGACGATTCTGTTCCCAATAGTCACGAATCAGTTTGAAATGCGCGGCGCGCCGGCAATTCGAGGGACCGGCCTTGGCGATGGAATGGTGCTGGTCAAGTACCGCTTCTATCGTCGAGACTCCGCGCGAGGAACAACGCAGACGTCTTTCACTATCGGCCCTAAATTGCCGACCGGACGCACAAGTCTGGTTGACGCGAACGACAATTTGCTTCCGGCCAGTTTGCAACCGGGCTCAGGATCAACCGACCTATTCGTCGCGGCAAACTGGACTTACACGGGGCTCTTCAATCTGCGGCGTTTGGTTGCAGATGAGGACTTCCATGCGCTTTTGCGCTCGCAGGGAACACAGAAGACCAAGCTCGGCAGCGATATCGAGTCGCGTTTCTGGTTGTCCTACCGACCTTATGAATCGAAGAACGTGGCGCGGGAATGGTTTATCGGCCCAGTGTTGACCTGGACGCACTCGCAGGACGATCGCGTGGCTGGCATTACGCAGAGTGGAAGTGGCGGCGACCTTCTGCTAGCCGGAATTACGACATACGTCGGCCTGCGTCCGGGAATGCACGTCTGGCTGGGCGCGGATTGGGCTGTTGCGCACTCGACAGGCGCACAGTTCATGCCGATTCGGCGTCACATCAGTTTTGGAATTACGCAGCAGTTCCGAATCCATCTTTGACAGTAGATCTGAACTTAGATCCGAAATTTAGAAAGGAGGAAATGATGAACACGAAACACCTCGCGCTATTGCTGCTGTTTGTTTCGCCGCTGGTGCCTCAGTCACAGGCGGAGATCAAGCACGTCGAAATGCGCGTCGAAGGCATGACATGAAACTTTTGAGCCTACGGGGTGAAACAGCACCTCGGGCGCCAGGCTGGCGTTCAAAATGTAGAAGTGAGTTTGCGTGACGGAAAAGTCGATGTCACACCAAAGGAAGATGGGCGCATTGATCCGGCCCAACTTCTAAAGGCGACATACGACAGTGGTGTCAGCGTAGCGGAATTGGACATGACGGTCCGGGGAAAAATCGTAAAGGATGCGTCCGGCAATTTGGCCTTGCAAGCCGAACCCAACCAATCCTTCACGATTGCTCCAAATGAATTATCAAAGACCCTGGAACCGCTCGTGAATTCGGCGACGGCGGTCACCTTGCGTGGTCAGTTGTACAAGAAGCCCGCTGGAAAAAAGAAAGCGGATACTTCAGTGCCGCTGAAGCTTGTGGTGCTTGAAATACAGAAGAAGGAATAAATGAACGGGAAATGTCTGTTGCTTGTTGTTGTTGTTGCTGGCGGACTCGCCGGATGCAATCAGAATCCGGCGAGTCTTAATCAGCCACGAGCTATAGTTCAGGCGGGCGAGATTGGTTCGCATCTGCCGGATTTCGCTTTGAAGGACCTGCAAGGAAACGAGGTCTCCTCAGCCGGCCTCCGAGGCAAAGTAGTGCTCATTGATATTTGGGCAACGTGGTGCCAGCCATGCAAGAAAGAGATGCCGGGTTATCAGAAGCTCCTGGATCAGTATGGCTCGCGGGGATTTGCCGTGGTGGGACTTAAATCGGAGATCATGACGGACACGGAAGATCCAATTCGATTTGCAAAGGAGATCGGGGTGCATTACCCGCTGGCGGTTGCATCCGCCGATCTTGTTCAAAAGTTTGGCGGCATCGAAGGATTGCCGACCACAATGATTTACGACCGCCAGGGAATCCTTCGCAAGAAGGTTATTGGATTTGAGTACACAGACAACTTTGAATCGGCGCTGAAGCCGCTACTGTAGAGCATGTCGGGAATGACATTCCTACCCACGAAGGCAACTGCTATGGCACAATCACCGCCGCTCCATCAATCGAATCGCGCTTCACTGCCATGAGCGCTTCGTTTGCTTTTTCCAGTGGGAAGGATGTCACCTTGGGCTTCAGCTTGATGTCGGCAGCGAGTTGGAGGAAGTCTCGGGCGTCCGCGCGGGTCATATTAGTGACGCTGCGAATCTGGCGCTCTCCCCAGAGCAGGTGGTCGTAGTCGAACTCGGGGATGCGGTCGAGATGGATGGCGTTGATTGCGACTACTCCGCCTTTGCGCAAGCTGGAGAGAGCGGAGATGACCACCTCGCCGCTGGGGGCGAAGGTGATGGCGCGATCCAGTTCAGCGGGCGGCTTCTCATTTTCTGTGCCGATCCAAGTGGCGCCAAGCTCGGTAGCCAGCTTGCGGTGAGATTCGCCGCGGGTAGAAACGTAAACTTCACACTTCCAGGCTTGCAGCACGGCAATCGCGAGATGAGCGGAGGCGCCAAAGCCGAAGAGTCCGACGCGCTCTCCTTTTTCCACGCCAGCTACGCGAAGTGCACGAAAGCCGATGATTCCAGCGCAGAGCAGAGGGGCAGCATGGACATCGTCGAGCTGCCCGGGAATAGGAAAACAAAAATCGGCGCGGGCCAAGGCGTATTCGGCGTAGCCGCCATCGACGGTGTATCCGGTGAAAGTGGGAAAGTCACACAAATTTTCCATGTTGCGGCGGCAATAGGAGCAGGTGCCATCGATGCCACCAATCCAGGAGACACCGACCCGGGTTCCTCGGCGGAGTTCACTGGGTAATTTCGTCGAGCTTTGCTCGACCGGACGGGCGGGGGCGCCCGTGCCTCCACTTCCTTTCTCTTTGTCGGACAAGAATGTCCGACCCACACGGTCAGTGCTGTTTTCAAAATCTCCGGCAATGACTTCGCCGACAATCTGGTGACCGGGAATTACGCGCGGCATTCGCGGCGGGAGTTCGCCTTCCACGATATGCAAATCGGTGCGACAAACGCCGCATGCGAGCACACGTAAAAGAACATGACCAGGCCTCGGTCCAGGCGTAGGAATATCTTCGATCTTGAGAGGAGATTCAGAAATTGAAGACGGAGTAGAGAGGACTGCGGCTCGCATGTATCAAATTCTATGCCGGTACAACTGCTCGTGTTCGCCGCACCGAGCAACCTTCAAAACGCGAACGAACCCCGTATTGGGTTCGTTGCACGTCCGATCAGTTTGTTTTCAGTTGTGAAGCGTAGCAGTTGCAATGCTAACGGCGCCAGAGTCGGGCAGCGTCGTACTTGCGGTCAAAGCGCCCGTGCTCGCATGAAGGGCATATATGCCTATGTCGTTCGAGTTCATTGCATAAACCAGCCGACTATCGGGGCTGAAGAAGACTGGCGGAGTACCGGGAATGGTCGACGCACTTGCCGTCAGTTGTGATGTCGTGAAATCGATATTGCCGATGAAAGTTTCATTAACGGTCGCATCGCCAAAGAAGAGGTTAGTGTTGGCGGGATCGATGGCCAGGTTCGCAACATCGTCTCCACAGAAAGTCTGGTTCGAAGCCCCACAACTAAAGCTTTGTCCGGTTGAAGTCCGGGCGATTTGAATACCGCCGCTGCCCGGCCCGCAGCAAACACCGTCCGCCGCGCTCAGCGCGCTAGTTACGGTAACCGTGCACGAGGTCTGGCACTCAAAGGTTTGCGCGTAGAAGAGAGATTGCAGCTTTCCAAGCTGGCCGGTGGTTTGATTCACAGGATAATAGTCAAATCCGAAGGCGCTGGTGTGCGGTCCGTCGTCGAACCACTTCGCAAATAGCTTTCCCCCTTGCGAGCCGAACAGAAACTTCGTGAAGCCAATGTACGGATGCGAATACGAGGCTACGACTTGGTTAGTGTTGGTCAGTCTTCCCGTAGACTGATCGATAGTGAATAAAACAATTAACGCATAATTGTTCGGGTAAGTACCCCACGCCAGTGCCGCGTAGGCGAATTTGCCATCCGGGTTGACTAAGAATGTATTCACCGGGTGAGCAAAAGAGAAAATCAGATGCTGGGACGGCGTGCTCGCCGGGGCCCCGTTAGCACTGGTCGGGTACAGCCAGACACCATTTGAATTCCACAAGTAGATGTAATGGCTAGTGCCGATTGTCAGCGGATCGATTGACCCCTTGTGCACAGGTATGGCTGAGCCGACTTGGCTGGCTACAGCAGTTTTCGGGTTGACGTTATAAGTGTGCAGGGACACGCTGGACGTGCCTTGCGGTCCGGCAACATATAGAACTTCGACGGCTGAAGAAGTTTGAGCAAATAAGTTCACGCAAAGAGTAAGAAGAAGTACCGCAGGAAGGAGTAACTTCAACATTGGACACCTCAGTCAAACATTAAGACCTGACAAGCTGAACCTAAGATGTAGCTGCTTTATTCGGCGTTGTGCGTTGCTCCGAGTGGCTGCAGTGAGTTCTCGCCAAATTAACAATTGTTTAACGCAAAGGAGGAATTCTGAGGCCCTAATTTGTCTACCGGAAGTTACTGAACATGACTAGATCAGAGTCGTTGACGCGGGCACGGGTGATGGCGCATTGTCTGCGGTCCGGGGAGAGTGCATAGGCGGAAACCCAAAGCGGCTCGGTGTTGAAATGTGTGAGTTGCGTTGGCTTGCTCCCGTCGAGCGGTTGGTAGAACAAATTGGAACCGGCTCCGGTCTTTTTATCGAGGACAAGGGCGCGGCCATCCGGCGCCCACCGAGGTCCACGGACAACTTCGTTGGACGGTAAGAAAACCTGATTCCCGCCATTTACGTTTTGAACCACGATCTGAACCTTGTGGGCGCCGCCAGTGCCTGAAAACTGAAAAAAGGCGATGCGTGTTTCGTCCGGAGATAAGGAGGCGCCGTTTGCGGAATTGGCGGCGACCACCTCGGGCGAGCCTCCGGTAGTTGAAACTCGCTTCAACGAAGGACCCTCGAGATTATCGAAGTAATAGAGCGTCTTTCCGTCATTTGTGCAGACGGGCCATTCGGCATCGCGTTCGAAGGTCATTTGCTTGGTTTCGCGACTGGACATGGAATAACGGAAAAGGTTCAACTTATTGTCTCGCAATAGAGCGAAAACCAAAGCGTCAGGACCGCAGGAAACCGCATACTCGGAGTTGGTGTCGCGGTCTGGGATGCGTGCGCGGGAGCTACCATCTGGATTCATTTTGAAGGAGTGGAAGTCGGCATCGTCGAAAAACAGCTTACCGTCGGTGCTCCACTCCAGCCAATCGCCCTCGGCTTGTCCGGTGGTCAATGGACTGGGCGCTACATTGATCTCCGCCGGCCATTTTGCCGGAGCAGTGCCAAGGTAAACGGCAGAAGATTTCTGCTTCTGAACCGTCGCTAAGGCCTTTCCGTCGGCGGTTATGGTGACGTCCTGATATTCGTTCAAATCATTGGTTACATTTTGCAATGCACCGGAAGGATAAGGCTGAAACTTGATCTGACTACGAAAGTTCATCTCCGGAGACCGGCATTGCAAAAACATTCCGGTCGAATCCGGCAGCCACGCAATTCCATCCACCAAAAGTGGAAGCGGGATTGATTTCACTAATTGGCCAATGGGTGTGAAAACCACGACTGAGCTTAGATTCGTGCTTGCGAGGTTATATTCGCTCACGGCAATCAACTGTCGGTCGCCCGACCAGGCAGGGGATGCGCCGTTGACGGACAAGTCCGGTCGTTCCGCTATAGTGTGACGATTTGATCCGTCGCTGCCCGCAATCACAAGCTCAGAGTTCTTTTCTCCGGGATCGCGATGGGCGAAGACGATCTGCTTGCCATCCGGCGAGAAGCTGACGGGAGTGCCTAAATCGCCGAGAATGCGTTGTGGGGTGCCCCCGAGACTGGGAACCGAGAACAGGACAATTTCGTCCTCGTTTTGCGGATCGCTGTGCTGGTAAAAGATGTAGTTTCCGTCCGGGGAAAAGGTCGGTCGAAACAAAAAGTAGCCCGGTCCCGGTGGCACGACCTGGGTTTCGCTTCCGGTGACGATCTGCTTCATCCAGAGGCTCGGACTAACGCCACGTTTTACATATGCAAGGTAGCGGCCGTCAGGTGAAATTGCTCCGTCGCTGGCAGCGCTGTTCTCGGTCAGCTTGGAAATTTGCATGGTCAGGGGATTGATGACCGATGGTGTGTACGAGAAGCGCTTGTACAGGAGAAAGCCTGTAATCAGCAGCGCGGTGATAACTGGCAGCAGGATTAATCGCCATTTATGGCGTTTGGCTTCCGCGAGAACCGTGTCGCTGGAAGGCGGCGGTGTGCTGGTATGAACGGAAGAGCTCGACACAGATGTTGTAGCCGCCGGGATTTGGCCGCTGTCGGAGGCGATTGTTCGACCCATGCGGTCGGAGGATGTGCTCGATGCGCGCTTCATGCGCTTCAAATCGGCGCGTAGTTCGGCAGCCGATTGGCAGCGCAGGTCTGCATCTTTTTCCAGACATTTCAGAGTCACTTCGTTGAGGGCCGGCGGCAGCATCGGATTCAGCTCGCTCGGCGGCTGAGGGTCCTTCTCGAGAATGGCGTGGAAGATGACCGCGGAAGTTGCACCGTCGAAGGGGAGCCGGCCGGTCGACATTTGGTAGAGCACGGCGCCGAAGCTGAACAAATCGCTGCGAGCGTCAAGGGGTTCGCCGCGCGCCTGCTCGGGAGACATGTAAGCGACGGTACCGACGGTTGATCCCGGGCTGGTGAGCAGCGGGCTGTCGAGGGTGGCGCCCGCCGCGACCGCAGCTTGCTCGTGCTCGCGGGCAAGTTTCGCAAGGCCGAAATCGAGGACCTTGGCGCGTCCGCGGGTAGTAATAAAAATATTCGCGGGCTTGATGTCGCGATGCACAATCCCTTTGCGATGGGCGGCGTCGAGCGCGTCGGCAACCTGAATGGCGATATCCAGAAGCTGATCGTTGGTGAAGGGCCGGGAGAGCAGGCGCTCAGCCAGCGATTCACCCTCCAGCAGTTCCATGGAGATAAATGGTTGGCCTTCGTGTTCGCTGATCTCGTAAATCGTGCAGATATTTTCGTGATTAATTGACGAGGCAGTCCGGGCTTCCATGCGGAAGCGCTCCAGCGACTGCGGGCTTAGAGCTATATCTCGGGGAAGAAATTTGAGCGCAACTCGACGGCCGAGAGTGAGGTCTTCGGCTTCGTACACGACGCCCATGCCGCCGCGACCGATCTCACGAACAATTTTGTAATGCGAGACAGTTGAACCAATCAAGGGAAAACCTGCAGGAGAGTCATCTTAAGGGGTTGGTGGTGAGGGGTCAAATCGAGAAAGGGGTAGTGTATAGCGACGGCAAAATGCTCCCTCCCGGGAATGAGCGCTGATCGCTGCGTCCGGCCGAAGATAGCTGCATCCTGATGAAAATGTCCGATGTCTCCCACCCTTTGAAAACCACAAAGGGTGGGGCAGCCTCAGTTGGTATGGCGCAAAGGGTGGGCCAGTCCCCATCCGGCCACTCTTCGCGCGGCTAGACGATTACGCTTCACCTCTAACAGTCTTGCCGGATGCAGTCTCGTTCGGATAGTTGAAGAAGAGCTGATTGCCGTCGGGATCATCGACTACCAGGAGCCGGTATCCCCACGAACCCTCCTTGACCGGAACGCCCTTGGCTTCGAGTTCCGCGCGCAACGCGTCCAACGCAGCGGTCGCGCCCTCGGGCGTCGCTGGCTCGACGTTCAAGGAAATGAACATCAGTCCCTTGCCAATCTTCTCCGGCCACGTCTCGGCCAGGATAAGCGCGCAGCCCTGCCGATCGACCTGAGCGACGCCGTCCTCGTCATAGCGCCAGGGACACGTGAAGCCGAGGCGGTCAACGTAAAAACGGAGCGAGGTCTCAACGTCTGTCACGTGCAGGACGGGACGCGCGAACCAGTCTGTCATAGGCTGTTCCTCGTCGAATGAAGACAACTTCTTCCTGGTGGGTGGTCCACTTTTCGTCTGTGAATAAACTGAGGGTGCCCCATCCTTGCGTTCTTTGCAAGGGTGGGAACATCGACCCGCTGTCTTTAGGGATTGAAATCCTGGAAGAGAGAACCAAGTCTATGCGTCCCACCTCGCTCGGAAATATTTTAGCCGCGCTCAGCGTCACCTGCACCCTGCACAAGTGGAAACCTCTTCTGGGTTCGATAGCATTCGGAAAGATGGACGGTGGCCCACTCAAGCCCGGTTTTGGCTTGAGTGGGAATGTTGGAGACTGATCCCCAAAAACCAGTAACCGCGATGGGGAGGGCGAGATCGAGTGGAAATGGACGAACGAGCGGCGGGAAGACTCATCCGGCTGTACAACTGACCCACTCAAGCCAAAACCGGGCTTGAATGGGCCACCCGCCTAATGCCGACATTGCGGTGCTTAAAGACAAGATAGCGTTGCAACTTAAGGTAATCGAGAATTTATTTTTGGCTGGTTGAGGGGGAAAATAAAGTGGAAAACTCAGCTTCTTTGAACGTCCGATAACGCTAATAATTGGTCATGACGCAAGGACAATTACGTTGGTCACTAAATGTGACCTTTGGTAACCCTTCGTACATGCCCGTTGGATATCTGTTTGCGTTTCCGGTTTTTTGCGATAGTTGACTGGTATTCGCCGGGTTTTAAGGGTAGGAACCATGAAGAGACTTCTAGATGCTTTGACGAATGTACGGATCGCGACAGGCGAAATTGGGGGGACTGTTTGTCTAATTTTTCTAGTCGCGTTTGGAATGTACGAGGCCTGGCAGGCTTTCATTTGGCCGTTATTCAAGTGAAGAGCGCCTGCGTCGTCGATCCGTTCTGGCGCGTTGGCGGGTGGCCCATTCAAGCCCGGTTTTGGCTTGAGTGGGGATGTTCACACGTCACAGACTTGGGCCCACGAACAAGCTAGATTGTCCTCATGCCATGGGGACTAACGCGTTTTCACGAGAGCGGCCAGAGTCATTTCGTCACTTTCTGCTGCTACCACCGCCGTCGGCTATTTACCACGGACGCAAGCCGACGAATCTTCGAGTCAGCTTTAGAGCGAGTGCGACGCAGTTTCAGGCTTCAGGTTTACGGGTACGTAGTCATGCCGGAGCATGTTCACCTGCTGCTCAGCGAACCGCGACAGGATGCGTCAAGCGATGGAACTGCCCCACTCAAGCCAAAAGACGGCTTGAATGGGCCACCCGTGACAAAACCGGGCTTTAGTGGGCCCGTCCTGCTCAGCGAACCGCAACGGGATACGCTGGCCGATGCGTTGAAGTCATTGAAGCAGGGAGTATCGCGGCGTTTGATTGGCGATCACCCACTCAAGCCAAAACCAGGCTTGAATGGGGCACCCCAGCATTTCTGGCAAAAGAGGTACTACGATTTCAACATTCGAAATTACCCGCAGTTTGTGGAAAAGCTGCGCTATATCCATCGTAATCCGGTGAAGGCTGGGTTGTGCGAGCGCCCGGAGGACTGGGAGTGGAGCAGTTTTCGGCACTACGCAACCGGTTGTGAGGGACGAGTCGAGATCGAGTCGGAATGGACGGCACGAAAACGCGAACGAGCTGCGGGAAGACTTTGTCCAGCTGTAGAACTGCCCCACTCAAGCCAAAATCGGGCTTGAGTCGGCCACGCGTCCCGAATGTGTTATCGCGAAGGGCAGCACCAGCCACTCAGGTGGCAACAACGAGGCCGCCTGCGGCACCTTTCAGTTAAGTGGAAGATCCAGTCTTCTAATCCTGGCGGGTGGCCCGCCTTTTTGGTCGGAGAATACCGCGGCTGAGGGTGCCCCATCCCTTCGACTTCGCTCAGGGCAGGCTCTTGGGTCCTTTGCAAGGGTGGGAACATCGATCCTTTGCCTTTTGGGATTGAAGTGCCGGAATAAGAGAACCAAGTCTCTGCCTCCACCCTTTCGCACAGTACGCGAAAGGATGGTGCACCCGGCTAGAACTCGATGGCGCCTAACTGCCCCACTCAAGCCAAAAACACGCTTGAGTGGGCCACTCGTCGAGGCTCCGCACATATTTCGTGGTCCCACTTCTCCCAAAACCAGGGAGAAGTGGGGCGCCCTCAGTCAACCCTTCGCCCCGTCATTTACTTCCACCTGTGCCGTTAGTAGCAGTAGCGGGAGTTTGTGCAGGCTTTTTCGCAGCTGGGGCCGGCGCTTTGGTGGTCGGCGGGACCGGCTGCTTCAGCGAAGTTTTTGTGACTACTGCGCCTGCGGTCGGTTGAGTCGCGGTGGTCGCAACCGTTCGTCTGGTTACTGCAGTCGCGACAGCAGCGCGCGGCGCCGGTGTGGCCGTCACCGTGTTAGCTGGGACGCCGCCCGCAGGTTGCGTCAAAGCAGTGTTGGGCATGGGAGTTCCCACCACAGCGCCCTTCGAATTTGCGGTCGCTGCTGGAGTGCAAGGCACTGCCGCGTTGGCAGTAGCTGGAGCAGCTGCCGGCTTCTTCTTGCGTCCAAACATCGATCCCAGATTAGAAATTGCGGCGGAGGCGTTCGTAACCGCGTTATTGGCGGTGTCGTTTTGCGCTCCAACCGAACTTGCGACATTGGTTAGCGTTCCTGGTGTGGTCGTTCCCGGCGGGCAAGGTTGCGCCGAGGTGGCCATCATGGGTTGACCCGAAGGCGCGTAAGCAGTCGTCTGGCCAGGTGTGAACGCGTTGATTGCAGACCCGGCGGTGGAAGTCGCTCCGGTTCCCGAAGCCATAGCCCCGGAGCCCATCCCGACAGAGTTTACATTTGAAACCGCAGCGACTCCCATTCCATTGGCGAGTCCCTGATAGTGCAGCAAGGTCTCATCTCCGAGGGTCCATTGATTGCCTTCTACGCGATTCATTTCGCGGATGGACAATTCAATTTCATAGTTCACGCCCGAGAGCTTACCGCCGGGAACCCAATACAGCTCAAAGCGTGCGTCTCCGCCGCCACCGGGAGGCAAAGAAAACTTCGGGTCCACGTTGTTCCCAGCTACGATCCCCATGCCACGGACGCCACCGTTATAGGTATTGAGTCCTAAGCGGTTGCCCATGTCGTCGATAGCCGATCCGGAGCCGTCCACGTAGCCGAGACTTATCTGCTGATTCGTTTTATTTTGGAAGTGCATCATCGCGTCAATTATTCTGATCCCCCGCGGATCAGTACTGGTGCGGAATTCAGTGACCGTTGCCACGAAGTCGTTGCCTTCGTAACATAGCGGGCGGTTCGCACACAGCGAACTCTGAGCTATTCCGGGAGTGGCTTGGGTTTGATTTGGATTCTGCTGCTGGTTAATCTGCTGCGCCTGAACTGCCTGCTGACTCGGTTGCCGTTTTCCCTGGGCAAGCATTGCCGGTACGGTCAACCCCATGGCTGCCGCGAGCGCCAGGATTTGCATCGTGCGGACTCTCACGTTGTACATATTCATCTCCTCGCTGGAATTTGTTGCGCGGACGGGGGACCCAGTCAGCAGCCACTACGGGTGCGAACTGATTCAGCTGCTGAGTTATTTCGGCTGCCAAAATTGATGCTTATCCAGGAGTGATTGTGGTCAAGACCGCAGCGAGGCGAGTGACAAACGATGCTCCCAGAAGTAAGAGCTGGCGCATTTCAACCCTCAACGCAACGGGGACCAGGCCCGAGATCACGTCTCCGGAAAATCGAACGCGAAGTCGCCGGAATTGTACTCCGCTTTTGTTAAGTGAGCACTCGTTTTTTTTGAGAGCGCGCCGGTAGCCCGCTTTTGGCGAAAAGCCGGCCAGGAACCCCACTTAGATCACGTGTGTTTGGACATACCTGGGGTGGGCCGAAGCTCGTTCGAGCCGATGGAGTTACTTCTCCATGAAATCCCCAAAGGCGCCGACCTTCTGGTAATAAACGCGGAGGCTGCATTGTTTGGGGGCCATGTGGGCGAAAGAAAGCTGGAGTTGTTTCGTGGGCTGGGGGATCTCGCCGATCTCCATCGGCGCGCGCGCCACATCTTGCGCGGAGTTGTAAGCTGCGCCCGCAGTCACGTTCTTGTTGACGATCATCGTCCAGCTCCGCTTATCGGGAATCAAATAAATCGTGTAAGCGCCAAGTGGAATTTCAGAACTGCCCAGGATCAGCGGAGTCTGCACGTACAGGGTCATGCCCGGCGCCCAGACGCGGCCATTTCTAGGTTCTTCCTTTACCGCCGGTTGATATTGAATGGTGATTTGATTGCCATCAGCGAAGTCGCAATAGGTCTGAGCACCTTCGGCGAACACTTTTATGGATGAAGCCATCACCAGCACAACGGTGACAAGTAGCACCGGGGAAGTGGGCATGCGCATCTGCGGGGTTTTCCTTTCCGCAATAATTTAACACCGCGCAGTGAATTCAACGGAGAATTCGTTCAGCAATTTGTCGCAGGTTTCCCGAAAGCCCAAACCCCGTGCTTCTCGAATGGCCATCTTCCCATGGGATCACAGCCCCTGAAACCCCGGAGGACACAGGTCCACAGAGCAAAAACACCCCATTGGGCCTGATCTTCGGTTACGTTCTCAAGAGGTGGGGAGGTTGCTACCGTTTGGACAGGGAGAAAGACCGCAAAATGTCCAAACAGAAGCTTCTTTACGGGGAGTTGAACGAGGAAGTACTGACGTCACAAGCCGCCGAATTGCAGAAAGCCGGATACGCTGTTCAGACCGCCATAGGCCGCAAGGGCGTGCAGGATGCGATAAAGAAAGAGACGTTCGACCTGGTGGTGCTCGGGCAGACGCTGAGCCGCGATGATCGCCATCATCTTCCTTATATAGTGAAAAAGGCACAGCGAGCGACGAAAGTGTTGGTGCTGCACACTGACGGTTCGCGGCATCCGTATGTCGACGGAAATATTGATACCGGCAGCGACATGCAGCACGTGCTCGACAAAATCAATGCCATGCAGCAGCCTAAGCAGCAAACCCAGCACCAAACAAAGACGATGGCCGCCGCAGCGGGACGATAAGACCCTGAATCGCGATTACCGATCAAGGCGGCTTCGGCCGCCTTTTTCATTTTTGTCGTAAAATTCAGTTTCCCATTTCTGCCCAGAGATAAAGGCTGACCGAGAGCTAACTGAGCGAGAGCTAACCGAGCGAGAGCTAACCGAGAATGACCGACCCTGGAAAAAACAATCACGCCGGAAAGAACCTTTACGTCACACGAACTGGGCTGCCCCTGCTAGTTGAGTTCAAGTGGCCCTTTCACAGTTCCACTGCGGGCGCGGATTTCTGGGTGCTGCACGCGGATGTAAAGCTTGGGAACTCCGAAGGGCTGCATGCTCCGGTTGCGGTAAATCTTTCGGCGACGGTGCGCGAGGTGTTGCCCTCGATGGAGTCGAAGGATGTCGAAGGTCCGGTGGTGAATGCGCTGCGCAAGGAAGTGGACCGCAGGCAGTTGGAGTTTGTGAAATCCGGAAAGCTGGTTCCATTGCAGTTTTCCAGCCGCTACTACGACTTCAAGCGCAATAAATGGGTGTTTGGCCGCGCCAGCGACGAGGAGATCACGAAGCTGATCACGCGCAAAGTCTTTTGGCACTCGCGGCTCATCGGCGGGAACGTGTGGATTGGGGACCCGGCTGAAGCTCTGTACGCTGAGACGACGGTACCGCATGTGCTCGAAATTGCGCGCGGGCTGGCGGAGTCCGGCCTAATGACGGTCGAGGGCGAATGGGCCTCAGCAAACGCGGCGTTGCTGGCGCAAGCAGAAAAATTTGAAATGGATATGAAATCTGCGATGACTGAATTGGAAAAGAAGCACGCCTTTGAAGATGCGAAAAGGGCGGGGTGAAGAAGATAATGCAGAAGGCCGAAGTCAGAAGTCAGAATGCGGAACCGCAGAACGACTGCAGAACTCAAGTTTGAAGTTTAGAGTGAAGAAATAGATCTCAGATTGCAAATTTTAGATTTTCAAATCTGAATCTTTATTCTGCGTTCTGCCTTCTTACTTCTGCCTTCTTACTTCTGCCTTCTTCTTTTACTCTGACTGCACCGCCTCAATCGTTTGGAACAACTGGCTGGAATCGGTCACTTCCGTGACGGGGCGTTGAGGATTGCGGCTGCTGACAACGTAGATGGTCGGCGTGTGCTGAATCCCAACTTTGTTGCCGAGTTCTTTGTCTGCCGTAACCTCGGCGGCAAACTTCCCCTGCGGATCGATCACGAAGGGCAGCTGCACTTTGTGTTCAGCGGCAAATTTTTGCACGAAGCTCTGCAGATTGTCCGCGGTGATTTCCGGCTGGTGCTGAAAGATGTAGTCCCGGAACTGGTTGCCGAGGTCTTTCGACTGCGAATCAAAATAGCGCGCAATCACGGCCGCATTGAACGACCATCTGTGCATGGGCAACGGGAAATCATGGCGCACGAGAGGAATCTTGTGCGCCTTCGCGGCTTGCTCTTCGAGCGGTGAATCAACCCGGCACTTGGGACATTCCAGGTCTTCAAACACGACCAGGGCCACCGGCGCGCCCTTTGGCGGACGGAGCAGAGCGGCATTACGCGCACTCGATGGATCCTGAGCTATCGCTGATGAACAAAGAAGAAACAACGCGCAAAGAGGCAGCAGTTTTTTGATCATATGAATTTGGATGCTGAAAACCGGTCGTTTTATGTTACCCGAAGAGCGCGCGAAATGCAGGGCCGCGAAACATCATTAGTTGATTCAGATGCCAGTTTTTCCGTCGCAATCACAATAGCCGGAGCTGCCTTTTTTCCAGGGCAAGTAGCTTTTCTTTAATTGGGAGGCCGCCGCCGTAGCCGGTCAGTTTGCCGTTGGTTCCAATGACGCGGTGGCACGGGATCACGATCGGAATGGGATTTGATCCATTCGCCAGTCCAACTGCGCGGCTGGCGTTCGAGTTGCCGATGCGGCGGGCGAGTTCTCCATAAGAAATTGTCTCGCCGTACGGAATCTTCTGAAGTTCGCTCCAGACTCTTTGTTGGAAGGGAGTGCCGTTTGGAGCAAGTGACAGATCGAACAGTTCAAGTTTGCCCGCAAAATAGGCGCGAAGCTGAGCAAGTACTCCGGCTAGTGCGGACGGATTTTCCTGCCACTGGGGATCGGGACGGGCGGGGAATCCATTCGTCGGAAACAGAATCTGCTGCAGCCCGTCTGCGTCGCCAGCGAGAAGCAGCGTGCCGATCGGAGATTCAAGATGCGTGTAAAAAGTGATTTTCATTTCGCAGGATTGCTTGCCAGTGCCGGGTCGGGCGCGTGCGGAAGAGCGGTGTCGAGCAGATAAGCCGTCTGATCGCTGGTAAAGACTAGTAGACGCTTGCCGTCGGAGGAAAACGACTTAAACGCGATTGGCTCAGAGAAAACGTACTGCTGTGGCACATCAGAGCTGGTCAGATCATACAGCGTGACTTCACGCTTTTCGCTTTCTACGGCGAGCAGACCGGAAGTCGAAATGATTGGGCGGGAACCGAAAAAATGATCTTCTTGCTTCGCGTCCGGCAGACTATAAGTGATAATTTGATTGCCCGTCGCCTCCATGACCGCCCAATTCCGGTTGGCGCTGCCACTTACCAACCGAAAAGAGCCATGGTTGGTCTTGGCAATGAATTGTGCGAGAGGTGCCCCGAGATTTGCATCGGCGAGCTCACACAGGTAGTCGTCCTTCTCAACTCGCGCCTTCAGTTCAGGAAAGCGACGAAGTTCGTCTTGTGCTCCCGCTTCGGAGGCCCGCCACCTTAACAATACAGTTGCCGCTTGCGCATTAAAGGATATTGAAGGGAGTTCATGCTGGAAGTAGCGCGACCATAAGACTCGGCCGCTGCGAATATCTTGCACTTGGATGTCAGCGTTGGATCGCCAGAAGCCATTCTTGTTGTGTGGCTTGGTCACGAGCAGATAAAGGCCATGCTGAGAGGCGATTTTTTCCGTTACCTCCTTACCCTTCATTTCGTGGTTATCGGTTCGCAGCTCGCCGGTCTGGCGGGGGAACTCCAGGAATTTAGGAAAATCGACATAAACCACGGGCCCATCAAATCCCGCCGCATAAAATTTCCGCGTGTAGAAGACTCTAGCATCGTGAGCGACATCCCAGATTGCCGCACGGGTGCCCGCTGACACCGCCAAATAATTTAGATCGGGGGAAATTGCCGTGGCTCCCAAGTGGCCGAGGCTGGATTCAGGGAGCTGGAGCAGCCCGAGCCGTTGACCGGAATGCCGGGTGTTCAGGGACAGCTCGCCGTTCGTGAGCTCGATCACAAAGATGTCGTCGTAGACATCCGCAGTTGGTTGCTTGATCACAAGCTTGGTTGATTTTGCGGCCAGATCCATTACGCCGAGAGGGTAGTCCTTAAGCGGGCCGATCAAAAGAGCATTGCCGTGTGCCGCCGACCTCAATGAAATACCACCGCCGAGCGGAACGTCGTCGAGATTCTCTCCCGAAGGAAATTTCACAACATGCGATTTCAGTGGCGCTTCAGGGTTGATGCCAACAATTCTGTCCGGTCCAATGAACGCGAAACTCACCGGCGCGATACTTCTGATCGATTTAGGGACCGACATCTCACGACGGTTTGCAAGATCGAACATCAGCAGCGAACCTGGGATCAGAACGTAATTGGAGATGCCAAATGCCGCCGTGTGATCCAAGGATCCAAAATTAGGTTCGATGTGTGATACTCCGTGGCTTGCAAGAAAATATCGACCATTGGGCGAAAATCCCATGGTCACCAGATGCAGCGGTTCTTGGGATGAATTGGTCTCTGGGTTTTCGGATGCGCTTCCACCGCGGAGCAAGAGAATAAGCAGTTCAAAGAAATTAGGAGCGTAGAACTCCTTCTTTTCGACCAAAACAGTACCTGTAGGTACATCAACCAGTTCCAGCGTAAAGGCTGCATTCAAACATGCAAGCGTGCTGCCATCGGGGGATAGCTCGGATTGCACGCAAGGCTCGTGCAGGGTGATTTCTTGTACTGATTTGCGCTTTTGTTCGCTAATGCTCCACACTTCAACGCGCAAGCCGCGGGTGAGGAAAACAACCGAAGTCGAATCGGCCGAAAAGTGAGCGTCAAGTGCATCAGGCGCGGAGATATAAAAGAGCTGAGCAAATGGCTCGTGCGATAGGACGTGGATGCCGGCTTCATCCTGCGCCAGGATGTATTTGCCGTCGGGACTAAAACGCAGGTTGGTGATATCGGGGCGAATGCGTTCACTGAATTTGTGCTTCGAGATAAGTCCGGGAAGCGACTCCGAACGACGCTCGTCGTAGTCCACGACGTTCTCTTGCCAAATTTTAAAACTGGCCTCATCCAGAGAGGCAGAACGGTCAGCGCAGCCCGCTGGCAGAGAAGCCATGTTCTTGAGCATGTCGCGCAGTCGGTGTTGTTCGGGCGTTGTTACACCAAAGAAGTCGGAAAACCAGCCGCCGGTTTTACCATGCAGTTCATTAAATCGATCCCACAGTTCCGCGGCCGCTTTAGGCGCAAACCCAGCCCGTGCCAAAGTAAAAATTGAGACCTGGTCAGCGACGATTTGGTGCTTCTCGCCCTCGGCTCGACCATGACGTCGGAGACGGTGCGCATTTTCTAGGTAAAGATGAAATTTTTGAAAAATATCGCTACGGTCCTTTACTTGGGTCGCTCCCAACACTTCTCGAAACGAACGTGTCATCTCTATCGCACCCTGGTGAGTAACAATATGACCAAGTTCATGCGCCAAGACACCCGCGAGTTCATCGTCATTGCGCGAAAATGCAATGAGCTTACGACTTACGTAGACCCTGCCTCCGGCTATGCTGAAGGCATTTGCTTCCGGCAGATCGACCAGATAAAAACGAAAATTTGAATGAGTGGGCGGGAGATGCTGCACCAGACGATTGCCTAGATCGCGAACATGCGCGGTAAGTTCTTCGTTGTGAATGATGTTCACATGCAAAGCGATGGTTTCTGCCATGACATCGCCCAAGTCAACTTCCTGCGCATCAGAGAACATATTTTCCGCCGGAGAAGTCGGCTCCAAGGAAGGCGGCAAAGGGCAGTTTTGCTGGGCTGAGAGAGGAGCAATCCACAGCAGAGCGAATAGGCAAACACTGCAACAACGGCTCGGCATTTCGCAAGAAAGCTTAACGCTCGTTTAACAGGAAGCCAAGCACAAAAATTGTTGCGGTCTTGGATTAGATTGCCGCAATCTGCTCCCGGCGCCGCGCCTGGATTTCGATGTAAACGTTGACCAGCGACACGGCTGCGGGCGTCACCCCAGGAATACGGGAGGCGTGGCCCAGGGTGCGCGGGCGAATTTTGACTAAGGTCTCCTGCATTTCGCGGGAGAGGCCGCTCACCGATTTGTAATCAAACCACTCGGGAATATTGCGCTGCTCAGCCTTCTTCAGGCGGTCGATGGCGCGCTGCTGCTGCAAGAGATAGCCCTCGTATTTGATTTCCGTTTCGACCGATTTGAGTTCGTTGCGCAGAGCAGAGGGTAGAGCGTCGTTAGCCGTTGGTCGCTGGTCGTTGGCCGAAAGCCCCTGGAAAAAATCGGGCGATAGAGTCCGCAGAAGCGGAACCAGACGCTCGATCGTGATCTCCGGACGCTTGAGAAGTTGTGCGAGCGGCTGGCCAAGGGCTGCGGACAGGTCGTGAGTCCTCGGGAGTTGATCGCTCGCCGAAACGCAAGGTCTCTCGACTGCGTTCGGCCCGGCCTCACTGCGCTCGAGATGACAAGTCACGGGAGAGGCGGCAGAAGACTCTATCCCTTCAATCATAACCGTCGTTAGTTTTGTCGTTTCCAGCAGGCGTTGCAGTTTTTGCTGCCGATCTTGCTTGGCAAGGAAATCGGACCAGGCATGGTCGTCGATCAGTCCGACACGGCGACCGTGCGGGGTGAGGCGGCGATCAGCGTTGTCGATCCGCAGATGCAAACGAAATTCGGCACGCGAAGTGAACATGCGGTACGGTTCGTTGGTGCCTTTTGAGATGAGGTCATCGATAAGGATCGCAGTGTAGGCTTCAGTGCGGTCGAGAATGAGCTGAGGCTCATTTTTCACTTTCAGTCCGGCGTTAATTCCGGCCATAAGACCCTGGCAAGCAGCCTCTTCGTATCCCGAGGTACCGTTGATTTGTCCGGCTAAGAACAGCCCGGAAATCTGCTTGGTTTCGAGCGTGCGCTCGAGTTCCGTGGGATCGATTGCGTCGTACTCGATCGCATAGCCCGGGCGGAGCATTTCCGCATCCTCAAGGCCCGGAACCGACTTCAAAATCGCTAGCTGCACTTCAACCGGCAATGATGTGCTCATGCCATTCACGTAAATTTCGTGCGTGTTCAGGCCTTCGGGTTCCAGGAAAAGCTGGTGCGTGGTCTTGTCGGGAAATTTGACGATCTTATCTTCGATGGATGGACAGTATCGAGGGCCGATGGATTGGATCTGGCCGCTGTACATAGGCGAGCGATGGACGTTCTCGCGAATGATGCGATGAGTTTCCGGCGTGGTCCATGCGATGTAGCAGGGAACTTGCGAATCGTGATGCGCAACCTGCTTGGTGCGGAAGCTGAAAGGCGTGGGATCTGCGTCGCCGGGCTGCACTTGAAACTTTGACCAGTCGATGCTGCGGCCGTCGAGGCGCGGGGGAGTTCCGGTCTTCAATCGGCATCCGCGAAGCCCGAGTTTCTTCAAAGCCTCGCCGAGGAGCACTGCAGCGGGTTCGCCGGAGCGCCCCGCGGGATATTGCTGCTCGCCGCAGTGGATGAGCCCGTTGAGAAAAGTTCCGGTGGTGATGATGACGGCTTTCGCGCCGACGGTGCGTCCGTCGCGAAGGCGGATGCCAAGAATGCGTCGTTGGTCGTTGGTCGTGGGTCGTTCGTCGTTGGCCAAAACCTCAGCGGCTGAAGCCGCCTCCTCTAAGAACCCTTTTTCGGCACGACTGAAGTCGTGCCCTTCCCGGTCTTGCTGATGTTCTTCGCACGCCGCGCCATTTGTCCTGGGTACTTGGTCAAAATCCCCACCCTCTCCAAAAAACGGAGAAGGGTGGGGCACCCTTTGAAGATTGTCGGCCAACGACGTTTCTTCCAGAATCAAGTCCGCTACTTCTGCCTGCTTAATTTTCAAATTCGGTTGTGCTTCCAGCACCTCGCGCATCTTGAGGCGATAGGCTTGTTTGTCGCACTGCGCGCGGGGCGACCAGACAGCCGGGCCTCGAGAGGTATTGAGCAAACGGAACTGGATGCCCACAGCATCTGTGACTTCGCCCATGATGCCGCCGAGTGCATCGACCTCGCGAACCAGGTGCCCCTTGGCAATGCCGCCGATCGCCGGATTACACGACATCTGCGCGATCAAATCGACATTGAGCGTGTAGAGTGCAGTCTTCAGGCCCATGCGGGCGCAGGCGACTGCGGCTTCGCAACCGGCGTGACCGGCCCCGACTACGACGATGTCGAATTGTTCGGTGAACTGCATCAGCTTAGTTCCGTTTAGCTCGGCAAGGTCCTTCGGCTTCGCTCAGGATTTCGGCGCGCGGCTCAGACGCCGCGCAAACGCCTCAACCTCACAACCGGCGTGCCCGGCTCCGACAACGACAATATCGAATTGTTCAGTGAACTGCATTACTGGTTTTATTCTACAAGGAGGAGTTCTACCGGCGTGTCGGACAGGAATGTCCGACCCACACGGCCATTGCTCACCAGGGAGGCACTGAGGATACTGCTTGGGAATCGTTGACGACAGGCGGGCGATTATTGCGAGCAGCTCTGGTCGGCAGGAATGTCCGACCCACACGGCTATTGCTGACCACGGAGGCAGGGAGGCACTGAGGAATTCAAACAAATAGAGATTCAATTCTCTTCGCGAATGTCAGTGAATGTGGCCTGTTGCCGTTGATCGGAAGGAAAATACCAATTACTCGCGCCAGCCTCATGATTGTTGCTGCCGGAGCCGTATCCCACGGTCGGATTACGCCAATAGTCCATTCCCACTTGCAGCAGCGCGCCAGCAGAAATGCGAGCACGGATTTTCACTGTGCAGCCGTCTACATGGCCCGACGGAAGCGCTGCCCGAGGAGACGCGGTCCAGAAATGCCATATGCGATCGGGTCGTTCCCCTACGTGCAGAATCACTGTGCTGTGATCGTCCGAGTAGGCGAGCGGGATGGGATCGTGCACATCGGTTCCAAACCAAGGATGGCGTCGGTAAAGTCCGCCGCGAATGTTTCCGCGATCGTCATTTAGGATGATCTCTTTTCCGTCCGCTCGGCAGGAGAGTTGGGTCTCGACAATCTCAACCTGCGCCTTCTCGAAGCCGGGTACACGAGTATCGGCGATGGCAATTCCCCAGAGCATGGCGGATGTGAAATCCGCAGGCTTGCCAATACGATCGTTGTAACCCGACTTGAAGCGGACTTCGGCGGGAATGCGCGCGGCATTGGTCGCAGCATTCGGTGCGACCCCAAGAATTGCGCTCAATGCGAGAGCTAATCGCAGACCCAAGCTGCTGTCCATCACGTGATAATGCCATGCAGGCCTGCTTCATTCGCCAGTTTTCGTCACAAAAATTCGGTCAGTTTCCCGTAGTGAAACTGAGCACCGAGCGCCGGCGACAAAGCATCAATCATCGTCGACCGGGTATAATCTCGCGCTTCAGTGTTTATTCAACCCATCTGTAGCTGGAGACCTATGCTTCGACTAATCGATCGCGTCCTTATTTCGCTGTGTGTAATCGCGTTTCTGCAAACGCCGGGAATCGCGCAAAGCACGATCCCTGCGCCGCCGGCCACGCCCAAACATCCGGTCACCGACGAGTATCACGGCGTGAAGGTGGTGGACGATTATCGCTGGCTCGAAGATTGGGACAACGCTGAAGTCAAGCAATGGACCGCGGCCGAGAATGCCAGAACGCGGGAGTATCTCGACCATATTCCCGCGCGGCCGGAAATTAAAGCCCGCTTGGCGAAGCTGCTTTCGGAAGCGTCAAGCCGGTATACCTCTCTGAGTTATCACGGTGGAACGCTGTTCGCCATGAAGATGCAACCGCCCAAGCAGCAGCCAATGCTAGTCGCGTTGCGGTCGGCGGATGATGCCGCGAGCGAAAAGGTCATCATCGATCCGAACGCCCTTAGCGATAAGGGGTCGACTGAAATCGATTTTTATGTTCCTTCGGTAGATGGAAAGCTGGTGGCGGTCTCGCTCTCTGAAGGCGGATCGGAAGATGGTACGGCGCATGTTTTTGAGACTGCTACAGGCAAAGAACTCAGCGATCATGTGGCGCGAGTGAACTTTGGAACTGCGGGCGGCAGCTTTGCGTGGAATGCGGACGGCTCCGGTTTTTATTACACGCGCTATCCGCAGGGAAATGAACGTTCGGCGGAAGACGCGAATTTTTATCAGCAGATTTATTTTCACAAGCTGGGAACAGAGAGCGGGCAAGACACTTACGTGCTCGGCAAGGACTTCCCTCGAATTGCGGAGATCCATCTCTCCTCGAGCGACGATGGAAAGTGGATTTTGGCTGCGGTTTCGAACGGAGATGGCGGTCAATATGCGCACTATGTGATGGATTCTTCGGGAAAGTGGACGCAGGTCACGCAGTTTCAGAATGAGATTGTTGGGGCTGAGCTGGGGACGCCGAATGATCCGTCACTCTACTTGCTCTCGCGCCACAATGCCCCGCGGGGAAAAGTCCTGCGCCTGGACCTGGCTCATCCCCAGATATCGAAAGCCGAAGAGATTGTGCCACAGAGTTCCGGTGCCGGGGCGAACAAAAATGTGCGGGCATCCATCACTCATTTTATGCCCACGGATTCCAGGCTGTACGTGGAAGAGGAAATCGGCGGGCCATCGCGGGTGCGCATTTTCGACCACCATGGGAAGCAGCTCGGAACTTTGCCCGCGCCTCCGATTTCTGCAGTGGATGACGTCGTTCATACGACGGGGGACAACGTTGTTTTCCGGGTAGCGACGTACCTGGTTCCGGCGGCGTGGTACAGCCTGGACTCAGCCAGTGGCAAGACCAGTAAGACTGCGCTAGTAGAGACCTCACCGGTTACATTCGACGATGCAGAAGTGGTGCGCGAATTCGCGGTCTCGAAAGACGGCACGCGCGTGCCAGTGAATATTATTCGGCGCAAGGGCACGAAGCTGGACGGCACGAACCCCGCCTTGCTTACCGCCTATGGCGGCTATGGGATCAGCCTGGCCCCGCATTTTTCGGGAGCGCTTGCGCGGCTTTGGCTTGACCAGGGCGGAGTTTTTGCCATCGCGAATGTTCGCGGCGGAGGCGAATACGGCGACCAGTGGCACAAGGCGGGAAATCTTACGCACAAGCAGAACGTGTTCGATGATTTCGTCGCCTCGGCAGAACACCTCATTCAGCGCAAGTACACTTCGCCGGCGCATCTTGCAATCGAGGGTGGAAGCAATGGCGGATTGCTGATGGGCGCCGCGCTCACCCAACGTCCTGATCTTTTTCGCGCGGTGGTTTCATTTGTGGGAATCTATGACATGCTGCGGGTTGAACTCGATCCTAACGGCGCCTTCAACGTGACCGAGTTCGGCACGGTAAAAGATCCTGAGCAGTTCAAGGCGCTTTATGCCTACTCTCCTTATCAAAGCGTGAAAGACGGTACAAAGTATCCCTCGGTGCTGTTTTTGACCGGAGAGAACGATCACCGAGTCAATCCCATGCAGTCGCGCAAGATGACGGCGGGTTTGCAGGCGGCCAACGCGTCCGATCATCCGATTCTGCTGCGTACGACTGCGAGCGCCGGTCACGGGATTGGCACGTCGTTGAATGAGCAGATCGATCAGACGTCGGATGTTCTCAGCTTTTTATTTGACCAGTTGGGGATTCAATACAACGCGGTCTCGCATTGAGGACTGAATGGCCATTGAATGGTCGTTGAATGGTTTAGGGATTCGGGCATATATTGATGTTTCACGGAGGAACGGTAATAAATGACGACTTCAGAGTTTTTTGAAGCGATGGACGGTCGGATCGCGAAGTATGACCTGCTTTGCCATCCTTTTTACAAAGCTTGGAGCGCAGGCGTGCTGACCCGGGAAGACCTTCGGGAATATGCGCAAAACTATTTTCATCACGTAAACGCGTTCCCGGAGTACCTGCACGAGTTTGCTTCGCGCCTGGAGCCGGGCGAATCGCGTCGCGCCGTTCTGGCGAACCGGGACGATGAGATGGGGCTGCACGGGTCGCGTCCGCACTCGGAGCTCTGGCTGGATTTTGTAGAGGGCATGGGCGGCGATCATGCGGGAAGTGCGGAACCCATTGCCGAGGTCGAGTCGTTGACCAAGCAGTTCCACGCTGCTGCGCAGGAAGGCGCTCCGGAAGAGGCGCTTGCGACTTTCTATGCGTACGAATCCCAGGTGCCGCGAGTTGCGGCGGAGAAAGCGCGCGGATTACAGAAAATGTACGGCGCCGATGACAAGACCTGCGAATATTTCACGCTACATACCACTGCCGATGTCTATCACTCGCGAGTGTGGAAACGGCAGTTGGCGAGTGCGGTGGATGGGAACCCCGCCGCCGCAGAGAGGGCGCTGAAAGCCGGAGAGAATGCGGCGAAGGCGCTGTGGGCTGCGCTGGATGGGATCGAGGCTCAGCGGATGGCAAAGGCTGCGTAGCGCTTGCTAAGTGTCCCACGTGGACAACCGGGGCGGTTAAGAGAGCAGGAACGCCAGTACCGCTGCGATTATCGTCGAAGCAAAATTGACCGCGTTGTTCCCGAGGACCCGTGGACGTTCGAGGGTTGCACCAAGCAAGCTGTCAAAGAACATGCCAGCCACTCCCGCTCCGGCGCAAACAGCGAGCAATTTCCACTCAAAAATATGGGCGAGAGCGCACACGAACGCGACCGCGATTGCCGCTGCTGCTCCCGCCAGCGTTCCCGCGAGAGTGATTGCGCCGTCCGTTCCAGGCGCAACTTTCCGCCAGGTTGTGATTAGTCGGGGCGTGCCTCCGAGCGCCTGACCGATTTCGCTTGAGACCGTGTCCGCCGCCGCCTCGGCCAAAGCTGCGGCCATGGCAATCAGAAGTCGCGGGTCTGGCCGGAGCGTGGCGTATAAAACCGCGCATCCCGCGGCCATCCCGAGATTTGCCAGAACCTGAAGCGCATCTCTGCCGGTACGCGCTTCGGCGGTGCCCAGATGCTGCTTGCGGCGGTATCCGACTCGGGTCGCGACCCAAGTCAGCAAGAAGACTGTCAGCAGGGCCACGAAGGCGCCGATTCCCGCAGCCCAAAGCAGGGCAAAACAAATCGCGGCTCCGGCGATTGCTCCCGCAGTCGTGACTCCGCGTACTATCCGCCCCAAAGCGGCAAATAGCAGCGTTAAAGCCGCAAATGAGGCGAGTTTCTGGGCTGGATTCACCAGCGTCATGCTTGAATACTCAGCTAAGTAGTTCATAGCAAAAGGCAACCGAGATCCCCGTGCCGTGCGGGTTAGGACAGAGATGCGGAACCATAAGTGCAAACACCAGATATAGCCGTCGCCAGAAACCGGCACCAGCTGTCCAGCTTTCAGATTCGATTACCCACGTAATTCCGGTGCATCAAAGAGCACGCTGTAGTCTAAACTGCTATGCGGTATATGCTGGGCGCGAGCACTCAGAAATTGGCTAGAACCGTCCAGCGGTGACCATGCTCTGGCACAGAATGATCGAGGGATGAACGTATGGCGGCTTCGGTTTGGTCTGGATATCTTACCTTCGGCTTGATTTCAATGCCGGTGCGCCTGTTTTCCGGCGCGCGCAGCTCGGGCATTTCATTTAACCAGCTTCATCGCGACGACCTTCACCGGGTTAAACAGCAGCTTATTTGTCCGCTCGACAACAAAGTTCTCGACCGCAGCGAGATCGTTAAAGGATACGAGTATCGCAAGAACGAATACGTGGTCGTCGAGCCGGAGGAGATCAAGAAGATCGAACCTAAGACCGCGAAGACTATGGAGATCCTGGAATTCGTTAAGGCCAGCGAGGTCGATCCGGTTTACTTCGAATCTTCTTATTACATGATGCCGGAGGAAGCCGGCCGCCGGCCCTATGCGCTGCTCACCAAGGCGCTCGAGGAAAGCGAGTACGTGGCCATCGCCAAGCTCACCATGCACAACCGTGAGTACACAGTTTTCCTTCGCCCCCACGAAGGCGGACTCATGCTGCACACCATGTATTACGAAGAAGAAGTCCGCAAGGTGGAGGGGTTCGGTGCGCCCGATGTGGAACTCAAAGACGCCGAAGTGAAGGTCGCGCACCAACTGATCGAAGCGCTGGCCACCGAGTGGGAACCGGAAAAGTTTAAGGATGATTTCCAGGAAAATCTGAAAAACCTGATCCAGACGAAACTCGAAGGTGGCACCATCGCCGAAGTCGAAAAGCCCAAGAAGCTTGCGCCGGTTGTCGATCTGATGGCGGCGTTGAAACAGAGTCTGGCGCAAATGGAAGGCAAGAAGAAGCCGGCGGCGGCAATCTCAGCAGGCGAGGCGCCCGCGCGCAAGCGCGGAAAGCGGTAAAGCTTCTACGTTTTGCCTGGCCGTGGCGGAAAGCGCAGGCCGTCATCTCGCGGAACTGCTGCTTACAACCTTCTCCCTTCGCGGTGCTTCCTACCTTTCAATAGAAGCAATGTGCTTCGCTGGCGCAGTTCGCATCAAGCCGCTAGAATAAGCAATTCCTAATTCCTCATTCTGATGAGCGTTTCTATCCGGAATCATGCCCACTCCGCGCCATCGCGCCCACTCAGGGCTGCACTCGCCATACTGCTCGGCCTAATTTGCGTCAGTTGTGGAGAGACATACCGTCCCGTTGCGCAGCCGATTCAGGGATTACAACCAAGTCCCGCGCCATTCCATTTTGTAGCCTCAATTAACACCGACGGCGTGGGCGACAACCATCGTGATAGCGGCGCCGTAAGCGACATAAATGTCTCCGGTGACAGCATGCAGGGAACTCTCAGGGTGGGAGTTGCCCCGGTCCATGCCGCTTTGATCGCTGCCGGATCCAAGTTATACGTCGCCAACAGTGCTGAGGACACGGTCACAACTAGCAATATTTCTTCTCCTTCTGCAGTAGCGGCGACCGTGAGCTTGCCGCCTTCCCCGTTCGTCAGCATTACGCTGTGCTCGGGAAACGGGACCACTGCGACTGCGACTTACACCTATACCGCCGCCACGCAGCTGTTTTTTGTTGGCGACACGGTGTACGTGAGTGGGTGCGCCACGGATAGTCTAAACGGCGCGTACACGGTGACGTCTGCCTCACCCGTCTCGTTCTCAGTGGCGAACACGACGAACGCTACTGACAATCCGGAGTTGGTGGGCGCTCAGGCCAAGATTCCAAACGCGGTGTTTGCGAATACCACCGAGAACGGCAATATGTACGTGGCGGGTTACGGGACAAACTCCGTATACGTGATCAATACGAGCAGCGATGCGGTGATCGCCACGGTGCCGGTAGGGATTCATCCAGTTGCGTTGGCGGAGACACCCGATGCGCGAAAGGTATACGTCGCCAACCATGGGAACAGCACCTCCGGTGGCAGCGTCTCCGTGATCGACACCGTGTCCGACACAGCCAAGACAATTTGCCTGTCCGGGGGAAGCCCGCCTTCTTGTACCGTCGGCGCTTTGCCAGTCTGGGCCGTGGCCCGCGCTGACAGCGCGCAAGCGTACGTTTTGGATGAGAGCGGGGTAATTTACACGATCGATACAGCGTCGGATGCGGTCACTCCATCTGCCTTCCCCCCCCAGGCAGGCGCGAATTTCATGTTCTATGACAAGAGCTTCAGCCGTCTGTACGTCACCAGTCCGACCTTACATAACTTGAGCGTTTTCGACGTTTCGGGAGGCGTGCCGCTCCCACATTTAGGGAGTCCGATAACAATTCCCGCCACTGCTTCGTCAACATGCACGACGAGTCCGGTCTTTCCTGATTCAGTGACCGTACTAGGCGACGGAAGCAGGGCCTACGTTGCGAGCTATCAGATCAGCGGTGGCGCCGTATGTACGCAGCTCTCAGTGATTGACACGGGGAGCGGTACTTTGACCAAGACGATCCCGCTCAGCGTAGCGAGCGATACTTCGGCGCAAACTGGTTGCGGAACAGTTGGGTTCCGGGCCTTTGCTGCCTCGTCCGGCGGCGGCACGAACTCCAGGTTCAAAGTCTACGTTGCGCAATGCGATGCCGGTAGCGTCGCGGTTGTTGATACCTATCCTACGAATGGAAATCCTGAGGACACATTCGCCGGGCTAACTCTCTCCGCGCCGCTGAGTACTTTTCCGGCGCTACCCTCTGGAGTTCCCCCCCCGCAGAATCCTGTATTCGTGGTCGCCGGGCCGTAACGGCTCGCTTATTTCAATGATTCACCACAGACGTGTCATCTCGAGCGAAGCGGCACGTCCGCTAGGCGGACGAGCGGCGGAGTCGAGAGACCTTGTGGTGAAGATGCGTGTTAAAGCTATCTTATTTGCTTAAATGCGAACACAAGGTCCCTCGACTTCGCTCGGGATGACAGAGTTGAGGTGGGGGAAGGTCACGCGGCGCTCGGGATGACAGTATTGTGGTGAGCCGGCGGTGAAGATGCGTCATTTGCGTGAATGCAAACACAAGGTCCCTCGACTACGCATGATTTCCGCTTCGCTCAAATCACGGTCGCTCGGGATGACAGAGTTTAGGTGGCGGAAGGTCACGCGGCGCTCGGGATGACAATATTGTGGTGAGCCGAAGTGCCTCATTGTGGTGAGCCGAAGTGCCTCGCGAATGAACACGTTGGGGTGTCCAAGCAAATCGCTCGGGATGACAGGGTCGTGTTGGTTTTCCAATTAAATAATGGAACAGAGAGGTGCGGAGGGGAATGCCTGCCCGGTTCCGCAGACTACAAATTAGACTAAGCGCTCACGCCGGTTGCAGATACTTTGGCAGAGCTGCCATAGCGAAGCGCGATATTTATAAAGACGCTGCCGCTGGCGGTCTCGAAGCAGAGCACGAGGGCTTCGGTGTCAGCAGTGATCTGCGGGCCGTGCTCCGAAGTGTGCAGGCGCGGAGGATGCACCCGGAAATGAAAGCCCTGGTCGTTCAAGGTGGCGACCGCATTGCCGATTACCTGGTTCGCCAACTCGCAAACCGCTTCGCGCACCAGAGTGTCAGTCTCCGGCAGTTCGGTGCCGGCTAGTTGGCTGGCAATCTTGGCCGCGGTCTTAGGCATAACGTCAAAAATAACGCGTCCTTCGATGTCGCCACTCAACTCCACCATGGCAGCAACGCCTTTGCGGCGATAGGCCTCTTTGTCCATGGTGAAATTCCCGATCTCCATGGGAGAGTTCAAGCCTTGCGACAACACAGCGTCTGCCGCGTTGATGAACGGCTGGATCAACTCCATTTTCATTTCAGGCCCCTGCGCCGGCTGCGGCGGCTACCACTCCGTCTTCTCCCAGCACGTACTTGATCACTTCGTACAGCACTTCCGGCTTCACCGGTTTCTGCACAAAATGCCGTGCTCCGCGTTGCAACGCCGCCACGATGTTCTCCTGGTATCCCACGGAAGACACCATAACAATGCGCGCGTCCGGATTCTGCTGCACAATCTTCTCGGCCGATTCGATGCCTTCCATCTGCGGCATGGTTATGTCCATGAGCACGATGTCGGGCTTGCTGCGTTCATATTCGGTGATCGCCGTCATTCCGTCTCCGGCCTCACCTGCGATCTCGCCCCCAAATGACTCAATCATGCGGACGAGGTTTTTGCGCGCGAAGACGGAATCGTCGACGATCAAATAGCGGATCGCCTGCCCGTCCTTGCTACGCTTGATTGGTGAAAACTGCTCCATAACATCCTCCTCCTTACTTCACTGCCCGGCCACCGCGAAGGTGTACCGGGATTACAAAATTTACGCGCCAGTTGCGCCCATGGCGCGATCGGGGACGACGCGTTCGGAACACTGCGCCCGCAGGGTGCCAGCCATGGCCTGCAGATCTACAATGCGCATGGCGTGACCTCGCTCGATCGCTGCTTTCGGCATTCCAAAAACCACGCAAGACTGTTCACTCTGGGCGATAGTTGTTCCTCCCGCCGCTTTGATCAAGCCTAATGCATTCGCGCCGTCGTCCCCCATGCCTGTCATGATTACCCCCACCCCGCTCGGGCCGTATTCTTCAGCAACGCTTTTGAACAGTACATCGGCAGAGGGGCGATGCCCGTTTACCCTTGGCTCATCGCTTAAAACGGCCACATCGCCCAAGGGAAGCCTTTTCACTTTTAAATGTCTGCTTCCGGGACAGATAAGTACGCGGCCGGCTTGCAGGATATCGCCGGATTGCGCTTCCTTTACACTCAGCGCGCTGCAATCGTCGAGGCGCCGGGCAAACATCTCTGTGAATCCTTCGGGCATGTGTTGCACGACCACGATGCATCCCGGGAAATCTTGAGGTAACTGCGAAAGGACATACTGCAAAGACTGTGGGCCGCCGGTGGAGACTCCGATGGCAATGATCTTGGTAGCCTGCCGCTTTGCCGGGGGCTGTACTTTCTTGCGCCGGGTAGCTTCTGAAAGATCAGCCGGTGAAGCGATTTGAATGCCGCGGCTCTGGGCAGCGGCCTTTATTTTCGCAATCAACTCGTGCGCGCTCTCCTGCATGCGTGCCGCCACGTCAGTGGGCTTAGCAACGAAATCAAACGCTCCCAGGGACAGCGCCTGCAGGGTGACCGACGCGCCCTTGGTACTGTGGGAGCTGACGACGATTACCGGAAGACGATGGCGCCGCATGATCGCTCGCAGCATATCCAGACCGCCCATTCCGGGCATTTCCAAATCCAGCGTGATCACTTGCGGCTTGAGCTCTTCGATTTTTTTCAGCCCGAAGTTACCATCCATGGCCGTGCCTACCACCTGAATCGAGCTGTCAGTCTCAATCATTTGTGGAATGAGCTTTCGCATCAACGCCGAATCATCGACCACGAGTACCCGCACCGGTTGTGCGCTCATTGCCGTACCTCCGCTGAAGGACTACCTTGTTGGGCGCGCGAGAAAGCTCCGGGTTGACGGACATCGGTGCCAGCTTTGGTGAAGCGTTCCATCACCGCGGCCAAATTCATGATCAGAACAACTCTCCCGTCGCCGAGAATGGATGCGCTGCTGACCAAGTCTGTGGCAATGGTTTGATCGTCCAAGGCTTTGATAACCAGCTCCTCTTCTCCCTCCAGAGAATCGACGATCAGCCCCAGCTTCCGCTCTCCGAATGTCAGAACTAAAATGAAAATCTTTTCTTTCGTGGAGTCGACTTCGGAGAGCCGCCGCTGGCCGATGCGCACCAGCGGCAGCACCTGATTGCGCAGCTGCAGTACCTCGGTCGCATCCACGCGATGCAGATCGCTTTCCCATGCACGCGCGATCTCTGCTACTGCGTTCAAGGGAACGGCAAAAAGCCGGTGCTCGATCCGGAACATGAGCGCCTGGATAATGGCAAGGGTGAGCGGGAGCTTGAGGCGGAAGGTTGTGCCCTGGCCCGGCTGGGTCTCGATTTCTACTGTTCCCTTCATGCGCAGCAACACGCTGCGCACAATGTCGAGCCCAACGCCTCGCCCGGAAATTTCCGTAATCTCATCGGCGGTGCTAAATCCCGGGCGGAAGATCAGATCGAGCGCCTCAGGAGTTGACATGTGCTCGGCCTCTTCCGCGCTGATCAGCTTGGCTTTCAGGGCCTTGGTCTTGAGCTTGGCGGCGTCAATGCCGCGTCCATCATCTTTGACTTCGACAATCAATTGGTTTGCCTGATGATAAGCATTAAGCCGGATAGTGCCTGTAGATTCCTTACCAGCCAGTTCGCGTTCACGCGGACTTTCAATCCCGTGGCTGACGGCATTGCGAACGATGTGGGTAAGCGGTTCCGCAATGGCGTCCAGCAAGCCTTTGTCTAAGTCAGTCTCCTGGCCGGTGATGACGAGTTGCACTTGTTTCTCGCAGCTTTTCGCCGAATCACGAACGATTCGCGGAAAGCGCCGGAACAGCTGCTCCACCGGTACCATGCGAATCTTCATCACCGAGCGCTGCAAATCATTCAATACGCGCGACTGAAACGCCATAGCGTCGGAAAAGCGCGGGCGCAGCGGATCTTTCGAGTGAACGCGGGCAAATTCCTGCATTGTCTGCTGCAGCATGGATTTGGCGACGATCAGCTCTCCGACCAAATTCAGCACAGTATCAATTTTCTCTGCGTCTACTCGCAGAACGTTTTCCGCGATCTTTAGCGCTGCGACAGTTTCTGGGGTTTCGGATTCCATGGTTTCGGTCAATTGATCCTGGGCAGGCGATGCTTCGGGAGCGCTTGGCCGTTCTGCTGCTTTTGTGGTGGCATGTTCCGCCGGGTTGAGCGCGAAACACTCGACCCGCGAAATGACGGTCGGAATTCTCGACTTCGATAGGACATCGCTTTCGGCCGCGTTCGTGGCAATCAGCAACTCGAGTTTTTTTGCGTGAGCTGCAGATTCAGCTTCCGGCCTGCTGCCGAGAATTTGTGCGATCGAACCGAGCGCGGAAGTCAGAAGCTGCAGCGCCGCAATCGGCATAGCGCAGAGCTGGTCAATGTGAGCGACTACATGAAATATGCTCTTGCCCTCGGCATGAGCTACATCCGCGGATTTCCGCTCGTATTCTGTCCAGATGACTCGCGGAGTCTTCGGGTTTGCAGCTTTCTTTTTGCGCCGCGTGGCTGGAACCCCAGAAGCGAGATTTCGCGCCATTCGCTTGATCTCTGTGACATTCGGCAATGGGGTCTTTTGCCGGTACGCCGTCAGCATTTCGCCAAAGATGTCCACGGCCTTGAAACTCACTTCCACCAGCAAAGCCGGCAATGACGGTTTGTCTCCGGCCAGAGCGTCTTCCAGCTTATGCGCCAGCTCGCTCAATTCCTTGAAGCCACAGGCCGCTGCGTCCCCTTTCAACGTGTGCACCGTGCGACGTATGCTGCGGACTACTTCGGTATCACGCGGCGACTTTTCCAGCTTCAAAGCATCGTCATTCAACGATTGCAGAAGTTCCTGTGAAGTATCGAAGAAGAGCTCGCGCATCTCTGCGTCGCGATCATCGGGAAACTGGGTCATTGGGATTCCTCGATGCGCCTGTAGGCGGTGCCACTGTCGCGGTAAACCATCGCAAATTTGTCGGTGAGTCCCAACAGGCTTTCGGCGTGCCCTACCAGCAAGTATCCGCCGGGAACGAGACAACGATAGAACTTGTCCACCAACCTGCGCTGCTCGGCTTCATCGAAATACATCATGACGTTGCGGCAGAAAATGACGTCGTTGCGCTGCGGCAGGAATTCCGTCTTGAGATTATGAAAGTCGAAGTGCACCAGTTCCTTTACCGCTTTTTTTACGGCATAGCGCTCTCCGACCTTGTCGAAGTAACGAAGCCGGTAGTTGTAGTCGACCGATGCCATCTGGTGTTCGCTATAAATTCCCTCTTGTCCCGCGCGCAGCACCGAATAATTGATGTCGCTAGCGGGTACTTCAACGATCCATGGCGGAGGCACCAGCGGCTTGGGCCACGTAGTTGCTGCCGAGTGGGGCATCCTGAGCTGGTGATACGCGAGCGCATCTGCGATCAGCATGGCGATGGTGTAGGGTTCCTGCCCAGTCGAACATCCAGCGCTCCAAATCCGTACAGTGAGGTCGCCTTCCGCTTCTTTCTTGCGGATCAATTCATCGAGGATCAGTTTGTGAAACAGCTCCAGCTGCGCTTTATTCCGAAAAAAGCTGGTCTCGTTCACCGTGAGGTCTTCGAGCAGCCGGGCCAGTTCCTGCTTGCCTTCGGCGCTAATCAACAGACGGTAGTAACTGTAGAAGGAATCCAGCCGGCATTCACGCAGACGACGCTGCAGGCGGTCGCGAAGAAAATGGGTCCGCCGGGCGTCGAAAAACATGCCGCACTCGTGATACACGAGCGACTGCAGCAACCGCATTTCAGCGTCACTCAGCTGGATGGCCAGGGCTGGACTGCTCATAGTTTCTTCTGCACCTTACTTGGCGGTGGCTGCCCTCCGGTTTTCGGCGCTGCCCTCAGTGCTCGGGTCCTTCTTCACTCTGACGCCAAGGTCGAGCAGCCGGGTTACGTCGAGCAGTACAATCAGCCGTCCTTTGTACTTGCCCAAACCAGTCACACAATGTAATTCGCTTTCGTGCAGCACCTTTGGAGACGCTTCCACGTCCGATGCGGGAATCTTCAGAACCTCCGAAGCAGAATCCACGATCAATCCGCACAGCCTTCCGTTGTGCTCAACCACTAGAATGCGATTTCGCCTTGTGGCCGTGATCTTTTTTTCGCCCAGGCGCTTCCGCAAATCGATTACAGAAACAATCTTCCCGCGAAGATTGATCACGCCCTCTACGAACTCAGGCGCGTCGGGCACGGCAGTAATTTCCGGCACGCGCACGATTTCGTGCAGCGACGTGATCGGCACGCCATAGGTTTCGCGTCCGACCTGGAAGCCGACGAGATGAAAGTCGTGGCTTGCCGCACGTCCTGTGCTCATTGCCGTGATCCCGCCGCCGCATGACGAGACGTCTTACGGACGCGATCTTCGCCGAGGGTGGAATCGCCCTCAATCCCAAAGCGGTTCATCGAATCGAGCAGGCCGCGAGACATCTTCGACATCTGCTCTGCCGAAGCCGCGAGTTCAGTCGAACCCGAGGTGGTCTGCTGTACCAGCTCGCGCATGCGCTCCATTGCTTTCACGACCGCGTGCGCGCCTGAGGCCTGTTCTTCGACCGCGGAATTGATCTCGTGGGTGATTTCATTCAAGCGCGTGGTGGCGCGGGCAATCTGCGAAGAGCCATGCGATTGCTCGTTCGTTGCCGCGCCAATTTCCTGCGCGAATTTGTACACTTCCGTGACCACATTCGAAATCTTGCGCAACGCCTGGTTGAGTTCATGGCCGAGTTGAAGTCCCTGGTCCACGATCTCGGTACTCTGGTCCATGTTCTCGACGGCTTTGCGCGCTTCTTTCTGAATGCTCTGGATCAACTCGGAAATCTCCTTGGTTGACTGCGCGGATTTTTCCGCCAGCTTGCGCACTTCGTCAGCCACTACGGCAAAGCCCAGCCCGTGTTCTCCAGCCCGGGCCGCTTCGATGGCGGCGTTGAGTGCGAGAAGGTTAGTCTGCTCAGCGAGATCATCAATGACCTCGATGATTTTTCCGATGTCGTCCGCACGCTGCCCTAGAACTCCGATAATTTCTCCAGACGCGTCGATGGTCACATTGATTTTGTTCAGGCCTTCTGTGGCCTTGTCCATGGTGGTAATGCCACTGTGCACTTCTTCGCGGGAACGGTTTGAAATATCCAGAAGTACCTTGGCGGTATCGGCGACACGCTGGATCGATGCGACCATTTCGTCAATGGACGCCGAAGTCTCGCTGACGCTGGAGGCCTGTATCTGCGTGCTCTTCACCATGTTCTGCACGTTGACACTCATCTCGTGCATGGTGCTGGTAACTTCGTCGATGGCGGAAGAGCTCTGCAGGCTGATTTTGGCCGATTCGTCGGACGCGCCGGCCACTTGTGCGGACGCGCTGGCTACCTGCGAGGCTGCATCTTTTACGTTGCGTACCAGGTTTCGCAATCCCTCGGTCATCTTGGCAAATGCGTTGCCCAAAGTGTCGCTTTTGGATCGCGGCCTGACCTCGACCCCGAGATTGCCGCCGGCAATGGCTTCAGATAACGCGGCCATTTCTTTGAGGTAAGCCACCATGCCGTCGAAGGTGCGGCCCAACTGCCCGATTTCGTCGTCACGTTGAATATCGATCTTGTGGTCCAGGTCTCCGGCCTCGCCAATCTGCTTGGCTACTCGCATGAGGTCGCCGAGCGGCACGGTAAGGGATCGAGCGGTCTTGTAGGCGATAAAGATTCCAAGCCCGAGGGCGATGAGAGTGCTAAGGGACGCGATCACGAGGATCTCGGTCCCGGCATCTTCATCTGATTTGCGGCGCTTCTCGACCAGGTTCTTGGTTTCCTGGTCTGCCAGATTCAAATAGTCAGTTGAAGTCTTTACCCACGAGGAAGCGTCCTTCTGAAGATAGAAAATTTGCAGGTCAGCAACGGTAGCATTTCCAGCATCCACTTCTCTGCGCTTCTCCAGCATGGGTTGAGCAAAATCCGTAGCCCACGTGCTCTCGTTTTTCGATACATTGTCGACGGCCGAGCGCTGCTGGTCGGAGCTGGCCAGTTTCTGGCTCTTGACCAGGTACTCGTTGAGCTGGTGAATGCCCTCAGTCATGCGCTCCACTTCGCGAGTGTCACCGCTCAGTAAATAATTGCTGAGATAAAGGCGGTTCTGCATCATCTGAAAGCGGACGCTGTCTGTGACTTCTGACATTTCCCGTGCCTGAGCCGCGCTGGCTTTCGTGCTCCGCTCGCGATAAACCGCAGCCAGGATCACGCACAGCAAGAGCACCACAATCATCAGAAGGGCGCCGAAGCGTAGGTGGAGTTGTTTGGTGATAGACATGAAGGTGGCTCCAGTGTTTTCGCCCTGACGCGCCGGCTAATTGCCTGGATCAAACTTAATTTCCAGGGTCCCAGTGGTTTCGGCGTTGGCAGAGTCGAACTTCCATTTTTTCACCGCATCCACTGCAGCCGTCACAAGAATCGGGTGACCACCGATTACTTTGGTTTCCTTCACACTGCCGTTCGGCGAGATCACGACCTGGAGCTTAACCATGCCGCTCAACCCCATCTTTCTCGCAATATCCGGATACGCAGGAGACACTCTGACCCGGACCTTGCGCTCCCGTTCTTCAGCAAATCCATGAGTCGGATGTGAACCAATGGCGATGGCGGCCACGACGACTAGAAGGAGAAAAAACGCGGTTGAGCTTCGTCGAGTTTGAGCGCTCGGCAAGGAAATCTCCGTTGAGGGGGAAGAAAATCGTATGCAAATTCACTGCCAGCACACGGACCCTGGCATATTTCTCGCTTGTCCTATGTTTGCTTTGGTTTGCGCCTGCCTATGAAATCGATCGGCCCGAAGCTGGGGAGCTCCGTCTCAGGAAATCTTTCAACCCATCTCAAAACTTGTCGAAGTTGTCTCAAAAAGATATTGTTCGATGTGTTACAAAAGGCAATAACCCGGACAACCTTGGACACGGCTTTTAACTTGACTCAAATTGAGATAGCAAGGTAGATTCCAATTTATCAATAACTTGGAAGAATCGCGACCAAGACAGGGAGTTCGTTACGGGAGCCGAATACATACTGGGATCACCTGCGGAAGGATCCAGCCGTTTCCAGAATTTGCTGCTTGAGTTTTCCGGTGCGGCCGCAAAGGCCCTTCCCCCAGCAGAAATTCTGCAACTCTTTTGTAGAAGTACCAGGGCTTATTTCGATGTGAGCGGGGCCTACATCTGGCACTTTGTTCCGCCTGACGAGTTGGTTGGAGAGGAGGCAGACGGCTGGATGGCGGAACAGTTTCGGAATCTGCGCCTGAAAACCAGCCAAAGTGCAGTCGCGGTGGAAGCGATTCAGAGGAGAAAGGCGATTGTTCAGAATTCAGTAGATAGCGTGCGCTATCCGATGGCGGAGGAGTTCCAAGTAAAGTCACTCCTGGCAGTTCCTCTGGTGGTGTTCGACGACGCTATTGGGGCAGCGGTTTTCGCGCATACCTCCAACCCTGAATTTTTCAATCAGGACCACGTGGCCAAGGCGAGCATTCTGGCTGCGCAGCTGGGTAGCTTACTTGAGGCAGGGCGTCTTTCGCAGCAGGCCAAGGAAGAGAAACGGCGGGCGTCAATTCTGGCCGAAGTGGCGAAAAGTTTCAGCGCAGAACCGGATTCCACCGTGCTGGTCGATTCGGTCGCGAACAGCCTGCGGGCTTTATTGCGTACTCCGCTGGTCTGCGTTTTAGGTCGTGAGGCAAGCGGGTTCGAATTGTGGGCAGTTGCAACAGAGGACCCCGCGGCTGGTGTTTCCGTCCGCGCCCGACAAGACCGCAAAGGTCTGCATTTCGCCTCTGATATCGCTAACCGCGCGCAGCAGGCCGGCGAACCCATCACGGTTGCGGTGAATCCGGCTGCGCACCTGCTGGGAGACATTGTTCCCGCAGGCATACTGCTGGCGGTGCCGTTCCGCACCTCAAGCAAAGAAGGCGCGGTGCTGGTTTATCCCCGGCGGGAAGGTGCATTCACTGCCGAAGAAAAAAAACTCCTGCCAGTCATCACCAGCTTTGCCGCCGTTGCTATTTCGAATGCGGAACTTTATGGGACGGCCAGGGCACAGGCCGAGGAACTTCACCAAATTGTCAGCATTGCTTCCGAACTGGGCTCGATTTCAGATCTCGAGCAGTTCATGGGCAGATTTATTCAGCGAGCGAGCAACTTTCTAGGCTTCCAGCGCGCGTTCGTTGCGCTGTTTGAAGACGGAAGGCTGCGGATTCGCTGGAGCTATGTAAATGGCGAACAAGGTCGCTCTGGCTACGTGATCCCTGATGGAGTTTTGACCCAAGCCATTCTCAACAAAGAGGTCTTTTGGTCCGACGACACCACGCAAGTTTCGGGAACGAATTCAGAAATCCTTGCAGAATTTAACGTACGTCAACTGCTTGCCGTCCCTCTGCTGACCACGAATGGGGAGGCCATCGGAGTTTTTGGGGTCCTCGACCAGCGTGAGCATCTGCCGATTTCACAGGAAGATATTCGTCGCGCGCAAGCGCTGACTGGGCATATGACCGCGGCCCTGGAGGTCAGCCGGAACTTGCTTCTCTCAGATCAGCACCGGAAGCGTTCGGAGTCGCTGACCAGTCTTGCCCTCGAAAGCTCGCTGGTGCGGGGTCCGGAGTTCGCGCGCAATACCCTAAAGCGCGCGGCTGAAATGATGGACTCCACCGATGCTGCCTTCGTGATGGACAACGGAGGCACCAAGTATGTCCTCGCATTGCATTCGTTAGGTACGGAAGAAAACAAGGAATTAGAGACGAAGTTCGCGGATTCAGTACTCGCCGCACTCTCCGGCTCTGAGGATGCCATTCTGACCGTGAATGCAAGTGACCTGCTGGGCGAAGAACTGGCGGACCAGACAGACTGGCAAGAGATCGTTCTCGCCAGACTAAACGGAGCCACAGGAGAAATGTTTGGTGCGCTCTGCCTCGCCAACCGGAAAGGTGTGCTGGGTCCGGAAGACCAGCAGTTGCTGAAAGGCATTGCCGGACAAGCGTCGGTCTCGCTGGAGAACTCCCGCTTCTTCACACGTATTGAGCACGCAAACCGCCACTGGATCGAAATCTTCGACTCCATTTCCGACTTCATTGTCGCGCACGACGAATCTGGAAACGTCTTGCGCGTCAATCGTTCGCTTGCGGACTTCGTCGGTGTGCAGCCGCAGCAACTGATCGGCCTGAATATAGCCACTTTGCTGGCCACCGGCGCCAGCCCGCTACCCAGATCGTGCCCGTTTTGTCGAAGCACCGGCGACCTGGTTGACGAGTATGTGCACCCGGTGCTGGAGCGGACGTTCCTGGTTTCAACTTCGCAGGTGCACGCCGCCAGTAGCGAAGGACTGCAAACCATCCATGTGTTGAAGGATATTACGGACCGACGCGAGGCCGAACGCCGTTACCGGGAGCTTTTCGACAATATTCAGGAAGGCTTGTTTTTCTGCAGTCCGGACGGAAGGTTTATCGAGGTCAATGACGCCTTGGTGCGGATGCTAGGGAGAGGCAGCCGGGATGAGTTGCTCCATTGCGACCCGCGGGAAGAGGTTTTCCCGTCGCCCGAACAACACGGCGCGTTGTTCGCCGAGATGGAGCGGCAGGGAGCGCTACGAAATCGTGAAGCTGTTCTCAAGCGCAAGGATGGCAGCGCGGTCCACGTATTGATCAATGCTTTTGCGGTTCCCGGAGCGCACGGGCAGGTCTCTCAGTATCGCGGCCTGATGCTTGATATCAGCGGTCTGAAGACCTACCAATCTGAGCTTCAGAGAGAGCGAGATTTCTCCGGCAAGATTCTGAACAACACCCAGAGTCTCATCCTTGTGGCCGACACTGCCGGCTTGGTGAGTTACGCAAACCGACGCTGGCACGTCATGGGCTACGAGCAGGATGGAATTCTCGGCAAACCTCTGGAATCTCTGATCGCACCTTCCAGCAGCGAAGCTCTACGCGATGCGTATTCTGCTGTTCTCTCCGGCAACCAGGTGGACAATCTCGAACTGCAGATCTTGCGCGCGGACCGCCGGGTCGGCCAGTTCTCGGTCAACTTGAGTCCTATGCGGGACGATCAGAGCCAGGTTAGCAGCATTGTGGTGGTCATGAGCGACGTGACCGACGCTTCCTCTCTGCAGTCCAAACTGATGCACGCGGAGAAAATGGCGGCAGTCGGCCAATTAGTTTCCGGTGTGGCGCACGAGGTGAACAATCCACTGACCGCGATTTTGGGTTTCGCGGACCTGCTTATGGAGAACACCGAAGTCCCCGAGAGTGCGCGAAAAGATCTGCGAGTGATTTTGCAAGAGGCACAGCGCACCAAGCAGATCGTGCAAAACCTGCTCAGTTTTGCGCGTCAGATGCCGCCGCAGCGCAAGCCGGTGCAGTTAAATCCCATCCTCAAGCGCACGCTTCAGTTGCGTTCGTATGACTTGCAAAGCCGTGGCGTCTCAGTCACCGAGAACCTTCGTGATCACTTGCCATTCATCATCGGCGATTCGCAACAGCTGCAGCAGGTGTTCTTGAACATCCTGAACAATGCATACGACGCGGTTCGGGAAAACACGAAGGGGCCGCGTATCGATATCTCGACTGCCTGTAAAGACAACTATGTCGAAGTAAGCTTTCGGGACAACGGTTCTGGAATCAGCCACCCGGATCGCATTTTCGATCCGTTCTTCACCACCAAGAAGGTCGGCGAGGGAACAGGCTTGGGCCTGAGCATCTGTTACGGGATCGTCAAGGAGCACGGCGGGGAAATTCTCTGCTGGAACAATTCTGATTGCGAGGGTGCGACCTTTACCGTGCGGCTCCCAGCTGTACGCGAACTGGCCTCAATTTCCGCAATCGCTGGAGTCACACACTCATGAGCGCACCCTCGATTCAACCAAGACCCCTTCCCGTTCTCCTGATCGAAGATGAACCAGCCGTGATGAGTTACGTGCGTGCGGTGCTCGAGCGCAACGGATACGCAGTGGTGTGCTGCGACTCCGGAGTGGCCGGGTTGCGAGAGCTCGAGGCGTCAGAATTCATGGGCGTTGTGTCTGACATGCGCACTCCGGGCGGAGTCGATGGCGCCGACGTATACGCCTGGATCTCAGCAAATCGTCCCGCCCTCGCCTCCCGGCTCGTATTTATTACCGGAGACGTCGCCAGCGAAGAAACTGCAGCGACACTGCAGCGGACCGGCGCACCCTGCGTGGAGAAACCTTTCCGCGTACAACAATTTCTTTCCGTAGTAGAGCAAACCGTGGGGAAACCTTTGTGACTGAGAGTCTGGGAATTCGTTTTTTAGTTGTCGACGATGAAGAAAGTATCCGCCGCCTGTGTACCACTGTTGCCGGCAGCTTGGGTTTCACTTGCATGGAAGCCGTCAACGGCCACGCTGCGCTCGCGCTTCTTGAAGATCAGCCCGCGCATATTATCCTCACCGATCTCGTTATGCCGCAGATGTCCGGCATTGAATTTCTAGACAAGGTGAGAAAAATGCTGCCGCGCGCCGAAGTTGCAGTCATGACTGGCCACAGTTCGGTTGAAACTGCGGTACAAGCGATGAAGCTCGGCGCCTATGATTACATCGCCAAGCCATTCTCCGCGGTTGAAGAGTTGCGTTTGTTTCTTCGCCGAATGGCTGAGAAAGTTCAGCTGGTCGAAGAAAATGAATTTCTGCGGGAGTGCACCTACGCGGAAACTGAGTTGCACGGAATCGTTGGTGCCTCGCCCACAATTCAGGAGGTGCTGCGCATGATTGCCCGCCTGAAAGACACCCGCACCCCCGTTCTGATTACAGGCGAGAGCGGCACGGGAAAAGAACTGGTCGCGCGCGCCGTTCACTTCCGGGGCACATTTGCGAACCGCCCATTCGTAGCAGTTGATTGCGGATCGCTAGTTCCGACTCTGATTGAGAGCGAACTTTTCGGGCACGAAAAAGGGGCCTTCACCGGCGCAGTTCGATCGAAGATGGGATTATTCCAATCTGCGGACGGGGGCACGGTGTTTTTGGATGAGATTGGCGAGCTCCCGCAGGAAATGCAGGCCAAGCTGCTGCGTTTTCTGCAGGAGAAAGAAGTGCGCCCCGTCGGCAGCAACAACAAGTTCAAAGTGGACGTCCGAGTGATCGCAGCGACTAACCGGGATTTGGAGTCCGCGTATCGCGCCGGCCAGTTTCGCAAAGACCTGTATTTCCGGTTGAACGTTGTCACCATTCACATGCCGGCGCTGCGCGAACGCCTTTCCGATATCCCGATGCTCACGCATTGGTTTCTTGATCGCTACGCAAATGGCACCGACGCGCAGGTGACCGCCAACGCCATGAAATGCCTGCTGGCATATGACTGGCCCGGAAACGTGCGCGAACTCGAGAACTGTATTGAGCGCGCGATCGCGCTCGGAGATGGCAAGACTATCGACGTTCGCGACCTTCCTTCCGCCATAATTTCTGCCAGCCCAACCGTCGAAACCTCGGCAATGCCGATCGAGGGCATGCTCTTATCAAACGATCTTGAGGACATTGAGCGGGCCACGATCCTGCGTGTCTTCGAGCAGGTGAATGGGGATAAAGTAGTCGCCGGGAAGATGCTCGGCATCAGCCGCGCTACGCTCTACCGTAAGTTGAAGCGGTATAATATTGGTCCGCGACCAAGTCTGAGCGCGAGTCAGGGAATGAATTGATTTCGCGGATTGGCGACGATCTCACTCCAAGTCTGACGCTCTGAATTTCCGTCTTGCGCCGTAGCGGATATGGAGAATTTCCACAAATCGCGTCTTTTTTCTGATCCGGAAAATCACGCGATATACGCGTGGCTTGCGCCCGTACAAAAGATGTCTGAGCGTCTTGTTTTCGGGTGTTCTGGAGCATCGGCCCGGCATTTCGCGGAGGCCATAGATAGCCGTGCTTAACCCGAAATACCATTGTCGGGCCCGCTCCGAATCCGCCGCGCGCATCTGCCCATAGAGGACATCCAAATCCCGCTCAGCTCGAGCGGTAATCTCAACGCGATAAGCCATGCTTGGCTTCGAACTCTTGGAAAAACTCTTCGACTGGCCGGGTGCGCCCCTTCCGAGCGTCTTCCAGGCCTTGGCGAATTCCCTCTTGTGCATCCGCTTGCGCGGCGATGTCCAGAAGGCGCTGGTATGCCTCCGCGTCCTGAATGACGGCCGCGGCCTTTCCATTCACAGTCAGAACGACTGGGCGCTTGCTTTTCTTGATCTGTTTGAGAAACTCGCTGGAACGGCGGCGGAAAGTAGTCAGAGGCTGAATATCTGCTGGTATGTTGAGCACAGCTAAAGTATAGCACCTTTAAAGGTGCTGCTGCATGCAAGTGCGATACAAAACGTTGACAGGCGGAATACGATCAGTGCGGCGAATTGGTATTCGATTGAGTAGCCGGGCCAAGCCTCGGTGGACGGGTTCGCCCTTTAATCCAGGCATTAAGCGCAAGACCCAAATTGTCCTGATTGCAGCTGTGCTCAAGGATTCGATCGTTTGGCGCGACCGGCGACACATTGAAGCCCTCCTCAACGTCCTCCCAATAAATCACTTCTCTTCCTCTCCGTGCGACGATCACTACGGCTTCGGTCTTCCCATATCGAACAATTGGAGCAAAGTACGGCTCGACTTTATGTTCCCTGAAGACCGCTAGCTGCTCATCGTCACAATTCGCCAAATCACCCTGGACGATCATCTTGACCATCTCTATGTTCCCTGGACTCGCTGGCTTTGAGTTCACGTGATGGGTCACTGACAACGACTAAGCGAATAAAAACTCTTTCGTCCTAAGCTCTTTTATCCTATCGCGCAATTTAGCCGCCTTCTCGAACTCGAATCGTTTCGCGGTTTCGCGCATTTCGGTTTCGAGCTTCGCGATGAACTCGTCCAGCTCCTCCTGATTTTTGAAGTCAGGGAGACCATCGGCTTCGGCGCTGGCCAGTTCCACGTAATCCGCCTCGAGGATGCCTGCCAAAGACATATCGAGCGGGCGCACGATCGATTCGGGCGTAATTCCGTTCTCCACGTTGTAGGCTTCCTGAATCGCGCGGCGACGATCGGTTTCGTTCATGGCCTTCTGCATCGAGTCGGTCATTCGATCCGCATACAAAACCGCGCGGCCATTCAGATTTCGAGCGCAACGCCCGATGGTTTGAATCAGCGAACCGCTCGAACGCAGAAAGCCTTCTTTATCAGCATCCAGTATTGCGACAAGCGAGACTTCCGGCAGATCGAGCCCTTCACGCAGCAAATTAATTCCGATCAGCACATCAAACTCGCCGCGGCGCAAGTCTCGCAGGATCTTGACCCGTTCAAGGGTCTCGATCTCGGAATGCATGTAACGGCACTTCACTCCGACTTCGCTGTAGTATTCGGCCAAGTCTTCGGCCATGCGTTTGGTCAGAGTTGTAACCAGGACGCGTTCCCCTCGCTCTACGCGCAGACGAATCTCGTGCAGCAGATCGTCAATCTGGCCCTTCACCGGACGGATCTCAACCGGAGGATCGACCAGCCCGGTCGGCCGGATGATCTGCTCGACCACTACGCCCGCGGATTTGGTCAGCTCATAGGGACCAGGAGTGGCGGAGACATAGATCACTTGATTGCTTCGGTGCTCAAATTCCTCGAAGGTCAATGGACGGTTGTCCATGGCCGACGGCATGCGGAAACCGTATTCGACCAGCGTGGATTTGCGCGAGCGGTCGCCGTGGTACATGCCATGCAGCTGCGGAACCGTCTGGTGAGACTCGTCGATGAACAACAAGTAATCCCGCGCAAAATAATCCAGCAGCGTCGGCGGAGGCTCGCCCGGCAAGCGCCCGGTAAAATGCCGCGAGTAATTCTCGATGCCGTGGCAGTAGCCAACGGACTTGATCATTTCGAGGTCGTACATGGTGCGCTGGTGAACGCGCTGGGCTTCTACTATTCGTCCCTGCTGCTCCAGCTCTTTCTCCCACCACGCCAGTTCTTCCTTAATGGAATCGACCGCCCGTGAGCGGGTCTCCGGCTTCATCACATAATGTGTTTTCGGATAAATCGGCAGCCGCACATATTTCTGCTTGACCGTTCCGAATAGCGGATCGATCTGCGAAAGCGACTCGATCTCATCTCCCCAGAGCTCGATGCGGTACGCCATGTCATCGTAAGTCGGAAAAATCTCGATTACGTCGCCGCGCACACGAAATGTGCCACGCCGGAAATCGCCATCGGTGCGCTCGTAAAGAATCTCCACCAGCTTCTTCGTAATGTCTTCGCGCTTGATCTTCTGGCCCTTTTCGAGGAATAACAGCATTCCGTAATACGCCTCGGGCGATCCCAAGCCGTAAATGCAGCTCACCGAGGCAACGATCAAAACGTCGCGGCGCTCAAACAACGAACGGGTAGCCGAAAGCCGCAACTTGTCGAGTTCGTCGTTGATGGTGGCTTCTTTTTCAATGTAAAGATCGGCCGCAGGAACATATGCTTCCGGCTGGTAGTAGTCGTAGTACGACACAAAATATTCCACCGCATTATGCGGGAAGAAATTCTTGAACTCGTGGTAAAGCTGCGCGGCGAGGGTCTTGTTATGTGCCATCACCAGAGCGGGCCGGTTCGCCTGCTCAATGACCTTGGCCATGGTGTACGTTTTGCCTGATCCGGTCACGCCCAGCAGAACCTGGTGCTGCTCGCGATCGAACACACCACGAACGAGCGCTTCGATAGCGCTACCCTGGTCGCCTTTAGGCTTGTAATCGCTAACTAGTCTGAAATCCATGGGAGAACGGCTGCCAACCTAGTTGGCGGTCTAAAACTCACTCCGAAACTGCGTATATCCACACAGGAAGGAAGTTCCCGAGGTGAGTATCTCTAAATTATAACTTGGACGAAGAACGCGGCCTCGTGAGCAGGAGCCGGATGTGAATGTTGCCTGGTCTATTTCGGCAATCTGAAATTGATCGTGATCTGGGTTTCGATTTGAACCGGCTCCGCGTTCAACAGGAATGGCCGGTACTTCCATTGGCGAACGGCATCGACCGCAGCCCGGGCCAGCATTGAATCGCCGCTGACGATCTTTACCTTGGTAATCGCGCCCTCTTTACTGACAGTCGCCAGCAGTTCCACTGTGCCCTGTTTTCGCAATTGCAACGCGCTGGGTGGATAGACTGGAGCGATTTTCTTTACTAACAGTCCCTGGGAGACACCTTGAGAGACTTGCAGCGTTCCCGGCACGGCTCTCGGCACAACCACATTGGTTGAGACGATCCCGGCCAGCGCCGAATCGGAAGCACTGGATTCCGGCAAGACAAGCGTCGGGGGCGTGGGCTCCGCACGGAGAGACGAGGAAGCTACGGAGTTCTTGTTTACTTGAAAAGGCTGCGGCTTCGGAACTACGGTGATCGACGGATCAACTTCGATGGTTTCCTTGGTGGGAAACCCTTCCGCAGCCGTATTTGAAGAATTCGGTGTGGACGAATCGCTGCTCGGCGCGCCAGCGACAGAAGAAACACTGTTCTGCGGTTCGGCAGGAGTTGAATTGACCGGGATCGAATTCGTGTCCGCTACGACGGGCTGCGGTCCTTGAGAAGTCTCCTCTGTACTGGTGGCGGGGGACGGGCGGTGCAAGTACCGCAATGGCTGCAGCTTCTGCCAGCCAAAATAACCTGCGGGACCCAAAACCAGCACACACAGGAACACCCAAAAAATTCTATTTCCCCGACTGCTTGCGGCCGGAGAATGTTGCGCATAGGACGAAAACGTTGGAACACGAGCGGCCGCGGGTTCCGGGAAGCGCGTCTGCGGAACGATCGTGTCTTGTGAGGCCATGGGCGGAACGCTTTTGATTCGCGGGGCGACTTTTGTCTCGGGTTCGCTTGGTCGCACGGCTGTCGCCCGTTCCGGCGCCATCGCGGCCGCAGCCCCAGTTGAACTCGAAGTGCCTCCAGCGAATCGGTCGGCGCTTTTGAACGCTGGGGTCGAATTCTGTTCGATTGCTGCGGGCTTACTAATGAGAAAGCTCGGCATCGACGCCGCGGGTGCTACTTGGTCGGATTCGGCAGAGGAAGGCTTATCCTGCTCTGCTTCGAATAGAGATGACGGTACAGCTGCGGCCCGTACTGGCTCCGGTTGCGGCGGACTAGGGACCGGCGGCGGAATGTTGCCGGCTGGAGCTGGAAGCGGCCCCGCCATCAGTGAACTCGGAATTGACGCTGACGTCGGGTTAATGGCTCCATCAGGCTCGGACGCTGCGTGCGGCTTGGAGTCGTTCTTTCGCAACAGGCCCCTCGCTACGCGCAGAGTAGCTTTGGATTGTTCAATGTTGATTGGTTTAGCCAATACTAGATTGGCGCCGATTCGAAATGCTTTCGCCACCCCCATTTGCCCTTCGACTACGGCCACGCACAATGAGCTGTGATTCAGGCTGGAATTGCGCGCGCCTTTGAATATTAGCGAGGCATTCTGCTCGTCTGCGCAATCCACTACCAGCGCTTCGAAAGGCTCGTCAGTCAGCTTTTTTACCGTGGCGAACGGCTCGAGGGAGAGTTCAACCTTAAAATCGAGCTCACTTAGGACTTGTGTCACCAGGCGCGCCGCGGTCTCGTCGAGGCAAAAAAGTAAGGCGCGATAGCTCATATCGCGATGGTAGGTACACTGGTGTGCACCAGCAAGTTACTGACGTAATTTAGTAATGAGCGAAGCCCGAACCGCCAACTCGAGCATTCCTCTGTGGATGAAAGTCGCGTGGACAGCGTGGCTGGTGGTGTGGGCGCCGGTTTACTGGCGGCAGTACGGAGCGCAAAACTTCCTTTACTTCTGCGATCTGGGGAATTTCCTGATAGCGGTTGGACTGTGGCGCGAGAGCCGGTTAATTCTCTCCTGGCAGGCAGTTGGCCTGCTCATCTTCCAAACTCTCTACGCGCTCGATCTGATTGGCGCGGTGTTGTTCGGGCACCACATCGTCGGTGGAACTGAATACATGTTCGATCCCAAAGTGCCTTTGTTCGTGCGGCTGCTGGGGCTGTATCACCTGGTAGTTCCGCCGCTGTTGCTGTGGTCGGTGCGTCGCCTTGGCTATGATGAGCGCGCGTGGAAGTTACAGACGCTTACCGCATGGGTGCTCGTCCCGATTAATTTTTTCTGGCGGCGGGAATACAACGTGAACTGGGCCAGGGGACTCGGACACGAACAGCACCTGGTTCCGCACTGGATGTATTTAGCAGCTTATTTGATCTTGGTTCCGCTAGTGGTGTACTGGCCGACGCACTTGGCGTTAAAGCGATGTACAGCGAAGACTCGCATCTAGTACGACATTGATTTGTCTGCCTAATTCCTCAGCGTCTTTCCCGTCTTTAGCGTGTACTGAATTCTCTCCTGCGTTTTCTTCTCTCCGCACAGTGATTTGAATGCCTCGCGCTCGAGATCCAGAATGTATTGCTCGCTGACCGGAGTGCCTGGAGTTACGTTTCCGCCGCAGAGGACTTCGGCGACTTTCGTCCCGATCTTGACTTCGTATTCGGTGATGTATTCGCCCTGTCGCATCAAGTGGATACCCATCTTCAGAGCGGCCAGGATGTTTTCTCCCGGCGCCGGAATGTCCGTTCGGGATTGCGGCGGCTCATAACCTGAACGCGAAAGTTCGAGGGCGCGTTCCTTTGCATCTGTAACCACCCGGTCGCGGTTCATCGTAATCCGATCCGAGCTGGATAAAAGGCCGAGACTGCGTGCCTCTTGCGCCGATGTTGAGACCTTGGCCATGGCGATCGCCTCGAACGCACGCTTCATAGCTTCCATCAACTCGACCGATTCACCGCGTCCGCCGGGACGAATCGTGCTGGCGCTGTCGACGGCGCGCAGCAGCATCTCCTTGCATCCACCCCCGCCTGGCAAAAGGCCGACACCTACTTCTACTAATCCCATATAGAGTTCTGCGTGCGGCTGGCGGGCGGCTGCGTGCAACGACATCTCAACTCCGCCGCCCAAAGTCATCCCGAACGGCGCGATCACCACCGGCTTTGGCGAAAACTTAATCGCCTGAGTCATCCCCTGAAAGGCGCGAATTGCGAGATCAACTTCGTCCCATTCTTCTTCCTGCGCGCTCATGAGCAGCAGCATGAGATTGGCGCCCACGGAAAAGTTGGCGGCGTCGTTCGCGATCACGAATGCTTCGAACTTGTCGCCAGCCCCACCGGGTTTCAGTGTCTGCGAGACAAACTGCACAATGTCGGAACCAAGTGTGTTCATCTTGGAGTGGAACTCGATGCAGCCCACACCGTCTCCGAGGTCGACGAGCGACGCACCGGAATTTTTCTTGACCACGCCCTTTGACTTTTTCGCCGCAGCCACTGACCATACCCCTGCTGGTACGGTGACGGGCTTGTAAGTGGCACTCGTGAGATCGAAAAAAGCACGCCCTGACGCGGCGAGCGGATCATCTTCGTACCAGGATTTTTTCCCTGAGGCCAGCAGCTTCTCTACGTTGTCGGCAACCGGCCGTCCTTCTTTCTTCATGCGTGCGACGGTGGCTTCAACGCCGGCTGCGTCCCACAGCTCAAACGGGCCGAGTTCCCAGTTAAAGCCCAGACGCATGGCGCGATCAATTTCGACGATGCTTTCTGAAATTTCGGGGATACGGTTGGCCGAATAAATCCATAGATCGGAGAGCGCAGACCAAAGGAACTGTTCGTCTTTACCTTTTCCCGATCCGCCGATCAACGCTCGAATGCGCGCTGCGGGATCGTCGATATTCTTTGCGGTGTCGAGTGAGGCAAACCTTGCCTTTTGCCGCGGGCGATATTCCAGGGTCTTCCAATCCAGCCCAAGACGCTCGTCGTCCTCTGATCCCTTCGCTTTCTTATAAAAGCCGCCACCTGTCTTGTCCCCGAGCATCTTGCGTTCTAGCATTTGCCGGAAGAAATTGGGAAGTGTGAGCTCTTTACGCTCGTCGCGGGCGTTCTCGGTCATGTTGCGGACCACGTGCCCCAGAATGTCCAAACCGACTAAGTCGAGGGTGCGAAATGTTGCCGATCGGGGCCAACCGACTGCTGGACCGGTCAATGCGTCGACTTCCTCGATTGTGAGATCGAGTTCCTGCATCAACCGCATTACGTTGAGCACAGAAAATGTGCCGATGCGGTTGGCAATGAAATTGGGAGTGTCTTTCGCGAGCACTACGCCTTTGCCGAGATGAACATCCGCGAGGTTCGCAACCGCATCGACGAGCGCAGGGTCACTGTCCGCGGTGGGAATAATTTCCAGAAGCCGCATATAGCGCGGGGGATTAAAGAAATGCGTGCCAAACCAAGACCGCCGAAAATCGGCGGAGAATCCTTCCGCAATCTTCGCCACGGGTAGGCCGCTCGTGTTGGTGGTGATGATGGTTCCAGGCTTGCGGAACTGTTCCACTTTTCTGAGCAGCGTGCGTTTGATCTCCAGGTCCTCGACAACTACCTCAATGATCCAATCAACTTCCGCGACGCGCTTCAGGTCATCTTCGAAATTGCCGGGCGTGACCAACGAAGCGAGCGAAGGCTCAAAGAACGCCGCCGGCTTGGCTTTTCGTGCAGCTTCGAGGCCAGCGACGGCGATCTTATTGCGCGAAGACGAAGACGCGTCCGCTCCCGCCGGGACAATATCGAGAAGAAGACTTGGAATGCCGGCGTTGGCCAAATGCGCGGCAATGCGCGCGCCCATGGTGCCGGCCCCTAGAATTGCGACTTTATGGATTCGTTTCATGGGTGGTCGAAATAGCAGTTCTTCAGTAGACCACAATGGCAATGCTTCGGCTATGTTTTGAATAAAGTCCAGTACCGCGCCGACTGGGATTGCCCAATTTGGCGTTGAAAAGAAATGAGAAGCCTGCCCGTCTGTGGTATTTCTCTGTGAACCTCGGTGCTCTCGTGATTAAAGATTTCCGAAAAGTCTTAACCACAGAGGACACAGAGTTTCACGGAGGAAGAGACACAGAGAAAGACAATCACAAGGCCATGCGGCAATCATTTTTACGGAAGTCGATCGACAGCCCATTCATTTTTGCCACTGCGAGTCACGATCACCGTGCAGACGTGCCGGTGCGTGGGAGTGCTGGAGCCGTCAAACAAAACGACTGGGAACGCATAAGCTGCAGAGTTGACCCGCTTGCCGCGCGCAATTTCGTAGGCAGCATCCGGTCCGGGCGAGAAGAAGCTCTGTATGCGATTGGGTGAAACATGTTGACGCGCTGAGTCGCTTAGCATCATGATCCCCGTTTCGTGGTCCTCCGCTTGCCATGCGTGCAGAAACGGTTCGCCGCAGCGAGCGCCGAACCGTACAAAGGATCAATCGCGCGCGAAGCATTCTTATGCGTGTGCGCAAACGATATGGGGCAAATTGAAAGAAAGAGCAAAAAGGGAATAAGGACCCGTCTCATGGATCAATTCTCAGCTTAAGCATGGTTTGAGAAAAGAGATCACCAAGGTTCCTAACGGCGGCAGCGGATCACAAAAAGTCCGAGTCTTGAATGGTACGGGCGGGACGCCCGTACCTCCAAAAAACGAGACCAGCGCCCGTACCTCCAAAATCAAGATTAATTCTTGAACACATGAAATCCGCCATTTCCGCGCAGACCCGTGGCCGCTCTTACGCGATCAACTTTGCCAGCAGGAATGCCGCCGAGGCGGCGAGTCCGCCGATGACTACCGTTTGAAACGCGCTGCGCAGAGCCCGCGCTCCGGTGAACTTGCCTTTGATAAATCCGAAAATGCCGAGGGCTGCGAGGGTGACAATTGCGGAAACTATGAGCCCGCGAAAAGCATCGCCCAACACAATGTACGGGGATAGCGGAATCATCCCGCCCGCGATATACGCTCCGGCGATGGTAGCGGCGCTGGTGACGGCCCGCTTCGGATCCGGCGGCTCCAGGCCGAGTTCGAAGCGCATCATGAAATCCACCCACGAATCGGTTTGTCGGCTTAGCGCCTCTACAATCGGCTTGCTTTGTTCCGCAGTGAGTCCGTATTCCTGAAAAACGTAGCTGACCTCAGCCTTCTCCTGCTCGGGAATTTCTTCTACCTCGCGGTATTCGCGTGCTCGTTCCTGATCGTAGTGTTCGGCATCGCCTTTCGCCGCGAGGTAGCCGCCGAGGCCCATAGCGATCGATCCGGCGGCGATTTCGGCGAGGCCGCCAATCACAATCAAGCGCGTGTTGGCGACTGCGCCCGAAAGGCCCGCCGCGAGGGCGAAGGGGACGGTCAGCCCGTCCGACATTCCAATCACCATATCGCGAACGAAATTACCGGAGGTGAAATGCTTCTCCACGTGAACAGTACGCGCCATTAGGGTTGTACCTCCTCTATCTGCGATTTCAAATGCTGCCGTGCCAGCCGAATCACGTCGCGTTCGCCGCGATAGGCAAGCCTGCGCTCGGCCCCTTCTAACGGAATCCACTGTGCTTGTTTCACTTCAATCCTCATATCGTGGGAGACGTCGTCAATTGTCCCGGACTCATATTGCAGCAGGTAAAAGCTGACAATTTTGAATACCCGCTGTTTGTCTCCCCAGGCGCGAACGTACGTATATTTGATATCTGTGAGTTTGGCCAAAATGCGGCCGGTCAGCCCGGTTTCCTCGCAGACCTCTCGAACCGCCGTCTGGTCAGGCTTTTCGCCGGGGTCAATCAGCCCTTTAGGAAGCGCCAGTACCTGTTTGTGACGTTTTTTGTCACTTTCACCCACAATCGACGCCTCGCGCTGCGGTTCAATTACCGCCAATTCCCAGCCCTCCGGCGTGTGCCTCACCAGGACCCCTCCGGCCGAGACCTCTCGTAACATCAACCCAAATTATCAGGAACAAACAGGTTCGTCACGGGTTGTAGATAGAAGGGACTACGGTAACTTCCCGCCGTTCATGCGGGAACTTACCCTTTAAGAGCGGCATCTAAGTTGCTGTAGGTTATGTGCGACCGGAGGCCTGGTTTTATGGCCATAAGGGGCTTAGACAAAATCGTACGTTCGGTGCGGGCTTTTGGACGCACCATCTCGGGGATGCCGGCGGCAACCGCGGCTTCGCCAATTCCATCCATTGGCCTCGCCCTCGGCGGAGGCTTCGCCCGTGGCATCGTCCACGTCGGCGTTTTAAAGGTCCTTGAGGAAGAGGGAATCCCGATAAATTTTATCGCTGGAACCAGCGTGGGTGCGCTGATTGGGGCAGCCTACTGCAGCGGTGTATCGCCGGCTGAACTGGAAGAAATCGCCGCCCGCGTACGCTTTCGCGATCTGGCCCGCTGGACGCTCTCGCGCTACGGATTTGCCACCAACCTCCGCATGATCACGTTTTTGAAGAAAATCCTCAAGGTCCACACGTTTGAGGAATTGCAGATTCCGCTGGCAGTCACCGCCACTGATTTTGGATCCGGCGAAGGCGTGGTATTCCGCTCCGGTCCGCTGGTTGATGCGGTGCGCGCCAGCTGCGCTTATCCGGGAGTTTTTCTGCCGGTCAAAGTTAACGGGCGGCTTCTGGTCGATGGCATGCTCGCCCATTCTCTGCCGACCAAACCGGCGCGCGACATGGGCGCCGATAAAGTTCTTGCGGTAAGCCTGAGGAGCCATTGGAAGACCAGCGATGGTGGTCCGCGTCACATTTTTGATGTCATCGGACAATGCTTCTCCATAGCGCAGGACGTGAACTGCGCCCAGGCCCGCACTTGCGCCGATCTGGTGATTGAGCCGGACGTCACCGGCTTTCGCTACGATGACTTTGAGCGCAGCGCCTCTTTGGTCCAGATTGGTGAAGAAGCCACCCGCGCCGCAATTCCGGCGATCCGCAAGTGGCTGGAAGTTGAAAAAGTAAAGCACGCGGTGCCGGCAACAGCCATGGGCGCGTCTCTGGAACCCATTTCGCCCAAGTAATTATTTCTTCGGGTAGAGCCGTGGCAACAGAAACCCAGCCCGTTTTTTGTGATCTGCGAAATTTTGTGCGAAAGCCCCTGCCAATATCTTTTCTTCCCTTTTGGCTTTGACAGCGTAATTCGTAAGCAGTAAGAAAAATGCCAGGACGCCGCGCCATTCACCCACAACCAACGCAGTGCCCCCTACTCCAAGCAGCACGCCGGAATAGATGGGATGGCGCATTCGCGCGTAGGGCCCACTGCTGATCAGATGATGGTCGACCTTGAGGACAACCTTATCGCTCCAGTACTGGCCAAGATGAATCCGAGCCCACACAGCAATCCCCATCCCCGCAAGCGCGAGTGCGAATCCGATGTAAGCGATTATCGGAAGTGGTGGGAAGAATCGCCGTCCCAAAGGCCCAACCCGGGCCCAAGGCGAAAATAGCAGCGCAAATGTGATTGCCAGCAGGAGAATCCGAAGGAGACGATACCAAGACAACTCACGGGTCTGCTCCGCTTTTCCGCGACGGGCCGCTGCGATCCAATACACTCCGAAGACAGCCCAGATCCAGCCGAGGGCGTGAAGCAATTGCGCCTGAATCATGACTGCTTGATGGGTTCGACGAAAACCGCAGTTCCGTATGCGAGCACTTCGGTGACTCCTTGCATGATCTCAGTTGCGTCGTAACGCGCACCCACAACTGCGTTCCCGCCGAGCTGCGCCGCGTGTTGCAGCATCAGATCAAATGCGTCGGCCCGGGTCTTTTCGCAAAGATTCGTGAGCAGCGTGATGTTGCCGCCGAGAATAGTCTGCAGGGTGGCACCGATAGTGCCAACAATCGAACGCGAGCGGACCACGATGCCACGTACCACGCCGAAACTGCGCACTACGCGAAATCCATCCAATTCGAATTGTGTGGTCACCATAGCGTGCGCGACCATCGTTCCTGAAGCGGGGTAGCCAACGGCCATAAGAAATGCCTCCTGGATGACTATTGAACTTTACTTTATCTGTCATTTCGAACGCAGCAAGATTATCCGCTTGCGGATGAACTGGTGAAGTCGACAAACCTGCTTCTTAGTCTGAAGCGAACAGCAGGTTCCTCGACTGCGTTCCGTCCTCCGTAGCCGGATGACGGAGCCTTGCTCGGAATGACAAAATGAGGGTGTAACCTCATCCCCGTAGCTTCAGATTTATGTGGTGCTGAAATTTAAATTCCCGGCACAGGCGGGCACCCGGGAAATTCCTTTAGATAAGCGCTTCCGATATACCCGAGATATTTAATACCGATTTCGCTGGTGAAAAATCCGTCGGCAGTCATGTTGCGGAGGAATGAGAAGAACTCAACCCCTTGGCTTATGCTCGGATTTGTGACCGCGTTGTTGCGGTACGCGATCTGATCGAGGATTTCTTTTTGCTGCTGGGGCGAGCACTCGAGATAAACTTTGCCGTAACGATCAGAGCACTTACCGTCCAGCCACAGAATGCCGCCGCCCAACTCTCGCTGGTACGCGGTGTTTTCGCTGGTCAGCAGATCGATAAACTCCGGTGCGCCCGCTTCCATTGCGCCACCAGAATCCGCATCGGCGGGAATGATGGTCTGGCAGAGCGCCTGCAATGTTTTGTATTCGTGCGCAGGAAAGAATTTGGGTGTATAAGCTTTCGTCACAGCTTTCTCCGCCGCGACCATCTGATGGGCATATTCGGCAGCTTGCGCGGGGATGATGCGCAGCACGGAAGTTGCCGCCGCGCCCATTGCCAGCGACTTCAAAACGTCACGCCGGGAAATTGACATTATTTTGTCCTCAACTCTTTGCTAGTCGCCGCAGTCGCTTCCGGAACCCAAAAAGGTTCGAGCGAGGGAACAAAATTGACCGGGACCTCAGAAATAAAGCCCTTCAGCCACCGCGTGCACTCTTCCATCCCTGCCTGCTCGGAAGGAATGTGCCCGAGGATGATCAGGGCTTTGTGCTTACCCTCGGTAACCGCATCGGCCACGTACTCCACCGTCTCCCATTCGCGGGTCTCGCCCACTACCAGCAGTTCGACGTCGTTCATCTCTAAAGCTTTTGTCTCGCGGCCAAACCCGGCAGCGCCCGGACTCATTGCCACTCGAGTGACCTTCATCTCCGAATCGCCAACTACTCGCATAACCCGGATTCGCAGACGCGCGTTAATTGAGCCAGCGAGTTCTGCGAGAGTCGTCCGCGGCATGGTAAAGAGATGCTCATTCGCCGGATCTTGAAATTTCTCCCAGTCAAGCGCATGTACCATGCCTGCTTGAATGCCGTCAGGCTTGCGGAGGTGCCAGTGATCGTGGAATCGCCAGATGATCAGGGCATGCTTTTCAATGAAGGCTCGCTTTTCGGCAAGGACTAGGTCGTTCTCACCTTGCGCGAGATCGTCGGGCTTATCCAGATGATTGTAGAAGGTGGGCTCGTGCGTGATGATGAGATTGTTTCCCGACGCGGCGGCTCGCTGTAAAACATCGAGCGTCGCCATCATGGTGACCGCGATCCCCGTAACTGGCCTGTCAGGATTTCCGGCCTTGAAAGTATCCACAGTGTCGCTCTTCCACGGAACGCCGACCTCAGCCTGAATGCGTTCGATCACCTGGCGAGCGGTCAAGGGTTTGTTTTGCGCGAAAGCAGATGCCGAGAGCAGCAAAGTGAGTGCCGCAGAAAGATAGTTAACACGCGCGTGCGTTAATCTCGCCATATTCGGCACTCGGCGGCCAAAGGCCCTGATTACAAGCTTCCCTTTTTCGCCTGATCCAGCAAGTACTCCGAAGCCCGCCATGACAGCGCCATGATCGTCAATGTCGGATTTTTATCGGCATTGCTTACGAAGCAGGAGGCATCGGTCACGAAAAGATTCTTCACGTCATGCGCCTGGCAATAGCCGTTCAGAACCGAGGTTTTTGGGCTGCTACCCATGCGCACCACGCCCAGCTCGTGAATGATCACGCCGCCGTCCTCGATACCGTACGGGTGGTCGCCGTCAGGACGAACTTGCCAGTAGTAAGTTCCGCCAGCGGTCTCCACGATATCGCGGAATGTTTCCTGCATGTCGCGCGCCATTTTGATTTCGTTATCGCTCCATTGCCAATGGAAACGCAACACCGGAATGCCCCACCGATCGACCGTGACGGGATCGATCTCACAGTAACTCTGCTCGTTCGGAATCATCTCGCCGCGTCCGGCGAAGCCGATAAACGTTCCGTACAGGTCTCGGCATTTTTGTTTGAGACCCGCGCCGTAGCCTTCGTAGTCCTCGCAAACGCCGTCGAAGTCGCCCACGCCCGGCATTCCGCGCCCGCCGCCGAATTCGATGTGGTACCCGCGAAGGAACGCATTCTTGCGGTCAAACTTCCACCACGGCATGTACATGTGCATTCCGCCAACGCCATCATGGTTGTGGGCCGGCATCTTCGCGAGTTGCGGGAAATATCCGTAGCCGGAGCTGCCGACGCTGTCGGTGAGATAACGACCAACCACGCCAGAGGAGTTTGCGATCCCGTCGGGAAACATCGAAGACTTGGAGTTCAGCAACAAGCGCGCAGACTCGCAAGCGCTGGCCCCGACAACAAATGCTTTGGCGCTGATCTTCTTCTCAGTGCGAGTGGCCTTGTCGATGTAGGAGACCGCTTCGGCCTTCCCGTCTTTTCCGACAATGATCTCGCGGGCCATAGCGCCGGTGATTAGAGTGAATCGTCCGGTCTTCACCGCAGGCGGAATCATTACCTGGCTTGAGCTGAAATTCGATGCGTTGACGCAGCCGCGTCCACATTGCGCGCAGTAATGACAGGCCGCCCGTCCATTGTGCGCCTCAGTAATGACTGCGAGCCGCGAGGGAATGCAGATGATATTCAGCTTGTCGCAGGATTTCTTGACGATAGTTTCAGTGCAGCGCGGTTTCGGCGGCGTCATGAAAATGCCGTCAGGCGCGCTGGAAACGTTCTCCTTCGTTCCAAAGACGCCGATGTAGGACTCGACCTTGTCGTAGTAAGGCGCGAGGTCCTCGTAGCTGATGGGCCAGTCGTCCCCCATGCCATCGTAAGAGCGGGCTTTGAAATCCACCGGAGCAAAGCGAAGAGCGATGCGTCCCCAATGATTGGTGCGGCCGCCGACGATGCGCGAGCGAAACCAGCGGAAACGCGATCCGGGAGCTACGGTGTAAGGCTCGCCTTCAATGTCCCACGAGCCGTTAGGGGCCAGAAATTCGCCAAAATCAGCGCTGGCCCTTCCACCCACTCCGGCGCCGCGGTGAGGAAGCTGATAAGGCCAGACGTGCTCTTTGAAATCTGTTGCCGGATTGAGCGGCGGCCCAGCTTCGAGCATGACGACATTGAGTCCGCCTTCAGTAAGGATTTTCGCCGCGGTGCCACCGGCTGCACCGGAACCGATGATGCAAACGTCGTAAACCTTGGGGGAGCGAATTACCTGGGCCATTGTCTCGTATTCCTCGCATTCCCTGTGGTCAGAAAAAACCAAAACCTTTAGCACAGAGTGCACAGAGATCACAGAGGTGCGCAGAGTAGAGCTAGAAGCGCAACTTCTCTAAATATTCATAGCTGGCTTGTATGGCTTCAAATGGGTCCTTAGGATTATCGAATTCGACGAAGTAGTGTTTGATTCCCGCGACGTCGGCTTTCTTGAAGATGGCTTTCCAATCGATTTCTCCCTTGCCAACATCGACCATATTGCGTTCCTTGTCGAAATCCTTTACGTGCACCAGCGGGAAACGGCCAGGATATTTTTTGAAATAAGCTATCGGATCGACACCAGCCTCATGGACCCAACCCAAATCTATCTCCATCTTGACCAGCTTGGGGTCGGTTTCAGCGAGCAGAACGTCGTAGGGCAATTTGCCGTCGGGCAGTGGCTTAAATTCCTCCACGTGATTGTGGTAGCCCAGATGAAGGTCAGATTTCCGGCACTCTTCCCCGGCGCGGTTAAAGGCTTCCGCCGCTCGCTTCCATCCATCAGGCTGCTTAAGTACGTCACGGTCGATCGAAGGATTGACGATATAACTGTGTCCGAGAACTTTGCTGGCTTCGATCACTTTGGGCAGGTTCTCCGGTGACAGCGCTGAATAAGGCACGTGCGAAGCGGGAGCGGCCAGGCCATTCGCATCCAGAATTTCTCGCGCACGCTTAGCCGATGGGTTGAACTCAGGAAGGTGCGCGAAGAATTGCGCAAGTTCAACCTCCTTGTAGCCGACTTTGGCTACGCGAGCGATCGTGCCTTCGAAGTCTTTAGCTAGAGCGTCGCGTACGGTGTAAAGTTCGAGGCCGATTTTTTCAATCCGATGCTCGGCTGCGGCCCAGGACAAACGGCTCATTACAGCCGCTGCGGTAGTGCTAGCGATGAAAGTTCTGCGATCCATATGCCTCCCTAGCTTTTCTCGGCGAACTCTATTGTCGCTCCGCGATCTCTGCGGTCAAAAGCTTTTAACCGCAGAGATCGCAGAGAAAAACCGGAATTCGCAGAGAAGGTACAGCCAACCATTTACGCCAACTGCGGTTCGGTCAGCAACTCTTCCCGCACGTTCTTCAAAACATACAGTGCGCGCTCGACGCCAACTTCGCCTGACAAAATCGGATCTTCGTTCTCGACGCTGAAAATGCCGTCGTATCCAACTTCCATGTAGGCGCGCATGATGTCCTTCCAAGTGCTGGCGCTGTGCCCGTAGCCGACGGCGCGGAACGCATCCGACGCCGTCTTCAGGTCCTGCTTTTCGAAGATGAAGTTCAGCACGCCATACCTTGCAACCTTGTCGGGGAAGAGCACCGTGTCTTTCATGTGCGCGTGAAAAATTGCGCCCTGCTTGCCCAGCATATGAATGACTTCGACCGGGTTGCATCCTTGCCAGAAAAGATGGCTCAAGTCATTGTTAGCGCCGATTTCTTCTCCAACCGCATCGCGCAGTTTGAGCAAGGTGAGCGGGTTGTACACCATGAAGTTGGGGTGCATTTCGAGCGCAATCCGGCGAATCCCGTGACTGCGGGCATACTTGGCAGCATCTTTCCAGTATGGAACCACTCTTTCCTTCCACTGCCAATCCTGTGCGGCGGCATATTCGGGGGGCCAACGGTAGGTGATCCAATTCGGGTTCTTGTCCGTAGGATTCGCTCCGGGGCAGCCGGAAAATCCGACGATCACTTTCACGTCGAGCTTTTCGGCCAGCAACACCGTTTTGCGGAAGGTCTGGTCGTCCCGCTCGGCGATGGTCTTATCGGGATGCACGGGATTCCCGTGGCAGCTCAGCGTGGCGACCTGAATGTTGTGGTCGTCGAATTTCTTTTTCCAGGCGCGAAGCTTGGCGGGATCTGCCAGCAAGTCATCGAGAGGGCAATGCTTGTTGTTGGGATAGCCGCCGGTACCGATCTCGGCCGCCTCCACTCCCATCTGCTGGTATTTCTCTACCAGTTGATCGAGCGTGAGGTCAGGAAATGCAGGATCGAAAACGCCGATCAGGATCTTGCGGCGGTTTCGCGGCGTGGAGGTTTGCGAATCGTCCGATTGCGCTACGGATGCAGAGACGCCACGCGGGGCCGCGACTGCTCCAGCAATTACGCCGCCGGTTGTAGCCAGAAAGTTTCTGCGAGTGGGAGAAAGCGGACCGGAAAAGTTCGACATTTAAATTCCTCGACGTGGAGATCAAGAAATAGAAATCAAGAACGAACATTATACGCACAGAAAATCACGTGGGACGAACAAGGCGTGCAAAAAACTGAAGCCGCCTTTCGGCGGCTTCAGCTTCGTGGGTTGAACTCCTCAAGTTGTCAGGCCGGAGGTGGCCATTTATTTATGAGGACGTTGGAGACATATTCGTCCAGCTATAGAAAAGGCGCAATAACGTAAAAATACTAGAACTCTGGACCCGGTTTAATCCCTTGAGCCTCAGTAATTTCGTAGGATTTCCCGCTGGAAAGTTGCTTAAATTCTTCGCTCCGCCCGCTCGGCCAATCGATAACAACTCGTTCAATCTTGTCCTGCTTGCCAAGTCCGAAAGTGATCGGCAATTCCGATTGCGACAAATAGCTTGAGCCGCTTCGGACCATGCGGGCTTGCATAATACCGTTTGCGGAAATCTTCACCCGCGCGCCGATCGCATCGCGATTGGACTTGGTTCCAACCAGGCGGAACCGAATGCTACGGTTTCCGGAAGTCTGATCGTTGCGAAATAAATACGCGGGCCCATTATTGGTAGTCATCAACACATCGAGATCACCGTCGCGATCGAAATCCCCGATTGCGAGTCCGCGGCCAACTTTTGGCTCGCTAAATCCGCCACCGGCTTCGGCCCCGGCCTCGTGAAAAGCTCCTTTTCCATTATTCAGGAAAAGCTGCGGAGGTTGAGCATAACCAACGTTTCGTACATTTCGCACTGTGTCATCGATGTGTCCGTTGACCGCGATCAGGTCTAGCGAGCCGTCGAGATCGCAATCAGCAAAAGCGCACCCGAAGCCTAAGGTTGTCTTGGAGGGAAGGCCAACTCCGGTTTGCACAGCGACGTCGCTGAGATTGCCGTGGCCGTCGGCGCGGTAAAGCCCGATCATCTCGTTGTCGAAATTCGTGATGGCAACTCCATCGCGCCCGGAGTTGTCAAAGTCGCCGACATCCACGCCCATGCCGGCGCGGGCTTTCCCTTCCGCGCTGAAAGCGATTCCCGCTTCCACGCCAACGTCTTTGAATGTGCCATTGCGCTGATTGCGGTAGAGCTTGTTGGGCTGTGTGTCGTTGGCGACGAGCAAGTCGGGCCAGCCGTCCTGGTCATAATCGAGCATCGCGATGCCCAGCGATTTCGAGCTGCTGTCGAAGATCCCGCTCGACGCAGTCACATCCTCAAACGTGCCGTTGCCGCGATTATGAAACAGCCAGCAGGTCTGGCCAACGTACGCTTCCGGCGTGCAATAAGACTTGTGCTTGCCATCGAGACTGCAAAAAACGTCGTGCTCGGCAGACCACTTCACGTAATTGCAAACAAATAAATCGAGCAGGCCGTCGCGGTCGTAATCGAACCACAGCGCTGATGCGCTGAATGCCTGGCGCTTTCCCAGACCGCTGGAATTCGTTACGTCGATAAAGTGTCCTTTGCCGGTATTCTTGAACAGGCGATTTTGTCCGACGCAGGCGATCAGAATGTCAGGGAAGCCGTCGTTGTTGAAGTCCCCTACCGCCACTCCCATGCCATACATTTCGATTTCGAGCCCGGCGGCACGGGTCACGTCCGTGAAAGTGCCGTTGCGGTTATTGCGATAAAGTTTGAGGGTGGAGCGTTGCCGCGCGTGACCGGGCCAGTCCATGCTGTTGACGAGAAGAATGTCCTCCCAGCCATCGGCGTCGTAATCGAGGAAAGCGCAACCGGAGCCGAGGGTTTCCGGCAACAGCTTGCCACCGTACGCGCCATTGTTGTGCTTGAAGTGAAGTCCCGCGGAAGTTGTCACGTCGGTGAAATGAAAACCTAAAGACTGGGAGGGATTCGACCCAAGCGCCCACGCTCTCGCAAAAGGCGCGAGAAGGGAGGGGCACCCGGTTGCTGTTAATCCAACTGTTGCTTTTAAGAACGAACGCCGGTTCACGGAACGTTTACCAGCCCGTTGCGGATGGCGTACACGACCAGTTCGGCGGTCTTGTGGATTCCGAGCGTATCCATGATGTTGGCGCGATGCACGGCAACCGTATTTGCGCTCAGCTCGAGCTGGTTTGCGATTTCTTTGTTTGATTTTCCGTCGCAGATGAGTTGCAGGATTTCTACTTCGCGCGGCGTGAGGCCCCCATTGCGTTCGCCCTTGAGGGTCTGCTGCTTCGAAAGCTGCGCGTCGAGAACGGTTTCCCCTTTTACGATTCGCCGAATTGCCGAACTCAGCTCCAGATCCATGGCATTCTTTAGGACATAACCGCGCGCGCCGGCGTCGAGGGCCTGCCGTACCCAGGTTTCCTCAGTGTGCATGCTTAGCATCAGGATCAGCGTCTCCGGCAACACTTGCAGAATTTTGCGCGTGGCTTGCAAACCATTAATTCCTGGTAGAGCGCAATCCATGACTATGACTTGAGGCTTGAGTGATCGCGCGAGCTTGACCGCTTCTTCGCCGTCGCTGGCTTCGCCGACCACGCGAATGTCCGCCTCGTCGTCCAGCATGCGACGGAAGCCGCGCCGGACAAGGCTGTGGTCGTCCACCAGCAGCACCGAAATTTGGTGATCAGGCATTCGACTCCAAATGCTCTCTCGGGATGCGCATGCTCACGAGAGTGCCACCTTCGAGCGGGCGTCCGATCGCGATATGTCCTCCCAGCAATTCAGCACGCTCGCGCATTGCTACCAGGCCAATTCCCTGACCGGGGCGGGTTGCAGGGAATCCCGAGCCGCGGTCTTCGACTTCGAGCTGCAACATATCTGAAGTGAAGCGCAATCGCACCCAGGCTTTCTTTGCTCCAGAATGGCGGGCCACATTGTTTAACGCTTCCTGCAACACGCGATAGACGTGGACCGCGGCGTTGCCATTGACCGGAAACGGTGTTCCTGATTTCTCGTAGCATATGCCAATTCCGGTCTGTCTTTCCACCACCGGCAAATACCATTCGATGGTCTGTTCCAGGCCAGCTTCCTCGAGCATTACCGGATGTAAAGCTTGCGACAGGCTGCGAACTTTATCGAGAGTAGTTTGCGCCGTCTCGCGGACTTCGAGCAGATCGGCACGCAGCTGCGATTCTTCCGGCAATTGATTGCGCGCACGTCCCAACATGATTCCCATCGCGGTCAGAATTTGACCGAAGTCGTCGTGGAGTTCGCGCGAGATGTGGCGAAGTGTCGATTCCTGCGACGAGATCAATTTCTGCGCCAGGTCGCTGCGCTGCTCGGAAAGCATCGCAAGCTGGTTAAAGATGAGCCGGTTGGAACGGATCAAGTACAGACTGGTCAAAATGATTGCAATCAGCGTTGCCGTAAGAAAAACATATGCTTGGCGTGCGACGCGATCATAAATTTCTGTGACCTGGGCCGCGGCCCGCTCCTCGCTCTCATTGTTCTGCACCAGCAAACGAGCGACAGAGGTGTTGAGCGCCGCGAGCCGCGCCTGCAAGGAGAGCCGAATCTGCTCGCGGGCCTCCTTTTCCTTGCCACTTCGAGCCAAGGCGAAAGTGCGACCAACCGCGTCCCAGAACTGCGCAAGTGAACTCTGCAGATACTGTTGCTGGTCTGCCGTCCGCCCCTCCGGTGACACTTGCTGCTCGCGCCGGAAGGCGTCTTCCAGATCGACCCGCATGCGCTGGAATTGCGGCTCCCAGGCAGTCAACGGATACGGCTGAGCTTGATCGAGAGGAGCGGTATCCAACATGTCGCGCATCGAGATGCCGATTGAATTCAATTCATTCTGAATGCGCAATAGCTGCAGCGAATCTTTGCGGTTGCGGTCGATCAAATTGTTCTGCAATTGGCGCAGCCCGGCGATTTGCCGCGTGACATACGCCGAGTAGGCGACCACCGCGGCCAAGGTGATCACCATGCCGATATAGAGTGGAGTTGTTGGAGAAGGTCCAGCCGCTTTCCGCACGGCGCAAGCATATAACGCAGGGGCGGGGCGTCACAATGGACGTAAGGCGTTGCGGCCTGCTTCTGGGAGACCGAAAGCAAAGGTGAGCGCAACTATTGCGCCAGACGCTTACAATTTCCTCATGGCCCGGGGATGGGAAAGCAAGTCGGTTGAGCAGCAGCAGGAGTCGCTCAGCTCTTCAGCTTCCGCACAGCCGCTGCGTAAGCAGCTCACGCCCAAACAGATTACCGAACAACAACGGCGAGATGGCCTGCAACTTTCCCGGCAGCACATCTTGCAGCAGCTTGAAGTCTCTTCGAACCCACAACATCGCGCGATGTTGGAGGCGGCCCTGGCAGAGTTGGACGCTCAGCTGAAGGACCGCGACGGTCCACAATGATCATTAGGTGCCAGCGGGGAATGCGGCATTTACAATGCTGTGGTGCGCAAGTTTTGGGACAACTCGGCGCCCGCGGCCTCAGACCTAAGTTTGCCGGGCAATGCGGCCCTTGACGAACGGGGTGTCGGACCCGCGCCTATAGTTGTACCTTCCTCCTTACGCATAGGCTCAGTGAGGATCTCACCCGCAACCGTATTGGCGCCTATGGCGGGCGTGACCGATACGGTTTTCCGCCGTTTTATTCGCAATCTAGGTGGCTGCGGGTTGATTATGACCGAGTTCACTTCGGCGGATGGAGTCCTACGCGCCAAGGACAAGAAGGCCAAGCGCTACCTGCATTTCTATGAGGACGAGCACCCGATCTCGGCTCAGCTTTTCGGCAGCGATCCGCAGGTTATGGCGGATGCGGCGCGCATCGTCGAGGACCTCGGCTTTGACCTAGTGGATCTGAACCTGGGATGTCCGGCAAAAAAGGTCGTAAAGTGCAATGGCGGATCAGGACTGTTGCGAGACCTGCCGCGCATTCGCGGAATTTTCGAAGCCGTGCGCGCTGCGGTAAAGATTCCGTTTACGGTGAAGTTCCGTGCCGGCTGGAGTGACGATGAGATTGTCTGCGTCGAGCTGGCGAAGATCGCCGAGGACTGCGGGCTATGCGCCGTCGCGCTGCATGCCCGTACGCGTGAACAGGGTTACAGCGGCACCGCGCGCTGGGAGTGGATTGCTGCGGTGAAAGATGCCGTAAAAATTCCCGTGATTGGGAATGGCGATATTCGTACTCCCGAAGATGCGTGCGCCATGGTCACTGCGACCGGATGCGATGCGGTGATGATCGGGCGGACCGCGCCTGCGAACCCGTGGATATTCCGGCAGATTGAGCAATACTGCGCTGCGCTGAGCGCTGACCGTGTGGGGACGGGCATTCTTGCCCGTCCGGTCGAGCCACGCTCGACGACTTCCATCAATAAGCCGTACGATGAGCCTTCCGAAGCTGATCGCTACGACATGATTCGCACTTATTTCCGGATGCTGATTGAAGAAGAACTGCCCGATGCAACCGGGAAGATGAAGCAATTTGCGTCGTGGTTTACGCATGGGGTACCGGGCGGGGCCGCATTGCGGAAGGCCATCTACGATTCCAAGAATGCGCCGGAGATTCTGACGCGGGTAGAAGAATTCTTTGAAGCTCGACTGTGTGGCGCGGGCGCCCCCGCCCGCGAAGCACTCAGCGCAGTGAACTCCTAGTCACCAATCACGCCGAATAAGTTGCGTTACTGCTCCTGCGGATGTGGTCTCTGAAAATCAGAGCAGCAGGGTTTTTGGACCGGCTTGAATTCCATTAATTCAATCCGCGTGAAGTCAGGATCGTAGACATTCAGCTGCCACTTCCCGTCTTTCCCCATTTGCGCATGCTCGTCGCCGTGCGCCTTCCAGCCATGTGACTCCAGTTTTGCTTGAGCCTGCTTCATGTCGAGCACGCCGATGGAGACGTGGTTCATCACACCAGTCGTGTGCAGATCGGCGTTGGGCTTGATGTTCAGCATGTACTCCAGCCAATCGGTGCCGTCAGGTACCTGCATCGCAACCCAGTCCGTCCGATCGGGCTGCATTCCACCATGCCAGTAGATGTGAAAGCCGAGAAGGTCACGGTAGAAATGGTCTTCGGCATCGCGATCGTGAACGATGAATCCGACGTGAATTATGCGATGGGAAACGGGATCGGCGATGATGGGGCCAGTCGATCCCATGATGATGCCGCCGCCGACCAAAGGTTTCGACCGTTCCACGAATTGAATCTTGTGGCCTTCAGGGTCAATGACCATGAAACTCTTACTATCTTCCTTCAGCTTGCTCACTGAATCAGGCACCTTGATACCCTTCGCCACAAGATACAGACGTAGCGCTTCGCAATCTTCTGTCCGGAACGCGAGGTGATCCATGCGGTTAGTTGCCTGCGCGTCCGGCGTCGGACTGTAACCTACCCACTGCGATCCGACCATGAACCTCTGCGTCTGCCCTGGTTCGAGAGGTGGCGCGCTCGGCATTCCCAGCGCGATCGTGTACAAATGTTCATTCGCTTCGGCGGAAGTCGTGTAGAAATCGACGTGATCGATGCCGGTTATCTTGGGGCGTTTCGCGGAAGCCTGCTGAGGGAACGCGCTGGGGTCAAGTGCAAGGACTACGAGAAACATCGTCCAGAGAATTGCGCGCTTCATAGCATCTCCTGTTCACGCTGAAATTGCGAGGAGACATTGTAGCGCAGCAGCTGAGACACTCTCCGAGCAACAGCCCCGAAGTCATCGGCAACATCTACGAGAATTCCGAATTATTAGCTTCTAATATCCTTTAACGCTAGTTGCCTAATGTCTTCCAAGAGAGAACCCATTTTCTTGCCGAATTCAATCTTGTTGAAGTCGTCTCCTTTCACATTACGAACAGATTTCACCCATTCACCAAACACATCAACTTTCATGATCACGCTATCGCTTGCAAAAATGCAATTCTGAACTGCATTGTGTACGGTAAAATTCAGCCGGTTGTAATCTTCCATTGACAAATTGTCTGTGTTCTTGAGTAACATCATTTCCTGATAGGCAGCGGTTATTGTCGATAAAAGTTCGTGGTACTCTTCGCGCTTGCGGTCAGACAACCACTGTCGTCGCTGAATTCGGCTTGTTAAGAATGCGCCAATCAACACTCCTACGAGAGGCCCGATAGCTGCCCATGCGACTGCAACGATCTTCGCCGCGAGAGTCCAATCCATTGTTTGCCTCCGGCAAGATTGTACCCATAGCCCATTGCGCGGCGACGCTATCCAGCCAACGCAGTCGATTCTTTGGCCACGATTTTCCCGCGCTTATCTTTCTCCAGATAGCTCCATGGCACTTTGGGATCGTGCGTAAACATGGTCAGCCAATTCCGCGGAATCGCCCGCGAGTAGTAGCGCTTGCGGCTTTCAATGGTTTCAAGCGGGTACAGATCGAATCCCATCACCCAGTTGACCTCAACGTGCGCGCTGGTGGGGATCAGGTCGGAGATGTAGCAGGCGGTCTTGTCTCCGCTTCGAATGATTACCGCCTGCATATCGCGGGTGTGCCCGGGAAACACTTCGACGGAGATCCCTGGAACGATCTCCTGAGTTCCCCGCAGCAATTGCATTTGGCCGCTTTCGACCAGGGGATCGTAATTCTCGTGGAGATAACTAACGGTATCGCGCTGGCCCTGGTGTGCATGCTTCCACTCACCTTCCTGCACATAGTATTTAGCTTTCGGAAATGTTGGCACGATCTTTCCACCCCGGAGGACTGTGTTCCATCCGCAATGATCGAAGTGGAGATGGGTATTGATCACGATATCGATGTCATCGGGTGAGACCCCGGTGGCGCTCAGGGCGTCCAGCAACTTTGCGGGCTGGCCATAGATCTGGACCATCTTTTCAGGAAGTTTATTCCCCACTCCGGTCTCGATCAGAATGTTCTTATCCCCGGTGCGCACGAGAACGGAGTTGAGGCCCGTGGGCACACGGTTCTTATCGTCCGAAGGCACTCGCTTGGACCAGAGAACCTTGGGGACAATGCCGAAAAAAGCGCCGCCGTCGAGATGGTAAACGCCGTCCGAGAGGGCGGTAAGCTCGAAATTGCCAATAGAAACTTGTTTGCTCAAGAAAGCCGTCCTTGGTCGTCGGTCGTTGGTCGTTGGCAAGATCGTTATGCGAAAGACAAATGGCCGCCGACCATGCTTCTAAAAGCTTAGATTAACAGCCGGAAGGCGCGCCAATCCACGTGTTAGAATTACGGCATATACCCACCGATGTCGCCTGAAATTGAGCATTTAATCTCGCTGCAGCGCACCGACCGCGAAATCCAACGGCTGCTGGCCGAAATCGCCGAACTTCCTCGGCGGGTCACCGTGATCGAAGAAAAACTCGCCGGAACCAAAGCTGGGCTGGAGAAAGCTCGGGGAACTGTCAAAGCCGACGAGGCTGCGCGCCGGAAATATGAGACTGCAATCACTGACCTGCGTCAAAAGATCTCCAAGTATCGGGATCAGTCGCTCGAGGTAAAGACCAACGACCAGTACAAAGCCCTGATGCACGAGATCCAGTTTGCCGAGCAGGAAATTGGCACGAACGAAGATAAGATTCTGGAATTGATGGTCAACGCCGATGCGCGCGATAAGCAAGTCAAAGCCGCCGAGGCCGAGCTGAAAGCAGAGGCGGCAGAGATCGAGAAGGAAAAGGCAAATGCGCGCGAGCGCACGGCGCAAGATGAAAAGGAGCTGGCGGAGTGGACTGCGAAGCGTGACGCATCGCGGTCGGCGGTCGATCCGGACTTGTTGCGGCATTATGACCGGGTCTCGAAATTTCGCGGCTCGGGTATTGCTGAAGTCCGCGATCAAAAGTGTTCAGGCTGCTCGGTGATGCTGCGGCCCCAGATGTATAACGAAGTCCGCGGCGGCAAGCTGCTGTACTGCGATTCCTGCCAGCGAATTCTGTTTTATGACCCCTCCAAGGAAGCTCCGGCAGAGCAGAAAGTTGAACGCACCACCAAGCGCCGGACGCATCCCAAGATCGATGCCAGCCAGGCTTGGTACTATCGCAACGAATACTTGGATAGCGGAGAAGTCTTTCTCAGCTTTGTAAATACCAGCGGCACGGCTGCCCGGCGCATTTACGATGCCGCTAGCGGACGGAAGCTCGGAGATACTCTACTTCGCGAAGGCGCCTACCGTCAGGCATTTCCCGAAGACCTCAACGACTCCATTCGCCTGAATGGTAGCTGGAGCGATGCCGAGCAGGATGAATGGGGCGAGGAGTTGCCCAGTGCGGTGCTCGATGCGTTGCAAAGAGATTTAGATCTGGCCCGAGCCGAAGCCGCCAGCCATCCTCACAAAGAACCTGTTTCCGCGTAGGTGAATGCGGTACGTTAGCGTATTCCCCGGTCTCCTGTCACACCGCTGTCGATTTCTGCAAAGGATGGCATGACTAAAACCCAGATCACCTTGCGTGTGCGCGGAGCGAACCTCAGAAACCTCTCCTAAAAACCAGATTAAGATTCATTCATGGCCGCAAAACCAGATGCTCGGCCGGTGGTGATCATCTCCCGCCGTGGCGCGGACCGGATTCGAGCCGGGCATGTCTGGGTTTACCGCTCGGACATTGTCGAGGCGAAGGATGTCCAGCCCGGAGCGCTGGTTACGGTTCAAGAATTGTCGGACAAGAATGTCCGACCCACACGGCCGTTGCCGGGCACGAATGTTCGACCTGCGCGGCCTCCGCGAACACTAGGAACGGCTTTCTACAGCACCGCCTCTCAGATTGCGCTGCGAATGATTTCCCTCCACCCGGTCGGCGATGTCGATCAGCTTCTGCGAGAACGGATTCGGGATGCGATCGCTTACCGCGAGCGCTTTGTTGAGAACACTAACGCGTATCGCGTTGTGTTCAGTGAAGGCGATCTTCTTCCCGGGCTGATTGTCGATCGCTACAACGACATTCTCTCCATGCAAGTCCTCACCCAGGCCATGGATCTGGACCACATTCGTAGCGGCGTTGTTTCCGAACTGAAGGAAAAGCTACAGCCTGCCGCAATCGTGGAAAAAGTAGATGTCCGTGTACGCCAGCTGGAACAGCTTCCTTACAAGGAGAGTGGCTTGATATTCGGCCAGAAAACGAGCACGGAATTTCAGATGAACGGCGTCCGGTTCCTCTATGAAGCGCTCGGCGGACAGAAAACCGGAGCGTTTCTCGACCAGCGGGAAAACTACGCGGCGGCAGAGAAATATGCGCGTGGGGAAGCGCTTGATGTCTTCTGTTACCAGGGCGGCTTTGGGCTGCATCTGGCGCGTACTTGCGAAAAGGTCACAGGCGTGGACAGCTCGCTTCCAGCGCTGGAAATAGCAGAGAAGAATGCTCAGCTGAACGGCAGGGAAATCGAATGGATCGAGGCCAACGCCTTCGACCTGCTGCGCGACTACTCAGACCAGGGTAAGAAGTACGACTGCATCGTGCTCGACCCGCCGGCGTTTGCCAAAAGCAAGCGCGATTTGGCGACTGCGCTCCGCGGCTACAAAGAGCTGAACCTGCGGGCGCTGAAGATGCTGCGGCCCGGAGGAATCCTGGTTACCTGCTCCTGTTCGTACCACGTTAGCGCCTCAGACCTGCTGGAAGTAGTCGCATCGGCTGCACAGGACTTGCATAGGATTGTTCGAATTCTGGAGAACCGGGGCCAATCCAAGGACCACCCGACGGTGCTAGGAATACCTGAGACCGCGTACCTGAAGTGCTTACTAGCGATTGTAAGTTAAAGCACAATAAGCATTTAGTAGACTTGACAATAACTAACTAAGATTTTATGCTTGTAGTGTGCTAAGTCATCTGCCGCAGCGCAAACAAGCCTTATAAGGCACAAAATTTAAGAATTCAGATTTGAGGAGGATTGTCATGACTGTACTTAGCCGCTGGGAACCATTCCGCGAATTCAGCACCCTTCAGGACCGCATGAACCGGCTTTTCCGCGATACCTATGGCGGTCGCGAAGAGAGGCCCTCACCACCTCAACGTTCGCCCCGCCGTTAGACGTCTACGAGGACGACACAACATCACGCTGAAGATTGAGGTACCAGGGATCGACGAGAAGGACATCGATGTCCGGATCGAGAACAACACGCTGACCGTTCATGGCGAGCGCAAGTTCGAGAAGGAAGAAAAAGAAGAGAACTTCCGCCGGGTTGAGCGGCAGTATGGCAGCTTCACCCGCTCCTTCACCTTGCCGAATACGGTTGATGCCGAGCACGTTCAGGCGCACTATGACAAGGGGATATTGAAGGTCCAGCTTGCCAAGAAGGCTGAAGCCAAGCCGAAGCAGATTAAAGTCAACGTCGGCAGCGAGAAATTCGCTCGAAGGCAAGGAAGTGAAGAGCACCGGACGCGCAGCGTAACCTTGCTCGACTGAAAGTATCTAAAGGAAGGGAGGCGAGCCTGGGAAATGGCGTCTCCCTTTTATTTTTGCAATTAGCAGCTGGCACTTGGCATTTAGCACTCGGTGTTGCAGATTCGGGAAACTGAACCGACCCGCGTGACTAAATGCCAATCGCCAAAGGCTACCTGCTGGTACTGAATATTTAGGAGCACACCATGGCAATTCGTTGGGACAAATTCACGGTCAAAGCGCAGGAAGCAGTGCAGCGGGCGAGTGAACTGGCTTCCGAGCACGGTAACCCTGAGGTACTACCAGTGCATCTGTTGGCGGCCTTGCTTGAGGACAAAGAAGGAATCGTCCCGCCGGTGCTCGAAAAAATCGGCGGCGGCCCGCAGGCTGTATTGCGTGATGTGTACCAGGAAATAGAAAAGCTGCCGAAAATTTCAGGCGCTGCGGCGCAACCGACTTTATCGCAGGCTGCGAACCAGTTGCTGGACCGGGCTTTCAAGGAAGCCGACACATTTAAGGACGAGTATGTTTCCACCGAGCACTTGCTGCTCGCGGCCACACAGCTCAAGCGCGATCCGGCGCAGGAGATTCTTGCCCGTCACGGCGCTAAGCACGACGCAATCCTGAAAGCCCTGACTTCGATCCGTGGCTCGCAGCGCATTACTGATCAAAATCCTGAAGGCAAATACCAGGCGTTGGAGCGGTATGCCAAAGATCTGACCGAACTTGCCCGGCGAGGCAAACTCGATCCTGTAATCGGGCGTGATGAGGAGATCCGTCGTGTCATGCAGGTGCTTTCGCGGCGGACGAAAAATAATCCGGTGCTGATTGGCGAACCGGGCGTGGGTAAGACTGCCATCGTTGAAGGTTTGGCGCAAAGAATCATTTCCGGCGATGTTCCAGAAATCCTGAAAAACAAGCGCGTGGTTGCGCTCGATCTCGGATCGATGCTGGCCGGAGCGAAATATCGCGGCGAATTTGAAGACCGGCTCAAGGCCGTACTGAAAGAGATCGAAGACTCCCAGGGACAGATCGTCCTTTTCATCGATGAACTGCACACGCTGGTAGGAGCTGGAGCTGCGGAAGGCGCAATTGACGCTTCGAATATGCTCAAACCCGCTCTTGCGCGCGGAGAATTACGCGCGATCGGCGCAACCACACTGGCGGAATATCGCAAGCACATAGAGAAAGATGCGGCGCTTGAGCGGCGATTCCAGGTTGTTTATGTCGGCGAGCCAACCGTCGAAGACACAATTGCCATTCTGCGCGGGCTGAAGGAAAAGTACGAAGTCCACCACGGCGTACGGATCAAGGATTCGGCGATCGTGGCGGCCGCGACTCTGTCGCATCGTTACATCACCGACCGTTTCCTTCCGGACAAGGCAATCGACCTGATCGATGAAGCTGCGGCATCACTACGCATTCAGATCGATTCCATGCCGACCGAGATTGACCAACTGGAGCGGCGTGCAACGCAGCTTGAGATCGAAAAGCAGGCGTTGAAAAAAGAGGACGACCCGAATTCCAAAGAGCGCCTGGCTGCAATCGACAAAGAGCTCGCCGGAATTCGCGAGCAGTCGAATGCGCTCAAGGCGAGATGGAAGCAGGAAAAAGACCTGATAGCGCGCTCGCGACAATTGAAGGAAAAAATCGAGCAGCTCCGGACTGAAGAGCAGGCAGCGGAGAGAAAGGGAGACCTGCAACGGGTCGCCGAGATCCGTTACAGCTTGATTCGCCAGGCCGAAGAGGAACTAACGAAGGTCACCCGGCAAATGGAAAGCTCGAGCGGGAAGCGCATGCTGAAAGAAGAAGTGGATGAAGAAGACATCGCGAAGATCGTCTCCAAGTGGACTGGCATTCCGGTCTCGAAGATGCTCGAAGGCGAGGTCAAGAAACTGGTCACAATGGAAGATCGGCTGCGCCAGCGCGTGGTTGGACAAGATATTGCGCTTGAGCGCGTATCAAATGCGATTCGCCGTTCACGAGCAGGATTGAGCGATCCAAAACGTCCGATTGGGTCGTTTATTTTCCTCGGACCTACCGGCGTTGGCAAAACCGAGCTGGCGCGAGCTCTCGCCGAATTCCTGTTCGATGACGAGCACGCGCTGGTGCGCATCGACATGTCGGAGTACATGGAGCGGCACGCAGTTTCGCGGTTGATCGGCGCGCCTCCGGGATACGTCGGTTACGAAGAAGGCGGGCAGCTCACGGAGCAGGTGCGGCGGCGTCCTTATGCGGTCATTCTGTTCGATGAGATCGAGAAGGCGCACCAGGACGTATTCAACATCCTGCTGCAAATCATGGACGACGGCCGCCTGACCGATGGCCAGGGCCGCGTCGTGGATTTCAAAAACACCATCATCATCATGACTTCAAATATAGGCTCGACTTATCTGCAGGCGGAAAACATGCGCACTGCCGATGATTTTGCACGGGCCACTGAGCTGGTGATGACCGCGCTGCATGGGCATTTCAAGCCCGAGTTCCTAAATCGCGTGGACGACATTATCGTCTTCACACCGCTGGGCAGGGAGCAGCTGGTGAAGATCATCGAGCTGCGTCTGGAAGACGTGCGCCGTCTGCTTGCCGAACGGAAGATTTCAATTGAGCTCACCGATACGGCGAAAGATCTGCTATTCACCGAAGGTTATGATCCAAACTTTGGCGCCCGACCGCTTAAACGCGCGATCCAGAAGCTGATTCAGGACCCGCTTGCGTTGAAGATTCTCGACGGCGAAATTTTGCACGGAGATCACGTCGTCGTCGATGCCGACAAGCGCAGCGGCAAATTGAAGTTTGAGGTGAGCCGGCGGGTTGGGGAGACGGTGCAGCCGACCCGCTAGGGGCGCACTACGGTGTTGTGCCCACCACGTTGGTCACGGTGAGCTCGGGCAATTGGTGGTTCCACCCGGCAGGGGTGTGCTGGAAATAAATACGCACCGGGCGGGACTCGTTCGGTTTAATCGGTGCTTGAGCCAGGTCCTGAGAAGTTGTTCTATTCACCAGGCCCTGCACCGGTACATTCACGGTTTCGAGCACTGGCCCATTTCTGCCCAGGAATTGCGCCTGCACCTGTACCCCGTTAATTGCCGTGTCCCCCATATTGTGAAGGATTGCCGTCATGTAGGCTGCGCCTCCGGCGGGCGCCGGCGCAAGCTTCAAATTCGTAAGCTGGATCTGGTCCGCCGTGGGCTGCTGCGGAACCTGTGCGCCAGTCGGGAGCGCGGTCACATGCGGTGCCCTGGGCAATAAGGCAAAGATCGCAAGCAGGAGCGCCGCACCCGCGATCAGGATCACAATTGACCACGGAAACTTGCTCTGGCGAATCATGTGCACTTTGGCATGCTCGTTCTCCGGCCTGCGCGGAGGAATATGGGGAAGATCGGGCATCTTAGGATTCGTAGCCATTATCCACCCTCGCGCCCAAGTCGGGCTTAGGTTCGATGAGCTAAACTGCCGGTGAGTTTGCCACCTCTGTGTGGCTCTGTGTGCTCTGTGGTTAAAAGAGTTTAAGACCTTAACCACAGATGGGCACAGAGTTACACAGAGGAAACAAAAATCAAAGAGGGGAAGCTCGTGCTCTGACCTGTTCTGCTGTCCAATCACTCAGCTTGTTTTAAGACCATAACCACAGAGGGCACAGAGTTACACAGAGGCAAAAATCACAGAGGACAAACTCGCGCTCTGACCTGATCTGCTGTCCAGTCACTCAGACGCATGCCGCCTTCATCGAGCACCAAGTCGCAGTGATCGGATCACCACGATACTGTCATCCCGAGCGGGCGTGATTTGAGCGAAGCGCTAGCGCATCTTCACCACAAGGTCTCTCGACTCCGCGCCCCGTCCGCCCAGCGGACGCGCCGCTCCGCTCGAGATGACACGTTCGTGGTAATTCGCAATGAGAAACCGTTTACCACTTTGCTGCCCAACTCTGTCATCCCCTGCTTCTTTGGATGACCACGACACTGTCATCCCGAGCCTAGCGTGATTTTGAGCGAAGCGGAAAATCACGCGGAGTCGAGGGACCTTGGGTTTGTTGTTAGGCGCGCTGGCCGACAGAGCTAAATCTTTTCTCGAACACGTGCACGGATAAATCAGTCCCGCATCTCGCAGTTGTTTCCACGCGTCCAGATAATGTTCCCGCCGGTCACTTTGAGAATAAGGCGCAAAGGCTCCGCCGCAATCCGGTCCCTCGTCCCATGAAATGTCCAGCCATCGCATGTCCTCGAACATGGCCGAGACGAATTCCGGCCGGCAGCGCTCCTGGTCAAGATCTTCGTTGCGAAATATAAGTGAACCGCTGAATTGGCGCGGGCGTTCGGCGGCAATCAGAAAGGTTCGAGCGTGCCCAAGATGAAGATATCCGGTCGGCGAAGGCGCAATCCGACCGCGATAAGGTTCGGCAGAGACCACATACGGATTCTATCCGGGCCGCTTTTCCGGTAGTACAGCATCCTGCGTAATCGCCGGTAACCTTGTTCCCCAGGCAACCTAATCGTCTAATGTGATAGGCCGAAAAGGATAAAAACTATGCGAAATGCAGTACTCGCGACAATTCTGATTTGTGCATCACTATCCGTGGGAGCGTTTGCTGCGCCGCGAACCTTTGACTGGGTGCGAGCCAGTGACGAGGATGCACAGCTCGATCCCGCTGATTTCCACGCCGGGCGCGTCTATCACCCTGGTGATGATGGTGGGAACATCCACGTCGATATACAGGCTACCCAACCAATTACGATTGCTATGGCAACCGCACAATCGTGGACTGATGCCCAGCAGCATCCGGCGGCAATCGCGAACCTGAACTTGTCCTGCATCCGCGAGCACGTGGTTAGCACGACTTACGAGTGCCATCTGGGGCCCGACACGCCAATGGTGCTGTTGGTGCGCGACGATCGCACCCCAAATCGTGCAGTAGTTACAGGCATCAGCGCGATTGGCCGGATTGGCATGGCGAGGCAATTGATGTCACCCAATGACCTGCGCATCACCTACTATCGCTGGGATTGTGTAGCCAATTGCATTCAGCCGGAGTTCCAGTGGGTACGTCTGGTGAAGGAAAAATACGAACTCACCTCAGTGCCCAAAATGTACAGCGTGCTCACGCCGAGCATGGATTCTCAGCGTGTTAATGTCCGCTTCAAAGCTCCGATCCCGATGACGGTGGCAGTCCTGCCGTCCAAGCTGGCCGACCAGATTTACGATAATCCTTCTTCGGCGAACTCTGCGCTCGAGCAGACTTCGTGCAAGCAACGCGGCGTACAAGCGCTCACCTTCGATTGCACCTTCAACGTGGCAGATGGCCCGCAGTCACTGGTAATTCTGCCGGCGAGCAACATCCCGTCGCACAAGAAGGCCGAGATCGAGATGCAGACGCTCAGGTGCTTGGCCAACTGCTCAGCGAACTAGCGCTCACGGTTACGTAGAAGCGGACGCCTCGTCCGCCTTCTCATGTGTTGGGCATGTTGGGCATGCCGCCTGAGATCAGTTGTTACGCGGCTGCAATCCTGCGGATCAGGTCTTCCTGCTCGGCACGGGACTCAGCGCCTATAGTGAAGGCGTCGAGAATCCCGAGTGACAAGGCATAGCGCAAGGCATCATCCTGGCGGTCGCGCATATCGCCCTGGCCCAGAATCTTCATTCCGACCACAGCCTTGCCAGACGCTTTCATTTGTTTCAGCACCGAAACCACAGTCGCAGCATCAGCGTCCATGTGCGAACCGATTGGATTAATTCGCGCGAAGTCCACTTCAACCCACGGCGAAGCGGCAGCCGCCCGCAACGCTTCGATCGAATGGCATGAGCAGCCATGCGCGCGGATGATGCCTTTCTGCTTCGCCTCGGACAGCACGTCCATCACGCCTTTGTAGCGGTCTGTCCAATCAGCTTCAGTCAGACAATGCATCAGGCAAATGTCGATGTAGTCCGTACCCAACTCCTTGCGAAAGCGATCGAGATCGGCGCGCATACTCGCGGGATCGCGCGCCCACGATTTCGTCAGCACCGTTACTTGATCGCGCTGGACGTGCTTGAGAGCCTCAGCTACATGAGGATGGCTTCCATAAGAGTCGGCGGCGTCGAAGAACCGCGACCCATGGTCGTGACCATTCAGCAGCAGGTCAGAAAGTCCTTTAACCCCGAGCGCGGTCTGGTGGGAGTGGTGGCCCACACCAACAGTTCCCGTGCCCATCGCCAAACGGCTGGTGCGGATTCCTGTGTTGCCCAGCACAACCGTATCGGAGGCGCTGAATTTTTGCGTGAGCGCGGGAATGGCAAGGGCGTGGCGGGTCATCTTTGAACCCAGCCATGCGGCACCGACTCCACACGCTGCGGTAGTGATGAAATCTCTGCGCTTCATGCCGTCTCCTTCATGCCGTATAGACTCACCGCACCGAACGAAGGTTAGGTCCTGCGTGCGCCCCTGTGTAACTCTGTGTCCTCTGTGGTTAATGCTTTTTCAAAAACCCAACCGCAGAGGACACAGAGTTCCACAGAGGACAACGCTAATGCGGAAAAGTATACGCCCGCTCGATACAACCAGAGCACATTCATACCGCTAAACTTTTGCACTGCTAAACTCTGAGCTGAGCTCTGATGAATACTCCTCAACTCCAACTGACTGACCTCGAAGTCCGCGTCCTCGGCTCACTCATCGAGAAAGACATCACCACGCCCGACTACTACCCGCTTTCTCTCAACGCGTTGGTCAACGCCTGCAATCAGAAGAACAACCGCGATCCGGTAATGACGCTCGATGAAAATTCGGTCCGTGAGGCGCTTAGCTCTCTCCAGGAAAAGCGTCTGGCGGGTCCGGCCGGTGGCGCGGATAGTCGCGTCACAAAGTACGAACATCGGCTGCAGGAAGTTTTTAATTTTGATCGCCGCGAAATCGCGTTGGTATGCGTTCTCCTGCTTCGTGGCCCGCAGACTCCTGGTGAACTACGCGGCCGCGCCGAGCGCATGTATCGCTTCGAAACATTGGACGATGTGCAATCGGCATTGCAGCGCCTGATGGAACGCCAGCCTCCCCTGGTGCGGGTCCTCTCCCGCCAGCCAGGAACTAAGGAGTCACGATATACACACTTGTTCTCGGGCGAATACACTCCCGAGACTGCAACAGCCTCTACCCACTCCTCATCTGACCTTCGTAGGGCCCCCAATGACGACACGAATGACGACAAAGACCAACGAATTGCCGGCTTGGAGGCGACCGTCGCATCACTGAAGACGGAAATGGAAGAGCTCAGGCGTTTGTTCGCGGAATTCGCCGGCCAGTTCAAATAGGGCGTGCCCCTTCGATTAATCGGAGATTAGTTCCCACCGATCACCTGCAACTCCAATGCGCTCCGAGGCTTAGACCCTATAGGCATTACTAAAGGCCAGATTATCAAGAAGCTTCCGGAACAAGTTTTCCAGAGCTGGGTTCGATAAGATAGGGAAGGTATGTCGCAGCGTATAAAAGTAGCTAAGTCGTTTGTTTTCTTGGTCTCTGTTCTTGTCTTGGCCTTTGCGCCTCACTTCGCCCAAGCCCAGGCCACGCTGCTGCTCGAAGAGCCTTACAGCTACGACGGGACCTTCGCTGGAACCGGCCACACCGCGGTGTATTTGTCCCGAGTTTGCGCCGAAACCCCGACCTTTCTCCGTCGCTGCAATCCTGGGGAGCAAGGGGTGGTCCTGAGCCGTTATCACCACATTGAGGGCCGCGATTGGATTGCTGTTCCGCTCATCCCTTATTTGTACGCAGTAGAAAATCCAGGAGACATTCCGCTTTACGCTAATTCGAAGCTGGTCTCATTTCTGCGCAATGAGTATTTGAAGAAAATGGACCTTACCGGCGACGATCGGTATCAGGCGGCAGGTTCCGCGTACGATCGCACCACGTACGGCTTTCGCATCGAGACCAGCCCCGAGCAGGACGACGAACTAATCAGCCGCCTGAACTCGGAAACGAACCGCGAATCTTACGCGCTGCTGAATCGCAATTGCGCCGACTTCGTCAAGCAGATCATCAATTTCTACTATCCGCACGCCGTGCATCGCAGCGTTATTGCTGACATTGGGACGATGACGCCCAAGCAGGCGGCGAAGTCGCTCGCGCATTCGGCCAAACACCACCCGGCGATGCAACTCACCACCTTTATCATTCCGCAGGTGCCGGGGCTCAAGCGCAGCAAGCCGGTTCACGGAGTGCTCGAATCTCTGGTCGTGGCCAAAAAATACGTAACTCCGGTTCTAATTTTTCACCCGTTACTGGTGGCCGGAATCGAGGCCGCGTACTGGACCGGATGGCGCTTCGATCCAGCCAAGGGCGCGCTGATTTTCGACCCCGTACATGGACTGCAGGCCCCGCTCACCGCGTCCCAGCGGGCCTGGTACGAAAAATCGCTCTCGGCCATGAAGCACGAGAATATCGAAGCCGAGCCGCTGCCAAACTGGCAAAAGTTCGAATCGAGGACCGAGCCACAATTGGACGCCACTGGACGGCCGTTCCTTCAGGCGCATGAGGAAGGTACGACCACCCAAATTGGAATTTGCCGGGACAATGCGTTTCGTCTCATCGCACCGCCTCAACTGGTTGAGGGTTTGCTTTTCGCCCGCTTGGAGCAGGAATTAAAAGCCAAAAAACCCGCCCATGCCTCGGAGCAGCAAATCGAAAGCGACTTGAATCTGCTGCAGCAGGCGACCAAGGCAACCGAAGCCCTTCTCGCGACCGGCGTAGTCGCGGGTGCTGAATAACCTCCACCGCCATATCTTCAGAACTGAAGACATAGACGAAACCGTTATCGAGTATTACTCTAGCTTCTTCCCGTTTGTCAGAAGCCAAAAGCCAAAGTGCCTCAGGCAGCGCACTACTGCAAGGTCCGAGTGGACTGCGCCGTGAACTCGGCCTCGCTGATCTGGCGCTGGCGCAGATCCTCTACCTGACCATTCCTGAATTTTTCGGCACCGCAGCCAAAGCCGGCCCGTCGCACGTATTTCTGTGGCTGCTAGCGATCCTGTTATTTTTTATTCCCGAAGCTCTGGTGGTTGCGCGGTTGAACCGCCTGATGCCTCTCGAAGGTGGGCTTTACGAGTGGGCGCGGCTGGCTTTTGGCGACCGCATCGGGTTTCTGGTCGCGTGGAACCTCTGGCTTTATGGGGTGATCTACATGGCCCTGGCCGGGCTGATCACCATGAGCTTTCTTGCCTATGCGCTGGGCCCGAAAGCGGCGTGGATCGCGGAGAATAAATGGCTGGTGCTCGGCGCGTCGTTTGTGTTGGCTGCTGCGATGGCTCTGTTGGCGTGTGTCGGTTTTCACGTCGGCAAATGGGTGACGAACACCGGCAGCATTTTCACCTTGGTGGTGCTGGGTGCGCTTGTGCTCATGCCATTCATTCACTCGTCTGGAAATATAGCTCCGTTTCGGCCGCTACGTTTGGTCTCGCCCCCGCTTACGCTTTTTACTCTGAGCGTGTTCAGCAAGATGACCTTCGGGGCGCTCTGCGGATTCGAGTACGTCGCGATTTTCGCCGGAGAGTGCCGCAATCCTGAGCGCAACCTGGCGCGGTCGATCCTGATCAGTGGGCCGGTAATTGCGCTAATGTACATTTTTGGGACTGCGGCAATCCTTGCTTTTGTTCCGCCTGACGCGGTGGATATTAGTGCGGCCATTCCGCAGGCGCTTAGCCAGGCCTTCCAGCCGTTTGGCACTGCCATTGTAAGAATCATCCTGCCGCTCTCGGTGATCCTATTACTTACCAACTACGTTTCTACTTTCAACATAAATTTCAATGGCTGCGCCCGCCTGCCCATGGTTGCCGGTTGGGACCACCTGCTGCCGGCCTGGTTCACGCGTCTGCATCCCGAATACAAGACGCCGGTGAATTCCATCTTTTTCGCTGCTGGAGTCGCGATGGCTGCAGCTGTGGCCGTCCTGATCGGCGTGGGTCAGCAGGAAGCTTTCGAGTTGTTGCTGGTGGGGGCATTCGCGTTCTATGCGACCGCGTATCTCGCGCTGTTTGCGATTCCACTCTTTGCGAGAAGAGAACTCGGCATTAGGTCAGGTTTGCTGCTCCGCGTGGGAGCGGTTTCCGGCTTCCTGATGACCCTGCTTTACATTGTGCTTTCCATCTTCCCTATTGTCGACGTGCAGAGCAGCTGGGAATATTCGGCGAAAACTGCAGGAGGAATTATCGGCGCAAATCTTTTGGGGATTGCAATCTATCGCTGGGGGCGGGGAGCGAAGGCGGTCGTAAGAGTCTAGTTCTTGGCGGAATCGAAAATAATACTCATGCAGGTCAGGCCGGCTTCGGCCTTGAGGAACTCCGAAATATCCACGGTCCGCACTTGGATCTGGCGTTCCTGTAACAGCGCGAGGGTCTTGTGAAATCCGCTGTGCATGCATACGGTGCCGTTAGCCAGCAGGACGTTTGCGGCCATCCATTCCTCGGCTGGAACTTCGATCAGCTCGTATCCCGCAAATGACTCAAGATCAACGCGCGATGAGTCGGCGAGAATTGTGCGCTCATTGACTGCGGTGCAGACACTCTTCAGATGCAATGCGCCAGGTACTTCGACGGCATGCACTTGGTACCCATGCGGAGCAGCCCGCTCTCGCACGAAGTCAATTCCTTCGCGATTGGTTCGGCTGGTGATTCCGATGAAAAGGTCGCGTCCGATGCGCAGCACATCGCCAGCCTCGAGAGTCGCGGGAGCTTCGACGTGCACGAGTTCCCGATACTTCGCGATGGTTGGCAGAACACCGGCCACTTCCGCGCGCCTGGCCTCGCTACCAGGGCGGGTGGCTATGGCGAGTTCATCCAGTACCAAGGCCGTGTCTTCGAGGAAACAACAGTCGGGGCAATGGTCATCGGCCGGAAGTTCAACGACATTAAGGCCCAGACTTCTCAAGAGCTGCTGATAATTCCGATGCTGCCGAACCGCGCGTTCGACATTGATAGTTTGCCGCTCAATGAACGTAAGCTCGCATTCGTTGATGCGGGAGGAAACCGCTCGTGTGAGCGCAGTGAGCATTCCGTATCAGTGTAGCGGCGGAGAGGGATATGTGAATTGCACAGAATATAGTCCCGAAGGGGACGTCAGATAATTAGTCCAGGACGTAAGTCCTGGGTAGCCGTGCAAAGACGCCAAAACGCGCGGCCTGGAGGGCCGAGCGGCAGGTCGACGTTTCCCGCGAGATTTCTTTGGGATAACGAAAACACATTTTGCGGGGGACACCGTGCAATTAGCCAAGTGGAAAAAATCGGCACGATCGGTTCGTGACTGCCGCTCGGCGGAACGCCTCGCGGTCCAATCACCTTCATCTGCTACCCAGGACTTACGTCCTGGGCTAATTATCTGGCGTCCCTGCGGGACTAGCACCATAAGGACGCATTTCTACCCGGTTTGGCGAGAGACGGATCGACGAAGTCGCTGGTGATTAAAGCGCTCGAGTTCGGAGTCGTAGGTGGTCTTTCCCACTTCTCCCAAAAGCAGGGAGAAGTAGGGCATGCGCCAACAAAGTTCCTGTCTTACTTTCTTTATGGTTGTAAGGATCCGAGGGTGCCCCCTCAGATTGTTGTACGAATGGAAAGGTGTGCCACCCGCCAACAATCATTTCGACTTCCGTGCCTCTTCCTCATCATTGAACTTGTCTGCTAGCCTGTGCCGCTGCATGAAGTCGAGCATGCGCCGGATGACATCAGCATCGAAGTGATACACAATCCGTTCCAGTTTGTCGCTCTGCGGCTGAGACAGTACAGTGGGGTACTGTTCCAGGCATTTCGCCAGCTGTGTCGAATACACGAGTTCGTCGCCCGCGGTCATTTGGTTTTGGAATTTTGCCAACTCAGCTGATGACAGAGCGATCAAGTGATTTGCCGTAGTCCGGCACTGTTCGATGGTCGGCATAGCCTGCGTCGAACCTACTTGAGCCGAACCGAGTATGACGGCAATCAAGATAATCGTTTTCACTCTAATTCTTCTTTCCTTACTGCTGGGGGTGCCCCACTTCTCGCTGGTTTTGCGAGAAGTGGGAACCAGAAGTGGGAACAAAGAAGACAGGCCTACTGCTGCGCTCCGCCGGCAGACGCGCTGGTGCTATTCCCGATCGCGTCACCGGAGAGGACCAACTCCACCCGCCGGTTCTGCTGACGGCCTTCGGGCGTTTCGTTGGACGCGATCGGCTGGGTCTTACCCAATCCGCGCGCTCCGATTGAATTGGCTGCGATACCTTGCTGGACCAGGTAATCGCGGACCGCTTCAGCACGGTGCTCAGAAAGGTTCTGGTTGTATTCATCCGTGCCCACCGCATCGGTGTGGCCTTCCACCTGGAGATGCAGCGTGGGATAAGCCAGCACAATTCCGGAAACCTTCGCCAGACGCTCGCGCGCTCCGGGCAACAGCTCGAAGCTGCCGCTCTTGAACAGCACGTCGGACATATTTGCGATCAAGCCGCGAGCCGAATCGCGCGTGGACAAAATCGAGTTGAGCTGCTGCAACAATCTCGCACGCAGCTCCTGTTTTTCTTTCTCTGCCTGCTGGCGCGATTGCTCCGCCTGCTCGCGCAATTTATCGGCCTCTTGCCGCAGTTGGTCGGATTGCGCCGCCTGCTGCTGGGCTTTCGCCGTCTGCTCCGCTAGCGCCTGTTGTTGCGCCAGGGCCTCGGCCTTGGCCTGCTCGGCTTCTGCTTTCTGCCGTGCTGCTTCCGCGGCGGCTGCTTCGGCTTCCGCCTTCATGCGCTGGGCTTCGGCTGTGGCGGCTTCTGCCTGCTTCTGGGCTTGCTCGGCTTGAGCGCGGCGCTGCGCCTCGGCTTGCGCATCGGCACGTGCTCTGGCTTCACGCTCTTCCGCTGCCCTCTTCTCGGCGGCGATTCTGGCGTTGGCTTCGTCTTCCGCCTTCTGCTTCACTGCCATAATGCGCGCTTCTTCGGCGGTCTGCGCGGTCTCGCGCGCGGCGGAATCAATCGCTGTCTTGCCCTGCTTGCTCCGGAAGGTTTGCTCAGCCTGCGCTAGCTGCTGATCGGCCTTCGTCAGAATCGAAGTTGCATATTTGTCGCCGGCGGCAATGTGCGCGATGCGGACCGCATTGCGTGCTTCAAACAGTTCCATCGGGGTATTGCGGTCAATTCCGAAAATTGCGTTCTGAATATGTTCGTTGGTCGAGGAATAAGTGCCTTTGCCAACCAGCTCAAACTTCGCCCCGATCTCCTCGCCCTGCGGCACCGCGCCCTCCATCACCACCATGTTGCCGGGCTGGCTTACAGCGAAATAGGGCTCGGCGGTCACGATCAAGCCAAAGGTCTGCAAGTCGGTCGAACTCTTCAGCTCCGCATTGCCCTTCTTGACCACGAGCTCGCCAAGATTGTCGGCGCGGCCTTCTGGCGAAACCGCCCACAACACGTAGGTGAGATATTCCAACCCGAACTTTGTGGCCTCTTCTACGTTCTGGAGTTTGGCGTCGATAACGATCGTGGTCTTCTTGGCCTCGATCTTCGCCTCTCCGCTAGCGCCGGACATCAAGTCGGTAGCCTGGAAAAGGAGCTTAGTGTTGGCGCCCGGCCGGTAATGCATGGCCTTCGTGGTGTGCGACACAGCATTGACCACCGGGGCCGCCGTCGCAGCTGAAGTGGTACCACCCGGCTTGCTCTGCGCGGCGAGCATCGGCACGCCAGCGACCAGCACTGCAAAAACACAAAGATTTTTCACGGTTGTCCTCAATCTGAGGGAGGTCAAGGATGTCCTTATCACCAATAATGCCGTTAAACTCTTGAGAAGAAAAGAACAGGAGGTGTTACTACTTTGGTCACCAGCGCCGGACCCTATTTCGCGATTGCCGCCTTCGTGTTGATTCTCTCAAACACGGCTTCTGCCCGGCGGAGCGCTTCATTCACATTGGCGCAGATATTTTCCCGCCCAACCACGTCTTCGAACTCGGCCTGATGGATTAATTGTGCCGGCTGTTCTCGCGCTCCGCACAGGATCAGCGTCCGCCCGGAACCATGAAGCTGCCTCGCGATTTCCTCCAGCGCATACAGTCCGGTGGCGTCAATCGCAGTCATATTGCGCAGGCGAATAATTACGACCGGCGGCAATTCGTGAATCTTCTCGGTGATTGCCGAAACCTTATCGGTAGCGCCAAATAGAAATGGCCCGTGAATGCGGAAGATGGTGGCGTAATACGGAATGTCTTTGTCCTGCAGAATATGCATGCGCCCATCTTCGACGTATTCGTCAGTCACCTGAGACACCGTGGTCGTGTTCGATACGCGCGTGATGAACAGCAGCGCAGCCAAAATCATTCCCGCTTCGACTGCCACCGTAAGATCGGCAAATACCGTAAGCCCAAAGGTGACCAGCCAAACGCTGATGTCGGTTTTCGTCAGCTTGAGCAACTGCGGAATTTCGCGCCATTCGCCCATGTTGTAAGCCACGATCATTAAAATTCCCGCCAGCGCGGCCATAGGAATGTAGCTGGCCAACGGCGCGGCAAACATCAGGATGCAGAGAAGCGTCAATGCGTGAATCATTCCCGCAACCGGCGATTGTGCTCCAGCACGAATGTTTGTTGCAGTGCGTGCGATCGCGCCTGTCGCCGGCAGTCCTCCGAACATAGGCGAGACAATATTGGCCACGCCCTGGCCGATCAATTCGACATTGGGATTGTGTCGGTCATTACTCATGCGGTCTGAAACAACAGCCGACATCAAAGACTCAATCGCACCCAGCATCGCGACTGTGAACGCGGGCCCGAGCAAGCCCTGAACCAACGATGCGTGCCAGCGAGGAATTACGAAATGCGGCAAGCCACTGGGAATTCCGCCGAAGCGCGTTCCAATTGTTTCGACATGGAGTTTCAGGAAATACGCTGCCAGTGTCGCGCCCAGCATGGCGACGATTGGACCGGGAATGCGGGTTGAAATCGCACGGCAGACCAGCATCACGGCGACCGTGCACGCCGCCAGCAACGTTGCTCGCCATGACCAGGAGGGAAATGCCGCCGCCAGCACCTTGATGCGCAGCCAAAATTCTCCGGGTACTTTTTCTACCTGGAGTCCGAAGAAATCTTTAATCTGCGTACTGGCAATCAGCACTGCAATTCCGTTGGTGAACCCAATCACCACCGGTCGCGGGATAAATTTCACCGCCGATCCCATGCCGGTTGCTCCCAGCACGACCAGCAGCACGCCCGCCATCATGGTGCACATGAACAGGCCATCCACGCCGTGAGCTGCGACGATGCCTGCAACAACCACTACAAATGCCCCGGTCGGGCCGCCGATCTGGGTAGTCGAACCTCCCAGCGCCGAAATTAGAAATCCGGTGACCACCGCACAATAGATTCCCGCCTGCGGAGTCAGTCCCGACGCGATCGCAAACGCCATGGCAAGTGGCAGCGCCACCAGTCCCACGGTGATTCCGGCAATTACATCGCGTGTGAATTTGTTTAAGTTGTAATCGCGAAGGCAGAGAACGGATTTCGGCAGCCAGCGATCATCAATAGGAAGAGAAAAATCGAGAGACATGCGACTGGCTGATTATGACAGGTTCGGCTCGCTTATTTCTTGGCACCAAAGTGTCACCAGCAGACTCCTATGAATACATTCGCGCGCAATGGCCGGCATAGATTTTTTCAATTGGACAGCCCACAACGTTTTTGCAAGAGTAAGTAGGTCAGTTGCTGCCGGGTTGCAGCGCCGTTAACGAATCGATTTTTTCGCCCCTGTCGCTTGTGGTCCCGACCTCGTTGTCCTGAAGCGAATCACTGAATAACACTTTGAACAATTCGCAAGAGGAGACACTCGCATGGACAATAAGAAGAGCAGTAAGTCGGTAAAAGCAACCCTCAGAACTGTCGCCGATCATCTCGGGCTCACCCCAGGAACAATTTCAGCAGTCTTAAACGACACGCCTGGGGCCCTGCGTATTCCGCAAGCCACAAAAGACCGCATCGTAGCCGCCGCCCGCGACTTGAACTACCAACCAAATCCGCTGGCGCGAGCGCTGCGCATTGGACAAACCGTTCCAAACGGCGATTCGTTTGACTCCGGAAGCACGCGAGGCGCGTTGGTGATCATGGACGCCGAGAATTTCATGCTCGCCATGAGCGCAATTCGTCAAGCTGGGCTGCGTGTTCCGGATGATGTGTCAGTTGTGGAGTTCGACAGTACGCCGGCCACGATAGGTTATTCCGCGTAGAAAAAATGAAGAATTAATAATGCAGAAGTAAGAAATAATTCAGAAGGCAGAAGCAAGAATGCAGAATTACGAACCCGTTAATTCTGCATTCTGAATTCTTCCTTCTGACTTCTCCTTACTTGCTTTCCTGTTCCTTCGCTAGCCGGACCTTGGCCGTTTCCAGCTTCTTCTGTACTTTGGCCTGCTCTTCCTGATCGACTTCCGGGGCAACGGTCTTGTTCCATTCTTCCAGCGCGCGCTCCCAGTGGGTGGCAGCAAGCTTAAGTCGTCCGGTCTTCTGGTAGAGATCTCCCAGGTGCTCCTGCACAGTAGGATCGGCGCCCATGTGCTGCGAAGCTTTGGTCAGGTTGTTCTCCGCCAGATCGTATTTGCCAAGTTTGAAATATGCCCAGCCGAGTGAGTCGAGGTACGCGCCGTTCGCCGGTTCAAGATCGACCGCCTTCTTGATCATGGCCATGGCGTCATCGAGCTTCATATTGTGGTCGGCCAGCATATAGCCGAGATAGTTCAGCACCGCAGCGTTATCGGGACTCTCAGTCAGGATCTTGCGGAAAGTCGCTTCCGCCTCGTCATATTTCTTCTGGCGCTCCGAATTTGCGGCGCGCAGGAATTCGATGTTTTGTTTTTCTTCCGGCTTGGTGGCAAGCTGCTCAGCTTTGTCGAGCGCGGCTTCGGCATCGGACCAGCGCTTAAGCCGGCTGTACATGTTGGCGAGCGCAACGTACACCTCGCGATCTTCTGGGGTGCCGTTCAGCAACGCCTTCACTTGGCGCAGGCCCTCGTCGGGCTGGCCCATGTCGGCAATCTGGCCGGCATAGACCAATTTCAAGTGGCGTTTGTTCGGGAGTTTCTGGGTCGCTTCGCGAGCTACATCGGTGGCCTTCTGCCATTCCTTGTTCTCGCGGTAGGTGTCGATGATGGCGCCGTAACCGCGCTCGGCGTTGTCATCTCCCAAAGTCAACAACTTTTGGAAAGTCTCGATCGCCGCCGCCTCGTTGTTGTTATCAACGTAAGCTGAGCCCAGCCGCTCCAGGAAGATGCCCCGGTTATCCTTTTCTTCCTGCGAATACTTTCCGTCCGCCTTCTCGGTCTTCTTCAGTAAATCTTGTAGCGTCTCAATCGCGTCATCGTAGCGGCCTTGAATCTGGTAAATCGTCGCCAGATCGTAAGAGACCTGCTCCGAATCCTGCACCATCGATTGCGCTTTTTTCAGGTTCTGCAGCGCGAGATCGAGATTGCCCCGGCGCCGGTAAATCTCGCCCATGCTGATATAGGTCCGCGCATCTTCGGGATTAGCATCGGCGATGATCTTGAACTGCTCGAGCGCCTTGTCGGTCTGGCCGTCTTTTTCCAGGCTCCCAGCCAGGCCACGAATCGCGTCAAGATTATCGCGGTCCAGCGCAATGGCATGCTGGTAAGCCTCAATCGCCTTCTTGTAATTCTTCTGCTGGTCGTAGGTGTCACCGAGCGCCGCGTAAAGCTTCGCCGAACGCCGGCCCTCGGGGACCGAACTCAAAGTGTCCGCCGCCTTCGCGGAATCGCCCTCTTCGTTGTAGAGCATGGCCAGCGAGGTCACGGCTTCTTCGGAATCGGGCGCCAGCTTGACCGCGGTCTTTTCTTCGTCTTCAGCCTTTTTGGTCTGATTGTCGGCGTGGTAAAGCCGGCCAAGCATGATGTGATCGTCCGCGCTCGAAGGATCTAGCTTCACAATCTCTTCGTATTGCTGGATCGCCAGCTTGAGCACGTTGTCGGAGCCGCTGCCGCCCTGCATGTCACCCAGAGAACGCAAATAAATGTGGCCGAGCAGGCGGTGAGCTTCCAAATTGTTGGGATCGCGCTGCAGAATCTCCTGCGCCTCAGCAACCGCGTCGCGGATTCGGCCAGTGCGCGCATAAAGTTCCGCCAGGCCAGAGGTCAAATACTGCGAGGTCGGATCGGCTTCGATCGCCAGGCGGTATTCCTGAATGGCCTTGGTCATCAACTCGCTGCGTCCGTACACCGCCATTTCTTCTTCATACATGTGGGCCATGGTGAAGTGGTAATAGGCGGCAGCTTTATTGAGGTTGCGCGGAGCGGAGTCGTCGGCCTTGGCTTTGTCGGGCGCGGTTGCGGCGGATTTGGAATTGTCCGGCTTGGAACTTTGCGATTTCGGGGTCGCCGATTTCGGACTTGCCGAATTCCGGTTTTGCGGACTCTGATTTTCCGGACTCTGATTCTCCGGATTCTGATTTCCAGGGTTCCGAGTTTCAGGAGATGACGCCGGTTGCTGGCCAAAAGCGAGGCAAGCGCTTAGCAGAAGAAGGGGGGCGTAGAGACTTTTCATGAAATACCTGTGTGAACTCCCAAGGCCATAGCGATTGGATGCTGAACCGCTCACGGTGGGTGCTTCTGCCTATTTTACCCTGAGCGAGGATGCGCACGGTGAACGGGGGTAATAGGGAGTTCTGTGGGCGTACCGTGTTTCGCGAGGCGCTCAGCCCAGCCTTAATCGATCTAAATTCATCGGATATTGTCGCAAGCACCTAAAGAGTAGAGAAAACTTGCCGATGTCACCGTCAGGGCTTGACCCGAGCACCTGCTCGCCAGTTCAGAAAAGGGAACAACAATGTCAAAGGAATATAAGTTGACTATTCAAGCCGCCGGGGATACCCCGGAAGAAGCGGTTGAACACGCTGTCAGAATGCTAAATCTAGGGGCGAGCTTTGATCAGATCACTGACCTAGACGACATGTCCGCGCTCGAAGGGCGAGCAGCTCCAACTAGCGAGCAGCCGTGACGTCGGCGAAAGCCGTTTTCCGCAGCTCTGACGCACCGCAACTGATCAGAAATTCCGCGGTGGCATCAAGTTCTTGGTGGAGACGTGATTGGTCTCCTTTATCCGGGTGCGGAATGTAGATCACCATCCCTTGACGTGCCCTCGTCATCAGAACTCTGTATGCGTTGATTAGATATGCGCGACGAGGATCACCCTCCACGAGCGGTTTCCAGCGTCTGTCGTTAAAGCGGCGGCACACCCATTCTGATCCATCCCACGCGAGGTCTTCACCCCAACATAGGCCAACCCAATCTAGTTCAAGGCCTTGAATTTCGAATTGTGTTGCGGCCACTTCTAGCTTCGAGCTAGCTCGAACGTCATTACAATATTTGTGATCGCATTCGGGATCTGAACAATCGTGAATGTCGAGAAACCAATGTTCCCAGTCAAATCTCTGATGAAAATCGAACGTCGGTTCCAACCCATCGACGCGAAGCCGGGCGGCAGAGGCGCTGGCCACCAAACCGGCCCGGGTTCGACCGCGACGATTTGCGTGCAGCCAAGCTCTCGCCTCGCGCAGACTTCGTGTGATAGACGGCTTGGCATCGATGCTGCTTCCAATTGCGGCAGCTTCGCTGTTGTTGCCGCGCAACACAGCGTCGACCCAATCGGAAATACGCTGGGCCCGGATGGATCGTGTACAGACGTTCAGGTGTAGCGACTCAACTTTAACGGTTCTGTCAGGGTGAGGATCCATGGTTTCAAAAAGGCGAAACCCTTCGGCGCCATTTGTCCGCAATACGTACGAAGACGCACGGATTTTCCATTGAGGAAAACGCGCAAGCGCACGCCCCCACTCTGCCAGGCCAGCCTCCCCGCGATGAATTTCTTGGCCACCGCCTATCAGGGCAACAATCACTGCCCAATCCGCGTGTCGATCCATAACCTCCAGCATCATTTCAGGCTCAGAGACGTGAGCACGACCCGCCCGCCTGTTCTGTTCTGCATCCCAAGCTCTTTGCGCTTCGTCGAAGACAATCACCTTCTGTGTCGGTTCTTGGTGTCCCTGGCCGTAATACTGTTCAGCAAAGCGATGGACGTTATGTACAAACGCCTGAACTTCGAGTTCTGCCTGTCGGCGAGTCATGCGCCGCTGGTCGCGCCTGCTTCTCTCAACCACGTCCCGCACGAGCGCCTCTTGAATCACTTTCACGAGGGGGCCGTTACCAGAAAGAAATAGACTGAGATCCTTGATTTCCGGTCTGTGAACCGTGTTAAGACCCACCAACGTCTTTCCGGCTCCGGGCACACCAGTCGTAAAGCAAATTATCTTCTGCCCGGACGCGCGTGCGTCAAGGACAGCTTGCACCAAAACATTAGTTGTCTTGTCGAGATCGTCGCGAGCTGCGCACGCATGACCAATTTCGAAGACATCCATCCCAGAATAAAGCGCGACAGCGGCGTCGATGATGGGCGGTATTGGCTTGAACCTTCCGCGATCCCACTGGCTAGCCTGTATCGACGGTGCATCTGGGTCGACGTACTCTGCGCAGAGGGCTTCCAAAACCTGCCCAAGGTCGCTCGTTGATGCAAATTGGCATTTCTCTATGAAGCTATCGAATTCGGTTCGGGTGCGGTTGGAAGCGACGCGCGAATCCGCCACAACTAACGGCACGACAGTTCTGTGCTGGCTGTACTCATGAAAGCACGCAAGATTCAACGCATAGTCGTCTACCTGTCGCGCGGCCGACGTCGGACTAAGCCCCGTTTTTGTCTCAATAACGATGACGATGTTGTGCGCGAGCAAAACGGCGTCGATTCGCTTACCAACGATCGGGATAGGATATTCGAGCAGAATTCGCCATTCTTTTGCTTGTGGGCGGACGCGAAGCAATTCGGAAATCCCCGTGGTCAGGAAAGGGAGCTGCGCGTGCCACGCTTCGATGGCTTGAGAGGTCAGCGGGAATCTCGCGGCAGCATTTGCCTGAGCAAGCTTCCAGAGAATGTTGGAGGGATTTTCAGTAACAAACGCCCCCAACCCCGATTGGTAATACGCGGGCATGGGAGACACAGGATATGCGGAACGTCCGATTTGGTCCAGCGCTTCGGGCGTTCTCCCGCCAGGACTTGCGCCGACTTGCCTATGTTGCGTACGAAACTCATCGCGGCCTGGTGACTTTCGTTCCACTCCCCTAGCACCTTTTTATACATCTCCGGCAAAATTACCGTCGAAAGCCTCTCCGGGGCCTTCCAGAAGGACTAAAATGGGTCTGGAAATCAATAACTTAGCCTTTCTTCACTTTGGCACGGAAGTTGATATACGTCAGAGTAGGTGTCAGCATCTTAGGATTGACGCCGAGTTTTTCGGTCCAGCGTCGCGTCAGCGCTGGCCGGCATATGAAAAAGGGCGTCGGACAAGCCGTTTGGAGCGAAATCGAAGGGAATCTCCCTTCAACGCTACTCAGGGCAAGCCGAGCCACCATCTGTGCTTTCGTTTTGCAAGACGCACCAATATCGCGATCACGCCCGCGAATGGCGTGCGGTGAGGAGTTGACCTGAGCGAAGCCGGATGGCCGGGCCAGCAGCTCCCCCAGAGTAAGTGAATCAGGAGGATGTTAAAAATGAGAAATCGCACAGTGGTAGCGTTGTTCGTAGCATTCCTACTCTCTCTCCCGGCGCTTGCCCAGCAGCCGGCGAGTTCGACCCCGACCGACCAGTCGTCGCAAGCGGCGTCTCAACCCACCAGTTCCGGCGGCACAGCAACCGGCAAAGCGCCTTTGCAGTATGAAAGCCGCCAGGGCTTCTGGGGCAAGATCAATCCCTTTGCCCGCAAAAAATATATACAGCGCCAGACTCAGCCGATTCGTGATCGCGTGAACGAGCTCGATGAGCTCACCTCCGCGAACTCGAAGATGATCAAGGACGTCGATTCCCGCTCCCAGCAAGGCATTCAGATGGCCTCAAACAAGGCCAATGAAGCCGACCAGCATGCAGTTGACGCCGGTAACAAGGCCACCCAGGCGCAGACGACCGCGACCCAGGCCAACACCCGCCTGAGCACGGTCGAGACCGTAGTCAGCAACATTGATCAGTACAAGTCCACCAACCAGACCGAGATTCGCTTCCGCTCCGGGCAAACCGTCCTGAGCAAGGACGCGAAGTCGGCCCTCGATCAGATGGCCGAGCCGGTGAAGAGCCAGCGCGGATACATCATCGAAGTGCAGGGCTTCTCTTCTGGTAAGGGACAGACCGCGATTGCCACTTCGCGCAAGATGGCCGACGCCGTGGTGCGTTACTTGGTCGAGAACCACGAAATCCCGGTTTACCGGATTTACGTTCTCGGTATGGGCAACGCTCCCGCGCCGTCGCCTGCCGCCGAAAATGGCGAGAAGCCGAAGCGCATGAGCGGTGGCCGTGTAGAAGTCAGCCTGCTTAAGAATGATCTCGAGCAGCTGGCCGCCAGCGGCACCAGCACAGCGCCCCAACAGTAAGCAACTTGGCGATCGGGTTTCAGCGACCCCACTCGCATGGTTGTCTCCTACAGAAAAAGCCTCCTGCAAGGGAGGCTTTTTTATTGCGGCAATTCACGCAGGCAGGCCCCGACGCCTTGTGGTTCGGTACGTTTTGGGATCAGCCACCCTGAGGTTGCCCCACCCTTCCCTGGTTTTGGGAAGGGTGGGAGACCTCGAACCCGTGCGGTTAACAAAAACCGAGACAAAGCTTGTCAGACTGGGCGTTCGGGCTTCCCACCCTTTGAAAAGCGCAAAGGGTGGGGCAGCCTCTTTGGTGGACTTCTCAGAAACTCGAAAGAATAGAGATGGGCCAATCAGGCCATTTGTCAGGGCCGCCTTGCCAGCACGGTCTTTAACCGTCCATAAGGTAAAGTAGATACAGCAGCATCGCTCACACGGAAGGAAGTCTATTGAGTTCAGGTATTCGCAACATCGCTATCATCGCGCACGTTGATCACGGCAAAACCACGCTGGTTGACGCCATGCTGCGCCAGAGCGGCACATTCCGCGCCAACGAAACCTTAGTCGAACGGGTCATGGATTCGAATGAGCTGGAGCGCGAGCGCGGCATCACCATTCTGGCCAAGAACACCGCGATTTTTTACCACGATGTGAAGATCAACATTGTGGACACGCCCGGGCACAGCGACTTCGGCGGTGAAGTTGAGCGCGCGCTGAAAATGGTGGACGGAGCCATGCTGCTGGTCGATGCCAGCGAAGGCCCGTTACCGCAAACCCGCTATGTGTTGAGCAAGGCGCTCGAATCCAGATTGCCGCCGATTGTGGTGATCAACAAAATTGACCGTCCGGATGCGCGCCCGCAGGAAGTTCTCAATGAAATTTACGACCTGTTCATCGACCTCGATGCCGCCGAAGAGCAGTTGGATTTTCCCGTGCTGTACACCAACGCCAAGGCAGGCACAGCTTCAACCGACATTAAAGGCGGCGGCGAGGACCTGCAGCCGCTTTTCGACGCAATTGTGCAGAGAATCCCCGCGCCCAAAGGCGATCCCGCCGGACCTCTGCAGATTCTGGTCGCCAACCTCGATTACAGCGATTACCTGGGGCGCCTGGCGATAGCGCGTGTTTTTAACGGTACCATGCGCACCGGTGAAGACGTCGCAATCGCCAAACTCGGCGGCGCTATCCAGAAGACGAAGATCACAAAACTATTTTCCTTCTCGGGATTGAAGCGGACCGATATTACCGAAACCGAATTGGGTGACATCATCGCAGTCGCCGGAGTCGAAGGCATCACCATCGGCGAGACCATCACCGATGTCGAAAATCCTGCGCCGCTCGAGCACATTGCCATCGACGAGCCGACGATCGCCATACAGTTCACGGTGAACACCTCGCCGTTCGCCGGACGCGAAGGAACTTACGTCACATCGCGTAACCTCCGCGAGCGCCTGCAAAAAGAACTGCTCACTAACGTTTCCATTCGTGTGGACGAAACCGAAACCACGGATTCATTCAAAGTGATGGGCCGGGGCGAGCTGCAGCTCTCGATCCTGATCGAGATGATGCGCCGTGAAGGCTACGAGTTAATGGTCGGCAAGCCTGAGATCGTCACCAAGCGCGTCGACGGAAAGCTGATGGAGCCGGTGGAACACCTTACCGTGGATGTCCCGGAAAATTTCGTGGGCGTGGTGATGCAGCAGCTTGGCGAACGAAAAGGCGAAGTTGCCAACATGCACAATCACGGTTATGGGCGGGTGCGACTGGAATTCCGGGTGCCCAGCCGTGGCCTGATCGGGCTGCGCAGCCAGTTGCTCACCGATACGCGCGGCACTATCGTGATGAATTCACTCTTCGATGGATACACGCACTGGCAGGGTGAAATTCCCCACCGGCCGACCGGCGCGCTGGTCTCCGACCGCGCAGGCGTGACCACGTCCTACGCGCTGTGGAACCTGCAGGAGCGCGGAGAGTTATTCGTCGGCCCTAGCATCGATGTGTATGAAGGCATGATCATCGGCGAGAACGCGAAGGATACCGACCTCGACGTGAATGTGGTCCGGGAGAAAAAGCTCACTAACATGCGCTCTTCGACTGCCGACGAAGCCATCCGCCTGATTCCGTTCAAGCAGCTCAATTTGGAGCAGGCCATCGAGTTCATCGCCGACGATGAATTCGTCGAAGTCACGCCTAAATCGCTGCGCTTGCGAAAAAAAGTGCTACAGGCGAACCAAAGAAAGAAACGAAGCGCGATGGTGACGGTGGAACAAGGGGACTGAGTCTGGGCTAACGCGATCGAAGTTTGGAAAAATCTCCCCCGGCGACACTGGGGGCATTGCCGGGATGACGGTTGTAAACATAGATCCAGCACCAGACTCTTTTCCCTTTATCGATGTTGACCAGACGCCTTTTACGCACAAACAGATTTCCTTGCGGATGTGCAGGATCAAACCCTTCGTACTCATCCAGCTTTTCAAGCACGTCCGGATCGTCGGGAAGCTCGAAAACCTGGCCAGCAATAACGGGGCCGGTTTTGCTGAGCACCGCACCAGGATAGTCTCCCAAGTCATAAAGTCGCCCGTGTACCCTTCCCCGGCCGACGCGACGCAAACGACGGACGACGGGAGCTATTTCCGCCGGGGCCCGGCCCGGCAGCAACGTTCCATACGAAAATAGATATCGCTTCATCGTTCGCTCAGAAGTACTAGGTCTGATGCAAGAGTCTTCGTAAGTATTTAAATCCTTTGCTCTCGTCGCGAATATACTGCACTACCGACCGGTGCCTCTTCAGGCACCCGATGTAATACTCGAACAGAGCCTTAACGTCTTCGGCGGCGAGCTGTTTGGATTCCCGAAGATATGCCACAAGTTCGAAGAAGTTCAAATAATCGGTCCATCCGGAGCCCTCTTCAGTGACCAAGGCGTTCACTTTGGCATCATCAGAATCGCAGTCAAGGGTGTCTCTCACCTCCTTCAGTTCACCCTTTTCGAAGAACCGCGAGTACAAACTCTCGACCCACCGCGCCCGCTCCCGTCTCGAATTATTTCGGTACACAAAAACTGCGGACACAGCCGCCGCCGCGCCTGCTATGTACGAGAGTATCTGAACGATCTTAACAAGTTGATCGAAGGGCATAACTCATCAGCAATTGTACAGGGGTGCACTATTTCGTCTGGGTTCTAGACGACGGGGCGCGTTGGTCTTCTTTTGGTTACTGATTCTTCCGAAAACCAGGCCCGTCCTGTGCGATAATTTCCCGGCAATTCTGGTTTAACGTTTTTCTACTAAGAACGCACCACTTGCGCAGGAGAGGAATCGCATGAAAAAAAACACATGGACTCGTCGTGACTTCATTCGTGTAGGAACAGCATCAGCCGCGACCGGAGCGGCTGCCAAATTCACTTTGCTGCAACCTAGACCGCTGTGGGCTTCGCCGAATCCGGTGGCGCCCAGTGACACGATCCGTTTCGCCTCCATCGGTACTGGCGTGCGCGGTTGCGAGTTGCTGAGCGCAACAACCCACGTAACGGGCATCGAATGCGTCGCCGTGTGCGACCTCTATGACTCGCGCCACATCGCCGCACAAGAGGCGGTGAAGAATCCAAACGTTCCGGCAACGCGGAACTATAAGGAAATTCTGGACCGTAAAGATGTTGACGCGGTCATCATCGCGGTGCCCGACCATTCGCACCGCCATGTGTTTGAAGACGCCTGTGCCGCGGGAAAAGACGTCTATTGCGAGAAGCCAATGTCGCACACCGTCGAAGACGGCTTCGCCATGATTGACGCCGCGCACAAGGCAAACCGGATGGTGCAGGTTGGCAGCCAGCGGGTTTCATCGATTGTTTATGCACAGGCGAAGGAGCTATACGACAGTGGAAAACTCGGCGACGTGTATCACATTGAGGCTTACTGGGACCGCAACTCGCCAAGCGGCGCCTGGGTCTATCCGATTCCGCCGGATGCGAGCGAGAAGACTATTGATTGGAACGCTTTCCTGGGCAACGCGCCCAAGCGGCCGTTTGATCCAGTGCGATTTTTCCGCTGGCGTTGCTTTACCGACTACGGCGAGGGCCTCGCAGGAGATTTGTTCGTCCACCTGATGTCGGGAATTCAGTTCATCACCGGCACAAACACGGTAGCCAAACGAGCGCAGTCCACGGGAGGGCTGTTCCACTATAAGGACGGGCGCGATTTTCCCGACCTCATCGAGACGTTTTACGACTATCCGAATTTTCGCGTTTACCTGCGCTGCAATTTGAATAACGACCAGGGAGATTTCATCGGCTTCTACGGCAGCAAGGGGACCGCGATCCTTCGCGGTCAAACTCTGACATACACGCCGCAGGACACGCGTCCCCAGCCGGAAGGCTACTCGATTTTCGGGTGGCCGGAAAAGCTTCGCAACGAGTACCTGGCCAACTTCGAGAAGGAACATCCGCTGTACAAAGTTAAGATCGAGGAGGGGACTGAAGTCTTTGCGGCCCCCGAAGGTTACAGCGACCTGGTCGATCACCAGACCAACTTCTTTAATGCCGTCCGCTCACGCAAGAAGGTGGTTGAAAACGAGGAATTCGGCAATAATGCGGCCCTTGGCTGCCATCTGGCGAACTACTCATACTTCAAGAATACGGCGGCAGTATGGGATGAGAAAGAGAGAAAGATTAGAAGTTAGCCGCGTATGGACGGGAAATCTGTATCCGTGTGTGAAGTAAGGGACCACTTGGTTGCGGTTCCTTTTTTTGATTACGCGGAGGCTAACGCCGGAGAAGATTGCGGCGCAGCTTGGCCCTGCTGCACGTCCTGTCGCTTGAATTGTTTGCTCAGAGCCAGACCCTGCTGCTGGTAGGAAGAGCCGATCGAGGATCCGTATACCCGTTCCGGCACACTGGCCATTCGGTAATACTCAAGTCTGCCGACGAGGTGGTCGTCTTCGAGGAGAATTGGGACCTCATAAGCCCTGACTTCGAGGACCGCCTTGGTCCCCTGAATCTCGCCATTGGCGCCAAAGCCGAAACCGGGATCGAAAAATCCCGCATAATGCACGCGGAATTCCCCGAAGCTCGGATCGTGGGCGACCATTTCCGCGGCGTACTCCAAAGGAACGCTGACCTTGCCCTTTGAGATCAGAAGGTAAAAGCCTTCGGGCTCAAGAATGATGCGATGATTGGCAGGCCGCCGGATGGCTTCCCAGAAATCTGCTGGGTCATAGTAGTTGATTTTGTCCAGCTCGATCGGCTTGGGAGAAACTCGCTTCGCCTTGTAGGCGACTATGTCGGACGCGCTCTCTCCTTCTAAGTCAACCGTGATCTCGACGCCATCTCCAATATGATCTTTCCGAGGAGTGCCATCAGCGTTGTACACCAGGCATTGCTTCCTGGAAACGTCTTTCAACGTGCCATCTCGCAGCGGCTCCGAGGCGCCACGCACGAAGCGTAGCTGGTTCAGCTTCATGCCCTGGCGGACGCGGATAGGAAACGTCCGCGAAGAAACTTCAATAAACAGCTGCCCTGAGTAGCCTTTGGGGACACGGTCGAATTCATCCCCGCACTCGGTGATGAGCCGGGTGAATACATCGAGCCTGCCGGTTGTGCTTTTGGGATTGGCTACGCCGTGAACGTCACTGGGGAGCTTCAGGCTTTCGAGCAATGGAATTACGTACACCACTCCGGGTTCCAACAACGGCGGTGTGGGCTGGGTGAGATCGATGGTGCTGACGTGCAATTCGCTGACTTTGGTGAGCAGGGTCGCCGAACGGCCTCGCAGAAAACTCGCTTGCACGCGATAGGCTTCATGACCTACACGCAGATCAATGCTTGCCGGTTGGATCTGCGAATCTGGAATATCGGTACTCGCACTAATTCGCCCAGCTCGAACCAGGCGTGTGATCTCTTGCCACGGAAGAATTCCGTGGCCGCCGCGATGTTCGTATATTTCGGGAAAAAGGGGGCGTTCTACCGGTTCCAATTTTAGTCCTGACTTCCGCGATCAGCCTTTCGGAACTGCGAGGCGGCGCGGTTCGGCTGCAATCCGCGCAGATTGTATGACCCAAGCTTCACGGAGAGACTTCGCTTCCCACCGCGTTTTCGGCGGCCATTTCGATCGGTTCGCCACCCGCCAGAGACTTCTTAGTCTCTTCCAGTGTTTCAAACAAAGGATCGCCGGTGTGGAACAAGTACCCGGCGCGGCGTAAGTGCGATTCTAAAGCGATAATCGAGCGTTCGAATCCACTGGGCACTTCTACGTACACTGGCACAACGAAGACGCTAGGCATGGCGGCTCCTCATTTGCAGTTTACTTTCGTGAAGTTCGCGAAGCGGATTACTAATATCACTCTATGCAGCTCAGTCTGATGCGTCAATGCTCCAATTTAGGTGCAGGGTCAATACAATCAACAGAAAATCCAAAGAAAATTCCACAGTCCTGCGTGTCTGCGCGGCAAATATTTTAAAATAGCGGTTCACCAGATGCTCTCGACTACTCCCGAGCTGCGAATCTTTTCATCCGCTGTCACTAGTGGCATTCCCGAGACGATTGCAGTTGAGCCTATCAATCGGTCGCTGGGGTCCTTGGGATAATTGTCCGGTAGATGGGCCGCGACGGCTACGATCTCTGGGCTTAGAGATTTGACGACCACTCGCGAAATGGTTTCGCGAACGAACGATTCCACACTTCCTGAATACAAGACTCGTTGGTGCTCCGCTAGCCACGCCAGTTCCCAGAGCGTAATGCTAGCCACTGCAAGGCCGCTCTTGCGTCTGGCTTCTACAATTTGGTGACGCGCTTTAGGGGAAAGTCGTTCTGGATCACTCGACATCCAAATCAGCACGTGAGTGTCGAGCAGAATCACTTCGTTTCCCAGTCGTCTAGAGGAGTAATTGGTCCCACAATGTCACCGACTATCTTGACTTTGCCCGCCATATAGCCAAAGACATCTTCCGGCTCGCTTGCAGCCGGTAACAGCCGGACAACCGGCTTGCCGTGTTTAGTGATTAGCACGGCCTCACCCGTCTTTTGCACGCGATCCATGATCGATAGACACTTAGCTTTAAATTGTCCTGCTGGAATTTTCTTCATCGCCGAAATTCACCGAATCTTATTATATCATGACCATAGTCACAATAATATGACCACTCCGATGGAGCTACTGGAGTACCATGTCTCCCATGTCCCTCACTCGACGCTCATTCCTTGCTCTTTCGGCAGCGCTTCCGTGGGCGCTCAAAGCTTCTGCAGCCTCTGCGTCCGCGCCTGTTCCCGTTGGACTTGAGTTGTACTCTGTCCGCGATCAGCTGAAGAAAGATCCTGAGGGCACAGTGCGCGCCGTGGCCCAAATGGGATATCAGTGCGTGGAATTCTACGCTCCATACTTCGAGTGGAGCGAAGGACGGACCAAGCAGATGCGCAAGCTGCTCGACGACCTTGGCGTTCGTTGCTACTCCACTCACAATGATGAAAAGTATTTCAGCGCAGAGAACATCAATCGCGCCCGCGACCTGAACCTGATTCTCGGCACAAAGTACATGGTGCAGGCCTATTCCGAACCGAAGGCGAACCTGGACGGCTGGAAGGCTGTTGCTGACAAACTTAATTCCGCCGCTGACACACTCGAACCCTCCGGCCTAAAGCCGGGTTATCACAATCACGACGCGGAATGGAAACCGGTTAATGGCGTTCGCCCCATGGAGGTTCTCGCGAAGAACACAAAGCCGAGCGTCATGTTGCAGCTTGATGTCGGCACCTGCATTGAAGGTGGTTCCGACCCGGCAGCCTGGATTCGCGCCAATCCGGCGCGAGTCCACTCCCTACATTTGAAAGACTGGTCTTCCGATCCAGCGAAGGGCTACAAGGTCCTGTTCGGCGAAGGCGACGCGAAATGGAAGGACATATTTGATGCGTCAGAAAGCGTGGGCGGAGTCGAATACTATCTGATCGAGCAGGAGGGTAGCCGCTACGGCGAGCTCGAGACCGCCCGCCGGTGCCTGCAAGCTTATCGCAGCACGCGCGCCTAGCCGCCCAAGGCGAGTCGGTCCGCCTTGACGTCGCCTAAGCCTAAGGCCCTCTCCCGACGCGTGAAGCGGTAAAATACAGGTTTGTCGTTATTTCGCTTGCTGAGGGTCCATGTTCGAAGTCACGGTTGAAGATTCATTTGCCGCAGGCCATTACCTGCGCAACTATAAGGGCAAGTGCGAGAAGCCGCACGGCCACAACTATAAAATTAGAGTTACGCTGGCGGGCAAGGAACTTGACAAAGCCGGGCTGCTCCTGGATTTTAAGGACCTTCGGGAATCGATGAGGCACGTGATTGACCGCCTTGACCATCAGATGATCAATGAACTTGAGCCGTTTATCGAACTCAATCCTTCGGCAGAGAATCTGGCAAAGTATTTTTACGATGAGACCAACGGCCGCCTGAGGAAAGTCACGAACGGACGAGTGCACGTGAAAGATGTGACCGTGTTCGAGACAGATAGTACGACCGCCAAATATTCTGAATGAGGCGTGTGCTCTTATGCCTTTAGCTGTTAGCCATTAGCGTGAAGCGGTGGCGATGGGTCTTACAGCGGCTCGAAGCTGGTCACGAGCAACAGATGCAGATCACCGAAATTTACAAGTCGCTCCAGGGTGAGTCCACGTACGCTGGGCTCCCGTGCGTGTTCGTGCGTCTGACGGGATGCAATCTGCGGTGCTCGTGGTGCGATACGGAATATAGCTTTTACGGCGGGAAGAAGATGACTCCCGAGCAGGTTTTCGATGAGGTTGAGAGCCTGAGCCCCGCCGGCGGATTGGTTGAGATCACAGGCGGCGAGCCCATGCTGCAGGAACGAGAGCTGGTTCCGTTGATGCAGCGGATGCTCGATTCGGGTTACAAGGTACTGCTCGAGACCAGCGGAGAGCGTCCGCTGGAGCGCGTCCCCACCGGTGTGGTGAAAATCGTGGATGTGAAGTGCCCGGATTCAGGCGAGGGGGACACGTTTCGAATCGAAAACCTCGAAATCCTGCAGCCACACGATGAAGTCAAATTTGTGATCAGCGGCCGTGGCGATTACGAGTTTGCACGCGATTTCACGAAGCGGCACGATCTGGCACACCGCGTTCATGCAGTGCTCTTTTCTCCTGCATTTAGCAAGGAGGCCTCCGGCGCGCGCGACGCATCCAATTGTTTGCTCGATCCTCAGGAGCTGGCGGAATGGATGCTTGAGGATAATGTGCCCGCCAGGCTTGGATTGCAGATTCACAAGCTGATCTGGGATCCAGCGCTAAAGGGAGTGTAGGAAATGCAGAAGGCAGAAATCAGAATTCAGAATGAAGAACGATGCAAGGTATTTTGCATGCTGACTTCTGAATTCTGCCTTGCGAATCCGCTATTGGTATCGTGACACACAGCCACAAATCCCGCGCCGTTGTCCTCCTCAGTGGTGGCATGGATTCCTCTGTGTGTGCGGCTTTGGCGGCGCGCGATCACGATGCGACGGCGCTGCACATCAGTTACGGTCAGCGCACCGAACAGCGCGAGCGGGATTCATTTCAGCGCATTTGCGATCGGCTTGAGATTCACGAACGGCTCGTCGTTCATAATGAGGCATTGACGTTAATCGGCGGCTCGGCATTGACCGACGACAGAATCGCTGTCCCGGAATCCCATTCGCTTGGCCAGGACATTCCGGTCACCTATGTTCCGTTTCGCAATGCCCACTTCCTGGCTGTGGCTGTGAGTTGGGCCGAGGTGCTGGCGGCATCTAAAATCTATATCGGCGCCGTCGAGCAGGACAGTTCCGGCTACCCCGATTGCCGCCCCGCTTATTATGAAGCTTTTAACCAGGTAATCCGCGCCGGGACGAAAGAAGGCGGCATCGAAGTGGTGACGCCGTTAATTGCCATGCGCAAGTCTCAGATTGTGCGCCTCGGCCTTGAACTCGGCGCCCCGTTCGATTTAACTTGGTCTTGTTACAGCCGCGAAGACCGCGCCTGCGGAGTTTGTGATAGTTGCGTACTGCGGCTGAGAGCGTTTCATGAAGCGGGGGCCGTTGATCCGCTTCCATATGTGCCTGTCGTTCAGAATGTTTAAAATTTGGCCGTGCTCGTCCGTGATGACGGGCCTTATGCGGCCGAGCCCGGAGGCTTCGATGAAGCGAAATGTTTTCTACGTACTGATGATCTCAATCCTGTCCATGGTTTTTGCGCTGCCAGCGCTTTCGCAAACCGCAACAGTGAAGGGCACTTGCAAAGATGACAAGGGGAATCCCGTTCCTGACGCTCAGGTGACGTGGCATAACAACGACAACGGCCGTACCTTTAATTTGAAGACGAACAAGAAAGGTGAGTATTTTTCGTTGGGCCTTGACCCGGGTACCTACACCGTCACCTTAAGCAAAGACGGCAAAGAATTGGACAAAGCCACGAACTATAAAGTAGGCGCCGACGAAATGACGCTTGACTTCGACTTGAAGAAGTCACAGGAACAGGCGGTGCAGGAAACCGCCAAACAAAAAGGCCTCACCCCCGAGCAAGTGAAACAGATGCAGGAGCAGCAGGCCAAGGTCGAGAATTACAACAAGAGTATAGGCGCGGTGAACGAAAAGCTGAAAGCTGCAACTGCCGCCGAGCAGGCGACCCCTCCTAACTATGATGTCGCTATCGCCTCCCTGAATGAGGCAGCGCAGATGGCGCCGAATGAAGACCTGGTATGGTTCCGCCTGGGCGGAGCCTATCTGGATTCCGCCAAAACCCAAACGGATCCCGCTGAGAAGACGAAGCGGTACACAGAAGCTTATAACGACTTGCAAAAGGCGATCGATCTGAAGAAGTCCAAAACTCCGGAGACGGGAGCGTCCGGTGCCGCCGCCGCGAATGGGCAGCTTGCGCAGGGAAACGCTCAGGGTGCGCAGGGGAATGCCCCGCCTGCCCAGGGCGGTAAGCCCGCAGTTCAGTCCGCGATGGATAACCAAAGGATGGCGGCGTACTACGATAATTTCGCCGCCGCCGCAGCCAGGGTCGGGAAGTCTGACGAAGCCGTAAGCGCCTACCAGCATGCCGCAGAACTCGATCCCGCGCACGGTGGTCAGTACTACTACAATCTTGGCGCCGTACTCACCAATTCCAATGCCACCAACGACGTGAAGATCCGCAAGCAGGCTATTGAAGCGTTCGACAAAGCCATTGCCGCCGATCCCAACCGTGCCGACGCGTATTTCTGGAAGGCCCAGAACCTGGTTGGAATGGCTACCACCGACCCCAGTGGCAAGATTATTGCTCCAGAGGGTACGACCGATGCTTACCAGAAGTATCTGGAGCTTCAGCCTAGCGGCCCGCATGCCGAGGAAACCAAGCAGATGCTGGCTGCTCTGAATGCCACGGTTGAGACTACCTACGGCAAAAAGAGCACGAAGAAAAAGTAGCGCTCCGGAACATCTCAGCGTACGAAGGGCGGCCGGAGCCGCCCTTTTTATGTCCCAAAGAGGATGTTACGAAGGTCTATGAACGAGCTGTTCTTTGTAGAAGCGCTTGGGCAAGTTCGCTAGAGTTGAGCCTGAATACTTGTTTCTTGAGGCATCAGGCTTACAATGGCCGCAACCGGCACGGCCCGTATCCAAGTCACGCTTGACCCGCTTTCCCCGGGAGCCACAACCGATGAGTTGCTGGCGGCAATCCTGCATGCGAATCCGCGTGTCAGTGATTTGATTTTTTCTCCGGGCAAGAACTTCCAGCTTCAGATCAATGGGGAGTTTGTCTCAGTCGAGATGCCCGGAATGGCAGTGCTCACCGCCGACGATACTCGCCGCGTCGCTGCTGACCTGATTGGAAGCAACAAGCCGACGATCAGCATGTTACGCGAGCAGGGCTACTGTGACATTTCCTACGCGCTGCCCGGCGTAGCGCGCTTCCGCGTAAACATTTTCATTCAAAGAGGCAGCTGCGCCGTGGTGATGCGAGTCATTCCGACGGCGGTGCCGGATTTCGAGGGCCTTCACCTGCCCGACCAACTGCGCAACGTAGCTCGACTCCATGACGGTTTGGTGCTGATCACAGGACCGCGGGGCTCAGGCAAGTCTTCGACTCTGGCGGCGCTGCTCGACTACATCAATGAAACCCAGATTTGCCACATTATAACCATTGAGGACCCAATCGAGTTTCTTCACAATCACAAGCGTTCAACCGTGCACCAGCGCGAACTGCACAGTGATACCCCTAGCGTTCTGCAGGCCTTGAGGGCCGCATTGCGCCAGGCACCGAACGTGATTGCGGTAGGCGAACTTAAGGACGCAGAGACGATGGAATTAGCACTTGAAGCCGCTGAGACCGGGCACCTTGTGCTCTCGACCATGAACACGATCAGCGCGCAACAGGCGGTTGAGAGATTTGTGAGCGCGTTGCCCACAGGAGAGCAGCGGCCCGCCCGTCATCGGCTGGCGAGAATGCTCCGCTATGTGATCTCGCAGCGGCTGGTTCCCAGGAAGCAGGATGAGGAAAGAGTGGCGGTATTCGAAGTCTGGAATTCCGGCTCCGAGTCACTGGACCGGCTGCTCCGGAATGAAGCACATCTCCACCCCGAACAGAACAGTGACTCCAGCATTGACTCGCAAATTGAGGACCTGGTTCGCGCCGGCATCGTGACTCCAGAGATTGCCGTGACCTACGCCATGGATCCTCGCGCCTTAGCCCAGAGGCTGGGAATTCGGGAACGCTGATTCAATTGAGTACTCCACGGGTAAGCCTTACGTCCCTCCCTCAAAGGATGGCCCTGATTACGCCTCCATCCACTCGCAGTGGCGCTCCATTGGTCGCTGAAGAAAGTTCGCTGGCTATGTAGGTCGCCATCGCTGCGACTTCATCCACGGTAGCAAAGCGTTCGAGCAGGGACGAAGGCCGCGCATGCTCAAAGAAGTCTTTCTCGAACTCTGCCGTCGACTTTTTCTGCTGCTTCGCCATAGCGTCGACAAAGGCGCCTACACCTTCGGACTCAGTCGGTCCGGCAAGAATGCTGTTCGAAGTGACCCCGGTTCCGGCCACCGACTCCGCAATCCCGCGTGCTACGGCAATCTGGGCTGTTTTTGTCATTCCGTAGTGAACCATTTCGGCCGGGATCTGCACCGCCGACTCGCTCGAAACAAAAAGGATACGGCCCCAGTTTTTCTTCAGCATCCCTGTCAGATAGTGTCGCGATAGTCGTACTCCGCTCATGACGTTGATCTCGAAAAAACGGAACCAGTCCGCATCGGGGATCTCGGCAAATGGCTTAGGTTCAAAAATCCCCACATTATTCACCAGCACATCTACTGCAGGGAGTTTCGCAATCACAGTCTCAGCGCCGCTGGAACTCGAAAAGTCCGCCGCAATGCCATCTACCCTGGCGGCAGCGGCACGCGACCGGATTGCCGCAATCGCCGTATCCACGCGCTGCTGCGTGCGTCCATTCACGTAGACATGTGCGCCTTCTCTCGCAAGCGATTCGGCGATCGCAAAGCCGATCCCTGCCGTCGATCCCGTTACCAGAGCAACTTTTCCGTTGAGTTTCAGGTCCACACTGTCCTCCACAAGAACGCCAGCTCCTTTTGATTCGCAACCTGTCGAAACGGCTCTAAGCGACAGACGAATTAGGCCAAATGGCACTCCAAATTCGCTTTTGCGCCGCTTCCCTCCTATCATTTCGGCATGGCCGCCCAGCCGGAGCAAGCAAGCATTCTGAGCTTTGAGGAAGCGCGCGCGGTGGTCGAGGACCATGCTTCCCACCTGCAGCCCAGAGGCAGGGAACTGCTAGCTGTTCTGGACGCGCAAGGGCGAGTGCTTGCCGAGCCTATTCACGCCGATCGCGACTTCCCGCCGTTCCCACGGGCGACTCGCGATGGGTACGCAATCAGGGCGTCTGACCTCGAGAATTTGCCGACCGACTTGCAAATTGTTGGCGAGATCAAGGCCGGCGGAACACCGACCGGTTTAGCAGTTCAATCGGGCCAAGGCGTCTCGATTATGACGGGTGCGCCGGTGCCTGATGGGGCCGACGCGGTAGTGATGTTAGAACACACGAAGCACGCGGGGGACCACGTGCAGGTAACCAGGCGTGTCGCCGCCAATGAGAACATTGTTGCCGCCGGCGCCGAAGCCAAACGTGGCGACAAGCTGCTTTCACCCGGCGTTCGGATCGGCTACGCAGAAATTGCCGTCGCCGCTTCGGTGGGCCGTCCCCGTCTGGTCGCTTATGCGAAACCGCGCGTGGCAGTGCTTTCCACGGGCGATGAGATAGTGGATATCGATGTGCCGCCCGGTCCAAATCAGATCCGCAACTCAAACACTTACTCGCTTGCTGCCCAGATTCAGGACGCCGGCGGCGATCCCGTGTTGCTGCCCATCGCACCCGATGAGCCAGCACGGCTGCGCGAACTGCTGCTGGAGGGTCTGGAGGCGGATTTGCTCCTTATCGCGGGCGGCGTGTCGATGGGGAAGTATGACCTGGTTGAACAGGTGCTCGCGGAACTCAAAGCAGAATTTGTTTTTACCGGAGCGCAAATCCAGCCGGGAAAGCCGGTGGTATTTGGTCGCATGCCGTGTGGCGCGGACACTCTTGTCCGCGAAACAGATTCTGTTGCCAAGTATTTCTTCGGCCTTCCCGGCAACCCCGTTTCCACCATGGTTACATTCGAACTCTTCGCCAAGCCAATGCTGGAAGCATTGGCCGGAATGCCACCGCGCAAACTGGTTTTTACGCATGCGAAGTTAAAATCTGAAATTCGCACTCGGATCGGGTTGAAGCGTTTTCTCCCCGCTGTTCTCTCCGGAGAATTTGAGCGCTGCGAGGTGGAACTGGTGCGCTGGCAAGGTTCGGGCGATATTGCCTCAATTGCGCGTTCCAATTGCTACGTTGTTATTCCCCCGGACCGCGAACGAATCGAGACCGGTGAGTGGGTCCCAGTGCTGCTAAGATGATTTTCTTCGGGTAATCGAATTTGTCCCCTAAGCTTTCTCACTATGACGATGCCGGGCGCCCGCGCATGGTGGACGTGTCGGCGAAAACTGCCAACGTACGCGAGGCCGAGGCCAGCGCGTTCGTGGCTATGACCGCCCAGGTGCTGGGTGCGCTCGGTAGCAATCCCAAAGGAGATCCCTTGGAAACTGCGCGGCTGGCGGGGATTATGGCCGCAAAGAAAACGTCGGAGTTGATTCCTCTTTGTCACCCCCTGCCCCTTTCGCACATTGATGTCGAATTGCGTCAATGCGAGAATGGAATTGCGATCTCCACAAAAGTGCGGACGACGGCGGAAACCGGGGTGGAAATGGAAGCGTTGGTGGCCGCGAGTGTTGCCGCGCTCACCGTTTACGACATGTGCAAGGCGCTGGATAAAGGAATCGAGATTCGGGAGGTTGTGCTGCAGCGAAAATCGGGCGGCAAAAGCGGCGATTATGTCCGCAACAAGTAGTTTTTTTAGCTGAGAGCCGACGGCTGAAAGCTGATAGCTATCTATGCAGAGCGATGTAAAGGTCTTGCTAGTGGACGACAACCCGATGGTGCTGGCCATGTTGCGCGATGCGCTTGCGCCGCTGGCCAAGATCACCACTGCAGGTGACGGCGCCGACGCGTTGCTGAAAGCAGTGGATGACGCGCCTGATCTGGTGGTCAGCGACTTCCGCATGCCGGGCATGGATGGACGTCAACTGGTCGACAAGCTGAAAAGCCGGTCTACGACTTCAGGGATTTTTGTGGTCCTGCTGGCGACCAAGGCGGACATTTCCGAAAAACTGGCAATGCAGGATCATCCTGCGGACGACTTTGTCGAAAAGCCTTTCTATTTGAAAGAGGCGGTGCAGCGAATTAAACGCGTCATAGATAAGATCGCGCTTGAGAAAATGGCCAAGGCGTCGTCCTCGGACGGAGTGGTTCGCGGCAATCTCTCGCAGATGAATGTGATCGATCTGGTGCAGTCGCTTGAGATGGGGCGCAAGAGCTGTTTGCTCACGTTAACTCGCGAGAAGGAAAAGTGCGAGATGTATTTCACCGAAGGCCAGGTGCCGCATGCGGCCTATGGCGCGCTCAAGGGTGATGCCGCTGTATTCAAGGTCCTGAGCTGGACGGGTGGCAATTTCCAAATCAACTTCGAAGGCAAGACCAAGCAGCAAACCACTACCCTGAACACGCAGGGCCTGCTCATGGAAGGCCTGCGAAAGCTGGACGAATCGCGCCGCGATGGGGGCGGCCAAAGCGAGGAAGAAGAAGATGTCCTCCTCGATTCCTGAAACATTTCGCGCCGCCGTGCTTACCATCAGCGATTCCTGCGCCCGCGGGGAGCGCAACGATCTCTCCGGACCGGCGGTAACTGAGGTGCTTCAGCAGCATCATTTTTCCGTGATCGAATCGCGCGTGGTTGCTGACGATCACGCTGCAATTCAGAAGGCGATTGTCGAACTCGCGCGCAAATCGCGACTGGTCGTTACTACAGGTGGAACCGGAATTTCTGCTCGTGACGTAACGCCCGAAGCGACGCTTGCCGTGTGCGGTCGAATACTGGACGGGGTCGCAGAACGGATGCGGCGCGAGGGTGAAAAAAAGACGACATTTGCGGTTCTGAGCCGTGGCGTGTGCGGCATCTACGGTGCCTCTGTCGTGTTGAATTTGCCCGGAAGCCCTGCTGGGGCAGTAGAGTCGCTCCAAGCCGTAATCGATGTTCTGCCGCACGCGATCCAGATCCTCGCGGGAAAAACTGAGCACATGACGAACTGAGGCTTCCGCTCTGGTGAGTGCAACTTTCGCCTAAACTCTAAGGCGCACTTGCGAAAGGGTCACTGCTAAAATTCTGCGCACAACTGTACATTCTTCTGTGTCGCGATGTTTCCGCTGTGAATTGAATCTGCGATGAATGCGATCAAACATATCCTCACCCGCTACACCGCATTCTTATGGGCGATACTCAAGCCACTCGGCGTCTGGGGAGTATTTGCGGTTGCGGCCTTGGATGGCGCCGCGGTCGGGCTGCCCATGGATGTCGTAGTCGGCGGATACGTCTCCCAAAACCATGGGCGATGGCTGCTCTATGTCGTGATGGCCGCTACCGGATCGGCGCTAGGCAGCCTGGTCATTTACGCGATCGGGTACGTTGGGGGTGAAGAACTATTACGCAAGCGGGTTTCGCCCGCACGCTTCGCAAAATTGCACAATGCTTTTGAAAAGCATCCGTTCTGGAGCCTCATGTTTCCGGCGATGCTGCCGCCACCGATGCCATTCAAAGCATTCGCGCTGGGAGCAGCGGTCGCGGAAATGAGCATCAGCCATTTTGTGCTGGCAATTTTTCTCGGCCGCATGGTGCGGTTTCTGGCTCTCGCAGTTGTCGTTTTGTATTTCGGTCAGGATGCTGTTCACGTGGTGCGAATATTCTTCAGTCATCATTTTCATTGGGTTCTGGTGTTTGTGGCGGTCGCGATACTGACCTGGTTTTTTGCGAGAAGAAAAGCCAAGCGGCGAAGTACCAAACTGTTGGAGCCGAGCTGAACTGTGCTTCTATGTCGAATGGATTCGCCAGCTCTGGCAGCATCACCCACGCTTGCGTCGGTTAAACTGATTTCCGCACGGAGAGCTTCATGGCGACCGCTACCCGAACCAATCCTCTTTCTTATCTCACCGAGCAATTAAACGACCTCAAGACCAAGGGCACCTATTTCCATTTGCGTGTGCTCGAGGACGAACAGGCCCCGGAATGCACGTTCGACGGCAAACGGGTAATCAATCTCGCGTCGAACAATTATCTCGGATTGACCACGCACCCCAAGCTGCGCGAAGCGGCGCTCGAGGCAACGCGCAAATACGGGGTCGGGTCCGGTGCGGTGCGCACCATTGCCGGCACCATGAGAATTCACATGCAGTTGGAGGAGAAGATCGCGCGGTTCAAGAACGTGGAAGCCTGCGTTGTTTTTCAATCCGGCTTCGCCGCCAATGCGGGAACGGTTTCGGCGGTGCTCGGTAAAGACGATTTCATCATCTCCGACCAGCTCAATCACGCCTCAATCATTGATGGGGCGCGGCTCTCGCGGGCAAAGATCCTGGTGTTCGAGCACAAGAACATCGCCGATGCGGAAGCCAAGCTGGCCAGCATTGCCGATCAGTCGGGGAAGAAACTGCTGATTACCGACGGCGTCTTCTCCATGGACGGCGACATCGGGCCACTGCCCGCATTATGCGACCTTGCCGAGAAGTACGGTGCAATCATGATGGTCGACGATGCGCATGCCTCAGGCGTGCTCGGGCGAAACGGCCGCGGCACCGTTGATCACTTTAACGTCCATGGCCGGGTTGATATTCAAGTGGGAACATTGTCGAAGGCAATCGGTGCGCTCGGCGGGTACGTTTGCGGATCACGCGATCTGATCGAATTTCTATATCACCGCGCCCGGCCATTTCTGTTTTCCACGTCGCATCCTCCCTCAGTCGCAGCAACTTGTATTGCTGCTTTCGAGGTCCTAGAAGAAGAACCGCAACGAATCGAGAAACTTTGGGAGAACACCCGCTTCTGGAAAAAAGAACTCGCCCTGCTCGGCTTCGATATTGGCGGAAAAACGACGCCCGCCAGCGAGACTCCGATCACTCCAATCATCATCGGTGACGGAAAGCGTACCCTGGAGTTTTCCCGCGAGTTGTTCAAAGAAGGTGTCCTCGGAACAGGCATCACCTTTCCGACCGTACCAGAGGGCAAAGCCCGCATACGCACGATCATGACGGCTACGCACACCCGGGACGAATTGGACCACGCGTTAAACGTGCTGGGGAAGGTCGGCAAGAGGATGGGGATTTTAAATTGATGTCTGCCGCGTGAGTGCCGTCCCTGAAGGGACTCCGCCCGCTTGGTTTCACGTCTCCCAGCACGTGAGTGCTGGGAAAACTGGTGCCCGCCACCAGAGTCCCTTCAGGGACGACACCTACGCGGCGAATAGATGGTCGGCATCAAAATGAACCCCAGCCTTCCTTAGAAAACTGAGAAACTCCTCTTCAAACGTTCGCGACTGATGATGGCGTTCCTGATTGCGAATGTAATTCGTCACCGTTTCCACCGAGGAGGGGCTGACGCTGAACGCCGCATATCCCTTTTGCCACTCAAAGCTCAATCCCTGATCTCCCAACCAGCGCGATGAATTCGCCTTTAACTTTTGGACGGCAACAGCCAGCGCCATAGCAGGCGGCGTAGCGATCAGGAGATGGATGTGGTTCGGCATACCGCCGACAGCAATTACTGTGATGTGCAAATTTCTAGCTATTCCAATCAGGTACGCGCAGAGCTTTGGTATTTCTGACGAGATCAAATTTCGGCGATCTTTTGTTGAAAAGACGCAGTGGACGAAATTAGCGACATGGGCGTGAGACATCTTGGCGAGTTGAGCATGTTGGAAAAGATTTGTCTGTGAGGGGCGTTGTCGTCGGAGCTGTGGAAATCTTTTATGGAGTATCGTCCCTGAAGGGACTCGGCTTGGACTTCAAACGTCTCCCAGCACTTACGTGCTGGGCTAATTAGATTTCGTCGCTGCGCGACTGTGGATTGGATACTTCGTCGAGGCTTTCCCGACCCTCAGGTTTGGCCAAAATGAACTACGTGGTTACGCGACTGCGTCGGTCGCCCGGACACGTCGTGACGCGCCCACGGGTTGCAAATCAACGACAAAAGTTGATTGACCAAAGTCGCAACGCGACGACATTTGAATAGCCCAGCACGTGAGTGCTGGGACACCAGGTACCCGAAGCCCGAGTCCCGCCAGGGACGGCACTACCCCGTGCGGTAAACAACTCTCCCACCCACAACCGTCGCCACGACCTTCCCCGTAAGCGCCCATCCATCGAATGGTGTGTTGTGGGACTTGGATTTGGACTTCGACGCGTCGAAGGTCCAGCGTTTTTTCGGGTCGAAAATGGTCAAGTCGCCATGGCTCCCGCGCATCAGCGTTCCGCGACCACGGAGATCCACTACTCGCGCCGGCCCAGCAGTAAACAATTCCACGATTCGGGCGAGAGAAATTTTTTGCCGCAGATGCAACACCGTGATCGCCAATCCTAACGCAGTTTCGAGCCCCGTAATTCCGAACATGGCGCGCTCGAATTCAATAATTTTTTCGTGCGGGGCATGGGGAGCGTGGTCGGTGGCGATGGCGTCAACCGTGCCGTCGGCGAGCGCTGCCAGCATAGCCTCGCGGTCCGAAGCTGAACGCAACGGCGGGTTCATCTTGAAATTGGTATCGTAGTCGCGAACGTCCGCGTCGGTCAGGGTGAAGTGGTGGGGCGTAACTTCACAAGTCACACGGGCGCGGTTGTGTTTCCCGCGGCGGACTGCTTTCAGCGCCTCCGCGGTGGATACGTGGGCCACGTGCAGGCGTGCGCCATTGAATTGCTGCGCAAGCTGAACGTCGCGATCCACGATCGCGGCCTCAGCCAAGTCAGTCATCCCCCGCAATCCCAACCGAAACGATGTTGGGCTTTCATTCATCGAGCAACCCTGGGTGAGCCGAGTATCTTCCGCATGCTGGACGACCGGAAAATTGATCTCCGCCGAGGCGCGCATGGCTTCGCGCATGGTGGTTTCGCTCAGTATGGGCTTGCCATCGTCACTGACAGCGACCGCCCCGGTGCGCTGCAGCGCGCGGAAATCGGTCAGAACCGCGCCTTTTCCCGCCTGCGTGGCGGCCGCGATGGGAAACACATTCACGATCGCCCCGCGCTGCGGCTGCCGTAGCCACGTCACCCACTCTGGAGAATCGAGCACGGGCGTAGTATTTGGCATGCAACACACAGAGGTGAAGCCTCCCGCCGCCGCTGCTGCAGTCCCGGAGGCGATCGTCTCTTTGTATCCTTGACCCGGCTCCCGAAGATGCACGTGCAGATCGATGAATCCGGGAGCGACAATCAAACCTCGTGCGTCCAATTTTTCATCGGCTCCAGCGCGGATCTTATTGGGTAGAGCAACTTCCGCGACCTGACCGTCACGCACAAGAACATCCATCAGCGCGTCAACCTTAGCGGCTGGGTCAATGACACGCCCACCATGAATCAGAAGACTGTGAGATTGCGAAGATTGCTTCATCTAAGTATGTATACGATCAATTTCCGGTCCCCTGATTAATCCGTGCTGATCGGTGTCGATCCGTGGCCAGTGTGCGTCATTTTGCCTTTCCCAGTGCCCTCGCTAAAACTGCCATGCGAACCGGAACGCCGTTTCTTACTTCTTCCACGATCGCCGACTGCGGACAATCCGCAACGTCCCATGTCAGCTCCAGCCCGCGAATGATCGGCCCTGGATGCATAAGCAGCGCGTCGTTCTTGGCGAGGCGCAGCCGGGTCATGGTCATCTGGTAACGCGAAATGTAATCTTGCAAATTTACTTTTAATCCGGCCAGCCGCTCGCGCTGCACTCTCAGAACCATGACCACATCTGCCCCGCGAACTGCATCTTCGCAACTGCGAGTAATGCGCAACCCCGGCGCCAGCGTGGTTGCGAGTTCTGGCAAGAGCTCCTGCGGTCCGCACAAGACCACCTTCGCACCGAACTTACTCAGCAGATGAATCGCCGAGCGCGCGACCCGGCTGTGATAAATGTCGCCAATGATTGCAACTTGCAGGCCTTCGAGCTTTCTCTTATGTCGCAAGATGGTGTAAGCATCCAGCAAGGCTTGCGTGGGGTGCTCGTGCATGCCATCTCCGGCATTGATCACCGGAATATCCACGTGAGCTGCCATTAAATGCGGAGCGCCCGCATTTGGATGTCTTACCACCATCAAGTCCGCACCAACCGCGCGCAGCGTATAGGCAGTGTCGAGCAGCGACTCGCCTTTCTCAATACTGGATCCGCTCGATAGAACCAGGGTGGTCGTGGCTCCGAGCGCCTTGGCCGCTATTTCAAACGACACTCGGGTACGAGTTGAGGCTTCGTAGAAAAGCAGCAGCACGCGCTTTCCGCGCAACAAGGGCCGCGGCCTTTGCGGATTCATTTTGCGGGCGAGCTGCAGGAGCTTAGCGATTTCCGCTGTCGACACTCCTTCAATGCCCAGCAGCGACCCACGGGCCGACCCTCTACTTGCGACTTGTCGTCCGGCGGATGGCATGATGCAGTTTCAGTCCGGCTTTTCCATCAGGAGAACTTTTTCATTCTCGTCCACTTCGCGGAGAAGCAGCTCAATGCTTTCCCGGTCGGTAGTCTGCACTCTGCGACCGACGAAAGTGGCATCGATCGGAAGTTCGCGGTGGCCGCGATCGATCAAAACGCAAAGCTGTACCTGCTTCGGGCGTCCTTGCCGAAACAGGGCGTCCATTGCCGCGCGAGTGGTTCTGCCCGTATACAAAACATCATCGACCAGCACAATTTTCTTGCCGGTGATGGGAAAACCGATGTCGCTCTTGTGAACCACCGGCTTGGCCAAAGGCGAAAGATCGTCACGGTACGAGGTAATGTCGAGAGTGCCTACGGGCACCGGCGTCTTTTCAATCCGGGAGATCATTTGCCCGATACGCTGAGCCAGATATACCCCTCTGCGGCGAATTCCGACTAATCCCAGGTTTTTGGCACCATCGTTTTTCTCGATAATTTCATGCACCAAGCGGACCAGCGTGCGCTCGATTTCCGATGGCGCCATGATCTGCGCCTTCTGGCGCAACCCGGGCTGGTGAGAGCTCTTCGAAGTCATGAACGCTGCATCATACTTGGGCGAGGCATGTATCGGCAAGACTGCGAGGAATGACCAGACTTACGGCTCGGGCGGCCCTTTTCGGCGCAAAAGCGAAGCGGAGATCACACCCCCAATCCCAGAGAGCAGGACAAAGAGGATGCACATGAAGACAAAACCAAAAATCATCATCAACGCCATCCCGTGCGGGGTCAGGAAGTAATCGAACACCTGTCTTGCTTGCGGATCGGTGCTGCGGGCCTGGGCCTGCTGAACGCTCTGTACCATGCTGGCATGGATCTTGCCCTGGTCATGGAACGCCAGCGTTGCCACAGCAGCGAGCACGACTGACAAGCCGAAGGCGAATAGTCCTGCAAAGGCACCCAGCCGGAAGCCAGCTCGAGGGCCAGGGTCCTCGCCCATGCTGCGACGACGGTGTAACAAAACTGCCAAAAAACCGCCTAGGGGCATCGCTAGGATGAAGCTCGCTGGCTGAATCATGCTGAGGACGGCCGCAACAATGCCAGCGTACAGCGCCGAACGGAGTTCGGCGTGAGCAGTTGTTGCTGAGGTTCTGGAAAGAACGGGGCTAGTGTCCGCAAACACCATGGTACTGCTCCCAGCCGAGGCTACGCTGACCGGAGCGCGGGAATATTCCCTCGTTGTTGCGCGTATCTGGGCGGCCTCGCAAGTAGGGCAAAACGGAGAACTGTCGTCGACCGAGGCGTTGCAGCGGGGGCAGGGGTGTTCCACTGCTTTCAATTATCTCATTTTGATTGAGGGGCCCGACTGCATGGAAGAGAGCTCAATCATTGCTGGAGGGAGCGGACCGACGTAGCGGGCAAAAACAATCCGCCGGACCTGGCATGTCTCAGGTTCCGGCGGCTGCTTGCTGCTAACTTGGCCAGTGAACTATGTTTCAATCACGCGTGGCGTGATGAAGAAGATCAGCTCCTGGTTCGAGCTGTTCACCGTCTGGTGCTTGAACAGGTTGCCAAGCCACGGAATGCTTCCGAGGAGCGGAACTTGAGCAATGCTGACCGAGTTATTAGTTTGGATCACGCCACCGATCACCACCGTTCCACCGTCAGTGACCAGTACTTGGGTGGTGGCTTGCTGGGTGATCAGGGTTGGGTTGCCGTTAATCTGGTGCCCAAAGTCAGGCGTGGTGTTTTCAACATCCACATTCAGGAAGATGGTGTTTTCGACCGTAATTTGCGGAGTCACGGTCAGTTTGAGGAACGCGTCCACATAGGTAATCGTTGCCGGCGCGCCAAGGGTGGCTGCGCTCTCAACTGGAATACGCACGCCCTGTTTTACGATCGCCTGAATGTTGTTTTGGGTCACTACCCGTGGGCGGGAAAGTATCTTCAGCAAGCCACGTGATTCCGCCATGGTGAGAATCGCATCTAGCTGCAGACTCTTGCTGATGTTTGAAATACCAATGGCGCTCGTCGGCCCGGTTGCTGCCAGGTTTGAGAATAACGGGATAGTGTTCATCACATTCCCGATAGTTGTCGATGTAGCGGTGGTCCCCGCAGTGGCGTTAGTTCCTCCTATCGCAGTTGCCCTGTTTTCCCACCCAATACCCAGCTGAGTACCGATGTCGCGCGCGAAGCTGCGGGTAGCTGCAACCACCCGGGCTTCGATCTCGACTTCCTGCGTCTTGCGGTCGAGTTGCTGAATGAGCCGATCAACCGCCGGAATCGTCGAAGGAATATCCGAGATAATGATCGCATTGGTCCGGTCATCCGCAACAATGTCGCCGCGCGAGCTGAGAAATTTTTTGACCGTGGTAACCACATCTTTCGAGTGGGCATAGCTAAGGAAGCGGGTGACGGTGACTTTATCCACTGCCATAGCTTCAGCTTCCTGCTGAGCGTGGCGTCCTTCTGCCTCGCGCCGCAGCGTATCAACTGTGGCGATGCGAAGGACATTTCCGTCCAGCTGGCGTGATAGGTTGTTGTTTTTGAGAACAATGTCCAATGCCTGGTCCCACGGTACGTCGTCGAGAACAATCGTCAGCGAACCGTGAACATCAGGATCGAGCACTACGTTGAGTCCGCTGATTTCATGGACCAGGCGGAAGAAATCTTTCAGGTCAACATCCTTCAGATTCACCGAAACAGGTTCGCCGGTGTACTTCGGATTCGAAACTGCGGGTTGGGGGTGTGCTTTCTGCTCCGCCGCCATGTTCACTGCTGGCTGAGCGGCCGGCACTGGGCGCTGCTCGGTTGTCGGAGAAGAACTCTGCGCCGGAGCAGAACCCTGCTCTGGCACAGGGACCGGAACTGGAGTTGCGGCGGCCGTCTGGGCTTGTGGATCCATGGCCGCGCGTACAGTGGGAAGCAGATTGCCTTGCGGCCTCTCCACGAATTTTGAAGCGGCTTCTACCGTCCGAGCCGGAGGATTCACCTGGGGAGCGTCTTTCTTTGGAGAAAACGTCGGTTCGACAAACAGAAAGTCGCTCGCCGTATTCTTCGCGATCTCGGTCTTAGTCTTTGCAGGAGCCGCAACATTCGGCGTATGCGTCACCGTAGTCGCAACAGCAGCGCCGGTTTCGAGCTTCAGCGTAAACTTCTCGCCGGGACCGGGCACGAGCTCATACTTGCAAAGCCGCTCGAGATCGACTACCACTCGAGTGGTCTTGCTGGCGTCCGTGCCGACGCGCAGCCCGGTGACGCCGTCGCGTCCGATATGAATGCGGCTAAGCGAGGTCGCGACGACCGTGTTGGGCAGGTCGACGACAATGCGGGCCGGGGAAGAGAGTGTTTCCACCGTGGGCGTCACCGCCCCCTTGGCCGTCATCTCGATGGTGATGCCGCCGTCTCCGCGCGACACGCCGATTTTTTGCAGCGCGGCATGACTCGCCGCCTCCGTGCCCGGAGTCTGCGCGCTGGCCATCACTACGATTGCCAGTAGCGCCCAAGTTGTTCCCAGAAGTTGCTTTCGCATTTCGCCTCTCCCCGCCTCTGATCTGCTCAAACTTATTTTTCGTGCCGTTCTAATTGTCGCCCGCTTATGCAACCGGGCGCGTGATCGTTTTCGTTACGTCCCGCGTCAGCGTCTTGCCAAGCCTGTCATGGAACGTTTCTTTAAAGATGATTGAGTCGCCCGTGATCTTCACCACGTAACCGTTAAACACGGGATCGTTCTCCCGGAGGAAGTAAGCCTTATCCACTGCATTGACCACGACCGCGATCATTCCGGCTTCTGATTTCACAACGCCTTTGAGCGCGATTTGGTCAATGGTCAAGCAGCGCTTGCCGGCGCTGCAGCCTGAACCTCCGACCCCCATGGCCACCACCGGGCTGACGAATGGATCGCGCCGTCCTGCGGTGTGAATTTCCTGGGAAGCCTGCTTGCTTTCTGTTGCCGGGTTACTTTCTTGAACTGAAGGCGCCGGTCCGGATCCAGCGGCTATTGGTTTAGTGCGAGCCACCTTGGCATTCGGTCGCGCCACTTTACCGATAACGGGTTTAACAGTGACGGCTTTAACTGTGACCGGCTTTACTTGAACGCCCTTAACCCCAGATTTCGCATTTGCATTACCACTCTTAACTGAGACTGCAGTTGGCTGTGATGCCGCTTTCGGAATCGCAACCACGGTGGGCTTCGCTGAACCCGAGGGTGCCGCGGCGGTCTTCGCTGCGGGAGTCGTCTTCGGCGATGAACTGGTGGGTTTTCCGGCGGCTGCTGTCGCCTGCACGGAAACCGCTTTTGTCTGTGACGTAGACGGTGCGGCTTTGCCTGCCGAAGCCGACTGCACAGAAACCGCTTTCGTCTGTGATGTCGACCCGGTCTTGCCCGCCGACGCTGCTGGCCGGACTGAAACTGCTTTCGCCTTGGTCGCGGCAACGCTCGCAGCGCTCACCTTGGCGCCACTCGGAGAGGGCTTGCCTCCCTGCGCCGTTTGCGTCGTCGGTGGCTTCACACTGACAGATGCCGGCTGGGCCGAATTCTGTCCTGTTGTGGGAGTCTGCGCGAGCGCAGCTACCGATAGAACTATGAGTATGCCCAGGTTCCGCATAATTTATGTCCTGCCTTTGGCCGTCGCCGGAGTTGCTGCCGGCTGATTGTCATGGCTGAAGAATGTGGTCGCCAAACAAGTTGCCACTACGCTTTCGGTCGTAGCATATTGGTAAACGTGCTTGGCTTTCGCATCGCTGGGCTTCTTGGTGTTTGCCACCAGAAGGCCCGATACGTTCACAATTCTTTCCAGCTTGGCCACGCGATCAAAAAAGTTCATCATCGAGTAGTAGGAGCCATCGAGCTCGATCTCGAACGGCACCTCGGTATAAAACTCCTTGCTGGAAGTCGGCTGCGCCGTATAGCGCCGCAACTCGACGCCGGCCTTGGCCGCTTCGCCATCCAGCAGCTTCATGAAGGTATCGACCTCTTTTTCATCGGGAACGATCCGCTTCTCGATTTCCATCTGCTGTTCCAGGCTGGCCAACTGCCGGTCGATTTCCGCCAGCTTGCTCTTGTAAGGCTCGAGCTCGCGGTTTTCCTGCAGCTTGGCATCGAGTGATTTCTGCGCGCTCTCGTTGGCTTCGCGCTGGGTCTTGAAGTAGGTGAAATAAAGTGTTGCGGTCAATAACCCAGCCACAGCAAGCACTAATCCCCACTGTTTCATGCCCGACATGTCGTTAAGATTCATGGCCACTGTCCTTAGGACTTCCCCTTTTCGCAAGTCAGCTCGAACTGAAACGCTTGCATATCCTTTACACCCTCGTCCTGGAACGTTTCTTTGATCTCGATGTTCTTGAAATACCCGGTCTTCTGCAGGTTCGCTATCAGGTTCGCAACAGCATCCGCGCTGAGCGCCGTCCCCTGAATCGAGATATTCGCGCCTTGGTCCTTCATGCTGTTGAGCCAGACTGCTTCCGTGCCGTTGACGGTTGCGCCGATGGTATTGAGCAAGTTCACCGGCCCGATCTGGCCTTTGCGCAACTGATCGATGACGTCCACGCGGTGCTTGTAATTGTCGGCTTGCTTCTGGCGCTCGAGATACTTGGCCTTGACCCCTGCCAGCTCACGATTCTTTTGCTCCGCCACTTTCATGTTGGCGGCGATTTCGATCGACTGGTGGTCCAGGCGATACCAATAGAGTCCGTTGAAGCCCGCCGCCAGCACCAGGGCGACGAGAATCTTCATTGCCGGCGAACCAATTTCGCCGAGCTCTATAGCGGGCGCCGCGATGGCTGCTCGCGAGCGCTTATTCTTCGGTTTGGGCGTCCCCAGCAGATTGATTCGGATCATAGTTCTTCAAAACTCCTCAAGGCCAAGCCGACCGCTACCGCCAACTGGCCGGCGTTGCCTTCAATCAAGTCCATTCCCAAACCACTCGCCGGAGGCGAGATCTTCTGAAACGGATTCAAGATCTCCACCGGCATTGAGAATTCCTGCCGCAGCGCTTCCAGCAATCCCGGAACTTTCGACGAACCACCTGCGACTAGAATTTTTTCAATGTGCTCTCCCGCAGCACTCGCCCGGAAGAAGTCAAACGTCTTCTGAATTTCGAGCACAATGATTTCGGTCACCTGCTGCAAAATCGGCGTCTTCGCGTCTTCGCTCACGGTGCCGACCTTCTTGCCCAGCTTCAGAGCCTCTGCGTCCTCGAAGTTCAAATCCAGCTCTTTCTGCAGCGAGTCGGTGTACTGGTGCCCGCCCACGCTCACATCACGAGGAAACAACGGCGTGGTCCCTTTCACGATGTTGATGTTCATTACGCTTGCGCCCAGGTTGAGCAGCGCGACTACTTGGTTCGGCGAGGGCTCGTAGTTGTACTCGTAACAGTTCTGCAGGGCCAACGCGTCAATGTCCACAATAGCCGGGGTTTTGCCGGCCATCGAGAGTACGTTGGTGTAGTTCAGGATCTTGTCCTTCTTCACCGCTACCAGGAGAACGTCCATCTGCGGCTGACCTTCATCCTCGGAGAGGATCTGGTAGTCGAGGTTCACGTCCGCCAGGTCGAAAGGAATATGCTGCGCAGCTTCTTTCTGGATCGTATCCGCCAATTCGGCGTCGCTAATCGAGGGCAGCGAAATCTTCTTCACAATCACCGAGTGCCCGCTTACCGCCGTGGCCACGTTTTTGGTCTTGATGCCGTTGTCAGAGAACAGTTTCGAGATTGCGCTCGACACCGTGCCCGAGTCGACGATCATCGAGTCCACGACGATATCTGGCGCGAGATGCTCCAACCCGAGGTGCGCCACTTCAATGCCGCCCCGGCCTTTCTTTAGCTCAACGGCTTTAATGCTCGAGGAGCCCACATCCAGGCCAACGATTGATCTCGATCCAAATCCAAACATGTGCCCGCCTTTATGTGGCAGCCTGTCCGGCCGCCTTCGCTTTCCTGCTCTTAGCTTCCGACTCGCTGGACTTCTCTTCCATCCATTGGTCCAGCTTCGTCTTCTTGAAACGCCACCGGTTTCCCAGCTTGAACGCCGGAATCTTCTGCTCGTTGACGTATTTGTAAAGCGTGTCCGGGCTTACACCCAGGTACTGCGACGCTTGGCGAATGTTCATGACTTCGCGCGAATCTGCCATAGTTGTCTCGTTCCACAGAGGTTCGTCTATGGCATGCCTACTCATGCCGGACGATATTGGGAGAGAATCCGCTCGAAACCCGCTTCGAGTGAATTTGAAGTGGACTGAGCATATATCAACCTCGAATCAGGCGAGGTCAGGGCCGAATTCCGTGTTTTTGCGGGTTTTATGCGGGTTTTCTGGAAAGTGCCGTCTGTGCAGTTGCAGATCATACCCATATGTTGTGATTATAGTAGAGATGGACGCTATTTCTAGCGTAGTTAACGGCCAAGGTGCTCCGAACTCCCTGGATACGTAACCGAAGTACAACAGACGGTACTAAGGTGTGCTGGATGGGTAACGCCCGTTATTTGCAAAGCAGATAGGCGAAAGGCAGAGTTCACGTGCTTTTTTTCATGCGTAGAAAAACAAATCAGCCATCAGCTCCAGCGGTTTTGCTGAAGGCTGATGGCTGAAAGCTGAGAGCTTTCTAGTATCCCCGATTTCCCGAGGCCAACACGTCATATGGTACATCGCGAGGAATGTTGTATCTCGCCAGGATTTCGTTCATCTTTTGTTCGTCCTTGGCGATGTCATCGCGGTCGTGCTTTGCTCGGTCTTTCTGGAACTTCTCGTAAACCTTATCGAACCTCTTCTGATCGTCAGGCGAAAGCCGTCCCTGATACTGCCGAAAGTCGGAGTGACGCGAATACCCATTCGTGCTCGCGATTACGTCAAACGGCGTATTGGGAGGGACACCGTTGCGCTGCATAATTTCCCCCATGTTACGCGCATGCTTGGCGATGTCGTCCCGGTCGTTCTTGGCGTTCGAATCCTGCCACTTTGTGTATTCCTTGTTGAACTTATTTTGATCGTCCGGCGTCAGCCTTCCTTGCCAACCGTTTCCATAGGCGCGGTTGTCATAAGCACGGTTGTCGTAGCCCGGGGCATTTTGCGACACGACTTGTTCGTAAGGTCTGTCCGCGGGAATCGCATACTTATTCATCAGGTCCTGCATGTGATGTTCCATGCTGACCATGTCATCGCGATCACTGTTTTGCTTGTCCTGAACCCAGCGTGAGTAGTAGCTGTCGAACTTCTGTTGATCGTCTATGCTCATCTGTTGCTGCGCCAGCGCGGGCAATGCCATCGCGGCCAGCACAATCAGACTTCCAAAAAACTTTTTCATAGTTCCTCCGGCAAGTGAGTAGCTCGTTTTTAACGTTAGCCGGAACTATGAGTGACTCGACTACCTTCAGGGTTGGCCGTAGATTTTCGGCATTAGAGCGGGATACAGCCGAAGCAGAGCTGAAAGCAAGTACTTTTGCTTAGGGCGTAAATCATTCGGCAAGTTACCGCCGCGCCGCTGCCTTCCCGTCGGTTCCAGTTGGCATGGTCGTTACTCTCGCACCCTGACCGGTGCTTTGGCCTGCTGCCTGCGCCGCACTTTGCGCTTGAGCTGCGGCCGCAGGTTGAGCGGGAATCAGACCCAGCGCTTTGCGAACCTCGGTTTCCAGCTTGGCCATGACATCTTTATTGTCTTTGAGGAACTGGCGGGCATTCTCGCGGCCCTGGCCAATGCGTTCGCCTTTGTAGCTATACCAGGAGCCGGATTTCTCTACGATGTTGTTGTTCGCCGCAAGATCAAGCAGATCGCCCTCGCGCGAAATGCCCTCGCCATATAGTATGTCGAATTCCGATTCGCGGAAGGGCGCGGCGACTTTGTTTTTCACGATCTTAACCCTGGTACGCGACCCGGTAACCACGTCGCCTTCTTTGATTGCGGCGATACGACGAATGTCAATGCGCACAGAGGCATAAAACTTGAGCGCACGGCCTCCGGTGGTCGTTTCCGGATTGCCGAACATGACGCCGATTTTTTCGCGAATCTGGTTAATGAAGATCAGACAAGTGCGAGACTTTGAAACCGTCCCGGTCAGCTTGCGCAGCGCCTGCGACATCAACCGTGCCTGCAGGCCCATATGACTGTCGCCCATTTCGCCATCGAGTTCGGCCTTAGGAACGAGCGCGGCCACCGAGTCCACTACCAATACGTCAATCGCTCCTGAGCGGACCAATTGTTCGGTGATTTCGAGCGCCTGTTCACCGTAATCGGGCTGCGAGACCAGAAGGTTATCTACATCTACACCGAGTTTCTTGGCATAGCCGGGATCGAGCGCGTGCTCAGCGTCCACGAAGGCCGCCATGCCACCCTGCGCCTGCGCCTGCGCGATGACCTGCAGCGCAATTGTCGTCTTGCCCGAGGATTCAGGTCCGAAGATTTCTACCACGCGCCCGCGTGGGACCCCGCCGACGCCGAGTGCGGCATCAAATGAAATCGCGCCGGTCGGAATCACGGCAATTGGGACAATCGCCTCCTTCGACCCCAACCGCATGATGGAGCCTTTTCCAAACTGCTTTTCGATTTGCGCAAATGCGAGATCAATCGCCCGGGTCCGCTCGTCGGCCATTATGCCTCTCCTGGTGAGAACAATAATATTGAGATTACGGGTGGAGTATACAGCTTAAGCGAAGCGAATAAAAGGCGAATCTAAACATTTTAGTGGAAAAGTTCCCGAAAATGAACTGCACGTGCCTTTACAAGCTCCTTCGCAGATGACTCAGAAAATCAGACATCGTTTGCCAGGCCTTCTACTCCGTCGCAATGAGGTCAGCAGCGAATTCCTCACCTACTAACCGTGCTACAATGAGCGACTCTTACAGGTTTTCTTTCCTCTGTGTGCTCTATGGTTGCTACTTTTTAGCTCAGGGAACCCAGAGGTCGGTCTCATACGATCCCCGCAAGTAAACTGATTATCGTGGCTCCCAATTCTTCCAAACCCATTACCTACGCAGATGCCGGCGTCAACATCGACCAGGCCAATCGCACCAAACAGCGCATCAAGTATCTCGCGCATAAGACCTTCACCAAAGGCGTGCTCAGCGAAATCGGCGGCTTTGGCGGACTGTTCGCCATCGATAAGACGAAGTACATCGATCCCATCCTCGTCTCCAGCGTGGATGGCGTCGGAACCAAACTAAAGCTTGCCTTCGAAATGAAGGTGCACCATACCATCGGCGCGGACCTGGTGAATCATTGTGTTAACGACATCGCGGTGCAGGGCGCAGCTCCGATGTTTTTCATGGACTACCTGGCCACGGGTCAACTCGACCCCGGAGTTGCAGAAAAAGTTGTGGAAGGCGTCGCCGAGGCCTGCAAGCACAACGGCTGTGCCTTGATCGGCGGCGAGACGGCGGAGATGCCTGGCTTCTATCCCGAGGGCGAATACGATCTAGCCGGATTCATAGTCGGCGTGGTGGAGCGTGATCGCATCGTCACCGGCAAAACGGTTGAACCCGGGGACATCCTTATAGGATTGCCTTCTACCGGCCTGCACACCAACGGATATTCGCTCGCCCGCAAGCTGCTATTCGAAATCGCAAGGTACGAACCTGAAACTTACGTCAACGAGATCAAGGGCAAAGTCGGCAACGAGCTCATGCTGACCCATCGCAGCTACTGGCCCATCATCAAGAAGCTGGTGGCAGCCGAGTGCGTCTCCGCCATGGCGCACATCACCGGCGGTGGGATAACCGAAAACCTTCCGCGCGTTCTGCCTCGGGGAACCGCGGCCATTATCGAGTACGGCTCGTGGCCGGTGCTGCCGATTTTTACTCACCTACAAGCATTAGGAAATGTTCTGCAAGATGAAATGATGCGCACCTTCAACATGGGCATCGGCATGCTGCTGGTTGTTCCTTCCAAAAAGTTCAAGAAGGTCGAAAGCGTTCTCGACCGCGCGGGAGAGAAATACTATGCGGTCGGACGCATTGTCAAAGGCGAGCGTAAAGTCAGTTATAGCTAGCCTTGACGAACAGGAAAGAGGCACGCCCATGCCATCGACCGCAGACAAGGGACTCATTGACAAGCCCAGCCATCATTCGGTTGAACAGACGGTCGAAAAGCTAAAGAATATTCTGCAGTCCAAAGGCGTCGCTCTGTTTGCCCTGATCGACCACAGCGGAGAAGCAGAAAAAGTTGGGATGAAAATGCGTCCCACCAAGCTCCTGATATTTGGAAGTCCAAAGGCTGGCACTCCGCTTATGCTGGCGGCTCCAAGCATTGCGATCGATCTGCCTCTTAAGATTTTGATCTGGGAAGATGAGAACGGAAAAGTGTGGGTCACTTATAACAGTCCCGAATTCTTACGGGAGCGCCATGGCTTGCCACAAGATCTAATGCAAAACGTTCGCGTGATTGAAGCGCTTGCGACTCAGGCTGCCGAATGATTCCCACTGCCCCCGCAGGGCATAAACCTTGGTCAGTTGCCCGTCCCTAATACTGTCGAATTCAGTAAGGTAGTTGTGGCCTATCCTGCACAAGATGCGGGCATCGCATCCTGGGAATACACTTGCTCACCAAGAAAACCGCAATTGGGAGAACCTGCCATCATGGCTATCGAGCGCAAGTATGAACGTGACATTGATCTTCTGCTGGCCGAGGAATTCGCGGTATCGCCTCCGTTTGCGGCTTGGTTTCTCCAACACACCAAAAAATTCACCGATATTCGAGCGAATGTATTCGATGTTTACGTCTCTAAGAGCGATGTGACGGGTGAGTCAGACTTGGTCGTGGTCTTTGATAAAGCCGGGGGCAATAGCCGATTTGCGTTGCTTATCGAGGACAAAATCGACGCGCCACTTCAGCCAGAACAGGAGATTCGCTATAGGCTTCGCGGCGATGCGGAAATCCTCCGGGAAGACTACTCCGACTACGAAGTGGTGTTTTGCTCGCCAAACGAATATCGAGATTCACACCCTGAAACGGCTTCGTTCGATAGCTACGTATCGTACGAAGCGGTTTACACTTTTCTTAGGGATCGCGATCCCAACGATCGCCGAAGCATTTACCGGGCTAATTTCGTAGCCACTGCCACAAGAAGAGGTGGCAACACTTGGACGAGAGTCGATGACGCAGTCACAAACGCCTTTTGGAAAGCGGCGGACGACATCGCTATAAAAGAATATCCGGATCTCGAAATGAAACCTCTGGAACTCACGAAGGATTCGACCTGGATAAACATCCGTCCGCTGGATATGCCCACCAGCCCCAGGCGCATTTACATTTCCTTCAAAGGTGATCGCGGTTTCATGGATCTGACGTTCACGGCTACCGTGGCGCGTCTATTCGTTCCGCTCGTGAAGCAGCTCTTGGAAGGCGATATGACAGTACACCAAACCGGAAGATCGGCAGCAATTCGCATTGAAGTCGAGGGTTTCAAGGTCACCGAACCGAGCGAGGAAGTATTGTCCAAAGTCCGGCGTGCATTCGCGGCCTGCGTCCGACTCGTCCGCTTCTACCGAATGAACAGAGATGCGTTGAACGACGCTGCTGCTAAGTCTCTTCCCGACCTAGTGCGAAGGCTTTGACACGCGATTCGCCGTCCATTAAACAGCGGTTCTCGTCGATTGCGCGGAGAAGATTAAAGCGACAGATTATCCTAAATCCTCTTCTAGCGATTAAAAAGCCCCACCGAATGGCAGGGCTTGGGAAAGAAGCGGGTTTTGACTTAATTCAGGACCAAGCACGATGCGTTATTTGTGCTCGACAAATTCCTTGAGGTGCTTGGCAACCGCTTCCGCCATTGATTGTTGGTTCTTGCTGCCGCCTTTTTGTTTGTTAACGGAGTAAGCCCACACCATCTTCGTCGAAGTTGCGTCGATGAGCTGGACAGACACGGTGCCCTTATCTTCGATTCCGGCGCAGTACGCGAACAAGCACCGCGCTATTTTTCCACCCGTCGATTCGGTCTTAATCTCAACAGGTGCAGACTTGAGAACATACGTTGCTTTGGTTCGATCCATCACTACATCAACAGGGACATTTTTCTTTGACATTGCTGCCGCTAGATAGGTCTCGAAACCGTTCTGCGCTTCGATGTAGACGGCGGGCCGACTGAGTTGCGCGAAACTTGCAACGGAACTCAACAGCAAGGTGACTATCAATCCGAACTTTTTCATTTTAGGTTTTCGCCTCCAAACACGCCCGCTATGTTCGCAGGGAACCAAACGCAATGAAAGTGACGGAAGTCACTCGATGTTGCTGAAGAGAGTCGGCAAAGCGAATGTCGGTACGGAGGCAACTGCGAATTGCTCATGTCCATTGGACTGCTCGGCACCTTTCTGACGACTTCCGCTGCCGGAGTTTCAGGCGGTGGATTTTTTTACCCTAGAAGTGACCAGCGCTGAATAGAAGCCCTCGGCCCGGATCTTCCAGAACTGCTTCGAAGTCCAGGCCGCAGCTAGCGACATCTTGCGACGATGCGATAGCATCAACCCGTCTTCGAAGTTCCGAAATGGCAATCGCAATACTCATCTCGATCCTGGTAGTTGCTTTGTCAGGAATGCTCCTGATGCGTTTCCGCAAAAGATGGCTGGCGGCGTTTAATCTCGCGGTAACGAACCGCATCACCAGCCGGTTCGCTGCTTGGCTGCCCGGCTTCGGGATTATCAGCCACGTGGGTCGGAAGTCAGGCAAGGTGTATCGCACGCCCGTGAACGTGTTTCGGGCTCCGAATGGATTCCTGATCGCGCTCACCTATGGCACCCAGAGTGAATGGGCCAAGAATGTACTTGCGGCTAACGGATGCCAGCTCGAGACCCGTGGCCGGCAGTATCAGCTCTCTTCACCAACAATTGTGTACGACCCTACCCGGCGGCGGTTCCCATTTCCCGTGCGCGTAATACTCGGTTTGGTCGGCGCAAACGATTTCATGCAGCTGTGGATGGCTGAAGCAAGGTAGTGTTTGGCCACCTTACCAAATCGTATTGAGTGCTTTGGATCGCCGGATTCCATCATCGATTGTAATCAGAGGAAGTCCCTCGACGATTGCGGTTGCTCCAATGACTCGGTCCGCGGGGTCCTTCGGATAGGCGGCTGGAAATGACATTGATCGCACGCAGATTTGGCCAGTCATAGGCAGAACAATGAATCTGGTTTCGACCTCGGCGAGAAAAACTTCCAGGCTGGCGTTCAACTTGATACGATCTTTGTTCTCAAGCGTGGCGATTTCGAGCAATGTGATGTCGGACACCGCAAGCCCTTCGCCGCGCTGACGAGCTTCCTCAATTGCTGCTCGGGCCCTCTTTGAAATCCTCCCCGGTTCGAGAGCCAGCCAGATCACGACATGGGTGTCCAGCAGAATCACCAGAGTTTCCTATCTAGAATTTTATAAAAGGTTGCCCCACTCTTCCGTAGACAGTGCCGGGGAAACCACGTCGCCGGTGACGCTGCCTTTGCCCTGGAAAAACCCAAAAATTTCATCACTAGCGGTTTCGACAGGCACAAGCTTCGCCACCGGTTCGCCGTGTTTGGTAATGACCACAGTCTCGCGCTTGGCCTTGACCTGGTCCATGATGGCGAGACAGTTGGTTTTGAAAGCGCCCGCGGGTATGGTTTTCATTGTCGGAGTTCCGGACGACCATGGTTATTATACCATGGTCACTGCCCCTCGCCCACTTTTAGCACGGCCAAAAACGCTTCCTGAGGAATATCTACCCGGCCGATGCGCTTCATGCGCTTCTTGCCTTCCTTCTGCTTTTCGAGCAGCTTGCGTTTTCGGCTGATGTCACCGCCATAACATTTAGCGAGAACGTTTTTGCGGATGGCGTGCACCGTTTCGCGGGCGATGATCTTTGCGCCGATTGAAGCCTGGATGGGGACCTCGAACATTTGTCGAGGAATCAGTTCGCGCATCTTTGAGACCAGTGCCTTGCCGCGTTCGTAGGCGAAGTCACGGTGCACAATGATCGAGAGCGCGTCCACTGGCTCGCCTGCGACCAGAATGTCGAGCTTTACCATCGGCGATTCCCAGTGTCCGGCAAGGTGGTAGTCGAGCGAGGCGTACCCGCGGGAGACTGACTTCAGCCGGTCATAAAAATCGAGCACGATTTCGTTCAGCGGCAGCTCGTATTGCAGCATGACCCGGTTCGAGGTCACGTATTCGAAGCTCTTCTGCTTGCCGCGCTTTTCCTCGACCAGCGCCAGAATGCCGCCGACGTATTCTTCATTGGTCAGAATGGTGGCGAGAATCACCGGCTCATCGATCTTGTTAATTTCGCTGGGATCGGGCCAGCGTGAAGGGTTATCGACTTCAATTTTCTCCCCATCCGTCTTCGTAATTTGGTAACGCACGCCCGGAGCGGTGGTGATCAGCTCAAGGTTGAACTCGCGCTCCAAACGCTCCTGAATGATTTCCATGTGCAGCAGGCCGAGAAAGCCGCAGCGGAAGCCGAAGCCTAGCGCCACCGAGCTTTCGGGTTCAAAAAAGAATGACGAATCGTTCAAGCGAAGTTTGTCGAGCGCCTCGCGCAGTTGCGTGTGCTCGTGCGCGTCCACGGTGTAGAGCCCGGCGAAGACCATAGGCTTGATGTCTTCAAAACCGGGCAGCGGCTCGATCGCGGGATTGGCATCGTCGACGATGGTGTCGCCGATTTTGGTGTCGGCAACGTTCTTGATATTTGCAATCAGGAAGCCAACCTCGCCCGCGCGCAGCTCCCCAATTTCAACCGGCTTGGGCGTGAGCACTCCCAGTGCTTCCACATCGAACACGCGATTGTTCCACCAGAAGCGGATTTTCTGTCCCTTGCGCATGGTGCCTTCAAAGACGCGCACCAGCACAATTACGCCCCGATACGGGTCGAACCAGGAATCAAACAACAACGCCCGTAGAGGCTGATCGGGGTCACCCTTCGGCGGATGAATGCGCTTAACGATGGCTTCGAGCACGTCTGGCACGCCCTCGCCAGTTTTGGCGCTAATGAGCAGGGCATCGGACGCGTCGAGGCCTACTGCGCCTTCGATCATTTCTTTGGTACGTGCGACGTCGGCGCTGGGCAGGTCAATCTTGTTGATGACCGGAATAATTTCGAGGCCGTGATTGATGGCCAGATACGAATTCGCGAGCGTCTGCGCCTCCACGCCTTGCGAGGCATCGACGATCAGCAGCGCGCCTTCGCACGCCGCCAGCGACCGCGAAACTTCGTAAGAAAAATCCACGTGCCCGGGCGTATCGATCAAGTTCAGCTGATAGGTCTCGCCGTCGCGCCCGATGTATGCCATGCGAACGGCGTGGGCCTTGATGGTGATGCCGCGCTCCCGCTCCAGATCCATCGAGTCGAGCACCTGCGCCTGCATCTCACGCGCAGTGAGCGAGCCGGTCAGCTCCAGCAACCGGTCGGCCAGTGTGGATTTGCCGTGGTCGATGTGCGCGATGATCGCAAAATTGCGAATGTGCTGGGAATCCATAAGGGGAGCGGGTAAACGTTGATTCTAGCAGGCGACAATGGGCCTGATTCTGACAGGAGACACACTAAGGGGAGTTCGGCGCAGAGCGCTAAGACGTTATCGGCAACATGACAACTGAATCAGTACTTAGGCATCCGGCTTTTTTAGGCAGCGCGTTTTCGCGAGCTACTGCTCCGGCCGCGAGACGTTCGTGAACCGGAGCTCTTGGCACGTGCTGGGGCTTTCTTCGCGCTCGATCGTGAGCCGCCAGTAGCTTGGCCGCGTTTGCTCGAGGGGGTACGTGCTTTGATGCTTCTTTCATTCCGACTGCGGCCCATTTGGGGACTAGTTCGCTTGGCCGTCGCAGAACTGCGAGCGCTGCGAGTGCCTTTACTGCCGGTGGCTCGGCCCTGCGGCTTCCGATTCCGTGAATTTCCGGCGCCGCTCACGCGGCCAGGGCGCAACTCCTCGACATCAGAGTCTTCTTCCATTTCTTCTTCTGTATTGATCTCTATTTCTACATCGTCTTCCATATCTTCCGAAGGCTCGATGTCATCGTCGCTGTAGTTCGCCGAGACCTCGTAACCCTCTTTCTCTTCCTCACGCAAGAATTCTTCCTTTGATGCGCCTTGTCGATGCTGTTGATTGCGCGAGCGCGAAGACGATGACCCGCTGCCCTCCGAAATCCCCACAGTTTCTCTGCTCACTAATTTGTTGAAGTTGCTTCGTTGCCCCTTCGCGGTCTTGTCCTGGACCAGCAACGCGAGACCACTCTCGTCAAATTTTCTGAACCAGTCGTCCCAAGAGATTGGTTCCAGCTTGTCCTCGCCCGTGTAACCAGGGAAGTCGAGGCGAATGATGCCCACGTCGTCACCATCTCCGGTTCCGCGCACCCGAGCAGGCTTGGCGCCGCGCTCTTCTGCCCAGCGGCGAATTTCATCGTGATCGGTAAGGACTCTGGAGGATGCTGAAGTGCGTGCCATAGCTCTACTCCTTTGGGGAAATTTCTGCGGTTACGGGTAACACTAGGATGCGTGGCCTCAACCGCAGGTGGCATATGCACCTCATGCGCGCATCACGTGGAGAAATCGACTTCGATTAGTCGCTTGCTCGCGCCCTCAATTTGAACGGAATACTCGGCTGTGCTGCCGAGAACTCAATCAGGATTTCCTTGCATTGGCTACCCGGTTTAGTGGCAGATCAGGACGGGAAGTGAATCGTTCGCTGGCGTTTGCTCAGCAAAATGTGAAGTGGCGTGAACTCGTCATGTCGCCGGAGCCGGAGTTGCTGGTTGACCGTGATGCGCGGCGGAGGTAGCAGTCCATACAGTGGAGGCTGTAGGTTTTTCCGGGCGGCCTGTGAATAAGTTGTTGAAACTGTGGAAGTTGTGCTCAGAGTTGCCCGACTTTCGATTGTAGTTCGGTTGCGATGCGCTGCGGGTCTGCACCGCGAGGGAATTCAATCGGTGCGCCGATTCGCACCTTTATCTGGAAAGGGCGTGCCATCCTCTTGCCCGCCTGTTTGATTTCGAAAAGTCCGTCGATACGCATAGGAACGACTGGAATGTTCAGATCATTCACCAGCAGGCCGACGCCTGAGCGGAATGGTCTCATCTTGCCGTCTGTAGTGTGATGGCCCTCGGGGAATACGAGGACACTGTAGCCGCGGTCAACCGACTCTCCGGCAAAGGCAAAGCTGTCGCGAAAGCCGGCCTCGCGGGGCAGCGGGAAAAGATTGAGCAGGGACACACCCAGGAACCATTCAATGCGGTCGAAAATTCGGGCAAACAGATTACGGGTTGCCGGCGGAGTACGAAGCGCTTCGAGCGCCTCTCCTCCCGCCGCGGTTGCGAGTTTGTGACGCAGGCGCGCGGGCAATGCAGCCAGAATAAAGCCTACATCCACGTCTCCGATGTGGTTGCACACGACCAGTACTGGACCCTTCACGCCACGCAAATTCTCGCGACCCACAATACGCGGCCAGCCGAGCACGAATACCGACGGCAGCAGCAATAAGTAATGGACCATAAAGCGAACCCATGTCACTGGCCAGCGCTGCACCCATGCGGGGTAGTGGTACACCACTCGCGCCGGAGTCTCGCCCTTCAGCATTCGTTGCAGATCGCCGACCGTGTTTACGGCAGAGAACCGGGTTTCGCTTAGATCGATCTGGTAACGGTCCTCCAGCGCGCTCAGCAGCTCTACTCGGTCGAGCGAGCTGAGATTCAGGTCAGAATCGAGGCGGGCATCTTCGCCGACACTTTCCGCGGAACGTTTGGTGATTTGCGAAATTAGGTCCGAGAGAGGAACATTTCGAGGAGTACCGGCGCCGTTGCCACTAATCATCTTTTGAGCAGCTTCTGCGATTTCGGCGCGGCGCGGTTTTTGGGTCGAGGTGCGGGGGAAGTCTTCTGCTGGCCAGAGAACCCAACGATGGATGCGCTGGTACTCGGCCAGGCTTTGGTTTGCGCGGTCAATGATTCCGGCGGCATTGGCGTCCACAGTTTTCAGAATTAAGACCGCGCAAGGCTCGGCATTTCCGTTCAGAGCAAGTGGGACGACAACGCTGTCTTTTACCTCAGTCTGGCTCTTGAGTGCATTCTCCAGATCTTCGGGATAGACATTCATCCCGGCCGGAGTGACAATCACATCCTTCTTGCGGCCTTTAAAGAACAGATTGCCCTCGGAGTCGAGCTGGCCGATGTCACCAGTGTGATACCAGCCTTCGCCAGAAGCTACAGACCGTAACTCGCCAGCGTTCCAGTAGCCGGATGCGACTCCGCTGCCCCGCACCAGAATTTCGCCGTCCGGCGCCAGCTTTACCTCGCGACCTTCGAGCACCTTCCCGATCGAGCCGCGGCCAACTTTGAACGGATGGTTGACGCTGATAACGGAAGTGGTTTCGGTCAGGCCGTAGCCTTGAATGACTGCGAAGCCGAGACGCGCCCAGAATTCTTCGGTCTCGCGATCAAGGGCTGCGCCGCCGGAGATGAAGGCCCAGAATTTCCATCCGAACTGCCTGTGAATGCTGCGAAAGATCCACCAGCGGCGGAGAAAGTGTTTGCCTGCGGCGGCTGCGTACTGTTCACGGAATTTCTCGAGTTCACCTGAATCCCCCAAGTCCCGTTCAATCTTTTCTTTTAAAGATTGCAGCATGCGCGGGACCGCGACTAGCACTGAAATCCGCTCGCGTCGAATAGTGTGAATGATGTCGGCTGGCTTGAGTGTTTTCTGAAAGAAAACTGTCCCACGCAGCAGCGGAGGCAGGTACATACCCAGGAATTGTCCGAATACATGGCTAAGCGGAAGCAAATTCAGAAAGCGCAGGGGATGCACGAAGCGTTCATATTTCAAATATGGCTTGATCTGCGCTTCGAGCGGCGCGACATTGGCCAACACATTTCCGTGTGAAATTACCACGCCCTTGGGCTCGGCGGTAGTGCCAGACGTAAACACAATCTGCAATGGGTCTTCGGGGTTGATTTTTTCCGGCGCTAATATATCTCGCGAGTGTGATTGAAGAATGCTTTGGAGGTCTTCGAAGAACAGCATCGGCAGCCCGGGCTGCACGTGATCTCGCGAGCAGACGAGTATCCGCGCTTGGACCTGCTCAAAGACCCGAACCACAAAATCGGGGGAGGCGGCGTCGTCCATCGGGACGGCAATCACCCCACGATTTGCGCATCCGAAAAATGTCGCGAGCCAAGCGGCTGAGTTCGGTCCCCAAAGCACTACCCGATCGTCCTTGTGAATGCCACGCGCCGTAAGCTCGCGGGCGAATCGGTAGGAAAGCGCGGCTACGTTCCCATAGGTGGAGCGAACAAGTCGACATCCGACGCGTTCGGCATAGGCCGGTTCATCGCCAAGACGCTGGAAATCCGCCAGGTAATCGGCGACGCTCGTGCGCATGATCTAAGCGTAACGTATTTAAGTACCTGGGCGAGCAGGTGGTAGCCCCTTTGTCCGTCCTTGTGCTCGCATCCCAACGCACTTGCAGCACAGCCGAGTCTTCACCTAGAATTCAGCCATTCCGGAAGTTCTCAGTTAACCATCCAGCCGTTTTTCGGGCCTACAGATTCATTCGCGGGTTCTCCCCGCGCGGAAGGATCGTCAATGAGTTTTGTGGCATGGAAAATCTTACGGAAGCTGCCGAGGTCGCTGCTTCGGGTTGGCGTGGTGTTTTTGTTAGTCTCGGCTGCGCGCGCCTGAGGGTTCAACACGGCAATTTCGATGGATCCTTCCGGGTAACTTCCCGCTGGGCTTTGTCTTTCTTTAATTCTTCCTGTACAAAGTTCGTTTGAACAAACTGGCCGTAATCAGCGCCGTGATCACCGGGGCGAGCATGGGCTACTGCGTCCTGTGTATTTGGGCGACCGTGCGGTTTGCCTCACAGTCTAAGCGCGGTTCGGCGCAAGTTGGTGACCTGCCGCCGGTCTCGATCCTCAAGCCACTCAAGGGGACTGATCCCGAAATGTATGAGAGCTTCCGCTCGCATTGCCTTCAGGATTATCCGGAGTACGAAATTCTGTTCGGTATCAGCGATGCGAACGACCCTGCCGCCGTGCTGGTTGAAAAGTTACAACGGGAGTTTCCCAGCCGCGCGATTCGCCTTGTGCGATGCGAAAAGAATCTCGGCGCGAACGGGAAGGTCAGCACTCTGGTTCAGCTTGCAGCGGCGGCCAAATACGATTTCATTCTGGTGAATGACAGCGACATTCGTGTCGCACCCAATTACTTGCGGACCGTAATCGCGGAATTGCAAGTGCCGAATACTGGCTTGGTCACTTGCCTGTACCGCGGCATTGCGGCGGACACAATTGCGTCGCGGTTGGAGTCGCTGGGCATCAGCACGGATTTCGTACCTGGAGTTCTGGCCGCACGGCAGATCGAAGGAGGCTTGCATTTCGGATTGGGATCAACGCTCGTTTTGCGCCGAAAAGACCTCGACGCAATTGGAGGATTCGAATCAATCGTGGACTACCTGGCCGATGATTATGAATTGGGGAAAAGAATTGCTGACCTCGGGTTGAAAGTGGAACTCTCAAACTCAATCGTCGACACGTTCCTGCCGGACTACAGCTTCTCAGGATTCTTCTCGCATCAACTGCGGTGGGCGCGCACCATTCGGGCTTCACGTCCCGGAGGCTATGCGGGTTTGCTTGTCACCTACACCCTGCCTTGGGCGATTCTTTGTCTTCTGCTGGCGCGCGGCGCGACGTGGGCGTGGGCATTGCTGGCTGGAGCCGTATTTCTGCGGCTGGTGATGGCTCTGGTGACCGGAGTCTCGGTTTTGCACGATAAAAAGGTGATGCGCTCGCTGTGGCTGCTGCCGACTCGCGACATTCTGGCGGTTATCGTGTGGGTCGGAGGGCTGGTCGGTAAGAAGATCGTCTGGAGGGGCGAAGAATTCTACTTGGATCGCGGGAAACTGAGGGGGGCGAAATAGTGCGCTGACGTCGGTAGTGAGCTACTTTGAATTTGAACCTGACCATTCAGCTGCGAACGGCGCTAAATTATTTCGCATACAACTTCGTCAAAATTCATCGTACACTTCGCATGAGTCCAGCAATGGCCGCTGGCGTTACAGATCGACTGTGGGATATGAATGATCTTGTGGCCCTCTGGGAAGCTTACGAACGGAGGGAGGAAAGAGCAGCACCATGATTTTCGTTAAGAGCGCAATGGCGGGAATTGCGGCCGTCTTCCTGTCGTGCTTCGTGCTGTTTGTGTGCGTTGTAGGTTATCTGTCTCTCACGTCCAAACCATACAGCGGACCTGTACAGTGGGACCCCGTTTCGGTCAATAGGCCTTTCTTTTGGCTTATTGCTCTTGCGATTTTTCTAGCCGCGTTCTTTTGGGAATTTCGTCGCTCAAATTCAAAGTAGCCCATTACCGAAGTTGTCATTTGCCTTGACGACCACCCACTCCTGTTTCGGCGAGGTGGCGCCCGGACTTTTCGGTGGAGGAATGCGGCGATAGCAACGCAAAACGTCCGTCACGAAACAACTCGTACCTGCGGCCACGCCACTCGATTGTGTTTCCGAAAAAGCCTGCCAGCCAAAAGAAGAAGTTCACACAGTCTTCGACCGGAAGCAGTAGCCAGTTGATACTGACCTTGAGCACCTGTACCGAAATCACATAGGCAGCCAGAGCTCGCAAGCACACCGTCACAGCCAGCACTGGCCACCACGCGTGGTTCCAGGCCACAAGCGTGAGCGCCAACGGCAACGGCATGGTGAAAAGTTGGCCGAGATAGCCAGCCGGGCGCGATCGCCGCGTGCTGCGCACCCAGCGAAGGCGGTGGGCGGCGTTCTGGGAAAGATTCGAGTTGCCGATGTGGTGTTCGATGACATAGGAAGAAAGAATGACTCCGTAACCCGCCTCGGCGGCGAATTTGCCGATGACGAAATCTTCAGCCAGATAATCCTTGAACCGGTCGAAGCCGCCTATCGCCTGCAAGACGTGCCGCCGCGCAACAATCGTAGGGCCGACGGCGAATTTCATGCCTTCCAGCATCCGGGCCACGAGAATGCCAGCGATGAAATCCGTGTTCATTCCGGTCGATTCCAACCGGGACCAGAAACTCTCGCCCGGAACTGCGCGGTAGGGGCAAGTCGCGACGCCCACGGTGGCGTCCTGGAATTCGCCAGCGACCACCCGCAGTAAATCCGGAGTAACACGAACGTCGCTGTCGCTCATGACCACAAGGTCGTTGGCGGCTTCCTTCAGCATGCGGTCGAGACTGAATACTTTCGCGTTTGCATAAGGGGGGTCGCCGGTTACAAAGAGGCGCGCCGGCACGTTTGGAAATTCATTCCGCAGTTTTTCGACCACCGTAACCGCAGGATCGTGAGCCTCTCGCACCGCAAAAAGAATTTCGAAATTTGGATAGTCCTGCAGAAAGAACGTACGCAGATTGGATTCGAGCAGATCATCGAGCCCGGAGAGCGGTTTCAGGATGCTAATAGGTTCCGGGGACAGGAGCTTCGGCGGAACCACCGAGCGATATCGCCACGCGGCAATAATTGAAAGCAGAGTGTAGACCAGAGCACCTGCAGTCAGGCAGAAGAGCACCCAAGTCACGGAGCGAGCTCCGCGTGAGTCACTTCATGGCGATCCAGTCCCTGGTGACTCAGTTGCTGATGACCCAGGTCCCGGTTGGTGAAGATAGATTTCCCGCCACTGCGCGCGAGAAAGAAATGCGGCAGCCCCGCCAATTCCTTAGGCGAGTCCTGGTCTGTCCACATAAAAACCGTCGAAGGGCTGGCCCAAAGCTGGGCGAATGAGGCACTCGTTTCAAAGACTCGCGGAGCGTCGGGAAATTTCACGCCATACCAAAGATTTCCGCTAGGCTCGTGCAAGACGCGAACCCGAGTACCCAGGTAGAAATTAAGGGTTGAGGCCTGATCATATTCTCCGACAACTACGATCAGGTCGCCGGGTTGGTAGTGCTTTTGGATCGCAAGAGCCAGTTGCTTCGAGGAAAGCACCGGAGAGAAGGTAACGAACGCTGCGTGAACACACGTGAGCAGAGCGACCATCATGGCTGCGAGCGCGATGTTTGCGTATTGCGGCTTGCGGCGGTAACGCAGCCATAGATTGAGACCGGCGCCAATGAGCAACGATGCGATGGCGCCGATTAGTTGTGGGCGGAACAATCCCAGAGCTTCAGGCGTGAGATCGAGAAAATGACCCAGGGAGAAATCGTAATCCTGCGGATTTTTCTTCAGCAGATCGGCAAGGTCAGCGCCCGCAGCGGGAGACTTCGATGAGACAAGCAGTGCGATTCCAATAATCGAGCCCACCGCCACGATTGCGAAAAGCACCCACGAAGAAATTCTGCCGGATTTTGATTCTGACTCCGGAGAAGCAGCTTCTTTCGCCAGCCATCCGCCAATCAAGAGTGCCAGCGCGGGGATTGCAGGAATCGTGTAATACTCCTGCCGCGTCGAAAAAGTGAAGAAGCCAACCTCAACCACTGCCCAGATTGCAAAGAAGAGGCTCGCACGCTGGCTGCGGCTGAGCTGAGAATGCCACTGACTCAAGCGCAACGGAACTTGTTTAAGTGCCTGCGGCAGGAAAATCATCCATGGCGCCAGCCAGAGAATCGTCAGTCCCCAGAAAATGAACAGCGGCACGGTATCGTACCCGGGAGGAACGCGCTTACCCAAATACCTCATGAACTGCTCGTTCACAAAGTAAAACCATAGAAAACCCTTGACTGCGCCTTGGCTCGGATTGCGTAACGCGGCCAAAATGTGCCAAGGGGCTGCGATGGCAAGGAACACAAGCGTGCTCGAAAGCGGACGCATTTTTAGAAGGTGCCGCAGATTACGGGTAACGAGCAGGTATAAGAAGACGGAAGCGAGCGGGAGCACAAGCCCGATCAGGCTCTTGGTCAGTACGTTCAGCGCACAAGTTGCAGCGAAGCCCCAGCACACCCATCGCGAGGGCTTCTCCTGGTCCAGGGACAGCAAGAAAAAATATGCGCTGGATGCCAGCCAGAGGCCAACGATAATGTCGGGGATCTGAAATCGGGTGAAAATATATGGCCCTAGCGAAGTGGCCAAGACCACTGATGCATACAGTCCTCCCTGCTCGCCGTAAGAAAACCTGCCCAGAGCGTAGGTGACCAAAAGCAGCGCAAGGACGCCGAGCATAAGCGGCAGACGCGTGCTCCATTCGCTTACTCCGAACAGTTCATAACTCGCGGCCACACCCCAATACATGAACGGCGCTTTTTCCAAATAACGGATTCCATCGGTATAAAGCGTGACCCAATCGTGGCGGAGCACCATTTCCCGGGCCGCCTCCGCATGGACGGTGTCAACGTCGTCAAGCAGTGCCGGAGTAAAAATTCCCGCTAAATAAATCGCGCCCCACAAAACCAAAACGACCGATAAGGAGAAGTAGGGAAGGCGTGAATCGCCGCGGGATGCGACAAGATAAGGTTCGTTTTCGCCAACATCCTGGCGGGAAACTGAGATTCCCATGCTTGGGAAATTATACGGGAGCCGTTTGGCTATCTTGCCGTTGCGGTGGCAGCGGTGTGGGCGGGCACAGGTTCATCCAGCACTTCACGAATTTTCAGTGCCAATGATTTTAGCGAGAATGGCTTCTGCAGAAAATTTCCCTCCAGAGCCTGCACTCCCTTGCGGCGCACTACATTCTCGACATGGCCGGACATAAACAAAACTCTGATTGGAAGTTGGAGGCCGGCGACGGCTTGGGCGAAACCCGGCCCGCTCATCCTGGGCATAACAACGTCGGTGATAACCAGCGCGATGTCACCGGCTTCGTTCTTCAATGTGTTGAGAGCTTCCTGGCCGTTCGCTGCGGATCGTACCTGGTATCCGAGCGAGGTGAGAAATTCTGCGGTGGAATGGCGCAGCGAATCGGCATCTTCCACCACCAGCAGCGCCTCATTGCCATGCAGCGTGGGGACCACGTTACTCCGCGAACTAGAACGCTTTTTCTCAGTCCACGGCGCAGCAATCGGGAGATAGATATTGAACGAGGTTCCCATCCCCGGCTCACTAGCTGCTGACACGATGCCCCGGTTCTGTTGCACTATCGATTGCACGATCGCCAGCCCGAGGCCGGTGCCTTTGCCCTCGGCTTTTGTTGTGTAGAAGGGCTCAAAAATTCGCGTCAGTTCTTCGCTGCGCATTCCGTGACCCGAATCAGTCACCATTAACAGCACATGGTCGCCTTCCGTAATACCCGGATGATACCGCGCGAAACCATGACTCAGCCGGACGAGCCGGGTTTCGATGACCAGCTCGCCGCCGTTCGGCATAGCGTCGCGTGCATTGACTGCCAGGTTCAGCAGCACCTGTTCGATCTCACCGGGGTCGGCGCGTATCAGTGACACGTCCTCGCCTAGAGACACGCGAATCTCAATGTCTTCTTCTATGAGCCGCGAAAGCATTCCCACCGCGTCTTCGATGATCCAGTTGAGTGAAGTCAGCTGCTGGCCTCCCGCCTGAGGACGACCGAACGTTAGCAATCGCCGGGTGAGATCGGACGCCCGCCGTACTGCCTCCAGAATCTCGCGTAAGTTGCGGCGAACCGCGTGCTCGGCGGGAACCGAAGTGAGTCCCATGTCGGCGTACGCGCCAATCACCATAAGCAGGTTATTGAAATCATGGACTATGCCCCCGGCGAAGGTGCCGATCGCGTCCATTTTTCTTGAACGCTCGATCTCCGCCTTGATGGCATGCTGTTGTGCCACCACCCGCCCTGTCCAGGCCAGACTCGCCACTTCGGTTCGTGGATCTCGAACCACGGTCACGACGACGTCCAGTTCAACAACGCCGCCCTGTTTACAGCGCAGGCCGGTGACACCCCGGGAAGCTCCCTTTCGAAGCGCTTGATCGCGCATTGAGTCCCAGCTGTCGCCCTTGGGAACCGCGGCCCCAATCCAACTCAGACTCTTTTCGGTTAGCTCGTGCGCGCTGTAGCCGCAAAGAGTCTTGCAGGCTGGATTTGCATATTGGACGACGCCGGACTCGTCGGTGACGAACACCAGTTCCTGGGAGTGGTCCATGACGCGGCGCAAGGTCCGCAGCGCGCTGGATTTTTTTCGATATTGTCGGGCGGCGAGGTTTTCGGGCTTCGCTGCTCTCAAACGCTGCATAATTCTCTCCTGTGATCAATCGGACAAAAAAGCCCATCGGCTTCAGAAAAGGCGCCACGCGTGCGTTTCAAAATGAATCCTGAGTGCCGGATTGGGAGTAGTTCGGTTGAGGAAGGCGGCTAAATGTGCAGGTCGAGGGAGCCCGTTATGCGTGCAAAATCGGGACAGTAAGTGACTTTCGGGTGTGCGACTTCCGATTGGTTCTTGACACTGATAAAAACCGACGGCGACACTTCAAACTAGGTATACATGGCTCATAGCGCCGCAACTCAGATGGCTGTCACCGAGGAGTCCTCCGGTCCCCTTGGCTCGGCCGATTTGGTCCTGAGCGTCAGGGTGGAGCTCTACGCTTGCCTGCAATTGCTTGCGGACCGAGCGCGCTTCATCACGGGCGCGACCTGGGCAGCTATTGCGCTTTTTGAAAACAAGGAGTTTGTCTATTGCGCTGCGGCTGGAAGTTCGGCGCCGGTGATCGGCTCAGCGGCTGATATTAAGGTTTTGCAACCTAACAAATCGATTGGCGGGGATGGGAAAATTTTAGTCGTCGCGGTAACTCGAGACTCGAAAACGGCCGGATTTTTTCAGCTGGTTTCAGACGCAGCCCAATTTAGCGATTATGACGTGCAATCGATTACCCGTCTCGCCGAAATGGTCGGCACTGCCATCGATAACATGGAAGCGGAAGAGCATTCGATAGCTGCACAGTCGAGGCCGGTTATCGTCGCGGTATCGGCACAAGTCATCCCGGCCGTCATTGAGAGCACGCAGAAGCCCGCACCACCCGTTTTGTGGCATGCGCCCGATGGCGTGCCGCCAGGTTTTTCTGGTAAGTCTTCCGTCGGCCCCGAGACTTCAGTCAGCGTCTATGCTTGTGAATCCTGCGGTTTCCCCGTGTCACGCGAGCACACCATTTGCGTGGATTGCGAAGAACGCGGCAGCCCCACCAGCATGGCGCGACTGTTCAGCGCCAGCGATAAACAACAGGAAGGCTGGTTCAGCGCTCACGGATACACCATCGCCAGCGTGCTGGTCTCGGCTCTGGCTGTCGCCATCATTTACTGGCTACGCTGATGTCGCACCCTCTGGCTGATTTCTACAAAGGTAAAAGGGTCGTTGTTACAGGCCATACCGGCTTTCAAGGCGGTTGGGTCGTGGCCTGGCTGAAACTGCTCGGCGCGCAGGTCTGTGGATATGGGTTGCCTCCTGCCAGCAGGCCAAATTTCTTTGACGCTACCCTTCTGGATCGCGGCATAACTTCGATTTTTGGCGATATTCGTGACCGCAATTCTCTTGCAAACATGTTTACAGAGTTTCAGCCGGAAATAGTTATCCATTGCGCCGCCCCGACCAGCCGTCAAGCCTGGGATCGCGAGCCAGTGGATGCCTTTTCCACAAACGTCATGGGAGCAGTGCACATTCTGGAAGAGGCGCGGCTCACTCATTCAGTGCGTGCATTGGTGCTGGTCAGCATCGATTCGTGCTCAGAGCTGGGGGCACGGCCCCTCGAGGAGCGCGGTGGGCTCGGCGCACACGATCTTCACAGCGCAAGCGTCGCTTCTGCCGAGCTGGCGAGCTCAGCTTTCAACAATTCGTTTTTTCAGAAAACCAGCACGGGCGTCGCAACCGCGCGGTCGGTAGATGTCATTGGCGGGGGTGATTGGAGAGAAGGCCGTGCAATTCCGGATTTAGTGCGCGCCGTTACATCCGGCGGCCCGGTACTCGCCGGCAGCGGACAAGCTGTGCGACTCTGGCACGTGCTTGAACCTGCTCGTGCTTACTTGCTCCTTGCGCAAAAGTTGTTTGAGTGCGGTCAGCAATATTCGGGTGTGTGGGCTTTCGGGCCGGAGGATAAAGCCCTGATTTCAGCGGCCCAACTCTCAAAATCCTTCGGGGAACTGTGGCAAGTGGAGGAAGGCGCAGCAGCCAGACAAAAGACTCCACCACAACCCTCGCGAGGTCCAAAATCAATCGCTAATAAGGCGCAGGCTGAACTCGGCTGGTCACCTGTTTTGTCCCCTGATGAAGCGCTCGCCTGGACGGTTGAATGGTATCGCGGCTTCTACGCCGATCCGTCCTCAACTTTACGGACCACCGAAGATCAGCTTCACCAGTACATGCGAATGACGATCCCATAAAGCTTCTCGCCGCAGTTCGGACCCTCAAATTCCAGGGTTTCACCATCGGTTACCAAAGGACAATGACCTCGGTAATCTTGTTGATTCGGCAACGCTAGCCCATACTCGGTTCACCTACCACAGAACCTGGGAGACGGGGTTAGAAGTGGCGGCTTAGCCGCTATTGCTGACCCCGAATTTTTTTGCCCGCTACGTCTTTGTGGCCTGTACCGGAATGGTCAATAGTTTTCCGGCTACTTCCGCATATCTCTGGCCTGATCCACAGAGTAATTTCCTACAATCAGGTGTTCACGATAATCAATCAGCTCGGAAATGCGTGAAGACGAACGCCTGAAAACGAAAGCGTGAAAACTATGAAAAAACTGTCAGTTCTGTTTCTGTTGCTAGGTCTGGCCGGGTCCTGCTTTGCTGCCTCCGACGAGGACAACCGTGCCGCAGACCGAATGAAGGCCGCCGCCATCGTCCTTGAGGAAATCCAAGGCGCTCCTGATACCGGCATTCCTGATGAAGTCATGGGATCTGCGGATTGTGTGGCTGTGGTGCCCTCCATGCTTAAGGGCGGATTTGTATTTGGCGCCCAGTATGGAAGAGGTGTCGCGAGTTGCCGCACCCCGAAAGGCTGGAGTGATCCCGCCTTCTTCACCGTCCAGGGCGGCAGCTTCGGCCTGCAGATCGGCGGACAGGCCGTGGACCTAGTCATGCTGATCATGAACCACAAAGGAATGGAGAACCTGCTCAACAGCAAGTTCAAGCTGGGCGCTGATGCCACCGTGGCCGGGGGCCCGGTTGGCCGTCACGCCGCTGCGGATACCGACTGGAAGATGCGCGCCCAGGTGCTCAGTTACTCGCGTGCGCGAGGTGTGTTCGCGGGACTGGAGCTGAACGGCGCTGTAGTTAAACAGGACCGCGAGAGCACTCGCGAGTTCTACGGAAGCATGCAACCGTTTGCTACGTCACTGCAAAGTGTGACCTCGCTCCATGGATCGCTTCCGTTTCTTCAGGGGTTAGCGAAGTGGGCGAAGATTGCCAGCAAGTAGCTTTCGTAAGGTCACTTGCAATTTGAGTGTCATCCCGAACCTGCCCGCCGGTGTGGGCAGGGGAGGGACCGTAGGAAGCGCGTGCATCAGCAGCGGCGTTTGCGGGAATAGTAATAATTTTGACGTACTAACCGCTAGGTGGAGGCTGTCGGATCTGTCCTGACGACGTCCTCGGCAAATCGCCCTGAGCGGGCGAGTTCGGGATGACAGCGGTTTTGTTCAGAAGAATCGGGTAGGTTCGTACGAAAACAACAGCTGAAGGATAGCGGTCCCTTCGTTACCCGTTCTCGTTCCCCGCGCGTTTCCAGGAAACAAGTTCGCCAATGGTGGATCCGGTGCTCGAAGATGGCTGCTTGTAACTTTCTACTTCCGTGCGCGAAGCCTCTTCCCCAGCCGCGCGGATGCTGAGCCCGACCTTCTTTTCTTCCGGGCTCATCTTGATGATCTTGAAATCGTGTTCCACGCCCGGCTCCAGATGCAACGGCTGGCCGTTGCCATCCACGGCTTCGGAGTTGTGGCAAAGACCCTCGACGCCTTCAGCGATTTCCACGAACGCGCCAAAGGCTGCAACCCGCAGAACTTTCCCGTGAACAATATCGCCCACCCGATGCTGAGCGAAGAATGATTCCCAAACATCCGGCTGAAGCTGTTTCACGCCGAGCGACAAGCGTCGCTTCTCTGAGTCGATCGCAAGGACGACAGCTTTCACGCGGTCGCCTTTTTTCAGCACTTCTGAGGGGTGCTTCACCCGCTTGGTCCAGCTCAAATTGCTCACGTGCACCAGGCCGTCGATACCTTCTTCAATTTCGATGAATGCGCCGAAATCGGTCAGGTTGCGCACGCGGCCTTCAACCGTCGCGCCCACAGGATATTTCTCAATGAGCGAGTCCCAAGGGTTCGTAGCCAGTTGCCGCATTCCCAGCGAAATCCGGCGCTCGGTGGGATTCACGTTCAATACTACGCACTCGACCTGGTCGTTCACGCCTACCAGCTTCGAGGGATGCTTGGCCCGCTTCGACCATGTCATCTCGCTGACGTGAACCAGCCCTTCGATTCCCTGTTCCAGCTCAACAAATGCTCCGTAGTCGGTCACGCTGATGACGCGTCCGTTCACGTGCGCGCCCACGGGATAGCGATGCTCGGCATCGAGCCACGGATCGGGTGTGAGCTGCTTGAATCCAAGCGACACGCGCTGCTTGTCAGAATCAAATTTCAGGACTTTGACCTGAATTTGGTCGCCGACATTTACCAGATCGCGCGGGTGCGTAAGGCGTCCCCACGACATGTCGGTAATGTGCAGCAAGCCGTCGATCCCGCCGAGGTCAACAAACGCGCCATACTCGGTCAGGTTCTTTACGACGCCAGTGAGGATCGTGCCTTCTTGCAGGTGGTCGAGCAGCTTGGACCGTTTCTCGGTCTGCTCCTGCTCCAGAAGTTGCTTGCGTGAAACCACAACGTTGCCGCGCTTCTTGTTCAGCTTAACGATGGCCACTTCGAACGTCTGGCCCTTCAGCGCATCGAGGTTACGTACCGGGCGCAGGTCAATCTGCGATCCCGGAAGGAACGCGCTGGCACCCAGTATGTCGACGGTGACTCCGCCCTTTGTGCGCTCAACCACCGTGGCTTTGATCGGCTGGTTTTCGCTGTAGGCTTTTTCGATCTCATCCCAGGAGCGCAGTTTTTGCGCTTTCTGAAAGGAGAGATTGATGTATCCCTCTTCCGTCTCACCCTTGTCGCGGACCACGTGGATCTCGTCACCGGGCTGGAACTTCGGCTTGCCGTCGTGGTCCAGCACTTGAGCGATCGGCACCATGCCCTCAGACTTGGCGCCAATATCCACCACAACGTGCGTGGACGTGAGCTTGACCACCGTGCCCTTCAGCACATGGTCTGCACCTTCGAGTTCTTCGCTTTCGGTGGTGAAGCTTTCGAGCGCGGAAGCAAAGTCATCGGCTGCAGCATGCTTTTGCTCTTCTGTCTGCGCGGATTGCTCGGACTGCGCGTCTTCAGACTGAGAATGAGAATGAGGATGCACTTCGGTGGCTGATTGCTGCTCGGTTAATGTTGTGGTGGTGGAGTCGGAATAGTTGTTGTTGGTGTCGTCGAACAAAGTCATTGCCTCTCAGCGGTGTCCGAGATGCGGGCTGGTTAGCGAACTGCTGGTTGGGTCTTGTTATGTTGCCCAGTTTATGTTGAGCCCAATCCTGGCGGATGGACTTAAGCCAGCGGTGCGTAAAGATCGAACCCGAATCCCAAAGGGAACACTTCGACTATAGCAACCGCTCGGAAAAGGTGTCAATCGACGAAGATGTTTATTAACAAATCGGAAGTTTGGCGCACATTGGCTGTGTGGGTCGGACATTCTTGTCCGACAAATTGCTGGTCTTTGCCAGATGCGAAGAAGTGGTCCCACTCGAAAATCTTCATTCCGGGGTTCCTCAAATGCTCAAGTTTTAGGCGACCTTGTCGGACAAGAATGTCCGACCCTTCGACTTCGCTTAGGGCAAGCTCCACACGGTCTCTGCTACTCTCGCTTGCATGGATTACCTCTGGACCCCTTGGCGCTACGCCTACATTTCAGCTGCCTCGAAGAACGAAGGCAAATCAAGCGACTGCATCTTCTGCGAGCTGCCCAAGCTGTCGGATGCTGAAGCTAAAATCGTCTATCGCGGGAAGCACTGTTTCATCATTCTGAATAGCTTTCCCTATACTTCGGGGCATGTGATGGTGGTGCCATTCGCGCACCTGGACGAACTGCAAAAGCTGCCTGAAGCCGCGGCTAACGAAATGATGAGCTTGTCACAGAAGACGGAAGGCGTGCTGCGCAACATTTACTCTCCGGACGGTGTCAATCTAGGCATGAACATCGGCCGCGCTGCCGGAGCCGGAGTGGCCGGCCACGTCCATATGCATGTTCTACCGCGCTGGGTCGGAGACACAAACTTCATGACGGTGACAGGAGAGAGCCGGGTGCTCCCGGAGGCGCTGGAAGAGACTTACGAAAAACTCAGGAGCGCAATGTAATCGGACATACGCATCGACGAGGAAGATCAATCAGTAGTCTGCTCGACATTCCACGTAAGGGGCCTGCCAGACGAATCTTCCAGACCTGTCGATGTAGCCAATCGAATCTTCAGTCTCGACGAAGGCTAAGCCGTTGCGGAAGGATCCGGCCGTTCGGAAACGCGGCGAAATGACGATATTACCAGCGGTATCGATAAAGCCACACGGGGGAACGAAGTTCGCCCGCACTTCCTTTTCTCTTATGACGGCGAGCCCTTCTGAAAAATCCCGTCCAAATGTAAACGAAGGTTTAACTGCCATATTGCCACTCTTGTCGATGAAACCAATAAGTCCACGTGTCTCGATTTGCGCGCGGCCTTCACGGAAATCACTTGCCTCATCAAATTGACCAGCAATTACGAAGTCTCCGGTTGTGTCGATGAAACCATACCCTGCATTTGACCACGCTGACGCAAACCCGTCCGCAAAATAGCCAACACGTGTGTCCCGCGCGCCCTTCGATGTCAGCCTTGTGTTTTCGAAACGCGGAGTAATTTTGAAGAAGCCACTAGGACTAATGTAACCCCAGAGATTCCCTACCCTGGCGGCAGCCAGACCCTCCGAAAAATTGTTCGCGCCGCGGAATTTCGGTGGGACGACCTCTAGGCCTCGTTTGTCGATGAATCCAAAACGAGCACTCTCCATCTCGCCGATTCTGAACAATGCAAATCCGTCCCTAAATCCGCCCACGAAGTTATATTTTGGAGGTACCACAACCGTGCCCCTTGTATCGATGATTGCACAGCTCCAACCTCGCCCCTTTCTAACCGACAGTGAAGCGAGTCCCTCCCGAAAGTTGCAGAAGTCCGGCAGTCGGGCCTGAATCACGAACTCACCTTGAGGGTTAATGACGCCCCATCGGCTCCCGACCTTCACTGCCGCTAGACCTTCGCGAAATGCAGTGCCGTCACTAAAGGCAGGATCAATGACAATGTTGCCCTCGCCGCTCATGTAGCCAACTTTGCACCGGGTCCTGCTCTTCCCGTCGCGCACGAATATTGGAAAGAGGTGAGTCTGCATGGTTGAATCAAAAGCTTGCAGCCAGCAACTGTTCCAGCCCCTTTTCATCAAGTACCTCTACCCCCAGCTCCTTTGCCTTGTCCAGCTTCGATCCCGCGTCAGCTCCTGCGACAACGTAATCGGTTTTCTTACTTACTGATCCCGCGACTTTGCCGCCGGCATCTTCAATCAGCTTTTTTGCCTCGTCGCGCGTGTAGTTCGCCAACGTTCCCGTTAGCACGAATGTCTTGCCTGCCAGCTTGGTGCCGCGCTCCTTCTTCTTGCCCTTCAATGTCAGCCCGGCCGCGCGAAGTTCTTCAACCAGTTCGCGGTTCTTCGGCTCAGCGAAAAACTCCACAATGCTCTTCGCAATCCGCGGACCGACCTCTTCTACTTTCTGCAATTCTTCTTCGCCGGCTTTTTCGAGTGTGCTAATGTCTCCAAAATGTTCGGCCAGAAATTGCGCGGTGCGTTCGCCGACGAAGCGGATCCCGAGACCGTAGATGACGCGCTCCAACGGCAGCTTCTTAGAGCGCTCAATTTCATTCAGAACATTCTGCGCGGACTTGTCGCCCATGCGCTCGAGGCTGAGCAATTGAGCTTTGGTCAGCTTGTAAATATCGGCGACATCTTTCACTACGCCGCGGTCTGTGAGCTGAGTGACCAGCGCATCGCCCATGCCATCGATGTTCATTACTCCGCGCGAGGCAAAGTGCAGAATCGTCTCCCGCAGTTTTGCTGGGCACTTCTGGTTCACACAGCGATGGTCAGCCTCACCCTCGGCCCGCACGACGTGTCCGCCGCAGACCGGGCACTTCTCCGGCATGTGAAAAGCTTTATGTCCGCGCGAATGGTCTTTGTCGTCGATTACCCGTGTGACCTTTGGGATCACATCGCCGCCGCGCTCGACTTCCACCCAGTCGCCGATCTTCACTCCCAGCCGCTCGATTTCATCCATGTTGTGCAGCGTAGCGCGGCTCACAGTAGTACCGCCGATCGGCACCGGCTTGAGTTCCGCAACCGGCGTGAGTTTCCCGGTGCGCCCTACCTGCACGTGAATGTTTTCGATCTGCGTAATTCCAGCTCGTGCAGCGTACTTGTAGGCGATAGCCCAGCGTGGAGCTTTGCCGGTGAAGCCAAGTTCGCGCTGCAATGCCGTGTTATCGACTTTGATCACGACACCGTCGATTTCGTAGGGCAAGGATTCGCGCTTCTCTTCCCATTGGCCGATGAACTTCCAGAGTTCGTCGAAATTGTCTGCCAGCGCGCGCCGAGGATTGACTTTGAAGCCAGCAGCATCGAGGGCGTTCAGTGTCTCCCAATGGTTGCTGAAGATCGCGCCGGGGGTCGCACGGGCGGGGACGCCCGCGCCTCCAAAATCTATGGTTGTGGAGCGACGGGCGCTTGTCCTGGGTGAAGCCGCAGGGCCGTCGCCACCCGCGCCTCCAGAATCTGTATTTGTGGAGCGACGGGCGTCCTCGCCCGTCCTACTGCCGTTGCTCGCGATCAACATGTACGCGAAAAAGTCCAACCGTCGTTGCGCCGTGATGCTTGGCTCTAACTGTCGTACCGTGCCCGCGGTCGCATTGCGAGGGTTCGCGAATAAAGAAAGCCCGTGCTTCTCGCGCTCTTCATTCATCCTCTTGAACGAAGCGATCGGCATCAGCATTTCGCCGCGGACTTCGAAATCCGCTGCAATGCCGGCCTTCTTTAACTTCTCGGGAGAAATCGACAGCGGCACCGAGCGCACGGTGCGCACGTTCGAAGTCACATCCTCGCCCGTATTGCCATCCCCGCGCGTGATGCCGCGCACCAGCTTGCCGTCTTCGTAGCGCAGCGCCAGCGACATACCATCCAGCTTCAGTTCGCAAACATATTCAATGTCCTTGCGCCCCGTGAGTTCGTGTACCCGGCGTTCCCAGTTGCGCAATTCTTCTTCGCTGTATGCATTGTCGAGCGAGAGCATGGGAGCGGAATGCGCGACTTTGACAAATCCCTCGCGCGGCTTGCCGCCGACACGTTGCGTGGGAGAATCAGACGTGATCAGCTCAGGATGCGCGGCTTCGAGCTTTTTCAACTCGTTTATCAGCCGGTCAAATTCGGCGTCGCTGATTTCGGGATCGTCGAGCACGTAGTAGCGATACTCGTGGCGGCGAATCTCGTCTCGTAAAGATTCAATATTCACATCTTGGCTGACGGCTTTCATATTGTTAAAAATAAGTCAGAAGGAAAAAGTCAGAATGCAGAAGTTTCAGGTTAACGAGAACGCTTTTAGCACTTCTGGCTTTTTATTCTGCATTCTTCCTTCTTACTTCTGAATTCTTATCTTCCCGGCTTTCCCTCGAACAACGGCCAGAGCCGGTCCCCGATGACGGCATAGATATTGAAAGCCGATCCACTGTCCTGCGTCCTGCGAAACAGCAACTCCCCGCGTCCATCGCCGTCCGCGTCGACGGCATCGATGAATTCATATCTTGGAATGACGTCCAAGTGCAGGTTGTCGGTGGTCTGGGCAAAAACCTTGTGCAGCTCGCCGTAGATATCTTCGCGCGTGACGAGAGCAATCGTGTATTGCAGGGCAATGCGCGCGTTCGGAATCGTGGCATTGGCCGTCAGCACCAGCACCGGCTCGTTGCTGCTCGTGAGGTCGAAGATGTGCATCTGCACATCCTGCAGCTGCGGAAACAGCGCGGGCCGAGCGCTCTTTCTAGTCGGCTTTGCGACTGGCTCCGATTCCGCTAACAACTGTGTTGCTCTGGCTTTCACTTCATCCGCGGCCATGCTTGTCATGGTTTTCAAGAACTTCTGCTCTTCTTCAGGCTTTAGCTGATACGTGTACGGGCGCGGCTCGGCGCCGTCACTGTCGGAGATTGCCGGAAGCAACTGAATCGGCCCCTTGAGTGGATGCTCGTCCGTGCCTGATTTCGTTTGCTCGTGCGGGCTTTCAGACGGCGCGCGATGGCGAAGCACGGGAGCTTCGGGAGCCTTAGGGAAAGCCGGCGCGTTGGACGTACTCGCAGCGTTTCCCGCATCTGAGGCGCTGGGGGAGTCTTTAGGAGTAGCCGGTGGCGCGCTGTTCGGCGGCGGCGCAGGCTGCGGCGGGGCGGAAGAAGGTCGATCACTTGCCTGCTGGGCCCTCCGCAGTTTCGGAGGCCCGCCGGCTTCTTCAGGTGCTTTTTGAGCCTTCTTTGCTGACTCGGCTTTGGCGCGAGCTTTGTCTGCTTGGATATCGGCCGTGCTGCGCCATTTTCCATCAGCCACCCACGAACCCTGCTCGCTTAGAGCCCCGGAAACTGTAAACAGTCCCTGAGAAACGCCGGATTTCAATCCCTGGTAAACGGTCTCTGGATCGAGCGCCATGGGCACGGGATTCGCCTTATAAGCTCCAGCGTCATAGAACTTGCCGTCGATCATGATCGTTACCGGCAGCAGATGTGCTTTGCCATTCGCGGCGAGTTCGAGCAGTCCCAGCGCGCGCGGACCTTTGCTGACTTGGCGGCGCTTGGCGTATTGAGCAAAGCCCGGCGCCCATACCGCAAGCGTGAAGACCAGCGCGGGGATGACGGCGATCACGGCTTTGCGGTATAACCGTGTGCGACAAGTCAGTCGAGAGGCTCCCATGGAAATCCCCATAGAAATTAATGATAAAGCCCCAGAGTTTACTTCGCTTGATCAGAACGGCGAGAAGGTCTCGCTAAAAAATTACAAAGGCAAGTGGGTCGTGCTTTATTTCTATCCCCGCGCCGATACTCCCGGATGCACCATTCAAGCGTGCGGCTTTCGCGATTCGTTCCGGAAGCTTGAGCAGACGGGCGCAGTCGTGCTGGGCGTTTCTCCGGATCAACCTAAAGCCCAAAAGAAATTTGAAGAAAAGTACGATCTACCGTTCACGCTGGTTGCCGATGCCGACAAGACCATCTGCAATGCCTACGGAGTGATCCAGGAGAAGAACATGTACGGGAAGAAGGTGATGGGCGTGGCGCGAACTACGTTCATCATCGGCCCAGAGGGCAATATCCGGCATATCTTCCACAAAGTGAAACCGGAAGGCCACGCGGACGAAGTGATCGAGTATTTAAAAGAAGCGCAAAAGAGCGCGGCGTAAAGTTTCCGGTCGCGTCAAGTCAGCATCCCGGGATTGGAGGTACGGGCGAGGACGCCCGTACCTCCAAACTCTGGCAGAGCACTACTGCTGCAGTTGCACCATACCCGATGTGTTCGTGCCCGAGTCGACCTGCAACACGTAAGCCTGTGATCCGGAAACCCCATACATCACCACATCCAGGGCGCCCCCGCCGTTGCTCACGCTTCCCGTTACGCGTCCGCCGCTTCCGACTTGATAGGTTCCTGCCAATGCGCCTGGACTCGTAGCTCCGCCAGTTTGGGGATTTGAAACATTCGCCAGCTCAACCAGCGTCAACCTGCTTGCGCCGTCAAACTGCAACGTACCAATGCGGGCAAGGCCCTCAACTAGTGTCGGTAAGACCTCGACCCCATCCATTAGGATCGCGAACTGTCCCTTTAAACTTGCGGCAGAAAACGAAGTTGCCGTTTGCAGGTCTGCGGCGCCGTCTTCAGTTTTGGCAGTACTGTCGTCCAGGAAGAAAGCACGCGAAGGATTGACCATCCAGAAGATCATCGGCGCTCCCTGATCCAGCGTCACTTCGACGCGTCCTTGCGGCGACGGGTTAGTGGTGGTGGTTGTCGGACTTCCTGTGAAGGCCACATCTTGCAAGTAGTTCGTTCCGTCCTGTAACGAATCAAAAGCGCCTGAACTGATGGTTGCGCCGGTGCCGGAAAACTCCCCCACCGTGGCAACTCCAGCATAGAAGTTGGAGTCGTCACCACGGCTGCCGAAGGCGTAATTGCCGGCGAGGCCATTACTCACCGCACCAGTTTGGACTTCGGCGCTGCCTGATCCTACGGAGTTCGAATCGCTTACCAGAAGAACAAATTTTCCGTTGCGGATTATGTAGTAGAGGAAATCGGTGGTGAATCCCGAACTGTCCGTAAAGCTGCCGGTTCCAGTGCCCGATGCTGTAGGAGTGCTCAAAGTTCCATTAGTTAGAGTCAGCGAAGTGTTGCCGACAGAAAAAATGTTTTGATCCATGCTGCCGTTGCTGAGACTGCCGCCGGAAAAGGTGAAAAATCCCACCTCTGAGGCTGGCTGCAACGTATTCGTCTCGACCTCCTGATGCAGCCGGAAGACGAACGTGCCGCTCGGGGCGGCGCTGATTGCCGTCGAATCCTGCAGCTCCGCAGTGCCGGTTCCTGCTGCAAAAGCATCTGCCTCCATCAATTCGGCTTTCGAAGTACTCGCAAGAGTTATTGCCAGGCTTATTTGCGGCGCACCAGCAGCCGTGCCCAAACCTGTGGAACTGAGGAGTATCTGCCCGGTTCCGTCGCTCGCAATTGTGTAGGTGCCCGTCACCGAGGTGCTCTGGGTGACAGCGGCGGAGAGGCTACTGGTGAAGGCATCTTCACCAGAAACAATGTGCCCCGCCCCATCCGCGATTATTACTCCGGTTTCGCGGTAGGGGCTATTGTTTGCGTCCGCCAAAAAGCCGTGAATCTGATACACGTAGGAGCCTTGAAAGCTCGCATTCGAGAAGTTTCCGGTTGGGTGGGGAATAACCACTCCACTGCCGCCGCCGCATCCGGCGGCGCCGATCAGTGAAGCAACTCCAGCGAGAAAGCACAATTTGTAAAGAGGTCTCGATATAAGCAAGCACAGCTCCTTCTAAATTCGCACAACTCCCGCGACGCAAGAGCGCGAAATCGCAGAGATGAGGATCTACTTCGAATTCTAACCCTCGATTTACAGGAAAGTTGTTGCCAGGAAGTTAATTGATAACCGAAGTCATCTGCATAAGAAGAAAGATAAAAAGACTACTCGATGGCTACTTTTCCGCGCATTGGTGCTACTGCGCGAGATCGCATTGCCGAGGATGGTCGCAGCCATACGACCACACGGTAGGCCAACAACGCGGCCAGCACGGCTCCATATTCCAATGGCTCATGGATATCGGCCTTCACCAGCCACAGGTAATGAATCACGCCGGCGATCGCGCTAACGTAAATCAAGCGGTGCAGCGCCTGCCAGCGTTTCCCGCCTAGCCGCCGAATCCAACCAGTGGTTGAGGTAACGGCCAGTGGAATCAGCAACACAAAAGCGGTAAATCCAACCGTGATGTACTTACGCTTTACTACATCGGCCAATATTTCATGCAGGTTGAAGAATTTATCCACCCAAACATATGTGCTGAAATGCAGGCATCCGTAGAAAAACGCAAACAGACCGAACATGCGCCGGAACTTGATCAGCACGGGCACCCGCAGTAGTTTTCGCAGCGGAGTAATACTCAGCGTGATCAGCAGAAACCGCAGTGTCCAGTCGCCGGTTTTATGTTCGAGCGCCTCAACTGGATTGGCACCCAGGCCGGCGCCCCAGGTGCTCATGTCCGAGGGATGGGCGCCAAAGAACCTCCACGCCAGCAAGCCCAGCGGAACCAGGCAGGAAACAAAAACCAGGATTTTGATGAAACGAATCATTCGGGAAAACCTGAGCCGGCGTGACGATGCTCGTTAGTAGTTTTTTGCCAAGTCCAGTCCGGAATACAGCCCTGCGACCTGATCGTAACCATTAAACATCAGGGTCGGACGGGGCCGGAACTCACCCAACCGGCGCTCGTGGGCCTGACTGTGGTAGCGATTCACGTTAGGGTTCACGTTGGAATAGAACCCGAAGTCATGGGGGTTCGCTTCGTTCCATGTGGTCGACGGCTGGCGGTCTGTGAAGCTGATCTTTACGATGGCTTTCGCGCTCTTGAATCCATACTTCCACGGAACCACCAGGCGAAGCGGAGCGCCGTCCTGGTTGGGCAGTGATGCGCCGTACATCCCGAAGCAAAGCAGTGTCAACGGATGCATGGCTTCATCCATGCGCAAACCTTCGACGTAAGGCCAATTGAGGATTTGCTGCCTCTGTCCCGGCATCTGCGCAGGATCGTGAATCGACGTGAACTCCACGAATTTTGCCTTGCCTAGGGGCTCTGCGCGTTTGATCAACTCGCTCAGCGAGAATCCCACCCATGGCACGACGATCGACCATCCTTCCACACAGCGGTGGCGATAAATGCGCTCTTCCGGCGAGGCGAACTTCATGATTGCATCGATGTCCCACTTCTGCTTCTTCGCTACCAGGCCATCGACGGTGACCGACCATGGCCGGGTCTTAAAATCCTTCGCTAGTTTCGCCGGATCTTCTTTCTCCGTCGAAAACTCGTAGTAGTTGTTGTAATGGCTCACGTCATTTATGGGCGTGACCTTTTCCGTGGTGGAAAAGGCGCTCTTTTGGATGCCATCGATCTTCTCAGTTGCGAGAGCCTCGGAAGATGGGGAAACAAGTTCCTTAATTCCAAGGCCGGCGACGACAGCGCTCAGCCCGATACCCGCCAGAAACCTGCGCCGGTTCAGATAAAGATCTCTTGGGGTAATCTCGGACGACGGGATATCGGCGGATTGTTTGATTAGCATCGCAAAGCACTCCTATTAGTAAAGACGATGCTCAGCCTCATTTAGATTTCTGAGATTCGCGGAATACTAAAAAGTTACATTTCTGCCCAGACGAAAGTCTACGGCCAGAAAGGTTAAGCGGGGGTTGCGCTTCATTGCCCAAGACTGAGTAGTTCGCAGCTCCTCTGAATCAACTCCTGCTGCGCGGTATCGCGGGCCAGAAACTCAAAACCGTGACGCAACCCGTCACGGTACCGGACCAGCCCGCGCAGTTTGAGCGGAGTTGTGCCGCCGGGCAGAGTAAGCTCTAGAGTAGCGACCTCTCCCGCCTCTAATTGACCGGTAAGCGTTACCCCGATACCATCCTGCCCCAGTTCTATCGATCGTCCCCAAAGCTCGATGGGAGCGCCTGGGCGAAATACCCTTACCGACACCCGTACGTCTAACGAATAGCGCGGGTATCGGCGAAGCTTCTTCGGGTCAGACCGGTCAGTGCTCATCGGCTCGGCGTCTCTTTTCAAGAACTCGACCGCAGACCTCAAGAACCACTCTTACGTTCTACGATAATGATCGGGAGTTGGCACCTCAAGCCTTGGCACCAGCAGAGTAATGGCCGCTGCAGCTGGCGCTGCCCTGAGAAATATACAGGGATGCGCCGAACTCTGCCGTTTCAAGCCGGACACAGATGGTTGAACTTCCGGCCTGCGGCTGGCGTATCCTAAGTGGAGGACGCATATGTTTTGCAATCGTTGCGGAACTCAATTACAACCTAATTTCAATCTCTGCCCAAAATGCGGCGCGGCAGTGGGCACCAGTACGGCTCCTGCGGTTCCGATCGGAAGGCTGCAGCGTCATCTGCGCACGCTTGGCATTTTGTGGATTGTGGTGGGCGTGCTTTGGATCATCCCGTCGCTCGTGCTCATGGGGCTTAGCCATGCTCCGCACATCATGATGGGAGACGAGATGTTTACGCACGCCTTTATGCCGCCAATGCTTCTCTCGATGGGTGCAGTTTTCCTGGCTATCGCCGCGGGCGGGATTCTTGTCGGCTGGGGGTTGATGAACCACGAACGCTGGGCGCGGATGACAGCTATCGTGCTTGGAATTCTGGCGATTTTCCATCCGCCATTTGGAACCGCCCTCGGCATCTACACATTGTGGGTTTTGCTCCCCGCTGACGCCGCGGCTGAATACGATCGGATGTCACAAGCCTGAGCCAGAAGTAACTAAGCTGGCTCTGATCTGCTGCAGCTGTGACCGTCCTGCATGGTAAGGTGAGCAGCAGCAGCCCAGAATGCATCTAACGCGTCGTTCCATTTTCCACCTTGCCTTGAGAATATCTGGGACACGCCGCGTATGCTTCCTGCTTGCTTTGTCGATTTCTTCGCCAGCCCAGACTTCGCCACCGGGGCGCCCCTCCGATACGCGATCATTCACCATTGTGGTGCTCGATGAAAACAGCGTTGCGGTCCCCGAGGCGCGCGTCCGCTTGGAAGGTCCATCCAAAACCTTGCAGTGCGAAACCGATCTTGCCGGTCATTGTAAATTTGCCAATGTTACGGGAGAGCCTTGGCAGCTCCGGGTTGATAAAGAAGGTTTTTACGCTTTTTATTTGAAGGATGTCCAGAATTCGGGCGCGCTTGAAATCGAGTTGCATCACCAACAGGAAGTGCAGGAGAACGTCAACGTCGTGGAATCGGTTCCTGCCATCGATCCCGCGCAGGTTTCTTCGCAAGAAAAGCTTAGTGGCATAGACATTCTAGATCTGCCTTATCCGAACACCCGCGACTATCGTTACGCGCTGAATTACATTCCCGGAGTTGTGCTGGACCAGAACGCGCAGCCGCACGTCGCAGGATCGGAAACCTACGAGACCCTGGTGCTGCTCGACGGATTTAACGTCACCCAGCCTGCAAACGGCCGACTGCTGGTGCGCCCAAGCACCGACTCCTTGCGCCAGGTAACGGTGGAAACAAGTCGCGTCTCAGCTGAATACGGAAAGGGCCCAGCCGGTGTCCTCTCGCTTCAGACTGGTATTGGGGATGATCATTACCGATTCGCGGCCACGAATTTTGTGCCTTCATTTCAGCACAAAAACGGTTGGGCATTCGACAAAGTCAATCCGCGGTTCACAGCGTCCGGACCGATTGTAAAAGGGAAGCTATGGTTCTTCGACGGTTTGGATGGCGAATACGACAAGGTGATTACTCGTCAACTTCCACCGAATGCAAATAGCGACTACAGCGACATAGTGTGGCGCGGAGGCAACCTCGCAAAAGTGCAAGCTAACGTGACCACGCATGACATCATCACCGGCAGTTTTCTAGTTGACTGGTTGCACGATGATCATCAGGGGGTTTCTCCCCTCGCACCGCCCTCAACCCGCCCTAAGGTCAGTGAAAATGTTTACGTTGCATCGCTGAAAGAGCAGCATACTTTTTCGGGAGATACCCTATTGGAGGTCGGCTTTGCCTTCGACCAGTATGGATTGCAGCAAGCGCCGATCGGAAGGGAGCCGTATGCGATTACTACGGAGGGCGTTGAAGGAAACTATTATCTTCGCGCCGACAACACGGCCCGGCGCTCGCAGGTACTGGCAAATTTCTATGTCCCACAGCAGTGGCACGGCCGCCATGATTTGATTTTTGGCACTGATTTGGAGCGTTTGTCATACGAACAGTTATTCGACAGATCGCCGATCTCAACTTTGCGTCAAGACGAGACTCTGGCACCGAATACAACTTGCCTTGGGCCGGCATCAGTTCCGCCGTCAGTTCCGCCCAAACCGTCCCCGTGCGCGCTTTATTCTGCGTTTATCGGGGCCGCTCCATCCACTATCCACGACAGCGAAGCCAGCGCCTACATTCAGGACCGCTGGTCTCCAATATCACGGCTTCTGATTGAACCCGGTGTCCGTTTCGATTGGGACCAGATAGTCCGCCGTCCGCTGTTCTCGCCGCGGCTTGCCGGAACCTATGTGCTCGATAATTCCGGCAACACGAAAATTTCAGCCGGCATCGGCGTAATGTACGAATCGACGCTCTTGTCCCTAATCGCAGCCCCGCTGGAGGGTTCCAGGCACGACTATTTCTTTGGTCCAGACGGACTCCTGACCCGCTCGGTGTTGACCACGTTCTCTGTCGATCGCAACACCCTGCTGGCGCCGCGATACATCAACTGGAGCATTGCGCTTGAGCGCAAACTTCCTGGGCAGGTTTTTCTGAAAACAGAATTCCTCAAACGCGACAGCAAGGACGGATTTGTTTACAACACTTTTGCCGGTGGCGGTGCCACAGATTTTCTGCTCCAGGACACTCGTCACGATCACTACTACTCATTCAAAGTGGACTTACGCCGCACCTTCCGCGAACGCTATTCGGTGAACGTTTCCTACACACGGTCCAGATCTAGTTCGAACCAGGTGCTGGATTATTCTCTCGACAGTCTCCTTAGCAGCGCGCAAGTTTCCGGTCCATACGGATGGGACTCGCCCAACCGCTTCATCTCCTGGGGATTTGTTCCTCTGATCAAGGGCTTCGACTTTGCCTACTCGCTTGAAGCTCGCACCGGATTCTCTTTTCCCGCGATCAACCAGCAACAACAATTGGCCGTGCCTCCGGGGACATATCGGTATCCGAGATACTTCACATTTAATCCGCATGTTGAGAAACGTTTCCACGCGAAGGGTTTTTATTGGGCGCTCCGTGGCGGCTTTGAAAATGTTACGAACAGTCAAAACCCTTATACCGTGAATAATGTTCTTGGCTCTCCGCAGTTCCTGCGTTTCAGTAACTTTGACCGCCGCGCATTCTCTGCACGTATCCGCTTTTTAGGAAGAAAATAGAACCGAGAATCCAGTGTTCCTGACGTGAACCTTCTGACCTGATCGGAATTTCTTACTTAGCTGAGTCTGAACGCCATGACTCTAAGTCACAGAAAATACGACCCCGGTCAGCCTTGGCATGGCAAATGCAAGGTAAACAGGTGAAATCGATCTTACGGAGGTGACCTAATGCGAGCTGAAACGCAAGATTGGCGTGCGCTCTCTGAAGCCGCAAGCCGTGAGCAAGATCCAGAAAAACTCATTCAGCTGGTTGAAGAACTTAACCGCACCCTGCTTCGGCGTGAGCTGGAAATCAAACGGCGACTCTTCGCAAATTAGTTCCACAATGCTACTTCGTCTCGCAATTCTTTAACTGCAAGCGTTCCAGCTACGTGCAAACTTATCTTGATTGGTGGACAATAGATAAGTAGCCAGTGCGCAGCGATCAGTATCGTTATCGGCTTACGTAGTTTTTACTGACCACTAGCCACTGATCACTGACGACTGCCTGATTGCATCTTTGCGGCCGAACAAATCATCTTTCATTTTGGAGGAAGAATTATGGCGCACGAAGTACCCCCATTGCCGTACGACTACTCTGCCCTGGAGCCCGTGATCGACACCCAGACAATGAAACTTCACCATGACATGCATCACGGCGCTTACGTGAAAAATCTGAATGCCGCGCTGGAGAAGCATCCCAACCTGCAGTCCAAGAGCGCGGAAGATCTGATTCGTGACCTGAGTTCCGTCCCTGAGGACATTCGCGTCGCAGTTCGCAACAACGGCGGCGGACATGTGAATCATTCAATGTATTGGAAGATCATGAAGCCGAAAGGTGGCGGCGATCCGAGTGGTCCGATTGCAGAAGTTATCAAGAAGAGCTTCGGGAACTTCAACGATTTCAAAACCAAGTTCAACGATGCGGGCGTCAAGCAATTCGGCAGCGGCTGGGTATGGCTCGCCGGCAAGCCCGGCGGCGAAGTGCAGATCACCGGTACGCCGAACCAGGATAATCCGCTCTCCCAGGGCCTGTATCCGATCTTCGGCAACGACGTATGGGAGCACGCCTATTACCTCAAGTACAACAATCGGCGGCCGGAGTATCTCGCTGCGTGGTGGAACGTGGTGAACTGGGAAGAAATCAACCATCGTTACGAAACGTTCAAGTCGGGCAAGTTAGAACCTGCACTGGCCGCTCGTTAATTAGTTTGTGGGAGTAATGTTTGTGGAGGGCGGGCGTCCCCGCCCGCCCTTCTCTCTTGCCCGACGCGCGTATTTCAGTTCCAGCAACTCAGCCATTTAGGAATCTCAGCATCCAACTTCAGCCATGCCCACCGATGTCTTAATTGTCGGCGCCGGAGTTGCCGGACTTTCCGCAGCGCTCGAGTTGAGTCGCGCCGGACTTCACATTGAAATTCTCGAAGCTCGGGACCGCATCGGCGGACGCATTTTTACTAAACAGGACCCGACGCTCAATCATCCCGTCGAGCTCGGAGCTGAATTCATTCATGGCTTGCCGCCCGAAATTTGGGGCCCGGTACAGCAGCACAAACTCAAGGTCACAGAAGTTGAAGGCGACATGTGGTGCTCAATCGATGACCGCCTTCAAAAATGTGATTTCTTTGCTCAGGCCGACAAAATCCTGGAAGCCATGGATAACGATTACGACGACGCTAATAGAGGCCGCAGCCGCGACGAATCGTTTCTCGATTTTCTTGCGCGCCGCTTCCCTGGAAAAGATCACGAAGAAGCCAAGCAATGGGCCACCGGCTACGTCAGCGGATTCAACGCTGCCGATCCGGGCTTGGTGAGCGTCCGCTGGCTCGTGGACAGCCGCCGCGCAGATGAGCAAATTGAAGGTGACCGCGCCTTCCACATCGCTGGCGGATATCAAAAGCTCCTCGACGTTTTTTTAAAGGAACTGAAGGAGCGGCGTGTTCCGATTCATGTGAACACGTTGGTCAACGCCATCAAATGGAATTTCGGCTCGGTGGAGATTGCCGCGACCGGTTCTCACGCGACCAGCTTTTCCGCTTCGCGCGCGCTCATCACTTTGCCGCTCGGGGTGCTCCAGGCGCAGCCACAGCCCGTAGGCTTTGAGCCTCACTTGCCGGCCGAGAAGAAAGCTGCACTCAAAAAGCTCGCCATGGGCAAAGTCGTTCGCGTGACGCTATGTTTTCGTGAGCGCTTCTGGCAAGACCTGCGCGGAAGATGCGATTCCGCCACACCACGTAACCTAAGTTTTCTTTTCTCTCGCGACAATTTCTTTCCCACCTGGTGGACGCAGATGCCCGAACCTGTGCCGATCATCACAGGATGGGCGCCTGCTAAGTCCGCGGAAGGCCTTGCAGGAATGACTAAGGATGCAATCACTGATAAAGCAATCCAATCTCTGAGCCAGCTGCTGCACGTCGACAAGTCGCGCGTCTTAGCGCAAGTGGTTGCCTCGTACTCTCACGATTGGGATTCTGATCCCTTCTCGCGCGGTGCATATAGCTACGTAAAAGTCGGAGGTGAAGGGTGCCAGCAAGTTCTCGGCTCGCCGATTGCCAACACTCTGTTCTTCGCTGGCGAAGCTACTGATACTTCTGGTCACAACGGGACTGTTCACGGCGCCATCGCCAGCGGAAAGCGTGCCGCGCAAGACATTCTGAAGCTGCAGTAAAAATCACCCCACGCAAATACGTGCAGCGGCAAGCCGTGAAGCCCTCACCGCAACTATTGGGCCATGTTGGGGTTTGAAACTGATGTGTGGCTTCTCCAGGCTTACCGCTGGGAAGCCTTCCGGGTCGCCTGTTCCAAGGACGTTGTGCGAGCTCGGAGGGGGAGAATGAATGTCTTATCTAAAATACATCGCGATGTTGGGAGTGTTGTTTCTCGCTGCCGCAAGCGCGTCGGCACAGGTTTCGATTGGCGTCGGCGTAGGCGGCGACTACGGTTACTCCGATTACGACTACTCGGCCTACGGGCCACCGGTCTGCACTTATGGCTACTATGACTACTCCCCGTACGCTTGCGCACCCTATGGTTACTATGCGCCTAGCTACTTTGTCGGCGGCGTATTTATCGGCGCCGGTCCTTGGTACCACGGCTATTACGGACGCAGCTACTACGGTGACCGTGGATACCGCTACTACCGAAACCGCTACTACGGCCATTCGGGATACGGCGGAGGCGGAAACTACGGGCATGCATATAGCGGACGTGCTTACGATGGCCGCTCTGGATACGGCGGCGGGTATCGCGGTGGCAACAACTATCGAGGTAGCTACTCAGGCGGCGGTCGTGGCAGCTACGGCGGCGGCTACTCAGGTGGTGGTCACGGCGGCTACGGCGGGGGAGGGTTCCACGGTGGTGGCGGCCACGGCGGCCGCAGGTAACTATTTTCTCAGGGTCGGACCTTCCGGTCCGACCTTTCCTGAGTTTTTCATCCCACTCAAGACGCAAATCCCAGCGATTCACATTTTGGAATACCGCAGCAAAATTTCAGGTAATGCAGAGTGGTGGTAATTATTGTGACCTCGCCGCATCTCCTGCTGATCCGTTTTTGATGTAGCGGTAGAATCTGGCCTGGCCCCGTCGTCTCCAATATTGCGCGTCATAGTTGTCGGTTCCAGGACCGTGGCGCAGATAGCTGAAGAAAACGCTCTGCGCTGGATTAACCACGATACCGACATGCCCACGCCAGACCACCAGATCCCCTGGTTGAGGATCGGCCACTCGCCGAAAATCGTCGGTTCCTCGATAAAGGTCGGAAGAACTGGCGTACGGGTAAGAGAAGCCCGCCCGCTCATATATTGCGTGCACGAGGTGTGAGCAATCGCGCATACGACCGGAGCGCCAGTCGAGGGCTGCGGCAATTACCGACAGACCATCGTCCAGCGTGAACGTATCAGGAGCGTATTCTCGACTCGTACGCACCGGCCGAACTGCGCCAGAGGCGGTTTTCTGAGCTAGACACGAGGAGAGCGATAATGCCCAAAGAGCGATAGCCAACGCCACGGGTTTTCGACCGATCAGCATGCCGACATTGTGATGCGGTTTGTGGCTGGCGCGCAGGTTACGCAGGTGTTACGACGACCCAATTGAATTTGGTAGCGGTGGCAATCCTGCAAACGGATCGTCTGTCGGAGTGCTTCAACTCTATAATGCCGTAGCGACGGCTGACACCGAGGACTGTGACCCGATATTCGGCGATCCGAACTCTCCTGAGTGTCAGGTCACTGTCTCGGGAGCAGTCCAATGCTCTGTAATGGGTGGGATATTTTCTTCCATCCTTGCTTCTGGGATTTCGGTTCCTATCATTTCCGGGTCGAATACTGTGTGGTGGTTCAATGGACAAAACCCGGCTTCGTCCGCCTACCCCACATCTGTCACACTCAGCTCGACTGGGGGAGCATCAACATCGTGGGCTGTGCAGCAATCGGACTCTAAAGTAAAGCTTTCGGCTACAACAGGCGCAGAAATCACTGTTTCGAGTACCGGAACAAATTTCAGCGGCCAAGCCGGAGACATTTCGATAACAGCGACGGCAAACGGACTCGGGTCGAGTCCGTTCACTATGACGGCGAAAACTCCATGGAAATTGAAACCCAGGCCCCGACAGACCTTCTGCAACCCCTCGCCTGAGACCTATGAGACGCAAATAAAGTATGACCTCTTAGATAACCTGGGCGGCACAATGGGTACTGACATAAATTGGAATGAATCGCTGCAAGCCGCACATTGCCAGAATTCAAGCAATTGGTGTAATTACGGCATTGGCACAAGTGGGGGGAGCACGAATCCGCTTACGGACCGTCTTGCTCCTCCACTGCTAAATGTCTCTCCAGCACCCCAGCCACCGCCGACTTGTAATGGTCAGGAAACAGAAGCAACCCGCTATCGCTGGATTCCGCAGGTGATCTATGCTGGAAACGATACTTCGGGGGGAGTGCAGGTGCAGTCAGACCAGCTCGGATATTACGGCGACCACGGACAGCACGATTCAATTCAGATTCCGGTTCAGCCGCCGCAATAGGCTGATGGAGGCAGTATGAAAACAAAAAGTAGCATATGGTTCGTGGTACTGCTCGCTGGTATGAGTTGCTCGTCTTATGCCACTGGCGTCCCTAACTTCACCATTGAACGCGTAACCGAAGAGGCCAGCCTGATTCTGGTGGGTGATATCACGGAAATTAAGGACCTGGGAGTCGCGCGGCCATTACAGTTTCGAGGCCAGTGGCTTCAGGGCAACTCATACTCAGCCGACATTTCCGTGAGAAGGACAATCAAGGGACCCATCTTGGATCACATCACCGTCACCTACACACTTCCTACGGTCTACAACGGTTATCGTGGTCTACATACCGGCACGAGGATCGTGTTCCTGAGTGGCCAAGGAAACACACTTCGACTCACAGACCCGTACTATCCGGATTTCCCCGCAGTTCCAGACACCGTGGACTCAGAAACTCCGTCGTTGGATCCTGCGGGCTCGGTGCTCGGGGAGATGCTGCGCGTCCTCGAATCACCCGAAGCATCTACCTCAGACAAATATCAGATTCTCGGGATCGATGATGCACTTCCCGCTGACGGTAAGACGGTAGGAGCCCTGAGGCGTGCATTGACTTCCTCGCGGGATGATCCTGAATTTGCTGAGAAGGTGCAGGCCGAACTGATCCGCTTTGGGGACTTCAGCGAACTACCCAACGTAGCCAACCTGTTGCTGGAAGGCACCGCTACGCAAAGCGGTCGAGAGTGGCTCCTATACACGATAGGAAATCACATCAAGGCTCCGCAAGCTGTTCCGGCGCTTCGCTCTCTCCTTCGGGCGCCGGATGATTCTGTGCGTGAGGCCGCAACCCAGGCCCTATGGCACATTAATGACCGATCGACAATTGATTTGTTGATCAAAAGCCTGGACGATCCAGATGAGAAGGTCCGCTTCTATGCTGTCCGCGGTCTCTCGGATATTGTCAATAAAGTCGGGTGGGGAGGCCCGAGTGAATCAGAGTTTCATGATCATCAACAGAAGTATGGAGCTCATTGGAAAGAATGGGCGAAGAGTCGAGGAGTTCAGTAACTGAATCTCGATCACCGCGAGCCAACCTTAAAGATTGTTTGTCCTTACGACTACTCACGAAAACGCTATGGGGTTTTTCCCAACGGATGCCCCAACCTGCTTTGGGAGCTGATGCGGACCCGTCGTGAGCAACTCTCGGCGTCACAACTGATGCGCAAGAACCCGACTGAAGCGATCGTCGACAAAGACAACCACCTGCGGGACGCCCTCAAGTACATCTTGCTTTCGCTGCCTAGCCCTTCGGAAAGACCCAAACAAATGAAACGGCGGGTGGCCCACCCTTTCGGGCGGAGTATAAATGAGGGTGCCCCATCCTTCGCCGTTTTTGCGAAGGGTGGGTACCACGGACCCGTGCGCGAATCCTTCTAGAGAGGAAGCGAGAAAATATTGGTCGGCCCTAGAGAACGATTTCCGAACTTTTCTGCTAATCGGTGACAGCACGGAGTTTATTTCTCAGCAGCTTACGGTCTGAGAGCTTGCTACGGGCCGCTCCTCAATGAGTGCAATGGCGATGTTTCGCCAGTCATTGTGTGTCTCACTAGTCGCAACGAAGAGTTCCTTTATGGGAGATGTTTTCATAGCCACTGTCGATGCCCACGATACCTCTTCTTGATAGATTGCTAGAGCAGCGCACAAC
>JAOAPC010000004.1 GCA_025462735.1 Acidobacteriaceae bacterium | reverse complement strand
GTGGTCAACTTCTCCCGCGAATACTCAAGAGCTGAAAGGATAAAAGCCGCGCCAATGAAAGGTGTCACCACAGCACCCACAGCATTGAACGACTGTGCCAGATTTAATCGCCGCTCTGAGCTCCCTGCCGGCCCCAGCAGGGTCACATAAGGGTTAGCAGCGACTTCAAGGACCCCCTGGCCGCACGCCATAACAAATGAAGCAAAAAGAAATAATCCATACACCTGAATTGAGGCCGCGGGAATAAACAGCAGCGCGCCCACCGAGCATGTCACCAAACCAACCACGATTCCATTCTTGTAGCCGATCCTTTCCAGCAGCCGTCCTGCAGGTAAGGCGGAAAGGCAATAACCGCCGAAGAATGCCACCTGGATGAGTGCCGATTGAAAGTCGTTCAGATCGAAGACTTTCTTCAAATGCGGGATGAGAACGTCATTGAGGTTGACTCCCAGCGCCCAGAGAAAGAATAGGGTAGTGACGAGAATTAGTGGGGCGACATATCGTCGCTCGGTGATGGGCGCTGAGGTTGTCATAGCTTTAAGTCAAAGCTCGATCAAGGTGCACGTAGCCGCCATCCACGAAAATATGCTGGCCGGTTATGTGCGCGGCACGCGCAGAAAGCAGAAAGACTACCATTGCCGCGATCTCGTCGGGAGAGGTCATTCTCTTTTCCAGAGGGATCTTGGACAGGACCGACTGGCGCTTCTGTTCCGGATCAGGGAATGTGTCGAGCCACTGCCGGTAGAGCGGCGTCATGACCTCTGCGGGAATAACCGCGTTCACGCGAATGCTGTAGCCCAGCAGCTCCGCCGCCCATTCGCGGGTCAAAGCCAATATTGCTCCTTTCGATGACGCATATCCTGACGTACCACCTTGACCTGTGATAGCGGTTTTCGAGCTGATGTTCACGATGCAGCCGCGCGTTTTCTTCAGATATGTAAGCGCGAAATGCGCCATGTTGTAGTAATGCAGCAGATTGCGACCTAGTGAGTCTACGTACTGTTCTGGAGTTCCATGCTCCAGACCGACTTTGTCGTTTATCCCCGCGTTGTTCACCAGAGCATCAAGGCGGCCAAACTTCTTAACGGTCGAATCGATCGCCGTTTGGCAATCCGCTGAGGATGACAGATCCGCGATGATCACGTGGCTTGTACGTACCTCGGCATGAAGGTGTTTGCTGGCTTCGGCGTCACGGTCCACAATGACAGGAATCGCGGACTCCGCAGCGGCGGCTCGTATGATTGCCGCGCCAATGCCTTTGGCTCCGCCAGTGACCAGCACCACCTTATTTTCAAGTTGCAGGTTCACTGTTCTCTCGCAATCAACCGTGCAAATTCATGAAACCGCCATCCAGAGGGTAATCCACCCCGGTAATGAACGAAGCCGCGTCAGAACACAAGAAGAGAGCAAGCGAGGCTACCTCCTCCGGTTCTCCCATTCTGCCGATCGGCTGCGTCTTCGCCAGTTTCTCGAACATCTCCTGCTCGCGGCCGGGATAATTCTTTTTCAGATAATCATCGACAAAGGTCGTATGCACGCGGGCCGGGGAAATGCAGTTACAGCGAATGTTGTGGCCGATATAGTCGCGCGCGACGGAATAGGTCATCGCAATCACCGCGCCCTTGCTGGTGGAGTATGCGAAGCGATCAGCCAGTCCGGCAGATCCAGCCACAGAAGCCATGTTTAGAATGACTCCACCTCCCGCAGACTTCATCGTTCCGATTACAGCATTGATACAGTTGAAATAGCCTTTGACGTTAACGCGAAAAACACGGTCGAAGTCTTGTTCGGTCGTGCTTTCGACCGTGCCAATATGCGAGACGCCAGCATTATTTACAAGGATGTGGACCCGACCCTTCTGCGAAATTGTGTGGAATGTCGATCCAATTGAAACCCTATCACTCACATCGCATTCATATGCCGAGGCTGTTCCACCAGTCCTGGTAATCTCCGCCGCAACAGTTTCTGCATGTGTGCGATTAACGTCCAAGAGGCACACTGAAGCGCCGTTTGCCGCAAACTTGTGGGCAATCGCTCGACCGATGCCACTGCCAGCACCGGTAATAACTGCCATGCGGCCATCTAACCTGAATGACTCCGCGTTTGATTCTTGAAGGCTCAGAGATCAGTTCTCCTATATGACATTTTCGTCCCCCCGGGAGTCTTTCGACGCTTCGGGTCGGAAGCTTTGACATTCCTTCATTCGACGGCTGCTGGCAAAGACGGCATTGAAGGCACGCCCGCACTGCTCAAAGCGATCACAGTATAGACGTGCTTGCCGCCAGGTTGAGCAGACGAATCAACGTGCCTCATTTGAGGGAGCGGTGCGACTGGCGTGTCGTGATATGAGAGCCCCTGGAAGAGTGGGCGTCCATACACCGCTTCTGGAGGTTGCGTCGGAAGCTTCGCTATCCCATGCCCATCTCGAAGCACAATGAAGCCACCAAGTCCACTTACGATATCCGCCTCGGCTTCCCACGTGATCTCATTGCCGTGATTTGCATCAGCGTTCGCTCGCACATTGACTGGAGGCAGGGGTGCGCCTGCGTCGATTACGGTTCCGGTTCTAACATACTCCGTCCAAATTTTTGCTATGGCCTCGTTCGGCAACCACGTCGCCTTCTTTGGGTCTCCTTTGAATTCCGCCGCAGGTGTAGCCGTATCTCCGAATGGAGTTGCCAGCCATGCAGAACTCTGGTCCACCGGCCTTAGAATTTTGTTCCATTCCGTTAAGCGCATTTGAAGGCAGGCGTCGAAGAACGGGATGGCGAGATACCGGGAGTCCCCACAGAAGTGTCCTGTACGCGGATCGGGAGCGAACCCAATAGGAGCGCCCTGGGTTCGGTACTCCTGGAAAGTGGCAATAGAGCCGTCCCAGGGAAGATTTCCTCTCTCTCCTATGCCGAAGTTGACCATCGTGGGAATCTCATAGACTGAGGGCGGAACTTCAGGCTGGATAAACTCATGCTTCGGACGAAACATCGCCGCAGTACCCGAACGAAGAAAAGCAGCGAGCACTCGGTCGGGGTGGAGAATGCTCATCACATTGGCCCATATCCCGCCACCAGAGTGTCCCCAGAGGCACCACGGAACCGTAGCGATTTCCGCGTGGCCCGACTTTGTCGCAAACTCGTCCAGGGCCCGAAGGAAAACACGGTCAGAACCCTGTCTCGGGTCGAACCACAGCTCTGCGCCTCCTGGAGTTAAGTCAATCGCATCGTTCAGAACATGATAGGAAGGTCCAAGCAGGACGCAGTTCCATTTCTTCGCAAGAGCTTGCCAGTGCAAATCATAAGCAGAAGTTGCCCCCGCCTGAGCGGCGGGAATGCTTGCGCCGTGCTGGTGAACGATCACCGCCCTCACGGTCTTGATATTCTCAGGAATCCAGAGGGTGTATGTGACACCAATCTGCAACTCCCCTTTGAGTGTGGACGGCGGGTAAGCAAGCTGCAGATATCGACCTCCACTGCAGGATGGAGTAAACGGTCCCCACTCAACCTGGTCTGGAGGTACCTGATTGGCAGGAGCCCCCGGCTGATGAAGCTGAGTCTGAGCAGCGACAGCCGCAGACAGCGAGGAAGATGCAAGCGTCGCGCCAAGGCCTGCCATCCCTTTCATAAGTAAGCGTCGCGCCGGCGACTCCAGACTAGGTCGCGTTTGTGAGGCTATCCTCTTGCTTTGGCTAATCTCGTTCATTCTTTCCTGCCCTGATCCCGCTTCAGCACGTGGCTATTCCAGTGCAACCCTCACCGCGGACTCCTGCTGATAGCGCAGGATCGTGATGCTCGCATGCATTCCGCGGCCAGCTTGCCGTGTGTATCGCAACAGATCCTGCGTGTCCTTTACCGGACTGTTGTTGAACCCGAGAATCACATCTCCGGGCGTCAAGCCCGCCTTGCCCGCGGTGCTGCCTTGTGGCGCTTCCAGGACTGTGACCCCGGTTTCGCCTGGGGTTCCGGCAGCAGAAACTTCGTCCAATCCGACGATATTCCGTACCTTTGCGCCCTCCCATAGAACTACGGCCGGGCTGCGCGTGGAATCGAGGGTAACGGATTTTCGCCTCGTACTGGAGGGCAGTTCTGGCGTGCGTGCGATTGCTTTCAACTCCGGAGCTTGCACACCGAAGTCGTGCATGTTGAAGTTCGCAAAGCCAAGCTGGAGAGCGGGCGAGTCTGGCTGAACATTGTAATTGCCAGTTGCAGTGTCGATGAAGCGCGCGTCGGCCTCGAACGAATGTTCATCGTGCCGGCTCAGATCCTGGAGTGACTTGGCCGGGATTGGCGTTCGCCGGTCTGGATCGTGGAGCAAGTTGTAATCGATTTGTTGTGTCCACTCGCGCATACGGATGGGCCGGTAGGGGGTACAAACAATATTGCTGCGGAATACGTCGTGGCTGTCGTTGAGCCACACATGCGCGTGCAGAGAGTTGTTCACGAGTACGTTGTTCTCGCAAATTCGGTAAAAGCCCTCGCGCAGCTTCAGGCCGCCATTCAGGCAAAGATTGTTATAAACGCGGTAGTTGGTGCTGCCATCGTCCAGATCGATGTCCCATCCGTGATCGCAGCGCCAGCGCGAGTTGGAGAGGATGTTGGGTTCGAGGACATCCAGCACGGGAAGCTCGGCATATTTGCCGGCCGGCAGCGCATCGAAATCGATGCCTTTGGTCTCCCACCAACGGTCACGTCCCCACGAATTGAATGAGCCATGGTCGCCGGTCTCCATGACAGTATCGAAAATGTCGCAGAAGTCGATGTGATGCCCGCCCCAGCAGCCGTCGCCAATGTTTATGCCTGCTCGGGGTACATCGTATGCCGAGACGTGTCGCACCGTGATGCGATGCGCCATATCGATCTCGATGGGCGCAGTTTGCTTTTCTACCCGGCCGGTGCGATAGATCAGGCAATCCTCTACAGTGCATTCTTCCGGATAATTGTCCGACTTGGGGCCGGGCGTGAGATCGAGCTCATCGATGGTGTGCCGATCGTTATAACTAAACAACGGACTGCGCGCGGCCTCCGTGTCACCCACAAATGCGATGCCGTTGGCACCGGCCTCAGCCAGATGGCAGCGAACGGCATGGAAGCGGCGGTTGTAGTGGCTGACGAAGATGCAATTGCCGCCAAGTTGATCGAACACGCACTCTTCCGTGTGGCAATCTTCCGTACCGGCAAACAACAGCGCACCCCCACGGTAGATGCACCAGTCGCTGCGCAACAGAGGTTCGCGCGTCTCCATAAACGTGCGCAGCGTATGGCGGAACGTGAAGTTGCGAAGGTCAATCCACTTGACTGGCGATTGCGCCGTGCCACGCATCTCCACAAGATGCTTTAGCCTTACCACTTCCACCACAGCGTTCTTTAAGTCCAGTCCCTTGGGCGGGTAGTAGTACAGGATGTTCTTTTTTTTATCGAGGAACCACTCCCCGGGCGCATCGAGTTCCTCGAAGATGTTTTCGACGTACCGGTATTGCTTGTGCATCGGCGCCGGGCGATTGGTTTGCCAGCCACCCTCATAGGTCAGGTGACCGTCTGCGTCTGTGCCGGTGATCTCGTAATGAAGGCTGCCCCAGAGATATTCGTGCAGTGCGTGGATATAACCGCCCCGCGGATCGGCCCAACGCTTCACGCGCTCTGGACTGATGGCGTCTTCCGCCCAGCCATTGAGATATTTCGCATTGGGATCGTAATTTGGATATCGGGCAAGGACCTGACGCTTGCCGTTGACGAAGAGCTGATCGGTTTGGGTGCCCGGCGGAACCGCAGTTTGCAGAATGCTGTCGCGATATGGCGTCCAGTGGGGCTTGATGCGGCTTCCTCCGCTCAAAACCACATGTTCACCGGGATAGGATCTGTATACGACAGGTGCCTCCTCTGCTCCCGAGTCTGCCGGCGTGAACACGATTGTTTCTGGGAGGTAGTAAATGCCTCCACGGAAGTAGACGGAAAACTCACCTGATCTCTTCTTCTTGAGTTCACGGGCTGCCAGTTGCGCCGCGTGGAATGTCCGCAGGGGCTCCAAAGCTGTCCCCGGGTGTTCGTCATCACCATTAGGGCTGACAAAGATGCAGCTGTCTGCGTTGCCGACACCAGCGCCCACAGGAGTGAGGGCACTTATGGCATGGGCATTACGCAGGCCGTGGCACAGATCGACAATTGCGCCTGCGGCGGTACAGACAAAGGTCCTTCGATTCATACCATCTCCGGGTTATCTCGGATCCGACGCCACGATGGCTGCAGTCCACTACCGATCGTGGGAGCGAGACCAGCGGCCACGGATGCTCCGCTAAGTGCGTACAGATGTCTGAGAGTTTGCGGCGATTTTCGCGAGTCCTGCATGCGCAAATCCTGCGTGCCGGTATTAACGACCTTTAAGGCTGAACCATCTTAATGACATATGCATAACGACCAGGGAGAGTAGAGGGAAGCTCGATTACAGTGTCATCCCCGTGTTGGGACCAAGACAGTGGCTTTGTTAATCCGAGAAGAAAGAATTTCGAAGATGCTTTCGCAGGAAAGGATTTGAGTGTGAGCGTCGCACCAGCGGGTTTTCCTAACACCGTCGCGTATACCGAACTATCCTTGGCTGTAAATCGGACTTGTATGCCTCCGGAGGTTTCGCCGGTGGCTCGTTCCCAAGGACGAGTCCCGTAAATGGCCTCCCCATTTTGACCGAGCCAAGATCCCAGCGCCTCTAATCGGCTCATCTGAACCGGAGGAATAGTACCGTCTGCCTCCGGACCAACATCAAGTAGGAGATTTCCGTTCTTACTAACAATATCTACCAATAAATAAATCAGCTCATTCGGCGCTATGGTTTCAGCTTCTCCCTCGGCCCGGTTGTAGCCGAAAGACCGTCCAAGGCCCCTGCACTCTTCCCATTTAGTAGGGCTGATTTTGTCCAAGGTTTCGTATTCGGGCGATTTGAAATCGGAATGCTTCACTCCGAAGCGGTCATCTATAACTCCGTCCGGAACGGCATTGTAGTACTCCGCCATGATCTGGAGAGGATGACCGGATTTGGGATAGTCAATATCGTTCCACAGCACAGCGGGGTGATAACGTTCGATCAACTCCCTATAATGTGCATCCACGTATTTTCCATACGTCTCGCTTTGAGGCTTCACCTTCTCGTAGTCGGCGCTGATTCGGATGGGGCCGGGCACGAAGGTCCAGTCATATCCCCCGGAGTAGTAGAGGCCCATGCGTAAGCCTTGTTTGCGCACAGCCGCGCTCAACTCACCAACAAGGTCGCGCTGGGCATGTTGTCGATCGAGTGCGAGTGTGGGGTTCTGAACTGAGCTAGGCCAGAGCGTAAACCCATCGTGGTGTTTCGTCGTGAGGACAACGTACTTGGCCCCTGCGCGGCGAAAGATCTCTGCCCACAAGTCGGGATTCCATTTCTGAATCTCGCGATTAAAGGTCGGAGCAAAGTTGTAGTAACTGTAATCGGCGCCGTAGTGTTCACGATGGTAAGCCTGGGTCGGCGAGCCATCTAGCCGCATGCTGTTCAAGTACCACTCTGCATAAGGATTGTGAGTAATGTAGTCCTGCGATGTGAAATCATGTTCAGGATGTACAAGAGGGGCCCAACCCGGAACTGAGTAAAGACCCCAATGTACAAATATCCCTAACTTGGCGTCGCCATACCATTGAGGAATGGGATGGCGATTAAGAGAATCGAGCGATGGCGCGTAATGGGAGGCTTGCTGACCATTCAGGCCGGGGAAGTGGAAACATAAAAACACGAGGACGACAACTGTTCTTCGAAGCTCACGCATTGGTTCCCATTTCCGTTAATTTCATATATAAAACGTTGTATGCGCCCGCGAAATCAGAAGACGGACACTACGCCAGCTTTTATACTTTTGTCAAGAATTTTTTAAGTGCGATAGTATTTCTACGATCCGGCGGGCGGCGGCGGTCCGGTTCGCAACGGACCAATGGCGTGAGAAGATTCGCTGCATCATTACTGTTTGCGTTCACCCAAACCGGGTTGGCTTCTTCAATTTATGAAAACAAAGTCGCCTAAAGCTTCCAGCCGTTACCCGACTCCGGCTCTTGAGAAAGGCTTGGATATATTGGAGCTGTTCGCCAGCGAGCCGGCGGGACTTACAAAAAGCGACGTAGCGCGCAAACTCGACCGCACGATTTCAGAGATCTTTCGGATGTTGGTCTGCCTCGAAGAACGTGGTTACATCGCGCAGAGCCCGGACAGCGATCGTTACCATCTCACCTTACACCTGTTTAGGCTCGCGCAAGAGCATCCGCCGATCAAACGCATGACTATGCAAGCCTTGCCCATTATGCAGCAAGTTGCTCACGAACTTAGTCAGTCTTGTCATTTGGGCGTTCTAAACGGGGGGCAGGTGGTCATTATCGCGCAGGTGGATTCCCCCGTGAGCCCGGGCTTCTATGTTAAGGCCGGTGCAGTTGTGGATCTGATGCATGCTGCCACCGGTCACGTCATCCTGGCACACCAAACCCAAGAAGCTCGTGCACGGGCCATACAGACTTGGGCGAAACGCAACAAGACTGAGGCTCCGCGTGATCTGACTTCGCATCTTGCCGCCATTAAGGAGCGCGGCTATGAAGAGAAGGAAAGTTACGAGGTGAAGGGAATCATCAATGTTACTTATCCTGTCTTGGATGAGCATGGGTATGCAGTTGCCGCGTTGACCGTTCCCTACATCCGCCGAATTGGCGACAACACTACCACGACTATTGTGCGCCAAGCCTTGAAACGAGCGAGTTCTCAGCTTTCCCAAGGAATTGGGGGACTCTCGCGAGAGCGCCCGAAATTGGAAACTCAAGCTGGTTAAGGCGCAGCGGCTTTGGCCACTTCCGCAAATGTTCGCCTTAGCGCCTACCATTCCTGATTTTTATTGACAAATTTAATGTTTCAGGAATAGAAATTAGGATTCTGGGGCTGCTCGTTGCAGACAGACCTTATTGACCACCAGTCAGCGGCGGACATCTTGATTTTGATTGTCGAGGGCTGGCCGCGACTTGAACCGAAGGAGAGTTGATCCGTTTGAGCGACCCTAAAATCACGAATGTTCGGGTTCTCGATCTGCGATTTCCGACCTCACGCCATCAGATTGGCTCGGACGCGGTCAACACCGACCCCGATTACTCAGCGGCATATTGCATTCTGGAAACAAATGAAGGTGTCGAAGGATACGGCCTCGCCTTTACCTTGGGCCACGGAACAGAACTATGCGTGCTGGCACTTGAGTATCTTGCGCGATTTGTCCGCGGCCGTAATTTATCTTCCCTGACAGATGACACCGTCGCCTTTTCCAGACAGCTTACGGAAGACAGTCAGTTCCGCTGGCTCGGGCCCGAAAAAGGGGTAATTCATCTGGCTGCCGCAGCCCTGATCAATGCAGTCTGGGACCTTTATGCGCGAACCGAAGGCAAGCCTCTCTGGAAGCTATTGGCAGATTTTGAACCCGAGCAGATTGTCCGTTCGATTGACTTTAAATATATCGATGATGCCATTACTCCGGGTGAAGCCCTTGATCTACTAAGGACGCGCGCCGCATCTCAAGCCGGGCGTTTAAAGAAGCTTGAACAGCATGGATATCCCGCATACACGACATCTGTAGGGTGGTTCGGCTTCAGTGACGATAAGATTCGACGCCTTTGCCGTGAATCTCTCAGCCAAGGATGGACGCATTTCAAGTTAAAGGTCGGTGGCAACCCGGCCGATGATCTTCGCCGTGCGCGGCTGGTGCGTGCAGAAATCGGCCCGCACAACAAGCTAATGATGGATGCAAACCAGAAGTGGGGCGTCACCGAGGCAATTCAGCGCACGAGAGAACTAGCGGAAGTTGATCCTTGGTGGATGGAGGAACCGACCAGTCCTGACGACATTTTGGGCCACGCTCGCATTCGGCGAGAGGTTTCTCCGGTTCGCATCGCGACGGGTGAGCATTGCCACAATCGAGTCATGTTCAAGCAATTTATGCAGGCGGGCGCAATCGATGTCTGTCAAATTGACAGTTGCAGGGTTGCCGGCGTGAACGAGAATCTTGCGGTGCTCTTAATGGCCGCTAAATTTAACATCCCGGTTTGCCCTCACGCGGGCGGAGTCGGCTTGTGCGAATGCGTGCAGCACCTGGCGATCTTTGACTATTTGCGTGTATCAGCGTCGCTCGAAAACCGCGTCACTGAATTTGTAGATCATCTGCATGAACATTTTGCTGATCCCGCTCGCATAATTAACGGACATTATCTTCTGCCCGAAAAACCCGGGTACAGCACCGAGATACTTCCGGAGACTTTGCTCGCATACCAGTACCCGGATGGTCCGGTGTGGAATGATCAACGGATTTCAGTTGTAACGTAAGAAATCGTTTTACAGAGCGAACGTCTTCCTTCTTCGGAATTCGTTTTGGAAGAACAACTACGCCCCAATGAACTGGATCGCCGCCAGTTTCTCCGCATGACCATCAGTTCCCAAAATCAATTTCAAGGCGCCCTGTTGATTAAGTAATTCGTGCGCGAAGATTCGTAGCTTGGCCCGCCTGAACAACAAAATACTTGACAAGCATTATTAATCGAGGCTATAAGTGAGCGGTTTGATATGCGAACTATTAATTTCATGTATAAAATCGCTTCGGCAAAATCGTTTGGGCTTTGGATGATTTTGACTGACCGGACAAGAATGTTGTGAGGTATTGATCGCAAATCAATCAGGTGGGAGGCGTTTATGAATAACCAAGCTTCTAGTCTTTTTGCGCTGGTTCGAGGATGCAAGGATTCAGCTGGCTTGCGTGAATTCGGATTCGGCCACCGCATCTCGTTACTGCTAGTGACGCTTGTGTTGATGATTCCGCATAGCGCTTCAGCGCAGGCCACCGCCACTCTGAACGGAGTGGTTCGGGATTCGAGCGGCGCGGTAATTTCGCGGGCAACGGTAACTCTCCACAATACTGACACCGGCTCGGACAGAGAGAGTCTCACCAACGATTCCGGGCTCTATGTGTTTGTGAGCGTGCCACCCGGTGAATACGTTCTGAAAGTAACAAAAGAAGGATTTACAAGTGCGACGCAGGCGGGACTCCATGTTCTTGTCGATCAGGCCAGCACTCAGGACTTTACACTACGAATAGGATCGACCCAACAATCCGTAACGGTCGAAGCCTCCGCGGTCAACCTCGAAACCGCGAATGCGACGCTAGGCACGGTGATAGAGTCCAAGCAAGTTACGGACCTGCCGCTCAACGGACGAAACTTTACCCAACTCCTGTCCCTCACGCCGGGTGTGAGTCCGGTCAGCGTGGCGCAAAACTCCGGTGGCGCACAGGCTGCCCCGATAGGCTCATTTGTCTTCCCCTCAGTTAGCGGGCAATCAAATCGCAGCAACTACTTCCTGCTGGATGGGATCGACAATACCGACCAGGTCTTTACCACCTACGCAGTAGCGCCAATCCTTGACGATATTCAAGAGTTCAAGGTCCAATCCCACAGTGATGAGGCGCAGTTCGGCGGAGTATTGGGCGGGATCGTCAACGTGGTCAGCAAGTCTGGCACCAACAACTTCCACGGGACTGCGTGGGAGTTCCTCCGCAACACGGTCATGGATGCAAAGAACCCGCTTAAGGGCAGCGCCGGCGGCGCTTCGAAATTGGTACAGAACCAGTTCGGTGCGAATTTCGGTGGTCCTGTGATTCTTCCGCATTACAACGGTCGCAATAAGACCTTCTTCTTTGGAAGTTATGAAGGGTTTCGCCGCGCGCAGCCTTCAAGTAATTGCAACCTCCTAACTCCCAGTGGCACTTGCGGTGCATTTTACAATGTGCCCACAGCAGCAGAACTTAACGGCGACTTCAGCGCACTGTGCGGGTCCGGCTTCGATAGTGCCGGTGTGTGCCTTGACCGGGATACCCCCACAAATCCTAATAATGTCATTCACCAGTTGTATAATCCGTTCACAACGCGGCCCGATCCTGCCAAACCCGGATCATTCATCCGCGACCCCTTTCCGAACAACAACATTTCGAGCGCATTGAATCCAGGCGCCGTGAGCCTTGCCCACGCGGTGTTTCCCGCTCCGCAGCCAGTCGTAAACGGCTTCAATGGCTATGACCTTCGTTCCGGTCTAACTCCTCAGAATGAATACAGTTTCAGAATAGACGAAAACTTCAACCCCTCTAACTCTATCTTCTTTCGGTACACGAGTTCGGACCAGACGAGGATCGGATCAGGTGGGATCGTTGGGGAGACTGCTACGGGCGAAACGTTCGGAAAGCAATACGTGTTGTCCTACTACCACCAGTTCAACCCGTCAACAATCCTGGATGCGCAATTCGGACATGTGGACCTCACGAATAACGTTGGCAACTCCTATGACAAGCTAGATCCGACAGCGGTGGTCAATGCCGCTGGCCTAGTACCCGGTTTCGCCTGTGGTTTCGCGGGTACGGGCTCTTCTTGCTCGATCCCAGGGCTCAGCATTCCGGCGTACGCGAATAGTGGTGCCACAAACCATGGCGGAACCAAGCTCACGGATATTTACCAGTGGAGAGCCAATTTGACGAAAGTCCTCCACAAACACTCGTTTACCAGTGGTTTCAATTTTGAGACAGACTCATTTTATGTACATGGCGGCGGTCCGAGTGTCACTTTTGGCGTTGCGCAAACCGCGAATCCGGAAGTGCCGGGCGGTACGGGCGATGCCATGGCAGCGTTTCTTATCGGAACAGCCGCCAGCGGCTCGCGTCGAGATACTGTGGCGCCAGTTACTGGGGAGCGCAGTTACGGCTTCTATTTCATGGACAAATGGAAGGTGACCGACAGACTAATTGTGAATATCGGGTTTCGGTATGACGTAATGCTCTGGCCGGGGTATGGGGCAAATGCCCGCGATAAAACCAGCAAGGTCGGGAATATAGACTTCAACAACGGGACCTATGTCGTTCAATCTAGTGCGCCGGACTGCGCGAGCGCCGGGCAAGCTCCCTGCATTCCTGGAGGCCTGCCGCAACCTCATGTGGTTGTTTCCCGGAATGATCGCTTATATTCCAATACTTATGACAATATCCAACCCCGGATCGGGATTGCCTATAGTCTTAACGACAAAACGGTGGTGCGGGCCTCGTTCGGCATGTTCAATGATCTCTGGGCGGGCGTCATGCAAACCGTGCAGGGCATTGGTGGCGACTGGCCATCGGTAGCGCAAATACTCTCTCCCGCGTTGAATACGTCTAATGAAGTCGCCACAGTAAATTGGCAAAATCCGCTTGCAAACTTAGGTTCGGCAGGTTTTCCAGCTCCAACGCCATTCGGCCAGGTTGAGTGGTACCGAGACCCGAAGGCTAAGGATCCATATTCGGAGCAATGGAATTTTGGAGTCCAACGGCAGCTGGATCCGAACACTGTAGTGACGGCCAATTATGTGGGCTCCCAAAGCCACCGTCTTACGGTTGGTGGCTTGTACAACGTTGCACTAACTCCGGGATCAGGGACGCCCCCCGAGGTTACGGCTCGACAGCCATATCCGTATATCAGTCCGACCTTTTACGATAGAAGCATCGGGAATAGCTCCTATAATGCTTTCCAATTTTCTACCAACCATCGTGGTTCGAACGGACTTACTTATCTGGTGGCTTACACTTGGTCAAAGTCCATTGACGTCGGTTGCTCTGGGTTTTTCGGTATCGAAAGCTGCTCAGTTCAGGACCCCTACAACATTAAGGGTGACCGCAGCGTGTCCGGCTTTGATCTGAGACATGTTCTCACTGCCAGCGCGACCGCGCCTCTCCCATTCGGTAAAGGGAGGCGCTTCGCAAACTCCAGTGGTTTGGTTAACTACATTGTTGGAAATTGGCAGCTGAATGGGATACTGACTCTCACTTCAGGCCTGCCATACAATGCCTACATCTCGTCTGACATCCCCAATGTCGGCAATTCCGCTGCCTGGAGTGGCAACGTGCGGGCGAATCAAATCGGCGATCCAAATTCGGGCGCATGCCCGAATCCAAATTCCACTCCCACTCGTCCACTTCCGCCAATTCCGGTGCATACCCTGGGTTGCTGGTTCAATAGCACGGCTTTGGTTTCGCCGATGCCATTTACATTTGGCAATTCCGGCAGGAATTCACTTCGAGCGGACTGGTTTAAGAATTTGGATGTTTCAGTGTTCCGAGATTTTCCGTTCAGCGAAAGAAGAAGTCTTCAGTTCCGGGCCGAGGCGTTCAATGTTACAAATACACCGACATGGGGAATTCCGGTCAACGATGTGAACAATCACCAACACTTCGGATCGATAACCAGCACTCGCAGCACGGAACGGCAACTGCAATTGTCGTTAAAACTTTACTTCTAATTGGTTGCGCTGTGACTTCAATGAACTGGGACTAGGTGGCAAACATCGGCCGGCTAGTCTTCTGTTCAATCATTCGGCACGATGATCCGCGGTCGCCCGATAGCGTGCGGAGTCACTCCGGCGCTCGTCCGTTTCATAACGACCAGAGGCTCAACTCAGCCGAATCGGTGGTTGTGCTCGATTTGTTTGAGGAGAGTAACATTTGAAAACGTCCTTTGAACCTCACACCCTGACCAGAAAGAACTTTTTAAAGGTTATGATGAGTGGCGCTGCGGGCGCACTCTCAGCAAGCTTTGTTTCCCCATTACCTCTCCGCGCTGCAGTTCCCCCAGCAACAGAACCTCTCGTACATGGACTCACACCATATATCCGTCTTTACGGAGCAACAGCGGCGGAGATCGAGGGCAACGCAAAACTGGACGACCTGAAGATCTCCGTGAACTGTAAGGATTCAAGCAGCATTAAATGGAACGTTACTGCTCCAGAAGAAGGTGACTACGACCTATTTATTTCGTGTGCTGTTCCCGAACCCCACTTTCACCTGGAGGTTATCTCAAGCCTCAGTTCCGTGAAGTCAGATCTAAAGTTAACCGAGGGCGTGTATCGCTCAACTGAGGACGGCTGGTTTTTTAATTTCGAAAAGAACCGGCTCGATGGGAGATTGCACCTAACCCGCGGAATAAACCCGGTCACACTACACCTATCCGGCCCTGACAAGGACGCAGTCGTCCACTTCCGATGCCTTGAAATTCTCCCTGCTTCGGCGACTGCAGAAATGAGGGCCGCTGAAGAAAGCGCCCGTGCGCATCGAGCAAGCACAGACTGGTTTGTCAAGGCAGGGTATGGGGCCATGTTTCATTGGACAGACTTTACGCAACCGCGAGATGGCATAAAGAAGCCATATCCAGATGCGGTCAACGCCTTTGACGTTAACAAATTTGCAAGTCTTATAGAGGATATGGGTGCGGGTTACGTCATTTTCACACTGAACCATGCTCATCCACACTGCGCGGCGCCCATCCAGTCCTGGGAAGCCGTCCATCCGGGATGGACAACGAGACGCGACTTGATCGGCGATATCGCCGGTGCTTTGGAGAAACGCGGAATCAGATTGATTCTTTATATCAACTCTCCCGTATTGACCAACTTTGGCAAGACCGGGGCAACCGGGCTCTACGAGCTGACCTTCAGCGAGGAGCAGTTCACTGAGATTCACAAGAATGTTCTTACTGAAATAGGCTCGCGATATGGGGACAAACTGGCCGGCTATTGGTTTGATTCCTGGTATCAATCGCTGGCTGCTTACCCCGATGTTCCCATTGAGGCTATCTATCGTTATTGCAAAGTAGGAAACCCCGACCGCATTACGGCCTTTAACTTCTGGATCTTTCCAGTTTTGACTCCGTGGCAGGATTACTGGGCAGGCGAGCTGAACACTCTTCAAAATCCTTTTGACTCACGTCACATTCGGACGGGGGCTGGCACGGGATTTCAGGCCCATGGGATGCTATCCATGCTGGCACCATGGGTGCATAGCGAAACCGGTCCGATTCCACCGCCTCAATTCAGCACCGAGGACTTGATCGCATACGTGAAGGCCAACATGGAACACCAAGCCGTCACGACGATCAACATCGGAATCTACCAGGACGGCACCGTTGAGCAGAGTTCTCTTGAAATGATGCGCCAATTACGGCGCGCAATCAGAGAGAAGTAAGGGAAGTGACCACGCCGAGAGTGAATTTGCCCTACTCCGCCTGGACGCTTGCGAACGTGCGGGAGTCCGCACCTTTGATTTGTTGGCGTCCCTTCCAAACTGTCGAGCGACTTAAGCTGGCAGGCAGCTTGGCACGATCGGCTCGAAAGAGGGGCTAACACCTATATCGAGGGTTCGAATCCCCCTCTCCGCCATCCTAGTGAAAGCCCGCATCAGAAACCGTACCGGGCTGGCTAGATCTGATCCGAAGAAGCAAATAGAAGCCTTCCCTTCACCTTGATTTCCACGTCGACGAGATAGCAGCGAGCGGCCTCAGTGTCAATTTCGATTCCCAAGCCGGGTGCGTCCGGAGCCGAGACGTATCCTTCGTCATCCCGCTCCAGATGATTGAAGGTAAGATCACGGGCCAAAGGTTTGGGGGCAAAGGGGTACTCGCAGATTTCGTCGGAGCGCAATCCGGCATAGGGCTGCAGCGAGGCACTGAGCGCAAGGTGCGATGTGAAAGTATGATTTACAAAAGTGACTCCTTTCGCGGCCGCGTAATCCGCCACACGCTTTGCTGGACCGATGCCGCCTATACGTCCGCAGTCGACCTGAATGTAGCCGACGCAGCCAAAGTCAATAAGATGTTGTGCCATGTAGAAATTATGCGCGCCTTCGCCGGCAGCGAGTTTTACGCTGCTCCTCTGGGAGAGCGACGCGTATGCATCGAGCGCGCTGGTATGGAAAGGTTCCTCCAACCATACCGCGCCAACTTGCTCCAGAATTGGGAGACGCGCAGCCGCGGCCGGTACGTTGTCACCGAAGATTTGTCCCACGTCCACCATTAGAAGCGCGTCTTTGCCCAATCCTTCGCGCGCCGATGCAAAATGTTCGAAGTCACTCTGCAAGTCGCCTCGACCGATCGGCCCCCATCCAAACTTTACGGCACGAAAGTTTTGCCGGCGCGCTTCAACCGCCTGCTGATAGGTTTGCGCGGGTGTGTCTCCGAACAGTTGGGAGGCATAGGGAAGCTTGCGAAAAGACTCGCGATAACCGAGGAGCTTCCAGACCGGCTGCTGACGGGCCTTCCCCAGCAAATCCCATAACGCAATTTCGACACCGGACCAAGTATGCGGAGCCTGCAGCAAGTCCATGCTGTCGAGTTCGATTTGAGCGGCGATGCGAGCTATGTCTTCGGGGCCTTCCAACCGCTGCCCAAGTACGGAGGAGCCCACTGGACGACAGGCTCCATGCGACATAGGACAAACAAAAGCTGCGATTGAAACCAGCGGAGAAGCTTCACACTCACCCCAGCCGACAATCCCTCCCGCCGCAACTCTTACTAGCAGCGCGTCCTGGCTACCGTCTCCTTCAGTCGTCACCTCCGGCATGGAGAGATAGAAAAAATCGACCGCCTCAATCTTTCTCACCGGGGCTCCGTTAGTGGCACCAATTGATAGAGTGCAACTATTCGTTTCCTTTTATACCTCTTCGGATCGTGTCGAGTAACCGTAACTAAGTTAAAAAGATCGCTAAACCGATGTTTGCTTAGGAAACGCTGTCTTATACTTTCTGACCATGCGAGCTTTGGTCTACACCGCTCCCGGTAAGGTTGAACTCGAGGAACGTCCTCGGCCCGAGACGCAGAATGGAGAGCAGGAAATTGCGATCGAAGTTGCAGGCGTCTGCGGCTCCGACATTTCTGGATTTCTGGGGCACAGCGCGCTTCGGCGCCCACCTTTGGTTCTCGGCCATGAGTTGGTGGGGCGGCTTCGCGATGGCCGGCGCGTTGTGGCAAATCCGCTCGTGAACTGCGGGCGCTGCGAGGCCTGCCTCTCGGGATCGCAGAATCTTTGCGAATCCTGGACGTTGCTGGGCCTCGGAACGACCCCTGGCACGTTTGCCGAATACGTGGCATTGCCTTCCGCGCAGGTTTACGACGTCCCTGATTCGCTCACCACGGAACAGGCTATTCTGGCTGAACCCCTCGCCAACATTGTGCACTTGTTCAGGATCGTGTCGCCACCGCCTCTGTTCCGCCTTGCCATTGTAGGTGCGGGAACGATGGGCGCGCTTGCCCTGTTGACCGGCCTTCGCGCGGGAGCACGAGATGTGATGGTGACGGACGTGAACGACCAGCGCCTTGAGATTATGCGAAAGCTTGGTGCCTCGTCGACGGTGAATGCCGCGAACTCAGATCGCGTCGCAGAGGCGCTGCGATCCGCCGGGCGCGGATATGACCTGGTGATCGATGCCAGCGGTAGTTCAGCTGCGCGACAGATGGCCTTCGACCTCTGCTGTCCAGGTGGTCAGGTCGTGTTGTTGGGAATGGCGACTCAGCGCAGCGAAGTCAATTTTGTAGCAAGCATTCGCAAGGAACACCGGGTGGTGATGTCGTTTGCCTATACTCCGGTTGATTTCAAGCGATCGCTCGATCTGTTGATCGCGGGAGAAATCGATCTCACGCCATGGACTGCTCGGATGCCGCTCGAACGTGGCCAGGAAGCTCTCGAGCGGATGAGTCACTCGCCCGGCGTTTCCCTGAAAATGATGCTCGAAGTGGCAGCGAGGACGGGGTAGTGTGAGAAGTCTGTCCCTTCACAACAGCGCAAGAAGTATCAGAAAACCGATTCCTTACCAATACCGGGCAGCTTGCCATCTTCTGCAAAGCGCAAGTATGCTCGTGATCTTTGTGTGCTTATGCCTGACTTAGCCCTAACCTCGCGGTCAACAATGCCCCGAATTCTGGGCATGCCACGGTGTCTTGCCTTTTCTCTCCTCACGATTCTGGTGTGGGGAGCGTGGGGCGCGGTGTCCAAGGTAGCTTCAGAGGGTGTGGATGCCAATACGAATCAGGTCTTCTTCACCTTCGGACTTTTGCCGCTCATGCTAATCGTGTGGCGCTCACCACGAAACGCGGGTGGTGGCGAGGGCAGGCGAATTGGAATTGCGTGGGCCTTTCTCACCGGCATTTTAGGTGGAACGGGCAATATCGCGTTTTTTCATGCGCTGGTGATTGGCGGAAAGGTTTCGGTTGTGTCCCCAGTCACCGCACTCTTTCCTCTGGTAACTGTGGTTCTCGCGGTCACGCTGTTGCACGAACGAGTGGGAACCGCACAAAAAGCCGGATTGTTACTGGCCCTGGTCGCGATCTACCTGTTGAGCATGTAACTCGGAAGCCTATGTCTCTCTTGCCTGCGTGGATGTGGTTTGCCGGGATCGCTCTGATCTTTTGGGGAATCACCGGCGTCACCCAAAAGCTCGCCACGAATCGCATTTCGAGCGAACTCTCTTTTCTTTGGTTCGCCTACGCCATGATTGCCATTTCCGCGGTGCTGGCGGCGTTCGTGCCGATTCACTGGCACCTGCGGCCTGTGATTTTCTGGGCCGCGGTTGCGGGTGGAACTCTGAATGGGCTGGGCGCTCTAACCAGTTTCACGGCACTGGAATCGGGCGGAAAAGCCGCGGTGGTGATCTCATTGATATCGCTCTACCCGCTGGTGACGGTTGCCTTCGCGGTAATTTTTCTTCATGAGCGACTGACTCCAGCACAGGCGGTAGGAGTGGGGTTCGCAATTGTTGCGGCGATCCTACTCTCGCTGGAACCGAAACCACCTGATGGTAAGGGTTAGCGAAAGAAGGACAAGCTGACCTAGATCGCCTCGCTCATCTTGCCGGAGGAATCGACAGACCCGACTGAACGTAGCCCTTCCTGAACCAGAAATTGCACTTCGGTTTGCAAGGTTTCGCCGGGCGCCAACGTCCGATGTCGTCCCGCCGCTTTCATTGCTTCAAAGTTCAGCGGGTATCCGGTGCACGGCTCCAGAACAGCAACGTTGTAGTTGCGCCATCCGCCATAGGTGGCGAACAGCCAGCAGCATTGGAACACTTTGGGGTCAAATTGCAGCCCGCACGCCAACCCAGTCTCGGTATTGGTCAGCGCGCACCAATTCCCCTTCATTTGAGTGCCGTAGAAGAAGTAGAGCTGGCGTGCGTCTTCGGGGGTGACGCGGCGCAAGTCGACGTCGCCACTAGCTTTCTTAATTAATGGCCACTCTCCCCGTTCAGGTGCTCCCGCAAGAGTGCCAGGAAAGGCGGCATCCAGAACAACGTGCATAGGCGGGAAATCGAGGCGATGTTGCGACGCGACCGCCATTGCCGGATGAAGCTTCAACAGAAAAGGGAAGGGGGTTCTTCCACGATTGGTGAAGCGATGCTGAAATTCGATTCGAGACTGATCGCGTCGCAGGCGAATGCTCTTCTCCACCTCGATCGAACTGATCGGAGTCAGATGTTTCAACCGGACGCCCACTTCATCCGCTTGTGACCAAGGCTCAGCCTCCCACTCCCCTGTCCAGAGTTCGCCGTGATCGGGATAGCTTTCGCCTTCAATCACCGCAACTTCATCATTCGGAAATAACTCGTCCCAACCGCCACTCCAGACATCGTCATAACGAGAGTTCAACGGCAATCGAGCCGGCGGAATTCGCGGATTATTCCACAACAGATCGGCGTCGAGCGGTTTGTATGTTATCTGCCAGATCTTGGCGCCTGCTTCTGGAAGGATGGTCGCACGCAGCAACCGGTTCTCCATCACAATAGCGCGGAGGCCGTGGTAAGACCACTCCGTACTCACGCTTAGTTTCATGGATCAGATTACCTTCCTAAGTCTCGACCCGATGGTTCCGTCTTCACGTTTGCACGGTCCGATCGCCGAATGTATTTGGGTGATGTTACAGAATCGCGAATTACTATGCTCGAATCCCCGGTGGCGACTACGCCGCAATCGAATTTCACGTGATCAAAAATGGCATGGCTGTGGTTATTCACACGCACCTCGCTCGTCGCCAAATCTGGACGCTGCTCAGCAAGCCGCAGGGCGCCAACCGTGGAGTGATCGACTTGCAACTCGGCTTCGCCAGCCAACGAAAGCCAGTCAGCGTAAATGTCAGAATCGCGAACCGCGACTTTCGCTTCGCCATCGGCCGTCAGCTCATCAATGACGCTGTCCGTGAAAGTGAGGTCAGCCGCTCCTCCCGCGTAAACGTCCCACGTGTCGACGTTCACTTCACTCAGCTGCAAACGAAAGGGGCAGTTCGAAGCACCGGGCTCTGGAATTGTGACCGGTGTTTGTGTGGAGCCAACAGAACCGTGCGGCAGCTTAAGTGTACCCTTGCATGCAGGCGCAATTGCCAACTGCGCCCGCCCAATACGGCTAAGGCGTACATCGCTGCTGCCATGAACGTATAAGAGAAAGAACTGCGCCGTAGCATCGGTCAGATCAGCGCTGGCGAGCGATCCCATGCGCAGCTTCCTCAAGAATGACTGGTCAGCGGGAATATCCGAGAACTCAATTTTGTCGTCGTCGCCGGTATGCGTTGAAAGAAACACCAGGTGCAGATGACGTCCGAGCACATCGCTTGAATGCGAAATCTCAAGTTCAAAGATCGCGAAATTCTCAAGCGTTGCCTGCGCATGATCCAGGTGGAATTCCGAGTTTTTAGTCTGGAAGTCATCGACCAAAAGATCGCCCTGCAACCACCAGATTGGATGCGCGCTCCCTTCCGTTGTCATAGTTGACTTCCGAATGGTGATCTTAGCCGGGCCAGCGCAGCGGAGATTGCTCGTGCCGTTTGGCGAAGCTGGCGGGTCAGATACTTTGATATGCACATCTTCGAGTCGAGGTCGGCTCCAGAGGCCACAGTGATCGGTCCGCGAAGGTCAAGGGAAATGCCTCTGAGTTTTACGCGTCCTGAAATCAACAGTGGTCCATCGTGTCGAAACTCCATCTTTTCGTCGATGACGGTCCCGTCCTTCAATTCGGGCAGAGTCTTCTGCCCAAAAGCTGGAACGGCCAGGCTCAGGACTGCGTAGAGAAAAATAAATTTCATAGGTCAGTTCCCTCTGCACAAACCAAGGCTGCCGGGCAGGATACCTGATAAGTATGCTCCATCTGAATGTTTATCGAACATTCCTTCAGAAATTCAGCCGCCAGTTTGTCAGTATCCTGTGTGCGTCGTATTCTGACCGATTGGGGTGGTTCCATGCAGTTATTCGGATGGGAACTGGGGCATTGGTTTCGGATTCTCGCGCTGATTGTGGTACTTGGTTCCCGATTTACTTCAGCTGGAGACGTGGACGTAAAAACGTTGGTCCAGCGGGCATTCGAGTTTCACCAAAAAGGCCAGTTCACTGAGGCACTGCCCCTACTGCATCGCGCGTATGACCTCGCCCCTGAAGACTATTTTGTGAACCTTCTTCTGGGAATCGATTCGCTGCGAACCGGACAAACGAAAACAGCGGTCCCTTTTCTGAAAAAGGCCTCTCGCCTGCGGCCACGGGAAGAATATCCTCTGGCTTACTTAGGCGAAGCCTACGCTCGCCAGGATCTTTACGGCGACGCAGCTGAAGCCTACCTCAAAGCCGTGCATGTGGCGCCAGGTTCTTCGGAATCGGCGGTCGCATTTGTGGATTTTGCCTTGGGCCGTTTCGCCAGCATGTCTGAGTTTCTGCGTGGTTCAAAAAAAGGGCTAGCGGCGGAATACCGTTTGCGGGCGTTGGCCCAACACGAAAACGAAAGCTCACGACTCTCTCTGTTCCAGCGGGCTGCGGACCTGGATCCGACGGCGCCGGGCATCTGGTCTGATCTCGCCGAGGTCGCCTTCAAAGCCGGCAATCTCACCGACGCGAAGCGCTACGCTCAACGGGCTCTGGAAGCCGACCCCAACGACCAGGAAGCAATGATCACCGCGGCTCAACTGGGTGCGCACGAATCCGACTGGGGACGCGCAATCGAGCTTCTCAACTTAGTTGCGCAACACTCTCCGAAAGCACTTTCCCAGGCAGTGAGCCAATGGCCTATGCAACTTCAGCCCCCCTCCTCGTCAGCGGTTTCAGGTTCAGCCGCAAGATTCTTCCTCTGTGTGCGCGAGGCGCGAAGCAGCTGCGATTTTCCTTCTCGTAAAACGATCTCGTCCCAAACCCCATCAGCCCCCTTCCGAGAACAACGATGGGAGCAACTGACCAAACTTCCCGCGCCCCAGCCGAATCAGACCGTCGCTTGGATCCAGCGAGGAGTTGCTTTTGCGCACCTGGAGCAATGCCAACAAGCTATTCCGTCACTGGAGCATGGCCTCTCGAAATCCGCTCCGGACACTTATGGAATGTTCTTGCTATCGTGGTGCTATTCCCGGGAAGCGGGGCGCACGGCTGACCAGATCCAACACTCGGGCGATGACGAGGCTTCGATACACGTCATGCGTGGCGACATCTTACTACGGCTGCAGGGGAAGGCCGTGATGGCGGTTTCCGAATATCAGCAGGCGCTGCTTCTGAATGCCAACGATCCCGCTGTTTTGGAGCGGCTCTCAGAAGCGCAACTCGGCGCCGGTCAGATCGAAGCGGCCCGTCAGAATGCTCAAGCCGCACTCAAGATCGCCCCTCAGCGCCCTGCGGCAAAACACACACTCGCGAAAATCGCAATGCAGGAACGCGACTACTCAGCTGCCGTGCCGTATCTCCGGGAACTCGCTGATCGTAACCCGAAGGACGAGGCGACACGCATCGAGTTGGGAAAAGCCTGTGCCCAGACCGGTGCTCTGGATGAGGCCTTACAGAACCTTGCACCGGAGCTAGCCCTCGGTTATCCGGACGAGAATGGTAGCCTGCACTACCTGCTCGGTGGTGTTCTCAAAAAAATGGGGCGGAACGCCGAGGCGGACCAGGCATTTGCCGCTGCAGCGCAGCTCTCCGATGCGTTCCAGCAAAAATCCTATCGCGACCAAGACCCGCATGCGCAGCAATAAAAATCAGTTCACACGTCGCGAGTTCGCAAAGCTGCTGGGCGGCGCGGGTGTTGCGCTCTCCGTCCCCGGAGCTTTTGCTGCGGCGACGAATCGCGGCCCGATTTGGTTTCAAAATGCCGCTCCCGGATGCGGTCTGGATTTTGTCTTGCGCAACGACGCCGGTGGCCGTAAATACCAGGTCGAAACCGTGCTCGGTGGTTTGGGGGTAATTGACTTTGATCACGACGGGTGGCCCGATCTGTACTGCGTCACCGGAGCTGCCTTGCCTAATCTGCAAAAAACAGATCCTCGATTCTTCAACCGCTTGTATCGCAACAACCGCGACGGCACTTTTACAGACGTCACCCAAAAAGCTGGAGTGCAGGGACACGGCTACGACATGGGAGTCGCGGTTGGCGACTATAACAATGATGGGTTTGAGGATCTTTACGTCGTCGGAGTGCACGGGAATACTCTTTACCGGAACAACGGCGATGGCATTTTCACCGATGTGACCCAAGCTGCCGGAGTGAGCGGGAGCAGCCCGCAGGGACGCAAGCTATGGTCAGTCGCCGCAGCATGGCTCGATTACGACAACGATGGCCATCTTGACCTCATCGTCTCGAATTACTGCGACTGGACCCCCGGGGACGATCCGCTCTGTGGCGGCCTCAACAGTACGGACCGTACCTATTGCCACCCTGACAAGTATCGGGCTGAGCCGGTTCTGCTTTATCACAACAACGGCGACGGGACTTTTACAGAGGTCTTGCCGGCAAGTGCGGGCAAGCTGTTGGGCAAAGGAATGGGGATCGCAATCGCCGATTACGACGGAGACGGACTTCCGGACATCTTTATTGCGAACGACAACGACCGGAACCTTCTGCTGCATAACTTAGGCGGGGGCAAAGTGAAAGAGGTGGGAATGCAAACTGGCATTGCCTACAACGGCGACGGCCGGCAGATTTCCGGTATGGGTGCAGATTTCCGTGACTTCGATGGCGACGGCTTGCCCGACATCCTGATGACTGGACTGCGGGGTGAGACTTTCGAATTATTCCGCAATAACGGCAACGGTGCATTCGAGGACGCCAGCGCCAGCAGCGGCCTGCTCAACCTAAGCCGACCATGGAGTGGATGGGGCTGTGGCTTCGTCGATCTGGACAATGATGGCTGGCTGGATATATTTGTTGCGTGTGGCGGACTCGATACCAACGAACCCCAGCCGAATCGGGTGCTACACAATGTGGGTGGCCGCTTTTCAGATGTCTCCGCCAGTGCCGGCGCAGATTTCGCCGGGTCCCGCGTGCACCGCGGTGTGGCTTTCGCGGACTTCGATAACGATGGACGCATCGATGCCGCGGTAACTTCCCTGAATGAGCCCATTGAACTCTGGATGAATCGAAGCCCAATGCAGCATTGGCTTCAACTCAAGCTCAAAGGTACGCGCAGCAATTCATCAGCATTGGGCGCGAAAGTTATTTGCCGCACGGCACAGCGCACTCAGGTTACATTTGTGGCCAATAGTGTGGGATACGCCTCTTCCAGCGACTTGCGGGTTCATTTCGGACTTGGAGAAGATCGCAAAGCTACCCTCGAAATACACTGGCCGTCCGGAACGGTGCAAGAGTTGAAAGATGTTTCATCCGATCAACTGATCCGGATTGAAGAGATCGAACCGCCGGCCGTCGGGAAACGCGCTCCCTAGTAGCTGCTGCTTAAACGATAGAAAAAACCTTCTTTCTAGTAGGTACTGGTGCGTCTGGCGTTCGAAACTTGCAGGGCACGCAGGTGTGCCGGACCGTGGCGGTCGGCACGATTGTTGTCCTAAGCAATCGACCCGGAGGTGGGAAGATGCATCGATCATCCTTATGGGCAGTGCTGTTGTCTTTATTGGCCTTGGTCGGCTTTGTGGCTCAGAATCAAAGCGCACTGGCGCAGTCGTCTAACGGACAGATCAGCGGCTTGGTCTCTGATTCAAGCGGAGCAGCCCTGCTCGAGGCCGACGTTGCAGCGGTCAACACTGCCACCGGAGTCAGCACAACTACCAAAACTAATGGCTCTGGCGTTTACGTGCTGCCCCAGTTATTGCCAGGCAGTTACGAAGTGAAGGCAACCAAACTCGGCTTCGGGACAAGTTCTCGAAAGGAACTTATTCTGCGAACCGGGGATAAGTTGTCTTTGAACTTCACGCTGAAGCCGGGAACCGTGCAGGAAACCGTAAATGTTACCGCCACCGCGCTGCTTAACGCCGATCAGTCCGCCAGCGCACAGGTGCTCGACAACAAGATGATCACCGAGTTGCCGCAACTCAACCGCAATACTCTCGACTTGGCAGCGGTAACTCCGGCAATTCAGGGACAGGGGCCTCCGGCAGATCAGATTTCCACTCTGGGGAATGCCACATATTTCATCGCGAATTCTGGTAACTCCTACTCAGTTGCTGGCGGACAGGTGAATGGAACGAACATCTCTGTCGATGGCAACCAGGTACAGGACCAGGAGTTCAACGCTACCAACCGCTCGGTCCCCACGCCAGACGAAGTGGGCGAATTCCGTGTAGAAAGTGGCATCCTAACCGCGGACCACGGGCGATACTCAGGCGGGATTATTTCGGTCAATACGCAAAGCGGAACCAATCGCTACCACGGCAGGCTCTTCGAGTACTTTAGAAACCAGATACTCAATGCCAATCAATGGGCACAGAATGCAATCACACCCATCGTGCCACGCCAGGCGTTTCATCAGAATGATTACGGCCTCACCTTCGGCGGTCCGGTAAATATTCCGCACCTTTACTCAGGAAAAGATCGCACTTTCTTTTTCTTCGGTTGGGAAGGAGAGCGTTTTAACCAGAGTCAGAACGTCATTAGCAACGTGCCGACTGTGCTGAATCGTCAAGGAGATTTCTCTAAGACAGTCATCAACTACCAAAACGGATCCCCGGTGTACGCCACCATTTTTGATCCTTTTCACGGCTTTAACAGCGGTGGCAACTGGGTGCGTCCGCAATACGCGCAAGCCAAGATCTGCTCTCAGGCCGACGTTAGCGGCGGGACTTGCCCAGCGGGAAATGCGTCACTCTCCTTGCAAAGCGCGCTGTTTTCGAATTACATGTCCCTCTGGCCTCTGCCGAACCACGCCCCCGTAGCCAACAGTGACTACATCGGAAATTACTATTCGACGATTCACACCACTCGCCCTACAGATCGCTTCTTCCTGCGCTTGGATGAAAATATCGCCAACAATCAGCGGGTGAATTTCAGCATCAGCCGTTCCAATCTGACGAACAACATTCCAGCCCCGTACTTTCACGGATCGGGTTCGGTAACCACTGACTTAGACTGGAGTGGCAGCCTGCAGTACAACTGGACGTTGTCGCCGACGTCGATCCTTGATGCTCACATTGGATTTGGCGTGGCCAACCTGGTTAGCAACGGAGTCTCGGGATGGGGATCGGCACCAGATCCAAACATTGATACAAGCAAATGGCCCTTTGACCCACTGGTCATCAATAATCCGGCCAAGACTACCGTCAATATTCCGCCCGGTATCAGTATTTGCGGATTCCTCCCCAACTGCACGGGAAGTTATAGCAAGGTTGGCGGCTCGGAGTTCGATTCATTTATCAATCAGAATGTGAATGGCAGCGTCGCCTACACCAAGATTTTTCATCGCCACACCATCAAGACAGGATTCGACCTTTACTTCCTTCGTTTCCGGGAGAAGGGCGGCGATCACACCGGAGTAGCCTGGGTCAATCCAGGCGGAGGATCCAACCAGGTCTGGAATAATGTGGACAATCTCACCGGAAGCCCATTGGCTGAACTGATGATGGGATCTTCGAACTTCTTTCAATGGGGCAATTGGAACATTACGCCTTACGGTTGGAATCAAGCGGCTTATGTTATGGACGATTGGAAGGTCAATAACAAGCTCACCGTCCAGATGGGTCTGCGCTGGGACCATGATGGAGGGCGAAAACCCCAGAACACGAATGCCAGTACTCCCATCATGTACGACATGAACGCGAAAAATGTCCTCACACCGGACCCCGGCTGGAACTGGGGCCAGGTGACCGCGGCGGTTCCAGGTCTCGCGAACTTGCCGCGGCCCGCGTGGTTAAGTCAGGGAGCTACGGGACGGGTTGTATTGTTGGGTTCACCGGAATATCCGCAGAAAAACCTTTACGGCACCGATAAGTTGAATTTTCAGCCGCGTCTTGGCATCGCTTACGCCCTCAACGACAATACCGTCCTACACGCCAGTGCAGGAATTATCTATCAGGGACTCGGCGGCTTGTCGACTGACTGGTTCAGCTTCTACTATAACTCCATAACCTTCAACCAGATCTCGACGCTCAACGGACAAAATTGGGTAAGTGAGTTTGGACGGGACCACGGCCTCGGAACATTTCCGTTCCAGGTCAGCAGCGGACAGAATCTAGGCTACTACCCACCTATTAAGAGGAATTCGGAGTATGGCTTCCAAACCTTTGGCGCTGCCGCCAGCCTGGATCAAGCCGGTACCACAATCAGCCACTTCCAGAGTCCGGAAGAATACAGCTGGGATTTCAGCGTGCAGCGTCAGCTTGCCAAGAATTGGGTAGCGACGGTTGACTACACCGGAATTCGCGGTATTCACCTGTTAATGCCGGTGTGGAACTGGAGCACTAACAACATCCCGCTCCAGTACTACCGGCTAGGCAGCGATCTCTCGACTCAGGTGCCCAATCCGTTCTTCGGTCAGTCGCAGACTTTCGCCAGCGAGCCGACGGTCTCATTGTCGCAGTTGCTCGGACTGTCGCCGCAGTATTCGCAGGTCTCTCCAGGTCAGGCGACATGGGGCAAATCGTTCTCTAATTTCCTGAACATGCAGGTTCAGGGCCGAAATTACCACGGCCTGACGCTGCTGGCGTCGTACTCAATTCGGAAGACTCTGACCAACACCGCTGGCAAGGATATCCAGCACAACGGGCCAGCCGGTCGAGGACTGCTGCAAAATCCGCACAACCTGATGGAGGCCTACGGAGTTGCTCTTTACGAAATGCCGCAAACGATTCTGCTGAATTATTCCTACGAACTTCCTTTTGGCAGCAGGCGCAGCTTCATGAACCATGGCGACAGTTTCGGATACAAAGCGCTTGACGCGGTGATTGGTGGATGGGCCGTGGCGGGAATCAGCACTTACAATCCGAAGGGCACACCAGTTCTGGTGCCCGATGTCAACGGGACAACCGTGCCGGGAGCAACCCTGCGCTACTCTCTGGCTCCGGGCGTGAAGGCGCGCAAATCAAACGTTAACTACTCCCAGGCGCTGGCTTTCAATGGCAGCTTTGTCAATTCGAATCCGCAAGGAGTTCTCAACCCGGCAGCGTTCGTAACTACGCCGAACTATGGACTAAGTAATGCTCCCTTTGTCTTTCCTAATATTCGCAACCCTGGAAGCTTCTTCACTGACGCCACGCTATTGAAGAAATTGTATATTTCTCGGGAAGCAGATCGGTATCTGGAAGTGCGGCTTGAGGCTTTGAACATTTTTAATCACGCCAATTACGGCCCAATTGACAACAATCCCAATTCCTCGACTTTCGGTGCAGTGCAAGGGAAAGGGATCAACCTCCAGCAAGGATTCAATCTAAACAATCCTCCAAGGACGATGCAGATTGGTCTTCGTCTCTTCTTCTAATTAATGACATCGCGCGGAGCTGGTCGTGCCCCCTCCGCGCGGACTCCAGGAGTCGTCCACGATGAGGCATTTGTCCAGAAGCCGACGGATTTCTGTCTTTGTTCTGATCACAGGGCTGACCGCCGCGGGACAGAGTGCGCGCCTGCGAACTGCGGATACTCAGATTGTGCTTGAGGCAGGTGCCCACACTCCCCGCCTATTGAGTCTGGAAATTCCTGGGCATCCAAAATGGCAAACCACAGCCTCCGAAACGCTCATTCAATCGGCGGAGATAGCCGGCAAAGACGTTCCAGTGCAGTGGCAGCTCGATGGCAACGCCAGTCAAATTGACGAGAAGAGTGTTTCGTTCATTTACGAATCCGCCACACCGCACCTCCGGCTGACGTGGAAGTGGAGGGCACCGGTCGATTACGGTCCCATTGAGCACCAAATCTGCATTGAAAATTTGGACTCCGAGCAGATATGGATTCCGATGCAGGACAGCTTCGCCTTCAATTGGCAAGTCGATCCGCACTCGACGCTGGAGCACCTTTTCGTAGAGAAAGGCGCGAACACGCCTTCGCCCGTCGGTACTCATCAAGTTGCACTCACCGAGGGCTACAAATGGACCGGCACTTCGAGCACTTACGGAGATCTGAGCAACGATCAGCCTCGCGAAATCATCCCGTGGTCGCTGGTTGAAAACAAAGATTCCGCTTCGGGTTGGTACGCTGGGATTGAGTTCAGCGGTCGCACCCGAATCTCGCTGTCACGAGAAAAAGATTCCGTTCAAGGAGCACTCGGGCTGAATCCCGATCCCGGCCCATTCCGCACCCGCTTGGAACCGGGCGAGGTTTTTGAGACACCGGTCGTATTTCTCGGTGGTTTTCTCGATGGTTCCGACGGCGCGGGAAACGTCCTACGTCGATGGGTGCGTGCCGTTCTTGGCAATCCCGAAACGTGGAAAGATCCTAACTATCCGCTGGTAGTGAATAACAGTTGGGGCGGCGGCATGGCGGTCAACGAGGCGATTGCTCTACGCATGATCCAAGATGATGCCGACCTTGGGATGGACATGTTCCACATCGATGCGGGATGGTTTCGCGGCGTAGGCGATTGGTATCCAAATCCGGAGAAATTCCCGCATGGGCTTGCCCCCATCGCCGATAACGCCCACCAGCACGGTCTCAAGTTCGGCCTTTGGGTCGATTGGACGCAGGCCGGTCTTTCAACTGCACCTGGAGCGCTGAACGCTCGCCATCCAAAAGTACGCGATTGGATGGTGACCGACCTTCCCAAGGACTGGCAGCCAGAGCCATTCAAGGGACAGACCATTGACTTGGGTGTTCCTGAGGCCAAGCAGTGGGCTCAACACGAAGTCGAACGCATCGTCACCGACTATCACCTCGACATGCTGGAGCACGATGGGTATCTAGTGGCGCACGGCTGTGATCGTACGGATCACCCGCACGCTCCCCCTGATCCGCTGAACAAATGCATTTACAAGTCATGGGGAGCGTACTGGGTCGACAGCTCAAATTCGACCGACGTCAGTTACCATGCGGTCCGCGCCTACTACGACATCTATTCCAAGATGCGCAAAGACCATCCCGGCCTGCTGTTTGAAGTCTGCAATGACGGCGGCAGAATGGTTGACTTCGGCAGCGCCGCGCATGGAGATTATTTCTCCATCACCGATACCTATGATCCGCTATCGAACCGCCGGGCATTTTACGACACCAGCCATGTCCTTCCTTCTGCCATGCTCGAAACCTACGTAGAGAAATGGCCAACGCCTCGCATCGAGAACTTCCGTTACATGCTTCGCAGCGGCATGATGGGATGGCTCACCATCATGATTGATACCAACTCCTGGTCACCGGAACAGCACGCGGAGGCAAAAAAAGAAATCGAGTTGTACAAGAAAGAACTTCGCCCGCTGATTCGCGATGCGAACCTCTATCACGTTTCGGCACGTCCAGACGGAGTTCACTGGGACGGCATGGAATACTGGGACTCGGAACGTCAGCGAGGCGTGGTATATGCATTTCGCGGAACCATCGAAGGAGAAAAGTCGCATTCATTCCACCTGAGTGGACTGAAGTCCGATGGACGCTACCGGCTCAGGTTCTGTGATCGTACCGCTCCCGATCGGACTGTCACGGGGCAGGAACTCATGGGCGCAGGTCTTACGGTAATGCTTCCCGTAGCGAATAGTTCGGAACTGATCTTCGTCGAAGGAGAACCGCGCTAGGTGCGAAGAGTTGCCTGGTTGTCCAATGTATGGCTAGCACGGACGAACTAATCTCCGCGGGGCGGCTAAACGGTCGAGTGGCGCTGATCAGCGGCGGCGCCCAAGGCATCGGGCGTGAGATCGCAAATCTGTTCCAGCGTGAGGGTGCGTGTGTATTCCTGCTGGACTGCGACGCTCGAACCGGCAAAGAGGCCGCCGCCGAACTCACCAGGAAGAATCCGTCACTGCCGGTGCGGTACCTTCACGCCGACCTGCGCGAGCCGCTTGAAATCCAGAATGCGGTGGACGCGCTACGGAAAGATCACGGACGAGTAGATGTTCTGGTCAATAACGCCGGAATTGAGCGTGAGAAACCATTGGAGAAGCTAACGGTGTCGGACTGGGATTCAGTGCTGGACGTCAATCTCCGCGGTGCTTTTCTGCTGACCCAGGCTTCCGTATCTCTGTTTCCGGAATCCGGTGGCGCCATCGTCAACATCAGTTCCATTCATGCCAGCCACGCTTTCCCTGATTCCATCCCTTATGCCTGCTCGAAGGCTGCGATGGTCGCCCTGACTCGAAACCTGGCTCTGGAGTTGGCGCCCCGGCACATTCGTGTTAACTGCATTTGCCCCGGATACATTGATACCCGACTCTGGGAAGAATATTTGCGCAACTCACCGGATCCCAGCGCGCTCGCCGAGCAGACGACTCGGCTGCATCCTCTCGGACGTCGCGGGATGCCAGCTGACGTCAGCGAAGCCGCACTTTTCCTGGCGTCGAGCGCTTCTGCTTTCATAACGGGTACCGACCTAATAGTGGACGGGGGGCTCACGTTGCGCGCTCATCCCTAGGCAGAAATTCCGTTACCTTATTGGATAAACTATAATATTCGTTCGTTTTAACAACATTGTGGCCCCTTTGTGTACTAAAATCCCTTCCGCATCTGGGGGTCACCTTGAAAAAACATCATGCCGTCCTCAGTGGAGCTCTGAAGGTGGAATTCCAGAAGGATCTGGAGCTTTTCAAGCACTTTCTCCTGCTCCTCAATAACACCAGCCCTATCCGCAATGTCGAGCTTATGTGGAATGAAGAGGACGAAGAACTGGATCCTCTCAAGGCAAAATTCAAGAGCCGGGTTGGAACTGGGGACGCGCTGGTACAACTCCAGCCAGTGGGAAGTCCGGGAGCGAAGCGCTATTCCCCAAGTACGCCGTTCTGCGACCTCGTTCACGGTTTCGGAGCTCATGAAGAAGAGACCTGTGCCCGTTCTGATGTTCCGGCAAAGCAGCGATGCCGTGCGACAGGTTGCGCCCAGGTCTACGGATGTCACGTGGGACTCACGGACATTGCTGTGCCCGTAATTTGCGACGGCCAGTATTTAGGTACGCTCTTCTCCGGCCAAGTGTTGACCTCTCCACCTACAGCGGAGGGATTTCGCCTGGTTCGCCGGAATCTGGCAGGCCAGCCTCACATCGACCTTGCAACTCTCGAAGCCGCCTACTACCAGGTGCCGGTTGTCGATCAGGCGCAGGTGGCCACGATGGTTCAAATATTGGAGCTCATGGCGAGGTACATCTCGAATTCCTGGAAACGCCTACAGCTGATCAGCGAGTTTCAAAGGAACCACGACCGGGATCTGAGCCTCGACCGCAAAGAACTGGCCTCGATTTTGCTCTCAGGAGAGCTAGGGGACTTGCAGGAAGTGAAAGCCCTTGCCCATCGTGCCGGCCTGCAGCGCCTGCCGGAGCGGGTCATGGTTCTCCAGATTGAAAATTTGCGCCCGGATTCTAAGCGGCGAGGGGTCGGTTCGTCTTTTACACTGAACCGTCTCTCGCATGTAATGGAGGACTTCTGCCAGAGTCAGATGAACTCGCTGGCCACAGTCGTGCGCCCCGGAGAAATCTGCATTCTTACCAGCCAGGAAACGCGCAATCGGAATCACCATCGAATCTCACTAGAGGAAGTGGCAGAAAGCATTCTCGCGAAGGTACGCTCCGAGGCCAGCGCTACCGCACGCGTAGGTGTGAGTGAAGAACATCGACAACCCACCGAACTGCTCAAGGCCTATCAGGAAGCGTGCGCAGCATTGGATTCCGGTGGCGCTTCGGTTTCATTCTTCAGCGATCCGAAACCGCAGAAGGCCCACCCCTCAGAAGTGATGGCGCGATTGGTCAAGGCATTCCGGTGCGGCAACCATGTATCGAGCGTCATGCGGGAATTCCTCGCGCTGGTGATGCCTGCGGACCACTCCCCAGCCGAGATCCAGCAGTCGCGCGCCCTGCTCACATGGGCGATCGAACATCTGGCGCTCGAAACCGTCAGTATGGGTGTGGACCCCGCCCAAATCAAAACCACAAAAGACAAGGCGATCACCAGCGTGCTACACGCTCCGAGCTCCTTTGGAGCATGCGAGGCCTTTCGGCGATTTGCTGACTTAGTGTCGCAGCAAACGGCCTTCGCGTTCAGTCAGCGCGAGCACAAGATCGTGCTGGCCGTGAGTCAACTGGTCGAGGAACAGGGTGCGGCCCAGATTACGATTCAGCAGCTGGCAGATTCAATTCATCTTTCTTCCGGCCATTTGAGCCGCGTGTTCCGGCGCACGGCCCGCATGACGCTGGAGCAGTTCTTGATCCGTCATCGAGTGGAACTGGCGAAACGCGCCCTTCTCGATCCCCGGCTTAACGTCGCGGAAGTAGCTGAGCGTTGCGGTTTTTGTAGTCCCGCTTACTTCTCCTCGGTTTTTAAGAAGTATGTGAAGTGCACGCCTCGTGAATTCGCCAGCCAGCCACGGCGCTGGGAGCCTCTTGGTACACCCCCACTGGATCCATGGTTGGCGACCCTACAGTGCTGTCGAACACTTGCTGCTGATAGAAAAAAGGGTCACGTAGAATCCTCGACTAATCAATGACAATTTGCCACACTGACTGGCGGCGGTTCATGGGTGTCCCGAATGGTTCCTGTAACTGTCTACTCAGGTCTGCGGGGATGATGTTTTGTGCTTGGGTACGAGTGTAAGTGATTGCAACTGCGTAGCAGCGCATGTGTGGGGAGAATTGCTAAATCTCCCAAAAATCCTGACCCTGTTTGTTTTCAATAGCTTCGCCGGAGTGAATGGGAGACTAGGGGACGCCGTTCGGGCACGTTCGGGACAAATTACACAAAGCGAATGCACAATGGGTGGAACATCATAGAAGATGTGCTGTCACCTATTGAGATGTGATCAGGTATTCCGGCCGCTCTTGTTGGGTAACCTGCCCGGCTGAATACGTACTAGGGTTGCCGGTGACGAAGTCCTGTTCCATTCGAGGCTCAACTCCTGCAGCCGATCGAAGTATTCACGATCAGGCGGGGTCGGCCCCTCTCGCAATGAGAAACTCATCTGGAGGCTTGTAATGATGGATGGCGACATAATGGTAGATCAGCGTTGGCGCCGCGTAGATGGCTTTATCTTTGCCAAACACCCGAATCTCTGATGTGCCTAGCAGCAGCTTTTCGCCACTTCGTTCAGCGTAGAAAGAATCTCCTGGCGGGCAGAATTCGCATTCGTGTACTCCCCTCAACTGCGCGACCGATACTTTGCAATACTGCCAGATCAGGTCTAAGGTTTCGTCCGCGAGTGCCAGCTTCTCAAAGTCACGACCTCGCCCCAGCCATCCAACAGTTCTCGTTCCAGGTCGATTAAATATCGAGCGATAGTAGGTATAGCTCGAGAGATCCTCAACATACGCCATCACGCCTCACTGGTACGGCGCCAAACATGTGCCGCTGTTGCAAAAAGCACGGCGCACAAATAAAACAACGTTCGCATAGCCGAAGTGTAAAGGCTAACGAAGGAAGGTGAAAGCCAAATTGATGAAACGCTCTGTTGTCGCAGGTGTCGCTGGTATAATACCGACCAAAGAAGGCGGTGCGAGTCTCGATGATTTGCCCGACCTGTTTGCGCCGTGTCCGATTGCGCCGAAGAAACTCTGCGATGCCCATGCTGAGTAGCGTATGTACGTTGGATACGCAATGAATATTGGGTAATAGACAATCGGTGTTTTGTTTATTGTTGATCATAAAGCCGGAGAGATGGCCGAGTGGCTGAAGGCGGCGGTTTGCTAAACCGTTATACGGGCTAACACCTGTATCGAGGGTTCGAATCCCTCTCTCTCCGCCATTACTTTTGTTATCTGGCACTTACGTCGTGGTGATACCTACACTGATACCTAATCAGCGAAAGGGTTACCATGAATCGCCAGTGCAACGTCACAAAACGGATCCGGACCTCCGCTGGACTTCGATACTGCCCTGTAGTTCTGTCTCCGAATGGCCGCGTCAAGCCTGATGTAGTCCTCGTCAACGGAAAACCAGAGCGCCACCCTGAAGGCGCGTATTACCTCGAATGGCGCGAAGGCAACAAGCGGAAGCGTCTATCGGTCGGTAAAGACCCCGCGGACGCCACAGCGCGCCGCCTCCGGAAGGAAGCCGAATTGAACGCGAACAACAACGGCGTAACTGTGGTCGTGCCGGAATTAGAGAACGGGCGCCGACTTCTCAGCCCAACGATTGCCGACTATCTGGAAGAGATCAAACTTGGCCGGAAAGACAAGACGTACGCGGCATATGACCTTTCGCTGAGGTACTTCTCCGAATCCTGCACAAAAATGTACTTGGATGAGATCGAACGCAAAGACCTGCTCAAGTTCGCGGCATTCCTCCGCGATGAGAAGGAACAAGGGCCGCGTACGTGTTGGAACAAATTTGCAAATGTCATGTCTTTTTTGAAGGCACAAGGTGTGCGTGGTTTAGTCCGAAAGAATGACTGGCCGCGATTCGTGGAAGAGGAACCTGAGATCTACGAGAAGGAAGAACTAAACGCGTTGTTCGCGGCGTGTGATGCCGATGAGCGGCTCTGGTTTGAGTTCTTTCTGATGACTGGAATGCGCGAGCAGGAAGTGATGTATACCTACTGGTCAGACATTAACTTCAGAGCGGGCACTGTGCGCGTCAGCCACAAGCCAGACCGTGCATGGACACCAAAAACGTACAAAGAACGCGAGATGCCAATTCCCAAGAAATTAGTCGAAACGCTGAAAACTTGGAGAGCTAAATGCGACGGGAAATGCCCTTTAGTATTTCCGACCGCTGGATGCCAGCCAAAGCTGGACTTTTTGGATTGCTTGAAGGCGGCAGCTGAACGCGCAGAACTCGAGAAAGAGAGTTTTTGGCTTCACAAGTTTCGGGCTACCTTTGCGACCTGGAGCTTATGGGCGGGGGTTGATCTACGAACCGTGCAACTGTGGCTCGGGCACACCGATATGGAATCGACGATGCGATATTTGAAGCCAGCAAGAAATCAAGCCGTACGCGAGAAGGTGAATGAGATTTTTGCCTAACGCGCCGCGGCTGCCCATTTGACGGTTTTCAACAAGGGAAAATAATCGCGCCGCGCCGCGGCGCCACCTCCGCACACAATGCGCACTGAGACTCTCACTTCAGCACTTTACTGGCTGACCGACAGTCAGTCGGTGTTTTTATTCGCAGGACTGTAATCTAGCAGCTGAAGTCGGCACACAATTCGCACACCCTCGATACTGAGGAAAGACGAAATGGGTAACTTCCGGATTGCTCGTTACTCGGGGCAAACGCCGAGCCAATATGTTCATAACCTCCCAGAAGCCGACTTCTGGCCGGAATCACTTCCGGTTAGTGGCGTTGTTCGTGAATCCGGTCAGCAGGTCCCGGATCTTCCGACGCTGCTGAGTTCGGGTGTCTCGCCGTTAGTAGGGAATGTGAAACAAAATCTTGCGCCGCGTGTGTATTTGGCTTCTGCATGATAATCAAATTCATAAAAAGAGCGTAGCAGTCCAGAATTGATACGAGTCACCTATTTTGGGAAACGAGATTTTGTTTTGATCGTGCGAAAGGCCGTCAAACGCTGAAACTCCAGACGTTAGGTTAGGTGAGGTTAGGTTAACGTAACCCCTTCTTTAGTAAACAAGGGCACGATGATGCTAATTACCTCCGTTGTTCGATCAGGGACGCAAATCGCTGCGATGTGCCCTGCAATTTGCACTGAAGGGCAGACAACTGGAGTGGTCTGGTTTCCGGAAGTGAGAAGAGGCGCTCCAGCAACTCAATCTCTACAATGGCGTTCTCAATATCCATACCTCTAACCATCGGATGCGGAGCTGAAGTTCAGGCTACGAAGCCCGTTTCTGCTCGATGAGATGCAGCCGGGTGCGGTGCTTTTCCCTCATTTGTTCCGTCGAAACAACTTTGCGACTAAGGTCTGCTAGTCGAACAAGCTCCTGCTGGATCGCTTGTAACCTTTCGTTCCTCTGTCCGTGACCGACTTGAGCTTCTGCTCCATTCCAACCGTCACGCCGAAACTGCTCATTTGACTTCTGAATGTCAGCGATCTCTTCCCGGAGACGCCCAATCTTGTCCCGAAGAATCCCTAGATGATCCATATCATTAGAATAGCTTATCCCGGAGCAAGGTGGCGCGGGCGCGGTGGGTGGTCCGAGAAGCCGCGAGAAGTTATGGCGAAGGATGGAAATCCTGGGAAGCTGTGGAATCAGTTTCGGGCAATAATAAAGGAGGCGGTAATCCGCTCCGCGCAAGTGAATTCTTGCAAATCGCGTGGAAGTCACTGAATTGATTGGCGTGCCCGGAGGGGTTGCAGGCTCGCCTGAGCATATTTGGTTTGGGTGAGCGTGCTCATGGACCCTTGAATTGCTGGCTGCACAATTCGCATACTCCGATTACCGGCGTCTGACTTGAGCCATTTGACCACTCGAAGAGTGCGCTTTGCCATGAATGTATTTTCCCGGAGTAAAGGACTCTCGGAGCGAGCTATGAGGCTTCAGCCTCGAGCGTCTTGTTCGAATTCTATTCGATTGCGTCCCTTGTGCTTCGCTGCGTACAAAGCGGTATCGGCACTGGCCACGAGGGCATTCCAGTCAGGCGCCTTGTTCCCGTGAAATCCGGCAATTCCGAAACTGGCTGTCGCTGTAATCCTGCTATCTCCGAAAGTCACAACTGTGTTCTCAAATTGCTGGCGTATTCGTTCGACCGCAGTTCTGGTACCGACCTTGTCAGCATGGGTCATCATTAGCAGAAATTCTTCTCCTCCCAACCGGGCGCAAATGTCGGACTGGCGTGTGTGGGTCTTGAGAATATCCGCGAAGGTCTTGAGCACAGTGTCGCCTGCCTCGTGCCCGTAGGTATCGTTGACCATCTTGAACCAATCCAAGTCACTAATCACAACCCAAAAAGGAGGCATGCCTCGCGGCAGCACTGAGTTGGTGTGAAGCCCAAACATCGACCGCACGACGGTTTGGCAAACCTTTAGAGAGTCCGTTAATACCAATTCTTCCAATAAGCGATTCTTTGCTTGGACTTCTCGGTGAAGTTCAACGATCCTGCGGCCCACCTCGACCCGTGCCACTAGTTCACCGGGATGAAAGGGCTTTGTCAGGTAATCGTCGGCTCCGGCCACAAGCCCCTCAATGACTTGTGCTTTGTCGGTATTGCCAGTTAGCAGGATGAGGTGAGAGTGGAATCCCTGGAAGTCGCGACGTATGCGCCTGCATAGTTCCAACCCGCCGATATCGGGCATATACCAATCAGTGATAACCACCGCAGGCTGGTGTTTCGCGAACAGATCGAGGGCTTCGCGTCCATCCTGCGCAAACAGTACACGATATCGCTCCCTCGAAAGGGAATGCTCTACCACCTTGCGATATATTGCCGAATCGTCGACTGCTAGAACGGTGAATTGCTGGGAAGAAGGATTCATGGTCTCGATCATGTCGCTTAGGGGTTGTTAGGTAGAGCAGAGTTCTGCCTTTCGGAACTTTCCCGCAACGAACGTGGGCAACATCTCTTCCACCTTTTGTGACAGCCAAACCTCTAGTTCGGACTTTTGCTCCTCAGAAATAGCCACAAAGCGAATCCCCAGCTGGCCGGTTTTCCCCCAGCAGATCCTCGATTTCGCTGAGTAGGTTGTTTCGTGGTTGGGTAGAGTGAACTGAACGCGGACACTTTCTCCGGCAACGAGCGGCACGAGCGTGCTCAAGGCCATCCCCCCTTCGCTAATGTTGAGGCTGTTGCACCAAACTTCCTGCATGCTTTCCCTCTGGATGATGACTGGAACAGAAACCGGACAACGGAAGTAGCGTCTTCGTTCTCTGAGGATGAGTCCATATGCAGGCTTCAGCATTTTGTGGATTGACCGCGCAGAAAGCGGTCTCTCGAAGATAAACTGCGACTTCTTGCGGCAAGCTGAGGTGACTTCCGCATCGTTGTCGCTGATGCCGAACGTCACCGCCGTCCGGTTCGACGAGGAGAGACGCACGTCATCCAGAACCACTCCGGACTGCTCTCCTAGTTGGAGATCAACGATAACGGCATCGAATTTTCGGCGCTTAAGGAGGAGACCGGCGCTTGCCGCGTCCTGGCATGCATCGGGCGAAAGAGACAATTCTCGCAGGGCGAGGCTGAACTGCTGAATTGTAACCGGATCAGCGGACACCAAGAGTGCAAGTCCTATCGACATAAGTGATGTACGTACCTCATAAGATTTTTTGTCATTGTCTCCCACTGGCTTGTGCTCGGCTTGCAATTCTAGAGATTCGCCTCGCAGTTTGTCGGCAACTTTGTCGACCGCCAAAGGCTTGCTGAAGTAGTACCCTTGAATCTCGTCGCAATGATGTGCCTTCAGAAATGACAATTGTGCTACGTTTTCGACCCCCTCAGCAATTACCTTGAGCCGCAAGCTTTTTGCCATGCTGATGATTGCAGTTGTGATTGCGGCGTCATCCGGATTCACAGCGACATCTCGGATAAACACGCGGTCGATTTTGAGCTTCCTAACCCGAAACTGTCTCAAGTAAGCGAAGCTGGAATAACCGGTTCCGAAGTCGTCAATGGCTAGCGTTACCCCCATCGCCGTTAATTCCTGAACGACCGATAACATCAGGTCTGCATTCGATAGGAGCACGCTTTCCGTTAGCTCAAGTTCAAGATATTGGGGGGCGAGATCATTTTCGTGGAGGACTTGTCTGATGAGTTCGCAAAAGTTCTGTTGGCGAAACTGGATAGCTGATACGTTCACTGCTACAGTTACCGCCGGAAGACCTTCCTTTTGCCATGTCCGGGCTTGAGAACAGGCTGTCCTGAGCACCCATTCACCAATTGGTACAATCAGCCCGCTGTTCTCGGCAATTCGTATGAACTTATCGGTCGGCACCAAACCCAAGTCTGGATGCTGCCAACGAAGGAGCGCCTCCAAACCGGTGATCCTTCCACTGACAATATCCATCTGTGGTTGATACATCAGGAATAGCTCTTCTTTTTCTAGGGCCAAGCGCAAGCTGTTCTCCAATGTCAATCGTTCCACAGCCTGAGCGTTCATGTCCTCTGTGAAAAACCGAAAGTGGTTGCGTCCATAATCTTTGGCGCTATACATGGCCGCATCGGCTCGATTGATCAAGGTTTCGCCATCCCCACCGTGTTCCGGAAAGATGCTGATGCCGACGCTGCAACTAACCTTAAGGGACTGACCTTGGACGACGAATTCAGCGGTCATTGCGTCGATGAGCCGCTGGGCGGCGACCGCCGCGTCGGGCACGTCCATTACGTCGGTAAGCATAATGAGGAATTCGTCGCCGCCCAGCCGGGCGACGGTATCCTGTTCCCGCACCCATGTTTTAAGTCGTTCTGCAACTTCTTGAAGGAGAAGGTCGCCGACCGAGTGCCCCAGTGAGTCGTTGATGTCTTTGAACCGATCGAGATCGAGGAACAGAACCGCAATGCCATATTCTTGCCGACGAGCGCCAGCGAGTGCTTTGGCCAAACGATCCCGGAAAAGAGTCCGATTGGGTAGTCCGGTCAGAGAATCGTAGTAGGCTAGGAATTGGACCTGTTCCTCAGCAACTCTGCGAGCCGTGATGTCCTCGTTGGTTCCCTCATATCCGACCACAACACCATTTTCGGAGACGGCCCGCACATTCGCGGAGAACCACATCTTGCTGCCATCTTTGCGGTAGACCTCAGATTCAAAGTTCTTGACCATTCCCTGTTCCCGCAGCAGCCGTTTGAGTTCTTCCCGACAATCGGGATCGGCATACACTTGCTGAGAAATGTCGGTAATGCTCGCCACCAGTTCCTGGGGAGAGTCGTAGCCCAGCATACGGGCCATCGCCGGATTCACGTTGGTATACCGCCCTGCGGGCGTGCTCTGAAAGATGCCGATAACGGCATCTTCGAAGATAGCTCGATAGTTTTCTTCGGCTTCCTGAAGCGCTTGCTCAACAAGTTTCCGTTCCGTGACGTCTTGCTTGATGGCGATGTAGTATTTATTAGCTGGATTGCCAATGTCCCGCGTGATTGGCGTGATCGTCATCTCTTCGGTATAGGTGCTTCCATCCTTCCGCCTATTGACACACTCACCTTGCCAGACGTTGCCTGATGAAATGGTTGACCAAAGAACGGCATAAAAGCCTTTGAGCTGCTTTCCGGATTTCAACAAAGAAGGGTTCTTTCCTGCGACCTCTTCCTTGCTGTAGCCCGTCATTGTTGTGAACGCGCCATTTACCCATAAAATCGCGCCATGGGAATCGGTAATCATGATGGCATTAGCGGCCGCTTCTAAGGCGGCTGATTGCAATTTCACTTGCTCGTCAGCGCGCTTCCGCCGAGTGATGTCCCGAGCTATCGTCGAAGCACCCGTGATTCCTCCGGTTGCGTCCTTTATCGGAGAGATCGACACGGACACATCTAGAACGGAGCCGCTTTTCGTGATTCGCTGAGTTTCGAGAGCCTTTATGGAAAGTCCATTCTGGATGCGCTCCATGATGACTTCTACTTCTGCTTGTCTTTCGCAGGGAAACAAGAAAGACAAATGACGTCCTACCGCTTCGGCCCTTGTATAGCCATATATCTTTTCCGCTGCCTGGTTCCAACTAGTGATAATCCCGTCAAGATTCTTGCCGATGATGGCGTCTTCCGAGAATTCCACAATCGAGGCTAGCTTCTGGAGGGTTTCGTCTTGAGAGAGGGATACCACTTCTTTCCTCGGATTGGAACGAGACTCGCCACGGTAGAACCAGCCGGCGGTCAGCAGGAAGACAAAGGAAACGAAGAAACAGATTGCGGCAAAATGCGACTGCAAGGCAGGCAAGCCCGGAACGACGATATGCCTGAATCCCTCAAGTCCCACGACGAGAAACGGCGGGAGGGTCGAGCAGCAAAGTGCTCGAATCGTGGAATGCTTGAACATAGGTACAACATAAGAAACGCGTGGGTACCAGTATGAACCTACTTATCTTTGACATGCGGACTTTATTTGTCACTTCGTTACTAACGTAAGAAATAGTCGCCAATTTATATACGCCGACCGGAAGAGGAATAGGAGGTGGCCGATTGCGAAGCAACATCTCTGTTGTGTCACCAATAACTAAGACGAAGTGGCGCGCCCTGATTGCAACACAATCAATGCAACACAAGAGCTCCGTTGCTTCCCCGACGATTTGCTTTCTCAGTAATGAAAGAAGACTTCTTTCAGCCCTAAGGTTGCGCAACCATTGCCCCCACAACGCGATTAGACAAAAGGACTACAGTGAAATATGAGACATGAACACATTTCACACCGCGAGTGGTGCTGACCGCATGCAAATGGTAGCCCTAGTAAGTAAGCACACTTCCTTGCATGTAGAGACGGCTGCTTCCAATCACACTGGCCTGCCGGATAGTGCCGCTAAGCGTTCCATCACATGTCGGGTTAGTTCGGAGCGTCATGTATGATTACTAGGAAAAAGATTCTTATTGTCGACGACGACGCCGATATATGTTTCGGGCATCAGGTACTTCTAACAGCTAACCACTACGATACGTTGTTTGCCTCCGACGCAGTCTCTGCAATCAGAGAAGCTCATACACACAATCCCGATCTGATTATTCTGGATCTTGGCCTGCCGTCCGTGCCAACGTCTGAGTACGCCGAGCCGGATCCGGAGCCTGCGGGCGGCTTTCTCGTTATGGAGAACTTACGGGCGGACCCCGACCTCTCGTTGATTCCTGTAGTCGTCGTGTCCGGTCGCGACCCCCATCCAAACAGGGGACGCGCTTTAGGCGGCGGGGCGATGGCTTTTGTACAGAAACCGTGGAACGAGAATCAGCTGCTGGCGATCATCAGCCAATTACTGGGTTCACAGCAGCTGTCTACGTTTCGCACCTAAGTCAGATATTGCAACTAGTATGTCTCAGCTGGACCAGGTTAACGCCGAACCATAGCTCGGTTGCCGAGCCAATCCGCAGTCGCGTTCCATTAATGCCTGGCACCTAATCTCATCTTAACTCTATCTGGTAACTGCACTGTTTCGTAGTGTACGTCCCCCGAGTTGAGTTGGGGGACCAGCAATGCTTTCTGGCAGAAACACTCCTCTTGCTCGAAGGTTGCACACCTATTGCTCCTAACGCGGAAAGATAAAGGGGCTACAGTGAGGGTGTGAGATGTGAAGCGTCTAATCTAACTACTGACGAGAGTATGTTCAAATGCCTTTTGTCTGAACGTAGGCTCAGCACCTTGCATTTCACAATCCCTAATAGCAGCGGCCGCACGCAATGGGAGGCGGCAGTGATAAATCAGTGCGCTGGTTTGTTGAACATTCCGACGCTAGCGCCAATCACCCCAGGTTGTGGCAATGATGCCGCTGCCAGGCGTTTCTCCCTAAGTGACTGCTTTTCTGCGGCCTTGAGATTTCTCGAGAGCGCCCTGCTTAACATTCAGGCGGAGAAACTGTGCTAACGCGGAAGGTGCACCTCGCCTTCGGGTCGACAATTGTGATCTTACTCGTCGTGAGTTCAGTTTCCTATCACAGCGTCGTCATATCCAGTGAAAGTGACCGATGGGTGCGACATACCCACCAGGTCATCGAGACCCTCGAGAATGTGGCTTCTGATATGGCGAGTGCCGAATCGAGCGAACGGGCATTCGCATTGACAGGCGCGGAGCCCTATGAAGAAGACTACCGCGCCAACATAGTAAGCGCAGAACAGGATGAGGCAGCCGTTCGCAACCTGACGAAGGATAACCCGAAACAGCAGCTTCAGCTTCCGGCTCTCGATGAGCTGATGGCTCAGCAGATCCGATTCGGAGACATGGCGATCAGCCTTCGCCAATCCAAGGGTGCAGAGGCTTCAGCGAATGCTCTAAGAAGCGAACCGGCCCAGCGGATCAAGGACAAGTTCCGATCGGTTGTTCGTAACATGGAGGGCGAAGAGCTGCGATTATTGTCGCTACGCAATGTAGATGCCAAGCAGCGCTTGGGTCAGACCAAAGCTGTTCTGATTTTCGGAACCGTCCTGGGTTTGTTGATGGCCGCCGCCGCTGGCGGTTGGAGCATCCAGCGCGACAACTCCAGACGCGTACTGGCCCAGTCGCTCCGGGACAGCGACGAACAGTTTCGGATGCTCCTTGATGGAATCCAGAACTACGCCATCTTCATGATGGACCCGCTTGGCCAGGTTGTCAGCTGGAATGCCGGTGCAGAACGAATCAAAGGGTACAGAGCCGACGAAATTATCGGTCACAGCTTCGCCTGTTTTTTTCCTCCGGCGGAGATCGAGCAGGGCAGGCCGGCGGAGATACTCCGAATAACGGCGGCGAGCGGCCGGCACGAAGAGCAAGGCATGCGTATACGCAAAGACGGCTCACAATTCTTGGCGAGCGTCACCTTCGCAGCGTTGCGCGATCCGGCTGGAAAACTTCGAGGATTTTCTGAGTTCAGCCACGATCTTAGCGATAGCAAGGAGTCGGAGGCCAGATATCGAGGACTGCTGGAAGCGGCTCCCGATGCCATGGTGGTGGTGAACCAAAGCGGAGACATTGTCCTGTTGAATGTCCAAGCGGAGAAGCAGTTCGGATACAGCCGCGACGAACTGATAGGACAGAAGGTCAAGAACATTATTCCGGAAGGGTTTGCGGAACGGCTGATCGCCGACGGTATGCGAAGCGCAACTGACGCACTGGCGCAGCAGATCGGCACCGGGATTGAGCTGGTCGGGCGGCGCAAGGATGGCAGCAGTTTTCCCCTCGAGATCATGCTCAGCCCGCTCGAAAGCTCCGATGGAATTCTCGTCACGGCGGCTATCCGAGACATCACAGAGCGGAATGAATCCGCCGAGCACCTGGTAAAGACGGTCAGAGAACTGAAGCGCTCCAACGACGAATTGCAGCAGTTTGCGTATGTCTCGTCCCACGATCTCCAGGAGCCGTTGCGCATGGTGGCCAGTTATACACAGATGCTGGCCAAGCGCTACAAAGGCCGCCTGGACTCGGACGCCGATGAGTTCATCGCTTTTGCAGTAGACGGTTGTAACCGTATGCAGGGGTTGATCCAGGATCTTCTCGCTTATTCGCGCGCGGGAGCAAATGGAAAGCCGCTTTGCGAAGTTTCCGGAGAAGACGCTTTGCAAGGAGCGCTTACAAACTTACGAATAACGATCGAGCAAAGCCGTGCAGTCGTGACTCACGACTCTCTGCCAGTCCTTAGGACGGACGAAACGCAGTTGACCCAGGTATTTCAGAATCTCGTCGGAAACGCAATTAAGTACCGCAGCACTGAAGCCCCTCGCGTGCACATTTCTGCCACGAAAAAGGACCACACCGAGTGGATTTTTTCCGTGCGCGACAATGGCCTGGGCATAGCCCCTCAATACTTTGAACGGATTTTTATCCTTTTTCAGCGCTTGCACGGGCGAAATGAGTTCGAGGGCACCGGCATCGGATTGGCTATTTGCAAGAAAGTTTTAGAGCGCCTAGGCGGTCGCATTTGGGTCGAGTCGCAACCGGAAAAGGGTTCGACCTTCTACTTTGCTTTGCCAGAAAGAGATGAGAAACGATGAAAATGATTGGTATGGATGCCACACCTATCGAAGTCCTTTTGGTTGAAGATAGTCCCGGCGATGTGCGGCTCACACGGGAAGCATTTAAAGACGCCAAGGTGCATATCAATTTGCATGTGGTATCGGATGGAGCGGAAGCGATGGACTTTTTGAATCACGAGGGGAAGCACGCCAACGCTCTTCGCCCAGATCTGATTTTGCTCGATTTGAACCTGCCCAAGAAAGACGGACGGGAGGTCCTAGGGGAAATCAAGGAGAGTTCCGCACTGAAAAGCATTCCGGTAGTTATCTTGACCACCTCTGCGTCTGACGCAGATATCCTGCGTAGTTATCGGCTCCATGCGAACTGTTACATCACCAAGCCTGTGGGCCTCGATGGCTTCCTCGAAGTTGTCAAGAGCATCGACAGTTTCTGGCTGTCTGTTGTCAAGTTACCGCACGAACCACGCTCATGACCGAAAAAGCACTTCAGGTTCTTCTGGTCGAAGATAACGCGGGAGATGCCCGCCTGATTCGCGAAATGTTCAGCAATGAAGGGCCCGGCAGCTTCGAATTGACGCACTGCTTGCGTATGAGGGAAGCCGAGATAAAGCTTGCAGACCGTGGAGTGGACATCGTTCTATTGGACATGGGATTGCCGGATGGCCACGGACTGGATACTGTCCGAAGGGCGCATGCCGTGGCCCCTAACGTCCCACTTATAGTTCTAACCGGCTTGGACGACGAGGCACTGGCTGCGGAAGCCATGAAGGAAGGCGCACAAGACTATCTGATCAAAGGCCAAATCGAAAATCGTGCGCTTCCCCGGGCTCTTCGACACGCCATTGAGCGCCACCGGATGCAGACGGAAGCCGATCTCATCCGGACCCATCAGATGCAGTTTAAGGATGAGTTCCTCTCGCACGTCTCGCACGAGCTCCGTTCCCCGCTGAGCGCGATATACCAGTTTGCGACTATTCTCCTGGACGGGATCGGCGGCGAACTGAAGCCCGCACAGCACCAATACCTGGAAGTTGTCCTACGAAATGCCAAGCAACTTCAATCGATGATTAATGACTTACTCGAAGTTACTCGCGTCCAGGCGGGTAAACTGGTGATCGAGCTGCAATGTACTTCGGTTTCCGATGCAGTGGCTTACGCCGTCAACACGCTGCGGGGTGCTGCCACAGCAAAAGGGATCATTCTTTCTTCCGATATCGAGAGCCTGCTGCCCTCGGTCTGCGCTGATCCAACGCGTCTTCGACAGATTCTGATCATTCTCGTCGACAATGCCATCAAGTTCACTCCAGCGAACGGCACGGTGAAGGTTCAGGCTCGTAGGCTCGAGGAAGATTCAAATCTCATGGTTCTGGAGGTCTCAGACTCGGGATGCGGGATCAACCCAGGTATGACGGAGCGAATTTTCGAACGCTTGTTCCAAACATCGGCCTCAGAAGGCCGAAAAGGCCTTGGCTTGGGACTATATATCTGCAAAGAGCTGGTTACGCGACAGGGTGGACAAATCCGGGCCCGGAGCGCATCGGGACAGGGGGCGGTCTTTTCGGTTAAGTTGCCAATTTTTTCTCTACCTAACCTGATCGCTCCGGCCTTCAGAAAGAACGGGAATGCCGACAGTCCTATTACCGTCGTGATAACAGAGATTGGCTCACAAACTGGCTGGCTTTCGGATGAGGTGCGCGCGGAACAGTCACATCGGGTTCGCGACGTTCTGCAAAGCTGTTTGCATTCCCCTGTGGACGTTTTGTTGCCCAAGATGGGCGTTGCGGGCGCAGTAGAACTTTTCTTCATGGTGGCTATTACCGACGAGGTGGGCGGTGAGGCGATTAGCAAGCGGATACGAGAACAGTTGCATGAACATATCCAGCAAGCCGGCCTGACCCTCTGTACTTCTTACCAGTCATTTGGACCTATCAAACGCACATCGAGTAACTCGATGGAAGATTGTCTGGAAAAGATAGCCGGTGGAATTGGGCAACTTATGAGCGATGAAATCTCCTCAAGGATGGTAAAACATGGCTAACAAGAAGATTCTAATTGTCGATGATGATCCAGATGTGCTTAACGGCATGCATTTGCGGCTCAAAGCGAACCACTACGATACTTTTCTTGCAGGCGATACTTTGTCCGGTGTGGCTGAGGCACGGAAGAGCGCGCCGGATTTAATTCTCCTTGACCTCGGTCTACCCGCTGGCGGCGGCTTCGTGGTGATGGAAAGGCTCAAGAACATTCCCTCTCTCGCCATTATCCCCATCATCGTCGTTTCTGCTCGCGACGGTCTCGAAAATCAAAAGCGCGCTCTAGAGGCAGGAGCGAAGGCCTTCCTCCAGAAACCTGTGGACAACGCCGAACTTTTGGCGGTCATCCGGCAAGCTTTGGGAGAACGCGCGCTCAACGAGAGACCTGCCGTGTATGACCTGGGGTCCATATAAAGTAAGCCAGCGTAAAATCAGTGGTAACGTATCTCCACACCAGCTGCGCTTTCGGAAAACGGGCTGGCGGGACCGCTACAGGTTGAAGAAGGCTCGAGGAAAATGCATCCGGCCTCTACTGGAGAATGCTCCCGACGCATAATGACAGAACCCGGTCAAGTTTCATCCACCGCCGATATTTAGGCAAAGCTGCCGACCCACCGGCAGGCCCTCTCTTTCTGATCGGGTCCTATCCCTTTGTTGTCACTGGCTTGCCGGAAGCAAGGGTTGGCCCGCGGCGTGCAACTAAGTCGAGAGAACGATTAAGCGTGTGGCCTTCCAAACAAAGGTGGACGACGCTTGTGTCCCCAAGCTAAAAGCAGCCCTCTATTTGCTGCTGATTGCTGACCTTTTCAGCCGAAGTCGCGACGGGCTCGGAAACCAAGGAGGGTTCCAACTGGAGGATCGGCGATAGCCGTCTAACCCCTCCGCCATGAAGGGCGTTGCATAACATTCTACAAGTATGCGGATCGCCGCGCGAGGGGAAGAGGATAGCATTGAAAGACGGTGTGAAGGTTAATCTGGTACTGGAATGCAAACGAGCAAAGGAAGCGCTTACTGCCGCCGAGGCTAGATATCGCAGATTGTTTGAAACAGCCAAGGATGGAATCCTGATTTTAGATGCCCACTCAGGACTGATACTCGACGTAAACCCTTTCCTGGTCGGACTATTGGACTACACCCGGGACGAATTTATTGGCAAAACACTTTGGGACATCGGTCTGTTCAGGCAAATTCAAGAATCGAAGGAAGCTTTTCGAGAACTGCAAGACGAGCAATACGATAATCTTCCACTTGAGACCAGGAGTGGGCGCCGCGTCAACGTTGAGTTCGTCAGCAACGTGTACGGAGTGAACGGCGAGAGTGTAGTTCAGTGCAACATCCGTGACATTACCGCACGCCAGCAGACGGAAGAAGCGCTCCGTTTAAGCGAAGAGAGACTGAAGCAGGCCCAACACCTCGCAGGCATGGGCGTCTTTGACCTCGAGTTGCAGTCGGGCAAGGTGATTTGGTCTCCGCGAATGTTTGAGATTTTTGGCCTTCCCTCAGACGCTCCTCAGCCTGGCTACGAGGACCAAACGCGCTTCACGCATTCCGAAGACCTGTGGCTAGTTGAAGAACAATCGGTTCTTCGGCGGGCTGGAAAGCCGATTCATCTCGACCACCGTATCATTCGTCCGAGCGGCGAGGTTCGCTGGGTTGAAGTCTCCGGCGAAGCGATATTTGACAATGCAGGACGGTACGTTCGATATCTCGGCGTTTGTCAGGACATCACCGAGCGCAAGCAGGCGGAGTCAACCCTGCGGGAATACGAGCGCGTGGTCGAAGGCTTGGACGAGATGATCCTGGTGGTGGACCGGGAATACCGCTACGTGATCGCCAATCGCGCATTTTTGAATTACCGGCAGATGGAGAAAACACAGGTCATCGGACATCTCGTCGACGAAGTCGTAGATAAAGAAGTCTTCGGTGTGTTAATCAGAGAAAAGATGGACGAATGTTTCCGAGGCAACATTGTCCATTATGAGATGAAATACAAATTCCCTAACTTGGGGGAGAGAGACCTGCTCGCGTCGTACTTCCCTATCCAGGGCCATGCTGGTATCGATCGAATAGCCTGTATTCTGCAGGACGTGACCGGGACCCGGCGACTCGAAGCCCAGTTCCTCCAAGCCCAAAAGATGGAAGCCGTAGGGCGTTTGGCTGGGGGCGTTGCGCACGATTTTAACAATATACTCGGTGTCATTATGGGCTACAGCGACATCTCACTGGATCTGATTGAACCGGAACATCCCCTCAACAAGTACCTTTCGGAAATCAATAAAGCTTCGCAACGGGCTGCATTGCTTACGCGGCGATTGTTAGCATTCAGCCGCCAGCAGGTTATTTTCCCCAAAGTCCTGGATCTGAACGGAGTTGTGCGTGATGTGACCAGTATGTTGCTGCGAATAGTCGGCGAGGACATTGCGATTGAGTTCCGGGCGACTACCCCAATTTGCAGCATCAGGGCCGATCCGGGCCAGATTGAACAAATCCTGATGAATCTGGTCGTGAATGCACGAGATGCGATGCCGACTGGAGGGAAGATCATCATCGAGACGGGGCTTGCTAAACTCGACGAGCATTACGTCTCCCAGCATCCAGGCTCCCATGCTGGACAACAGGTCCTTTTTTCAGTCAGCGATACCGGTTGTGGCATGGACGAAAGCATCAAATCGAAAATCTTTGAGCCCTTCTTCACCACCAAGCCTGTTGGGAAGGGTACGGGTTTGGGACTCTCGACCGTGCAGGGCATTGTGAAGCAGAGCGAGGGCTACATCTGCGTGGAGACCGAACCCGGCAAGGGCACAACGTTCAAGATGTTTTTCGCGAGCGTATCTGAAAGTGCGGGCGAACTTGTCTTTCCCTACGACGAAGCCGAGCCTCCGCGAGGATCAGAAACGATATTGGTGGTTGAGGATGATAAGGCCCTGCGCGAGCTGGCAATCCGGCTTCTGCGAGATGGCGGGTACCGAGTAATGGAAGCAAGAAACGCGGAAGACGCACTCACCGTCATGAAGGCGTCTGAACTAGAGATCGATTTGCTTTTCACGGATGTCGTGATGCCCGGACAAACTGGCGTTGAGCTTCTGGCACAAGCCAAATTGGTCCATCCCAATCTCCGCGCAGTATTCATGTCGGGATACCCAGGGGATCTGGTCGCTCACCGCGGCGGACTGATCACGGAAACCGCGTTCCTGGAAAAGCCCTTTACCAGACGATCGCTGCTCAGGAAAGTTCACTCCGTCCTGCAAAGCGAGCCCGCAAAATAGCAATAGCATTAAAACGTTCCAGCCGCTAACCGAGGTATGAGAAAGAAACCATGCACTCTGTGTGCAGCCGAGGCGTGCTCGTTCATCCCCTCAGCTTGGGATGCTGCTAATGCCGTTGCTCGTACCGAAGGTCCAGGACTTGCGGATACCGGTTCAGTACGCGTGGCTCCCCGAATCGCGGACTCTCTTACACCGGCTTCGGCAACGAGCTGCACCGGGAATTCTCGCATCTTCGACAGTGAATTCCCCATCACCAGCGCTAGCTCATAGTTCGTTGTCATTTGGTTTGCAGTCGGACCGATCTGCTCGCCAAGTGAGGGAGCGAGTACCGCCACGTTCCACTCTCACAACAAATTTTTATTCTTCATGTCTCAGCTCCTTGGGTGACACATTCTGAACAAGGCGAACGGAGTTCATTTCTTTATAGTTCGGGCCGCCCTGAGATGGCAACAGATTAGCTACGCTGCCGCTGGTGTTTGCACGGCATTTATGTAGCTATCCATCGTTTGTGTCAACTGTGAATCCACCTCATCCGCGATGGTCATGACATCAGGTAACAGCAAGCTGAAGTCCAGAGCGCTCAGATTGCTCTGCAACGTCCCGAAGAGGGTCACCTGGAGAATTCTTGAGTCGTGCACAAGCATCCCAGCAGTGTAGCCTTGAAACCGACGCAACTTGCCATGCTCTTCAGCAGCAGACGACCGGACTGAATCGGTCTCAGCTCCAGGGGTATTAGGCTCTCTCAAGCGCACAATCAGGTCTTCAATCAGCTTTGGAAGATATCCAGTACGTTCCTTGTCGGTGAGCGAAACGTGATTGAGTTCTTTGTTCTTTTTCACTCGCACTAACCACTCGGCGACGATCCCGCTGGTAGAACGCTGCAAGATTTCGGCCACTCTTTCCTTTGGCGTCAGGGCAGCAGGTTTACGAGTGAGCAGCTTTTCGCGGACGAGTTCTGCGAGCTTTCCGGCCTCGAATGGTTTCACGATGATATCGTCCGCTTGCAGCAGGATAGTGTCCATGGCGCTTTTCACGTCGGGGTAGCCGCTCACCAGCAGCGTAAGGGCGTCCGGTTGGGAGTGGCGCATCGCGGTAATTACCGCAAACCCGTCACTAGGGTTGGGCATGTGCAGGTCCGTAATTAGTACGTCGAAGGTCTCTGAAGTAACAAGTTTCAGGGCTTCGGTCACGCTAGCGGCGGGGACTACGCAAAATCCCTTTCTTTCAAGCGTCGCCGTCATCATGTCGCGAACCGCCTCGTCGTCATCCACCAGCAGAACTTTGTGCGAAACGCTCGTGTTTGTCGGAGTCATATGAACACCACCTATCTCTTAGAGACTGCTGAACAGTATGAACCAAATGTATTAGTAGAGATGTATAACAATGACCATTTATCAAGATAGTTAATTATCTCTGGAAGCTAGAAAGTCGAACATGCCATGCCGGCCTGCAGATTCTTTTCCTCCCGTCCAATTTGTTATTTTGATGTCCGTGGAGGCCACTTTTTTGGTATGCAGGAATTCCCCAGTAAGAAAGCTCGTCGGGCTAGGACCACCACGACAGGCGGCGGGCAACTTGACACGCAAGCGATGATCGCACGACGATTCTTCACAAGGTCTGCTGGCTTTTTGCAGTCACGCCCAGACAAACCAGAGTGAGCTTTTGGCACAAGCCAAATTGTTCCATGCCAATCTCCTCGCAGGTTTCGTGTCAGGACATACAGGAGACCTGCTGTATGACCAAGGCCAGTGTGCTATTGTTCACTGGACAGGTCAAGTTGGGCATTCCAATTCTTCGGGCCCGTCGCGGTGCGGAATTGCTCAGGTGCGACGGACAAACCCTCTTCAAAGCGTTGCAAAGCATACCCTCTGCCAAGATCGTTCCGAGACCGCCCGAACGGGTTGTTGGAAGTCTTCAATGATCAGCGGAAACCGGAAGTGAAAACGCGGCGAAGTTCGATCCGGACGAACCGAACAAGCCATTGACGGCCTTTTCTGGCCGGAACTTCGGGTACCTAATCACCTACTCTTAACGTCAACTCAAGCAAATGCCCCGTTACAATACATGTATCTATCGGGAGCGACTTACAGGCGCACGTTAATGCGAATTAATAACTCCATAACAATCTCTCAAGTAAGGAAACCAACGGTACGGATCGCAGTGATCGACAGTGATCCAATTCGATTTTTCGGATTTCGAGCGTTACTAAGTGCAGAGTCGGATTTCGAACTCCAGTCAGTCGCGCTGGCTGAAATTGGCACAAATAAGAAAGCAGACATTGTTCTGCTCGGCAGTCATGCCGGCAACAGTGTCATTGACCTGCTGGCTATTGTGAAGGCTGTCCGTCCCGGTCTCGATGTCATTGTGACGGGATGTAACCTGAATGATGCTGGAATCCTGAATGTTGTCTCAGCAGGGGCGAAGGGCTGCGTCGATGAGGCCGCATCGGTCGGCGAAATCGTGCAAGCGATTCGAACCGTTTTAACGGGATCGGTGTGGGCTCCACGGCGAGTTCTCTCGATGTTCGTGGATAAGGCATACCGATCCTTGGAGCGTGGTGTTTTTAGGGATGGACGACCGTTTACAAGCCGTGAAAAGGAGGTACTCGGGATGCTGGTCGCGGGCTACTCTAACAAGGAAATCGCTGCTCCTCTCGGGATCGAGGAGCGCACAGTAAAAGCACACATAGCCAAACTTTTGCGAAAGGTTGGAGTTTCAAATCGCGTCATGCTGTCTGTACACGCGGTCCGACATTCTCTGATCTCACCCATAGCCAATTAACAAGACTAACGAGCACGGTGAGCAATATTAATCCACGAAAGTGCATCAAAGATAGAGGTATCGAGAGACCGTCGGCATTTATGAGTTCCACACCACAGTTTCCGATTTTAGAGATCGGGCATTAACCGCCCGTCAGACGAGCGACCGGCATTCAGCCGCTTTTGTGGACTCCTGTTTGGCTGGAATTTTGATTTCCACAGGAAAAATGCAGACGGAACGTTCGGTTATCAAAGCAAAGGCTGTTGCCCACAATCGCTGTTTGGGGCTAATTACATCGAGGGAAGCCACGCCGAGAGTACAGTAATCCCTCAGCACTGGCGCAGGCTCCAATTTTCACAGCGTGGATGCGTTCACAGATCACAGACTTTTGCGGCTAAGGCCGCGATAATCGAAGGCAACGAAAGCAGAACTTCTTAGTGGGCCACGCCGGTCTAACGCCTCCCCGAATGTGGCTCATTTTTGTGGGTTAAGAGATAGCGACAATGAAGTGACACAGCTGTTGCGGTCATGGAAACGCAAAGTGTCTGTCGGCCCTTCTCAATTCCTGGCGAGTTCTAGATTCCCGAACGGCAAAAAACAATCTGTGGCGCGAATCACAAATTCCGTGCGACGTTATCCTCAAGGAGTCTAGTGGTATAAGTATCGTTTCCTTGGTTACTGCCGGCCAGTTGGACCCTAGGCCCGTGCTCGCCGAAGCAGAGCATAGCCTGCTTCAATTGCGAATCTACTTCGTCTGCGATAGTGATCACGTCCAGCAGCACCGCGCTGAAGTTCACTTTGCTCAGATTGCTTTGTAAGGTATTGAAGATGCTGACCTGTAGGATTCGAGATTCCTCCACCAGCATCGCCGCTGTGTAGCCTTGCTTACGTCGCAGAGTTCCATGCTCGCGTGCGGCGATTGAGATTTCGGCCTTCGTGGTGCGCGGAGTTCGTAAGCGGTAAATTAAGTCAGCAATCAGATTGGGAAGATGGCCGGTGCGTTCCTCGAAGGTCAACTGGATACAAGTCAACTCTTCATCATTGTCCACCAGTTTCTTCCAGTTTTGAATGGTAACGTCAAGGTCTTGCTCCAGGATGGAGGCCACGCTTTTTGTGGAAAACGGTTTGCGCGGTACGCGGTTTGCGAGTCTCTCGTGGATGATATCCCGCAGTGAGGCGATTCCGATTGGCTTTACAAGAACGTCATCGGCCTGAGAACGGATGGCGGAGAGTGCCTCGT
>JAOAPC010000022.1 GCA_025462735.1 Acidobacteriaceae bacterium | reverse complement strand
GAGGGTGGTCGCATCATCATGATCGGTTCGGCAGTGGGCGAGCGTGCCGTTGCGCCCGGGCTTGTGCCCTACGCGGCCACGAAAGGAGCCGTCAAGATGTTCACTCAGGCGCTTTCCAGAGAGGTAGGGAGCCGGGGCATCACGGTCAACAACGTCCAGCCGGGTCCGATCGACACGGATTTAAATCCCGCCTCGGGTGATTGGGCGGTGCCGCAGAAGGCCGCCACAGCGCTCGATCGTTACGGGCGTGTGGAAGAGATCGCCGCGATGGTGGCGTTTGTCGCCGGTCCGGAGTCCTCGTACATTACGGGAGCGAATCTTACCGTGGATGGCGGAATGAATGCCTGAACGAACGCACGCATTCCGTCCACGGAACTGAAAAAGAAGGCATCCGTGCAAACGTGACTGAGAGCGGACGAACTAACGCGTCGGCTCTCGATTGACGGAAGGCACCGTATTAGTCTTATCCGTTGGCTGACAGGCGATACAGGGGCGATGACTACTCTCCAAAACAAAACGGCACTTGTGACCGGCGCGTCAAGAGGAATTGGCCGCGCGACGGCGTCAGCACTCGCCAAGGCCGGGGCGCATGTCCTGGTTCACTACGGCCGTTCCGAACAGGAGGCGGAATCTCTTGTCGCCTCGATCCAGGCGAAAGGCGGACGCGCGGATGCGATTTCGGCGGATCTAGGAACTCCGAACGGGGCTGCGCTGCTCGCCAAACAGGTGCGCTCAATCGTTGGCGATCGATTGGATGTGCTTGTGCTCAACGCCGGAATCAGCAAGGCGGCGCGCATCGCGGATTACACGGTAGAGGATTTTGACAACCTCTTTGCGACAAACGTTCGAGGGCCATTCTTCCTGGTGCAGCAACTCCTGCCAGTTCTTGGAGAAGGCTCAAGCATCGTTGTTATCTCTTCCGCCACAGCCCGTACGGTAGCGGGCAAGCCCGGTTTGGAAAACCCTTCGGTTCTTGCCTACGCCTCTACCAAAGGAGCCCTTGAGACTCTGGTCAAGCACTGGGCTGCCATTCTCGGGCCCCGCGGCATACGCGTAAATGGAATCGCACCAGGAGTTATAGACACGGATATGTCGAATTTTACGAAGACAGAAGCGGGCCGCGAGGTCGCGCTGGAAATGCAGGCACTGAAGCGAATCGGCAAACCTGAAGACATCGCCGACGTAGTCGCTTTTGTGGCGTCCGATGGGGCGCGCTGGATCACAGGTGCGAGCATTCCAGTCGATGGCGGCTCGAAGCTGTAACTAGTACCGCGAGGAGCGCAATGGAGACAAAGACGAGCAAAGGCAAGGAGATCAGAATTCCTGGGCCTGACCATCCCATCACGATTTCTCCGGCTGTGGGCAAGGTGCGTGTAACGGTCGCCGGGAGGATAGTTGCTGAATCGACGCGAGCGGTTCGCCTAGAGGAGAAGGGATATCCGCCTGTTTACTACTTGCCTCGCGCCGATGCGGATATGTCGCTGCTCGTTCGGACCAAGCATTACTCCTATTGTCCGTACAAGGGTGACTGTACGTACTACAGCATTCCCATCGGCGGAGCGAAATCGGAATATGCCGTTTGGACGTACGAAAAACCTTATGAGGCAGTCGCCGACATCAAAGAGCGCCTGGCATTTTATCCCTCACGGGTCGATGCAATCGAAGTGATCTCCTAAGCCTGAAAGGAATCGAGATGCCGAAGACAACACCCGAACAAAACAAGGCCCTCGTCTTGGAAGCGTTCGACACACTCTTTAACAAGCGCGATTATACGGCCGCAGAACGATTCTGGTCGCCGGACTACATCCAGCACAGCGATCATATCGCACCTGGCCGCGACGGTCTGTTCAATCTCATCAAGAGCCTTCCGCCAACGTTGAAGTACGAACCGGGAGCGATCGTGGCCGAGGGTGACCTCGTGATCGTGCACGGGCGATTTAGCGGTTTCGGTGCTCCGGTGAATTGGATTGCCACAGATATTGTGCGCATTCACAACGGAGCCCTCGTCGAGCATTGGGATGTCATTCAGGATGAAAAGACAGAAGAACAATCGATAAGCAAGCGGCCCATGTTCGGAACTACATTCCCGACCTACGCTTGAAAGGAACACGTCTCGACGAGGCAGCTCTACGCCGCTCGATCTCCGCTTGTCGGCCTAACTCCCGGTGATCTACATGACATGTGCAATCTCCTCGACCTGGCACCAATTGGCCTTTTGAGCAATAATGCCTTTGGTGTCAGAGGGGACTTATGTCGACAAGGCGCGCGCTTCGGCTTCTCACTTGGTTGGGCTTCGCGGCGATGCTGCTGGCAGCGGCTCTGCCGGCGCATGCGGGGAATGCCGCGAAGCCGCAGTTCGGACCGAATGTGTTTATCTTCGATCCGTCGATGTCATCGCAGGCGATCCAGAAACAGATCGATGCGGTGTATGCGACGCAGGAACACAATGAGTTTGGGCCGCAACGGAATGCGTTTCTATTCATGCCCGGAAGCTATTCGGTGGACGTCCCGGTGGGCTTCTACACGGAGGTAATTGGGCTGGGCGCGTCGCCCGATGCAACGCGGATCTCGGGCAACGTGCATGCGGACGCGAATCATAAGAACAACAATGCGACGACTACCTTCTGGAGAGCTGCAGAAGGGTTCTTGGTAGCGCCGGCGGGCGGCACGATGCAGTGGGCAGTCTCGCAGGCGGTGTCGCTGCGGCGCATGCATGTACGCGGCGACCTGGTGCTTCATCAGAAACGCGGCTGGGCAAGCGGCGGCTGGATGTCGGATTCGCTAGTGGACGGGAATGTCGACTCCGGAAGCCAGCAGCAGTGGATCTCGCGCAACTGCGATTGGAAGAGCTGGACGGGCTCGAACTGGAACATGGTGTTTGTGGGCGTGGTACATCCGCCGGAAGGCGCTTGGCCATCGCCGCCATACACCAACATCGCGCAGACCCCGGTCGTGCGCGAGAAACCGTTCCTGCAGGTGAATGCTGCCGGCGAGTTCAGCGTCCGGGTTCCCGCGCTTCACAGCGATAGCGCCGGGATTACGTGGCGCGACGGAGAAACGCCGGGAGAGACGATTCCGCTTGCGCAGTTTTATATTGGGCGCCCGGATGTGGATACGGCGGAGACAATCAATGCGCAGCTTGCCCAGGGCAAGAACCTGGTTCTGACGCCGGGGATTTATGAGCTGACCGCGCCGATTCGTGTGACGCGACCGCATACAGTGGTGCTGGGAATGGGGTTTGCGACGCTGCGTCCGATGAAGGGTACGGCGGCGATGACTACAGCCGATGCGGACGGAATTGAGATTGCTGGGCTGCTCTTCGATGCGGGACCGAGCGAGTCTCCGGTGCTGCTGGAAGTGGGGCCAGAGGGAAGCCAGGCGCGGCATGCGAAGGACCCGATCACGCTGCACGATGTTTTTTTCCGCGTGGGCGGCGCGGGAGTGGGCCGCGCCAAGGTAAATTTGAGGATCAACAGCAACGACTCACTGATAGACCATACGTGGATATGGAGAGCAGACCACGGCGCCGGCGTGGGTTGGGAGCTGAATACCAGCGAGAACGGCTTAGTCGTGAATGGAAATGACGTCACGATTTATGGCCTTTTTGTGGAGCATCACCAGCAGTTTCAAGTTTTATGGAACGGCAATGGCGGGCGGACGTATTTTTATCAGTCCGAGATTCCTTACGATCCTCCGACCCAGGCGAGCTATACAAGTGCGCAGGGAGTCAACGGCTGGGCCTCGTACAAAGTAGCGGATGGAGTGAAGAGTCATGAGGCTTGGGGCTTGGGCGTGTACAGCGTTTTCCAGCATCCAGATGTAGTGCTGACCCGCGCAATCGAGACACCGAAGACACCGGGGGTACGATTCCACGACATGATCACCGTGGCGCTGGGTGATCACGGCGAAATCAGCCATGTGATCGACGACACGGGCGAGGCGACCGCGATGCATCCTCGGGTGACCCCGAAGGTGACGAACTTTCCGTAAAAAGCTGCGGCGAATCAACCAAGCAAGGGATAAGTTGCTGGGGTAAGAACAGAGAACCTTCCATGTTCATCTCGAAAGGAAAGAACCTCTGCACCAGTTCTCATTGATTTGACGATGAAAATCTAAGAGATCTGCTGCGAAGGATAGTCGATATCGCCGAGATGGCTTACATGAAGATACTTCTCACCGAGCATATTTCTGATTTGGCTTGACAACGCTTTTCACTCGGAAATAACGTTCGGCCTAGTTAGGCAAACTTCACGAATTTGACGACGGGAAGATCACATTTATTGCCTCGAACTTCCTGTTGCTTGCCCCGATCTTGCTGTTGCTTGCCTCGATAATTTAGATCCATCGAGGTGCTAAGTTGACCCTCCGCTGGTGCAATCCTCTTTCTATTCTGGTTGTGGTGGTATTCCTCGGGTTTTCTGCGAACGCGCAGGTAACGACCGCCGATGTGGTGGGCACAGTACACGATTCCACCGGAGCTGTAGTAGCCGGCGCGAACGTCGAAGCCAAAAATTTGAGTACCGGCCTCACTCGCAACACCCAGACCGGATCGAGCGGCGACTTCGTCCTCAACTTGCTGCCTCCCGGCACATATTCAGTTACGGTTGAGGCCCCCAGCTTCAAGACCTTCAGGGTGCCATCCCTAACACTCGCCTCCGGCGATCGAAGTCGTATCGACGCGACCATGCAGGCCGGGCAAAATAGCGAATCCGTGGATGTCACAGCTACAACTCCGTTGCTTCAGACCGACAGCGCCACTCTCAGCAGCACAGTAACTGAGCAAGCCGTACAGGACCTGCCGCTCAATGGCCGTAACTTCGTCCAGCTCGCGCAGCAGGTTCCCGGAGCTAACGAAGGACCGCCCGCCGGCTTAACCAGCGGCACGCGTCCGGATGACCGGCGCCAGACATCGGCAATTTCCGTGAATGGGCAGTCCGACGTCATCAACAACGAAATGATCGACGGGATGGACAACAATGAACGCATCATCGGAGGAATCGGCGTGCGGCCTTCGGTTGATGCGATTGCGGAATTCACCGTCCAGACCAATGACTATACGGCTGAGGTCGGACGCACTGCCGGCGGAGTGATCAATGTGATCACCAAGAGCGGGAGTAATAATCTGCATGGCTCAATCTACGAATACTTCCGCAATGACAAGTTCGATGCTCATTCCTTCTTCGACCTGCGGGGTTCGCGAAAGCCTGAATTGCGCCAGAACCAATATGGCGCAAGTATCGGCGGACCCATTATCAAGGACAAAACTTTCTTCTTCGGCGACTACGAGGGTTTTCGACTGGTGAGCGGTCAATCGTCGAGGCAGTTGACTGTACCGACACTATTCGAAGAACAACATCCAGGCAATTTTTCGGATGTGGGCGGGCCTGTCATCACCACCATCGATCCGGTGGGTCTTGAGTATTTCAAGATGTTCCCCGCGCCCAACACGGGCGGAGCCGGTGCAACCGCAAATAATTTCACGACCCCAGCTCTGAATAAGACCCAGAACAGCAGCACTTTTGATATTCGGGTGGACCACCACTTCAATACCAACAACACGTTGTTCGCCCGCTACACCTACAACAACGTAACCACGTTCATCCCGGGTGCATTTCCGATCGTCACGATCAATGGCGTGAGGGTAAATCCCGGAGGATTGTTCTTTGGTTTCTCGGGACCGGCTCCGGACAAGGCGCAGCAGGCGCAGCTCGATTACACTCATGTTTTCAGTCCCAGACTGTTACTCGAGTTAAAGGCGGGATATCTCAGGACGAACAATGGTTCATTCCCGCTGAACTTCGGCACCAACGTCAGCGCCAGGCTCGGGATGCCCGGAGTCAATGTCGATCCTTTAGATTCGGGGCTTTCACAAGTCACGTTTGACAACGGTGTCGCTCCGTTGGGCGACGATCAATTCGTGCCCATTTCTGATATCGACAACACCTATCAATACGCTGGCGCGGTCACATATACGCGTGGCCGTCAAAACATAAAGATGGGCTCGACGCTGATCCGACGGCTTGCTACGGAGGGGCAAAGCAACTCTGGAGTTGGCACTTGGGCCTTCCCGGATTTACCGACCTTGCTAACGGGAGTCTCGAGAGTCACGACGCGCATTAACGAGTTAGCTGTGCCTCACTACCGCTTCTGGGAGCCGAGTGTCTTTATTCAAGATGACTGGCGCGTGAAGGATTGGCTTACGTTGAATCTTGGGGTTCGCTATGAGGTGTTCACGCCGATGGTGGAAGAGAGGAACAGAATGGCGAACTTCAACCCCAGCACGGGAAGGATCATTCTCGCCGGGGTGAATGGCGTGAGCCGCGGTGGAGGTATCAATACCCAGTACAACAATGTCGCACCCCGTATTGGTTTCGCGGCAACTGTTGCGCCGGGAACGGTGGTGCGCGGGGGTTACGGGATCAGTTATGTTCCGATGAACTACACCTCCAACGTGACCCAAAAAGACCCGCCTTTTATTTCGTCGTTCGTCTACAACGGTACCCGGGCGCTGTCACAAGGGTTGCAGCCGCCTGTTCCGGCAAGCGCCACCGCTCCGACGTCGATCCCCGACGCGGTGGCTTTGAATTTCAAGAACACTGCGATCCAACAATTTAACCTTAACGTCCAGAAAGATTTTGCCGGCAACGTTATTACTGTTGCCTATGTTGGAATGTTAGGGCACCACATTGGGGTGGCCATAGGGGATCTCGACTTTGTCTTCCCGGGACGTGCTGCCGGTGCGTGTTTGGCGCTTTCTACCAGCGCCGCACAGACCGCCTGCCTCCAGCCATTGCGTCCCTTCGCCAGACAATTGCCAAGCCTTACAGGACCCATTGGCGAGTACTTCACTTCTGGAAATTCTACCTACAACGCGCTTCAAACCTCTTTCGAACGTCGTTTGCAGAACGGACTCACTTTCAACATCAACTACACCTGGGCGCACGCGATCGACGACGTCACCGGTCTGAGCAACGAGAACGGCGATGGCGCCACCGTAATCCCTAATTTGCTCAACAAATTTGACCGAGGCAATAGTGACGTTGATATTCGCCACCGGATAGCCGCTACGGCCGACTATGCGCTTCCTTTCGGCAACTCTCTGCAAGGTATCAAGGGTGGGATCGCTAAGGGATGGCGGGTGAATATCATCGATATTTGGGAAACCAGCGTACCGTTCTCCATCCTGAATCCAAACCCGGGCCGATCGGGGGCGCATTTCTTTGGAGGCAATACTGATCGTCCTAACCGAGTCAGTGATCCCAACTTGCCGAATCCTGGCGTAGGCGGCACTCACCTTTGGTTCAACCCCGCGGCCTTCGCCGGTCAGACCCTAGGAACTATCGGGAGGGAAGGCAAGAATCAAATGTATGGCCCGCATTTCCGGCACTTTGACTTCTCCGTCTTCAAAGACTTCAGAGTGACCGAACGTTCAACGCTGCAATTCCGAACGGAGTTTTTCAACTCGACCAATACCGCCAGCTTTGCGAATCCGGGCGGTACGTTGGGCCAAGCAAGCTTCGGGCATGTTACAAACGTTTCGCAAAACTACACGCCACGGCAGATTCAATTTGTGTTGAAGTTCCTGTTCTAGAAAGTTGCTGAAAAAAGGCGGGTATTCGTCATCCAGAGACGGCGTTACGGGGAATCGAAAAGGCGAGCTGGTGTCGATCAGCTTATGCTACGTAGTTTCGTTACTCTGCCCGACTCAACCCACTCCACCACAAAGATGTTGCCCTCGTGATCAAAACATGCACCATGAGGACACACGAACCTGCCGGGCACAAACGTTCCGGAAGCCTGATTCCGAACCGTGCTCCAGTCCTGCTTCGGGTATTCGCCGTCACCGAGGCTTGCGATCACGTTGTTCGTCCGGTCCAAAATCACTACCTTGCTCACAAGATCTGGAATCACTACGCTGCCATTCCGTTCATGGAAATTACATGGCATCCTCGACGTGCCCAAAATGAAGTCAACGTGTTTGCCTTCCAGCGTGAAGCGGTGCAGGCGGCTATTGCCACGATCGGCGACGACCAGCAGCCGCATTTCGGCGCGCGTGTCAACCCAGAGACCATGTGGGCAATCGAGTTGGCCGTCAGCTTTTCCAAGTCCACCAAAGCTGCGAATAAACTCAGCTTTGCTGTTGTACTGATTTACGAAACTCGATCCATATCCGTCACCGACATAAATATCCCCATTCGGGGCGATGGCCACGTTGGTTGGCCGGTAGGGTACGACTGAAGTTTGATCTCTTGGTTTGTATGCTTCTGATTCTGCCGGATACCCCAGGGTGAATACTTCTTCACCCTTCAAGGTCCGCTTGGTGACGATGCCATGCTGGTAATCGCAAAGGTAGAGAAACTCTTCGCTTCCTTCTTTGCGGAAGGTCAGGCCGTGTGCTCCGCCTTTGAATTGTCGGCCCCAGGAGCGGACGAACTTACCCTTGTTATCGAAGACCACCATTGTGTCCACGTTGTCGCTCGATGCGTTTACCGTGTGGTGGATGTATATGTTGCCCTGGGAATCCTCGCACACGCCGTGGGTATTACCGTATTTGATGGTGCGCGGCAACTCGCCCCAATCATGAATGGCCTCATATTGGTGCTTGCCCTGCCCCAGAATCGGGGCTTTGCTGCCGGCCTTATCGGTCGCTTCCAGGAATGCGGGAGCGCAGGCCGCCGCTGCGGTAGTGACCAGAAAGCTACGACGCGTGAGTTGCATGATCTCGTACTCCCGATAGATCAACTCAAGGTAGAAGGTTAGAACTTTTCGCTAAAGTCCGGATGCTTTACTTGTGCGCGACAGCAGGTTTTTCGTCTACTGGTTTGGGATCGGCGAATTGCAACCAGAAGCCCATCATCTCTTCGTCGCTGGGCTCACCCCAGCGAAGGGCTCTCGAAGGATCGGGGTTTTGGGCATTGTTCACCGAATTGTCGAAGTAGGCAGTGGTCACCAACTTCGTCCCCTTAGGCATCAGAAACTGCTTCTTCAGAAAATACGTCTCCTGCCAGCGGAAATCATAGTGCGGCACGTTCATGATCACTTCGTGGTGGCCATCGGGGTAGATAGCTTCAGTCTTCATGCTCTTTCCGCGGAAATGCATGTGGCCAGTGTAGGCGAGAGCGATTACATCTTTGGGCAGGGTGTAACACGAAGTCACCCGGTGATTCTCGTCGTTCGGCGGGATCAGGAAAAGATCGTTCCAGATTTCGTACTGAGCAATCTCGTGCTTAACCGGCTCTTTGGCGAATACCAGGCCGATGCTGGTGCGATCTTTCACGTCTTCGCTGGTGTGATTGCTGTAGTGAATCTGAAACTGCAGGTAGGCCCCGGCCGGAATCCGCAACGCGTAGCCGGAAGGCCTGGTCTCCGCTAAATGCCCGGGCAAGTAGATTCCCGGCACGATGTTCACATATCCCGATTCCTTGCCCGGAACCCCGCCGCCAGTTGGATAAGAGCACCCATCGTCCACAACCGGCGCATCCTGCCGCAGGTGTAACACCTTGCCGGTGCGGTAGTGATACTTATCGACTCCTGCGTTTGATCCCTTATTCTCTTCCTCTTTCTTTGCCACTTTGTCGGCTTCGATCACCGATACCGTCGCATGATGCACTACGCGCCGGTCTCCAGGAAGCACCTCAGCTGCCTGCACCCATTTATCTTCTGTGAAGTTGGTGGGAACGTAGATGTATTCGTACTCATCCTGGCTAGCGCCACTCACCATAAACTCAGGAATCGGGAACACTATGTCAGGGTTGATATGCCAACCTTCGCCGAACACGGGAGCCGGGGGTAAATCCCTCGCATCGCCTTCTTTTGTGCCGGTCCTGAACCATGCGTCGATAGTCGAAATGTCAACGTCGCTGAGCCGGGGATCGTTAAGGTACTCGCCCACATTCGGATCTGCGTGCCAGGGAGGCATCTTGCGTTGTACGACGGCTTCACGGATTAACCGGGCCCAAGGACGGGTTTCCTTGTAGGTCATCAGGGACATGGGCGCGATGTTATTCGGCCGATGGCAAACCACGCAGTTCTTGTACAGAATTGGAGCGACATCCCGGTTGTAGGTGACTTCCTTCGGAGGAGTTGGGTTTTCCTGACCGGCTCCCAGGAACAGACCGCCAAATGCTAGTGCGACAATGGCAAGAAGGAACCTGCGTGCAACCACGTGTCCTCCTGAGTGAGGACGCTATTTTAGAACCCACGTGTTGTGGAGCACAAGGGCCAGAATTGTGGCTTCGGAGCTCCCACAACGATTTACTTGGAGCGGTCGCGAGTGGACCAGGGGACGAGTCGGAGAACTGCCCCAATTACCCGATATTCGCGAATATTTCTCTGATGTCGGCCGATCTTTTACAATAGAGAGCTTTGCAGCGCTTCTGGCCCATGCATGAGGTAGTCTTACCGGCTGCAACGGATCTGATAATTGCGACAATCTGAGCCAAACTTTCCGGGTCGATACCTGTACTGGCGCGTCGAAGGCAGCCTTCTGGAGCTGACGACCGTACGCCCAGTGGCATTCTTCACGTGGAACGCCCAGAAGTTCACCGAACGATGGTTGCGGCGGGGGACGGTGTTGCTGATGGCCGCACTTCGACCCTTCCTATATGTGCTGAATCGCACCTTCGCCACCCGCGTCGTCCATTCCATTCTGCGGGGCATCAGCCGCGATCGGCTCGATCTGCTTGGCGACGAATATTTTGAATACAAGCTTAAGCCTCAGCTGAAGCCCGACGGCGTCGAGCAGCTGAGGAACGCAGTGAGCTCCGGGGCCGAGGTTGTGCTCGTCAGTCAGGGACTTGAGTACGTGATGCGGCCGCTCGCCCGGCATCTCGGCGTGAAATGGATGATCGCCAACCGGCTGGATTTTCGCGACGGAATTGCGACTGGACGCCTGCTCGATCCCGTCATTCGTCCGCGCGGTATTTTTGCCCGCGTCTCATCATCGGGGGGGCCGGACGGCACCCGCTCTGCTCAGCGGCTTGCCCATGATCTGGGCACGAGCCCCGAGGTGCTGGAACAAGCGGTGGTTTCGGCTCAGCGAACCACTCCTGCTATCGAGCGCCCCATCGTGCAATTCGATGGTGACAGGCGTGAGATTCCGCTGTCGGTTCGCGCGGCATTTCGAGGTAAGCACATTCTGCTCGTCGGAGTCACTGGTTTCATTGGCAAAGTCTGGCTGGCGAACACCCTGACGGATTTGTCCGATGCGGGCTGCATTTACTTGCTGATTCGGCGGCAGAAATCGAATCCGGCGCAGCAACGTTTCGAAAGGCTTATTAGCGAATCTCCCGTATTCGATCCGCTTTATGCGCGACATGGCCGCAAACTGCTGGAATTTATACATGAACGAGTTCAAGTGATCGAGGGTGACGTCACACAGCCCGGTCTTGGACTCGATCCCGCGATTGCTGACGACTTACGAGGAAAACTGGATCTGATCATCAACAGCTCCGGCCTGACCGACTTTAATCCTGACCTGCGCGAGGCTGTTACTTCCAACGTTGACGCGGTGATGAATGTTTTGGCGTTTGTTCGTCAGTCGGACCACGCGGGATTGGTCCATCTTTCGACCTGCTATGCCGCGGGAAGGTGCGATGGACGGGTGAGCGAAAATCTTCGCCTGGATTACACCCCTATCGGTCTCTCGACATTCGACGCGGAACAGGAATGGAAGTCATTGCATCGGCAGATTGATGAAATACAAGCCAGCGCCGAGGGCGCGGCGGTCACGGAAGGACTTCGCCGGCAGGCGGTTGGCAAGGAGCATGCTGCGAAAAACCTGCACGGCGCCGCGCTGGAAAATCAGATTCGCAAAAACCGCTTTCGCTGGTTGCGGGATGAGCTGACCGAGGCAGGGAAGCGGCGCGCCCATGAACTCGGCTGGCCCAATACCTACACTTTTACCAAGAGTCTCGCCGAGTCACTGCTCGCCAAATACGGACCAGATCTTCCGGTTGCGATTGTCCGCCCTGCGATTGTTGAAAGCTCGATCGCGCAGCCGTTTCGCGGGTGGAACGAGGGAATCAACACCTCGGCTGCGTTATCTTACCTTCTCGGAACATTTTTCCGGCAACTGCCGACTAATGAACGCAAGCGTCTGGACGTTATTCCGGTGGATTCCGTGTACCGCGGGATGACATTGATCGCCGCGGCGGTCCTAGAGCGCAGGCATGAACCCGTGTACCAGCTTGCGACCTCGGTCACCAACCCATGCGACATGCGCCGGTCGATCGAACTGACCTCGTTGGCACATCGAAAGCACTATCGCGCGCTAGAGGGTATGGAGTACTGGCTGCGCTTGCGATTTGATGCGATCCCGGTTTCCAAGGAGCGCTACAACCGCATGTCGGCTCCGGCACAGCGGGCTATCATCAAATCCATTCAGCGGGTGGCCGCGCCGCTGCCTTTCAAGAAGATGCCGCTCGCCAAGGCCGACCGCAGTCTGGAGAAGGTTGAAAAACTGATCGAGCTGTTCGAGCCTTTCATTCTTCTGAACGAGCATGATTTCGTGGCCGAAAATGTGGAGAAGTTGTCGTACGCGCTTGTGCCTGAAGAAAAACAGGCATTCGGCTACAACACGAATTCGATTGACTGGTGGGACTATTGGATCAATATTCACATTCCCGCACTGCGCAAGTGGACGTATCCTCTGATCGAAGGCCGTCCGCTTGAGGCACGCCCGGCGCGCAATCTGCAGCCCGCGACCGGCGCAGAAGCCGAAACCGTAAGAACTGGGACCAACGGAGCAACGTGGCGATATTCCTGACCGGATCCACTGGGTACATCGGCGCTTACATCGCCGCCAATCTACTGAACGACCACGGCGCGTCGCTGAATCTGCTGGTGCGCGCGCGTGATGCTCATGAAGCCGAAGACCGTCTCTGGCATTCTCTTCAGCTGCACTTCGACTTCAAGTCTTTCTACGAATACCTCCAGACGAGAATCCGGGTTTTTCGCGGCGACTTGACCGAAGACGGTTTTGGTCTTTCACGCGACGATTACGATCGCTTGGTTCACACCACTGATTCAGTTATTCATTGTGCTGCGTCGCTGAACCGAAAATCCGAGAAGAGTTGCCTGAACGTGAATCTGCGAGGCACGCTCGAGGTCATCAAGCTCGGAATGCAAGTAAACCACTATCACGGCCTGCGCCGCTTCAGCCACGTGAGCACGGTGGCAGTTGCCGGCAAGCGGCAAGATGAGGTCGTCGCCGAAGACAAATCAGTCGACTGGAACCGGTCAGACTACGACCCGTACGCGCGCACTAAGAAATTTTGCGAGCACATGATCCGGCAACTGCTTCCAGATGTGCCGAAGACCATCTTCCGGCCCAGTATTGTCCTCGGTGACAGCCGCCGCGGAGAGACGACACAGTTCGACATGGTGCGGGCGTTCGTGTTCCTGGCCGGATTGCCGGCCCTGCCGCTGCGCCCGCGCGACCGCGTCGACATCGTCAACGTAGACTTTGTTGCCGATGCCATCGCCAGATTGCACGTGAAAGAGCACACCCAGTACGACACTTATCACCTTTCTTCGGGGCGCGAATCGCAGACGTTCCGGCAGATCACTGAATCGCTGGCTGCGGCGCAAGATAGGCGCGGGCCGATTTACTTGCCCTTTATGCAGAAGCCGTTCACCTCTTCCATTAACCTGCTCTCGAATCGCAAGAGTCCGATTGCGCACGTCGCGTCGCTGATGAAAGTTTTCATGCCATATTTAACTTTCAATACGGTGTTCGACAACACGCGAGTCACTTCTGAGCTGGGACGCAAGCCGGTTCCGTTTTCGCAGTACAGTTATCCGCTGCTGAAGTTCAGCCGCGAAACCAATTTCACTTACCCTTACCAGGGTTGGCCAGCAAAAGTCGGAGGATCTGCGGCATGATGGATTACATCCTCGAAGCGTGGGTCAGCGGCAACATAGAACGTGCGAAAGCCGCATGGATCCTCGGTGGTGGCGAACGCTGGCAACCGGGCAAAAAGCTGAAGCTGCTTTTGGCCGGGTACAACGGCACGCGCAATACGGGCTCCGACGTTCGTCCTGAAGAAACACTGCGTCAGTTGCGCCACATTCTCGGAGCAGACAATGTTGAATTCAGCGTGATGAGCCAGAACTTCGACCTGACCCGCGGGTACTTCGAAGGCGCAGAGCAGGTCCATCTTCCCGATATTTTTCCGCCGTTTCTGGCGCGTGAGATTCCCAAGCATCACGGGGTGATTGTGGTTGAAGGCTCCGCGTTCAAGAGTAAGTTTGCGAACGCACTGACCACCATGATCATCGGATCGCTAGGGACAGCGACAGCCCAGAACAAACTGGCGGTCGGATATGGGTCGGAAGCCGGACACATGGATCCCTCAGTCGCAAAAATGTGCGGCCGCTATTGCAAGGACGCGCTGATCATCACGCGTAATGAAGAATCGCGTACCGTGTTGCGGAAACTCGGCGTGCCTACTGAGCTCGGCACGGACACGGCGTGGACGTTCGAGCCGCTTGCTCCCGAGTATGGCCGCAAGGCGTTGCAGGATGCTGGTTGGGATGGCAAGCTCCCGGTGCTGATCGTCTGCCCGATCAATCCATTCTGGTGGCCGGTGAAGCCATCGCTGGTGAAATACGCGGCTCACGCCATTGGTGGCGCGTACAAGGACAGTCATTATCGAACTCTTTATTTTCACAAAGACGGCTCTGAAGTAGAAAATGCGTTCGAACGATACCTGACTGCGATTGCAAAGGCGGTCGACGGCTTCCGGCAACGTCACCGAGTGTTCGTCGCCCTTGCTGCCACTGAGCAACTGGATACTCGCGCTTGCCGCCGAGTATCCGAAAAGCTGGGCGGCGTGGCAGTTTTTAGCTCCGAAAATTACGACATGTTTCAGATGGTGAGCATTCTGCGCGCTGGACATCTGATGGCGTCATCTCGCTTTCACGGAATCGTTACTTCTATGCCTGCATTGGTTCCTTCGGCTGGAATCACCATGGACGAGCGCATCCGCAACCTGATGCGCGAACGCGGCCACGAAGACCTGCTGATGAACGTTGACGATCCCGATCTGGAGCCGAAGTTGCTGGCTGCGCTCGAGACTCTTGCCACCGATGGCGAAAGAATCGCAGACGGAATCGGGCACACTGTGGTCAGAAATTTAAAGACCATGGCGCGCATGGGAGTTTACTTCGAAGAAGAGGTCCGCCGCCGATATCCCGATTTCCCTACCCGCAAAGGCGAGTGGGGCTGGGAAGATTATCTCCCTCCTCTCGACGAAGGTTTGCGCCGGTTGATCGGAATGTATCGCGAAAGCAACAAGGTCCCCGCTTGAGGTGAGCTTCCTCGACCAAATCTTCGCACGTTTGGACTCTGCGGCCGATCAGAGACTCCTGACGGAACTCCGCGAATCCGGCGCCGCTCCGGTCACCGGTCGCGAACTGCTCGGCATGATCTCTCAAGCCCGTGCCTTCCTCGCCTCGCGTGGACTGAAGAAAGGCGACCGCTGCGCCTTGCTGGCGCCGAACAGCATTCGCTGGATCGCCGCCGACTTGGCGATCATGGCGGAAGGCCTGATCGTCGTGCCGCTGTATTCCCGCCAGGCGCCTGCGGAACTGGTCGCAATGATGAAGGACTGTTCGCCGTCTTTGATCTGCTGCGGGGACGCAACCTTGCGAGAAGCAATCGTCCAGAATTGGCGGGAAGCCCCGCCACAAGTCCTGTTTGACGAAATCTTTTCTTCGAATACCCAGCGAGCTAGGAAGCCTCAGGTTGAGAATTCCGACGTCGCTGCCATCATCTATACCTCAGGAACTTCCGGCGAAGCCAAAGGTGTGATGCTCACCGCAGCAAATGTTGCGCACATTCTGCAATGCACGTCAGAACAGCTCGATATCTTGATGAATCACCGTCCCGATCAAGACCGTGTTTACCAGTGGGCGCCGCTGAATTTCGCTGCAGCCTGGATCACCACGCTTACGAGTCTGTTGCGCGGCAGTTCGGTTTTCATGAATACCGATCTTTCGAAGCTGGCGGGTGAGCTTCGCACCGTCGCGCCCGATTATTTCGTAAATGTGCCCGCTCTGCTTGAAAGAGTTCGCAGGGCCGTCGACGAACAACTTTGGAAAACTGCAGGCATAGTGCGCACAATCTACACCAAGGCCAAAGCCGCTTACATGCGCAAACATGAGGGCCGAGCAAGTTTTTCAGATGCGATTTGGCTGGCACTGGCAAATACAGGAGTGTTCCCGACCATCCGAAAAAAGATGATCGGCTCGAATCTAAAGGCCCTGATCTGCGGCTCCGCGCCACTCAGCGTCGAGACTCAGCTGTTCTTTATGATGCTCGGCATTCCCGTGCTTCAGGTGTACGGACTCACCGAAACCACTGCAATTTGCACCTTGGACGATCCTCGCCATGTGGAGCCCGGCCGCGTGGGCCCTGCGATCAGCGGAGTTGAAATGAAGCTAGCAGAGAACGACGAGATCGTTGTCCGCGGCCCAAATGTTTTCCCGGGATATTGGAACCGGGCGGATGAAACCGCCAAAGTCCTGCGCGACGGCTGGTTTCATACTGGCGATCAAGGCGAGGTAAACGCGTCGGGAAACTGGAAAATTATCGGCAGAATTAAAAACTTGTTGATCCTCAACTCCGGCCACAATATTGCGCCCGAGCCTATTGAAGATGAAATTCTGGCACGTCTTCTCAACGCGCAACATGCGGTGGTGATCGGTAACGGTCGGAGCTACCTGACCCTGATCATCACGGGCGATCTCTCCGCCGAGCAGGTGCAGTCCGCCCTCGACGCGGTGAACCCCACATTGCCGCATTACAAGCAGGTGCGGGCATTTCGCATTATTTCCGAGCCTTTCACCATCGAAAATGGTCTGCTCACCGCCAACGGCAAACTCAAGCGCGACTTGATCGCGCAGCGCTTCGATCCACAAATAGAAGAGATGTACACCATGAAGCAGAGCAGCACGGCGTAAATGAACCGTCTATCGCCGTGCATAACCTTGAGTTCGTGCACTCCGGTTACTTGCGGCACGAGCTTTCTCGCGTTGCAATAAGGATTCGAGGAATCTCTATGGGTCGTATTCTCGGTTTTGCCGGTGTGCTCATGTCGGCTGCGATTGTTTTCTATCTGTACACCAAGCAGGCGGAAAGTGTGGCGCACATTGGCGGGGGCACCACTGTTCAGGCGGCCGAAGTTATGACCGGCGTGAAAGGCGATCTACTCAGCATGGCCAATGCAGAGCGCAGTTTTAACGCCACCGAGGGACATTACGGTTCAATCGACGATCTCGTCTCCGGCCACTATATGCCGCCAAAGGGTGACCGTCCTCCGTTTTCCTACGACATCCAAACCACTTCGAGCGGATTTCGGGTTACGGCGACGCGCTCCGGCCCCGGATCTCCCGGTCAGCTTTGGATCGACGAGACGATGGAAATTCAAAGCTCCAACTGAGACGAGAACTGTCGTCTTAACCGCTTTATTCGCAATCCAATCGATCTGCCGCTTGCGAAACGTAAACCTCATTTCTTTTTCGTATGATTAGCGTGTGACCTCTGCATCCTCGCGCCCCGCTGCCTGGAAGCTCCTGCTGGCATTCGCCATTATTTATTTGGTCTGGGGATCGACTTATCTTGCAATTCGCATTGGGGTGCGCGAAATTCCTCCATTCTTGATGGCGGGATTACGCTTCACCGTCGCCGGCCTAGCAATGTGGGCATGGCTGCGCATCAGTGGAACGCCTTCGCCGAGTCTGCGTGAATGGCGCGACGCAACTGTGCTGGGCACATTGATGTTCCTCATCGACTACGCCTGCCTGTTCTGGGCGGAGCAACGGGTCCCATCTGGCATAGCGGCCGTGATTCTCGCCATGATTCCCGTCTGCATCACGCTGCTCGAGATCACGTTTTTGCGCACGCAGCGGCTGACCTTACGCCTGGGTCTTGGGTTAGCCGTAGGGATCATCGGAGTGGTTGTGCTCATGAATCCCTGGGCCTCGCTCGGAGAAGCGCCACTCGACCGTCGGGGAGTGATCGCGCTTCTAATCTCTTGTTGTGGGTGGTCTATCGGAACCATCGTCAGCGGACGGCTGACTCTGCAGGCATCAAAGCCGATGAGCGCGGCTGCGCAAATGCTCTCAGGAGGCGTGCAGTTGTTGGCGCTTGCAGCCATAGCTGGGGAATTCGCACATTTCCGCGCGCAGGACATTTCTTCAACCGCGTGGCTTTCACTTGTCTATCTGATTATTGCCGGTTCAATCGTGGGATTCACAGCATATGTGTGGCTACTGCACTATGAGTCGCCGACGAAGGTAGGAACCTACGCGTATGTGAACCCGGTAGTGGCGGTCATTCTGGGAGCGGCGCTCGGCGGCGAAACCGTAGGCCGAAGAACGATTCTAGGTACGGCGCTTATTCTGATCAGCGTGGTCGCAATCACTACTATCAAACGGAAGCAGTCGACTCCAGCGAGTGTAAGCAGGGAAGCGGAATTGAAAGCAGTCGCAGATGACTAAACTCGACTATTACTTCGGCCTGAACGCTTCGAAGTGGCAATCCCGCTGAGTATCGCTTCGCAGCCAATCAACCCCAGCGAGGTTAGACACAGAACGCACCAGACCCCCAGCACGAACTTCTCGATGTAGGTCAGATACAACCCGAATCCCAGTCCTCCCAAAGATGCAATGAGCAGCAGGACTGGCGTTTCAGCTTTATTGCGGTAAATCGTCGCCAACGCTGTGATCAGCAAGTAGCCGATGATTCCGATGAGCGCCACGGGCACGGCGAGCACAGTTGAATAAGCGCTGCGGTTCACGATGTCGCAATTGAAGAACTCGCTGAAATCGCAGAAGGAAGTTGTGGAAGTGGCAAAGTGCTCGTACAGAGAAACCGAAGAAACCGCAACGCCGGCGACTGCGAGAAGTGCAATGGCCGTCATCGTCATCAAGTGTGCGCGCGCCCCTTCTGGCGCGGTTTGCGGAACGTGAGGAGGCGTGTTCACGGCAGCCGGCATCCGGTTTTTTCGCCGAGCGCCTGTAAGTGCACCGCGCCCTCAGTTCGAGATCCATCGGCGAACTGCCAAGTGGGGAAGTTCTTGATCCCTGCTTGTTTGCAAACATCGGTTTCTGTTCGTTGTCCTGTTGGGCTGCACTCCACGTAATTCACGTATTGAAATGCGTAGCCGAACATTTCCTTCTGATCGGCGCAGTGCGGACACCACCACGCCCCATACATCTTTGCGCCCGCCTTGCTTACGCACTTCGCGAAGCCGTCAAGGGTGCTGACCGGCTTGCGATAATACGTAAAATAATAAATTCCCCATGCGACGACCGCGACGGCCAGAGCTAACCCGAGCCAAATCCAACGAGGTGCAGGCTTTGCAACAGCGGTTTCGTTTTGTTTGTCAGTCAAGTCAGACATTTTCTGAATTTTTATACCACGACATTGAGCGCACTCGGCAGAACGTCCAGGCTCTCGCAATGCAGTGTGATCACCTCGCCATCGACCATCACATCGACGGGGCTATCGAGATGAAAATCGATCTGCCGAACCTTGCGAACTTCGGCCAGCGGGTGCCGCGTATGGGTACCGTCGTAAAGCGTAGGCAAGTTGCGGATCAAACCTACACGCCCAATGGGACCCCAGCGCACATACTCGATCAATCCGTCATTGGTCTCAGCCTGGGGAGCAATCATCATCGTCCCGCCAGTAAATTTGCTGTTGTTGAAAGTAAGAAACAAACAGGGCCGACGGTCGACCCTCGGCTCTCCATCGACGCTCAGCGGAAATGGTCGTCGGCGGAAGCGCGCTAGACAAATAAAAATAGATGTTTGATATCCTGCCTCGCCCCAACCGCTGAAACGGCGGGCGCGCATAGTCGCGACGTCGGCGGTGAAACCAACACTAAGAAGATTGAGGTAGTGCAGCACACCATCTTTGTGGCGCAAGCGGAGCACATCGCATTTTCGTGAGCGTCCGGCGATGAGCGACTCTATCGCGTATTCGACGCCCTTCTTGCTGAAATCGCGAAGGAAGGAGTTTCCTGTCCCCAGCGGAAGAAAACCCAAAGTCGGAATTTCCGAACCCGCGGGAAGCGGAAACAATCCGTTCACGATTTCATACGAAGTTCCGTCGCCACCAACCGAAATGAATTTGCTATAACCCTGCGTCCATGCTTCGCGCGCGATTTCGGTTGCATGGCCGAGGGCCGCAGTCTCGCGCACATCGACCTGAATGTCCGCCGTCCGCAAGCGCTCCAGCGCCGCAGGAAGAAGTTGGCGCGAGCGCCCGCCGCCCGCCGCTGGATTGACAATCGCCAAATACTTGTTTGATCCGCTCAAAGCTCTTTGACAGCCGAGCGCTCCAGCGAACTCCCAAGCTCATGCGCCAGGTCGTTGCGCTTGATCTTCAGTGAGGCAGTGCGGAGAAAATCTTTGTCCCAGATGACGTAACCCGTGACCCGCTTGAAATCTGGCAAACGACGGTTGCGCGACACTATTTCATTCTTCAGCGAATCCGCGAATTCCTGGTTTTGTTCCAAACGCAGCACCAGCACCAGCATTTCTCCTCCGAGTTCTTTCTTCGGCCAGACGTAGTTCGCGGCGAATACGCAGTACTCCTTCACTGCGAGACCGTCGAACGCAGATTCAATGTCCTCAGGATAAATGTTTTTGCCGCCCTCAGTGACGATCATGTTCTTCTTGCGTCCCAGCAATTGCAGGTGACCGTTTGCTTCCAGGCGTCCGAGATCGCCGGTGAGCAGCCAGCCATCCACAATTGTTTCGGTCGTCAGTTCCGGATCGTCCAGGTAATGCGACATGATCGTCTTACTGTGGGCCGCTACTTCGCCCACCGCATCCGCATCTGGGTTCAGAATGCGAAGCTCAACTCCCGGCAACGGCTTGCCGACTGTGTCTGCGCGAAACGGCTTCAGGTCGTTCAAGGTGAGCACCGTGCAAGCTTCGGTGAGGCCATAGCCATTGGCGACCGGAATTCCAAGCTCATAAAAGAATCGCAGAGTCTGGGGATCGATAAATGCGCCGCCAGTAAACATAGCCAGCAGCTGTCCTCCGAAAGCCGTGTGAACCTGACCCAGGAGTTTGCGGCTAAGCTCCACGTTAGGACGTTTGCGCGTAAGCGCTTTATTAATGGAGATCATCAAGTTAAGCACCCACCGCTTGATCCCCGGCAGCGCATCGAAATTCGACCTAAGGCCGTGCTCCAGATTCTTAAGGACCATGGGTACCAGGCTGACATACGTGATCCGGTAGCGAACAAACGCATCGCGTACAAATTCGGGCCGCAGTGTGCGAAGGTGCACGACGCAGGCGCCGCAGACGAACGGCCCGATGAAGCCGACCATGAAGTCGATGGCGTGGTTGGTGGGAAGAATGCTCAGGTAGCGCACTCCCGGCCAGAACGGATACCACGCGGTCAGCGATTTACATTGCTCCAAATAATTCTCGTGGGTAAGGACACAGCCCTTTGGCCTTCCACCTGTGCCCGAGGAATAAACGATGCAGGCGGCATCCTGACGTTTGCGGGAGATGAGACTAGGATCACCTTTGCGGCGGAACTCCTCCCATCGATAACCGCCGCGAAGTTCGGCGCTGGGCGGGGCTTCCGTGACCAGAACAATCTTGATCTTGTGATTGTTGAATTCCGGGTCCTGTGTGATGGCGCGCCACAGGTGGTACTCGATCACCATGAACTTGGTTCTGGAATGAGCCAGCAGTTGCAGGTGCTCTCCCGCGGTCAGCTTGTAGTCGAGCGGAACCAGGACGCCCCCACTTTGCAGAATCGCATAGGCGGAGATCAGCCACTTCGACTGATTAGTCATGATGATGGCGGCGCGATCGCCAGACCGCAACTCCGCATCCTGCAAGGCGCGGGCCAGCGGAGCTGCCATCTGCTTGAAATCCGAATAGGTGAGCCGGGTGCGTTCACGCTCGCGATCTGCTTCGATCAGGCAAGTCTCGTTCGGCCAGCGGTCCAAAGCGTCGCTGAGCGCCGCGCCGAGAGATGTGTACCGATCCAGATCGAGCATGCAGTCTATTTCACCACGGCGACGCGCAGCCACAGAGCGAAACGGCCTTGATTGGTTGGGTTCCGACGATTGAGGCAGCGGTCCCCGCCAGCATTCCAGCGTAATGCGACTATTTTCCGTGCCTCTGTTTCAAGCTCGCGATTCTTAAAGCCTGGTTTGAATTCGCTCCGCCAGTGTTCTAAAGTCCGAGACTCCCTGCATCTCGTAATCGGGTAATTCTATGTTGAAGTGCTGCTCCAGGCGAGTAAGCAAACTGAGCGCCTGCAGGCTGTCGATCCCTAGCTTTTTGAAAAAGTCATCGTCCGGAGACAGGCTCTGCCGCGGGACCTTGAACTGCACGGCGGCCAAATCCAAAACTTCATCCAATGTCTTTTGTTGTGTCTGCATATAAGTCAATGTTATGGAAGGTAAGGCTGGGCGTTCGCACTCTCAACAAATTTCTTCAGTCCAGCCTCGACGGCGGGCTGACTGAACAACTCGCAGAAAATTTCGATCTCCTGCCTGAAATCATCGTACGGGATCGGCTTGATAAATTTCTTGGCAGCAGCCGTCGTGTTGCGATCGAACTTGCCCATCTGTGCCGCTGTTGCGCGCGCCACGCGCAACGCTTCGCCCTCACCCACTACCTGGCTCACTAGCCCGATCTGCTGCGCTTTATTCGCGTTGAAGCTGCGGCCCGTGAGCAGTAGGTCGCGCACCACCGCATTTCCCAAATCCCGCTTCAGGCGGGGGATTCCGCCGAAGCCCGGAATCAGCCCAAGACGCAACTCCGGGAAACAAAAGCGCGCAGTTTTATCCGCAATAATCAGGTCGCAAGTCAGAGCTAATTCCAACCCGCCGCCGAAAACGATCCCATGGACCGCCGCAATGGTCGGCAGCGGCGACGCGTCCAGCGTATTCATCACCTGATGGATGCGTTCCAGAAAGTTCCGTACTCCCGCAATCGCATCGTTCTTCTTCATCTCCTGGGAACGCCGGTATAGTTCGCGCAAGTCGGCTCCAGCACAGAAACCGCAATCCAGTGTGCTAAAGAGAATCAGCGAGTGCGCGCTCTGTTCCAGGTCTGGTAGAGCGGCCGTAAATTGCTCCAACTCCTCCAGGCACTGCGAACCGATCTCATTACAAGGCTCGCGGTGCAACGCGAGCTCAATGACTCGGTCTTTTATCGTCCAGGATAAAGCCTGTCCATCAAACTGTTTCATGCCGTGGAAACGACAGCATACTAGAAACAGCGCGTATCTGCGCGAGTTCCGGCCCAAAAGCATCCGCCGCAACCCGCATAGGTTGCACTAAACTATATTCAATGGATCTTTTCGTCACCCGCCTGCGGCAATGGTTCGCTTTAACGGCAATCAGCGCTTGCCTGGTTGTACTCGGGGTGTATTTCCACGCCCGCCACAACGTGCAGAACGCGTTAAAGCAGGTCCCGGGAAAACTAGGCATTGAGATCCAGCAGAGCGCCCAGGAGTTCACGATTTCCAAATCGGACCACGGCAGGACCCTCTTTAAACTACAGGCCAATAAAGCCATACAGTACAGAGGGGGTGGTCGTGCAGAACTGCACGACGTCACCATTACGATATACGGCCGAGACTCATCGCGCTTCGATCAGGTTTACGGAAAAGAGTTCGAATATGACCAGCAGTCCGGCGACGTTACCAGCAAGGGCGAGGTCTCGATTGACCTGCAGGCAAACCCGCAGGGAGTAGCTAATCCCGATCAGACTGCGCCGCTAGAGCTCAAAAACCCCATTCATGTGAAAACCACAAATCTGGTTTTCAATCAAAAAACCGGCGATGCCTCGACGCCGTCACTCGTTGAGTTCTACGTCCCCGAAACCAGCGGATCAGCCGTAGGCGCTAAATATTCTGCGAAAGACAATGCATTGGTTTTGGAGTCGCAGGTTCAAATGACCGTGAGTGGAGCCAGTCCATTAAAGATTTTCGCCCAGCACGCCATTCTGTCGAAGGTTCCTAGAGAAATCGTTCTGCAGCATGCACGAACAGAGTTGCGACAGGGGCAAGGCCAGGCAGACGACGCGACACTGTTCTTGCGCGCTGATAACACGCTCGACCACGCAGTTGCCATCGGCAATGTCACCATCGACTCAGCCGCATCAGGCGCTTCGAAAAATCAGCAGCGCACTGGTGCTCAAAGTTCAACGGCTCTCAACAATGTTGCGGCGAAATCCTCAACCGTATCTCATGTGACGTCTCAGAAATTAGAGGTGGCGATGCAGGCGCGCAACCAGGTTGAAACCGCGGTGTTTTCCGGAGATGTTCACCTCAGGACGGAAGGAGCCCAACCCACGGACGGCACTGCAGGGCGGGCCGCACTCACTTTTAAAAGGCGTAATACTCTCACCAAAGTTCATGCGGAGCAGCAGGCCAAGCTGCTGCAGCACCAAGGCTCAGCCGGGAACAGCACGCAGGATGTGGCGGTGGCTGCGCCCGTTATCGACATGTTTCTAGCAGAAGGGAACCGGCTTACGCGCGCCGAGACCAGCGGCCCTCCCGAAATTACCTTGCTTCCGCCCGAAGGCAAGCCGGGAACCCAAACTCGAGTTAGCGCCGACAAATTCACCGCAAAGTTTGATTCCTTCGGTCAGCTTTCACAGGTCCACGGCGCTGCCCATGCGCGTGTAGTGACGACCGAAGCGCCGCGCAACAATGTTCCGCAACCTGCCCGCGTCAGCACCAGCGATGTCATTGACGCCTACTTCCGTCCGGGCACCGGAATCGAAAGCCTGATTCAGGAGGGACACTTCACTTACGAGGCTGGAACTCAGCAGGCGTTTGCTGAGCGAGCGCGTTACACACCGCCTGACCAGATTTTGGTCCTGACCGGTACGCCTCGAATTATTGATTCCGGAATGGCTACCACCGCGCGCATTGTGCGGCTGAATCGAGCGACCGGCGATGGTTTTGCCGAGGGCGCGGTCAAGACCACTTACAGCGATCTCAAGTTTCAACCGAATGGCGCTCTTCTGGCATCGTCCGACCCGATTCACGTTACGGCCGACAGCATGACGGCTCATAACTCCCCTTCGCTTGCAACGTACAAAGGCAATGCTCGCCTGTGGCAGGATGCCAACATGGTAGAGGCGCCTACCATTCAATTTCAAAAAGATCAGCGCACCGTAGTTGCGGATTCCAATGCCCAGCAGAAGGTCTCAACCGCACTCACTTCAATCGACAAGAGCGGCAAATCGACTCCAGTCCACGTCACCTCGAACCAATTGGCTTATTACGACTCGGAGCGCATGGCGCATTACGAAGGAGAAGTGGTCGCGCGGAGCACAGACCTGACTGTCACATCCAGTCAGATGGACGTATTCTTCGCCCCTATAACTCAGTCTGTGGAGCGGCGAGCACCCTCGCCCGTCGTCAGCTCTTCTACCAGCGAAAAGCCCGTAGCTCCGCCCGCAACTCCCGCAAAAGTGGAAAAAATCGTCGCCTCAGGCTCGGTTGTGGTTACCGAACCAACGCGCCGTGCCACAGGAGAGAAGCTCACTTATACATCTGCAGATGACAAGTTTTTCCTGATCGGCGGAACGCCTAGCATTTTTGATGCCGAACGCGGCAAAGTTACCGGGGTTTCGTTGACTTTGTATAGGCGCGATGATAGGGTCGTCGTTAATGGCAGCAGCAGTTTGCCTGCCGTTGCGCACACTAAAGTGGTACGGTAAATGCAAACCCTGGCTGCCGACGACATATGTAAATCCTATCGTGGTCGTCGGGTTGTAAGTGGAGTGAGTCTTAGCGTCCGGCAGGGCGAAGTTGTTGGTTTGCTTGGACCTAACGGCGCTGGCAAGACTACCAGCTTTTACATAATCGTCGGCCTGATACCCCCTGATACGGGCCGGGTCCTCCTAGACGAGGACGAGATCACCGACGTGCCAATGTATCGGCGGGCACGGCAGTTCGGTATCAGCTATCTCCCCCAAGAGGCGTCGGTCTTCCGAAAGCTTACGGTCGAGGAGAATATCCTAGCCGTGCTGGAGGCGCAACCCGTTTCCTGGCATGAGCGCCGGGAGACGATGGAGCGGCTGATCGACCAGCTGGGATTGGAACATATCCGGCTGAACCGCGGTTACGCGCTTTCGGGTGGGGAACGGCGTAGGGTTGAGATTGCAAGGGCGCTTTCGATCAAGCCGAAGTTCATCCTGCTGGATGAGCCGTTTTCGGGAATCGATCCCATTGCCGTACTCGATCTGCAAAAGATCATTAGCAATATGAAATCTACCGGGATTGGCGTTCTGATTACGGACCACAATGTACGCGAGACTTTGTCGGTGACCGACCGGGCGTACATCATTAATGACGGAAAAATATTCCGTCACGGGACGCCGGAAGAGTTAGGAAGTGATTCGGAAGTGCGAAGAGTTTATTTAGGAGAAAGTTTTTCGTTGGTGTGAAAGGGCGGTCATTTGTCGTTCGTCGTTGGTCGTTGGCAAAACCGAATCTGCCAATGCCAGAGGAGGTGGCGAACGACGTACGACGTACGACCTACGACCTACGACGCAGTTGAGATTTTATGGTATTACTCCAGCCAAGGCTCAATTTAAAAGTCTCGCAGAGGCAGATCCTCACGCCTGGCCTCGTGCAGATGGTCAGCGTCCTCGCTCTGAACAAGCTTGAGCTGAAGGACATGATCACTGCCGAAATGGTCGAGAACCCGGTGCTCGAGGAACTGGAAGATACCGTTCCTCTCATCGACGACGTCGGCCGCCGCGAGGAAGACCGTGAGCGGGCTTCGGCTGCGGAAGAGGCAGCAGCTACCACTCCCGACAAAAAAGATCCATTTGAAGAAATTGATTTTGGTTCGTTCTTCAAGGATTACCTCGATCCCGGATTTCGCAATCCCGGCGAATTTGAAGAAATTGAACGCCCATCATTTGAGAATTTTCTTTCTAAGCCAAGCACCCTCACAGATCACCTAGTTTGGCAGCTTGGATCAATTCCCACTCGGCCGCCGGTGCGCGAGGCTGCGGAATCGGTGATCGGAAACCTGAACGAGGATGGATATCTGATCGCCAGCGATGAGGAGTTGCTGGGATTTGTTCCCGCAGCTCCCGCGGAGATCGACGCTGCCAAGTCCGAGAGTGTGGTGAAAGAGGCAGCGGCTTTGGGCCTTGACGCCGCCTTAGTGGAAGCGGCGCTGAAAGAAGCAGAGGTAGATTCGCCAGATTCTGACAACTGGAACGGAGCGACCGCTTCCGACAGTTCGCTTGCTGCTTCGAACGGAACCTCGGCAGCTGCTGCGGCCGCGCCTGCGCCTACTCCCGTCAGCGCCAGTACGATTGCTCCGCCGGCAACGAATGGATCGAGGCCCATTCCGCAAGTGAGCTTCAATCAGGAAGATCTTCGGGAAGCGATTGAGATCGTCCGGCAGTTGGACCCTCCCGGCGTGGCCTGCCGTGACCTTCGTGAATGCCTGCTTTGCCAGTTGCGCTATCACCAGATGCACCTCGGCAACAACGGCGACAGTACGGCCCAGGTGGTCACCGATGCCTTGGCGATCGTCGACCAGCATCTTCGCGCATTGCAAAACAAGCAATACAAGGAAATTTCCCGCGCAATTAATCGGCCCGTCGAGGCGGTGCAAGCCGCGCTCGATTACATTCGAACCCTCGACCCGCGGCCGGGTCTCCGTTACAACATCGTGCAGCCACGGCTGATTGAGCCTGATGTTGCTTTCGTAAAGCATGGCGATGAGTGGCTGGTCATGATGAATGATGACGACGTTCCTACCCTGCGTCTGAATCCTGCTTACCGGAAATTGCTGACCCGCGAGGGCAACGATCGCGACACCCGCAACTACGTCAAGGAACGCTTTAAGAGTGCCATCCAGCTCATTAAAAACATTGAGCAGCGCAAGCAGACCATCCTGAAAGTTTGCTACTCCATTGTGCTGCGCCAACGTGACTTCCTCGAAAGAGGTATCGACGAGCTTAAGCCAATGATGATCAAGGAAGTGGCGGAGGAAATTGGAGTGCATCCCTCCACTGTGAGCCGTGCGGTCGCTAACAAGTACGCGCACACGCCGCAAGGCGTCTTCGAGCTGCGTTATTTCTTTAGCGAGAGCGTGAACGGACCAGAGGGAGGAAACACCTCTCTACTGATCCTGAAACGCCGCGTAAAGAAACTCATCGAAGACGAAGACTCGAGCAAGCCGCTTACCGACGAACAAATCACCCGCATTCTACAGTCGCAGGGCATCCAGGTAACTCGCCGCACCGTTGCCAAGTACCGCGAGGACATGAAGATTCCCAGCACGCACCAGAGAAGAGTAAAGAAATAAGTCAGAAGTCAGAAGTAAGGATGCAGAAGTTCAGCACTACAATTGCAGATTGTAGATTGTAGATCTCAGATTTGAAACGCCCGAAATAGTGTTCCTTAGTGTTTTGAAATCTGAAATCTTCAATCTACAATCTGAACTCGGCTTTATTCTGCATTCTGACTTCTGACTTTTTACTTCTGACTTCGCACTCTCGAGACCATCCATGAACGTGGAATACACGGGCAGGCATTATGAAGTGACTGCCGCTGACCGCAAGGAAATTGAAGCCAGCCTGACTAAAATCAAGAAAATTCTCCGCGGAGAATTCGAAAGCAAAGTGGTTCTTGCGGTCGAGAAGCGCCGCCACAAGGCCGAAATCACCATTAGTTCGCGCGTCGGTCCGCTGGTTGCTCTCGCTCAGGCCAATGACATGAGAATCGCCATCGGCCAAGCTCTGGAGCATCTGGAAAAGCAAGCCCTCAAGAACAAAACCCGCATCATCGCCAAGAAGCGACGCAACCACAAAGAATGGGATGGTGAAGCTGCCGTCCAACCCACTCCGAAGACTGCGATCGCCGCTGCCGCTGCTACATCGACCATGTCGATGGTGGTGCACAAATTTCCGGCGTTCGCAAAGTCAACAGAAGTCCACTTGGTTCGCTCGGATGAGGCAGTCGCGCTGCGTCCCATGACGCTTGAAGAAGCGATCAAAGAAGCGCACTTCCGCGACCGCGATGTTTTTGTCTTCCGCGATCCAAAGGGCAAGCTGATGATTCTTCACCGCACCCGCGACGGAAAAATGGAGCTGATCGAGGCCCCGTAGGACGCAAGCGGTTTAATCAGAAAATTATTCTGGGTGGAATTTCATTGAAATTCATCGTACACTTCGTATAAGTTCCGCAATGGCTGCCGCGCCACAGTTCGCCTGCGGGACGTGTTCTTGCGGCCCTTCTGGGAGTCGTATGAGCAGCAGAGGGCGGAAAGAGAAATAGCGTGACGAAGGTGCTCAGATGGGGATGGTTGCTGATCGCGGTCATATCCATCTTGGCGACTCCTGGTGCGATAGCTGATGCAATTCGGCTTGGCCGCTCTAATCATCGGCTTATTCCGATTCTTCCGCTCGCTTTCCTGATCCGTTTCGCCGTCACTTGGTTGTTCCTAAAATTGTGGTGGACGCAACGTCCTTCTAGTCAGTCTCAACATTCAAAGTAGTAGCCCAATACCCAGTCGAGTTCAATCTGGCTTATCAACCGCGCGCTGCGGTAGTCTGGGACGAGTGCAAACCGCGATCCCTCATACCAGAGAAACTTCACATAGCGGTTTGCCGGAGCCTTTGCGCAAACGGCCTTTCCGCCAGTCCATCTTTTTGATTGTTCTTGTCGCTTTCGCGCTGAGGATCGCAGTCATTGCTGTCGGCCACACCTATCGCATTAACCCGCTGCGCGATCACTTCCCGTTCGGCTGGGAAATGGGACGCATCGCACGCTCCATTGTCAGCGGGCAGGGTTTCAGTTCTCCCACAGACTTGAACTCCGGCCCCACCGCCTGGGCGGCTCCGGTTTACCCCTACGTCCTCGCGGGTGTGTTTAAGATTTTTGGGACTTACACCCGTACTGCGGCATTTGTGATGCTTGCGTTCAATAGTCTTTTTGCGTCACTGACTTGCTGGACTATCTACCTTATCGGCACCCGCATTTACCACGAACGGGTGGGTCGAGCCGCCGCCTGGACGTGGGCGGTATTTCCATACGTTATTTATTGGCCGGTTCGAATCATCTGGGAGGTGAGCTTCTCCACCTTCTTACTCAGCCTTTCGCTGTGGCTCACAATCCGCATGGCAGACGGTGCACGCCGCCGCGATTGGATCACTTATGGCCTGCTCTGGGGTCTGATCCTCCTGACCAACACCACGATTGTGATCTTGCTGCCGTTCCTTCTTGCCTGGATCCTTTGTCGCGCACCTGAATCTTCGCGACAATACTCCGGCGCTGCGCTGATGGTATTTGTCGCGCTGCTTTGCATTACTCCGTGGACGATACGTAACTACCAGATCTTTGGACGGATCATTTTCATTCGCGACAATCTTCCATTGGAGCTTCACGAAGCCAACAATGATGCATCTTCGGGCTTGTGGCAGCGCACCGAGCACCCTGGAAACGATCCGGCGGCTATGCGCCGATTCCAGGAGTTGGGCGAAATTCGTTTCATGGATATCGAAAGAAGTCAGGTGCACCAGTTCATCCGCGAGCATCCGGCAGAATTTCTCTTATTCAGTTTGAAGCGCATTTGGTATTTTTGGGCGGCGCCACCACAGACAGTGATCGTGGCCGGATATGACTTATGGATTGCGCGCCATGTGGAATTTTCTCTGGAAGCGGTGTTCGCTTTTGCCGGACTCATTCTCACCTTGTGGCGACGAAATCCCTATGGATGGCTGCTGGCGCCGTTCTTGGTTATCTACCCGCTTCCTTATTATCTGGTCAATCCATTTCAGCGCTACAAGCACCCGATCGAGCCCGTGATGCTGATTCTGATTGTCTTTGTGTTATGGGAATCACGGAAAGTACAAATCAATTGGCGATCGGCTCGCCCGGTATGATCGTTTCTTACTGTTTGCTCGCTGCCCAAATCGCACGCCTTAAGTGTCCTCACGCGCAAAACAGATGTTTATTATTTCCCGTCGTTCTATCTGTCACTTAAAGTAGTTTTATGCGTTCGATTTTGCAGAAGAAGGGCTTGCGTTTCATCTTCGCTGCCAACGTCATCTCCATGATCGGCAGCGGCATGAACTCGGCCGCCGTGGCCTGGTACATTCTGCAGGCGACGCATTCGGAAATTGCGCTGGGAACGTTTGCCGTCGTACAAACCCTGCCTGCAATTCTTTTGCTCCCATTCACCGGCGTAATCATTGACCGCGAAGACCGGCGCCGCTTAGTTATGGTGCTGGACGCGGCCCGTGCGCTCGTCATCGCCGCGGTCGCTGTGCTCGCCTTTCAGGGCAAAGCCAAAGTCTGGGAACTCTACGCAATGAACATGCTGGTCGCCGCCGGATTCTGGATGTTCTGGCCGACGATTACAGCCTTGATTCAGGAAATGACTCCGGACGACGAATTCATTCACGCCAACACTTTTCTTCTGGCCGGGGTGCAGGGAGGCTGGCTCATCGCCGGCGCCCTCGTCGGATTTGTGTACAACAAGATCGGCCTCGGCGGAGTACTGCTGCTCGACGTTAGTAGTTACGTGCTTTCATTTCTCTGCTATTTCGCCGTGCGCAAGGGACGGCACGTGGTGCCTCGTCCTGCGGAGTTGCATGCGGATATTGTTGCCGCGGAAAGTGCAGTGCAAAAGTTCTTTCGCGAGTTGCGCGACGGCGTTCAGTTCCTTCGCGGGCATCGCGAGATTGTGATGCTGGGCATAAGCTGGGCGCTGTTTCTATCGGCCATGATGACTGGAGTGGTGGTCACTCCTCCACTCAGCGAATATTTCCACGCTGGCGCTGTTGGTTACGGGTGGCTGAACGGCGGCTGGGGTGTAGGCGCCTTTGCTAGCGCGTTTTATGCGCCCATGTTCATCAAGAAATTCGGAGCGCGCCGCTCCATCGCCATCTCACTTGGACTTCTCGCCATCTTGATGACCTCAGCACCAACCATGCCGTTCCTCGCGCTTGCAGTCGTGGTCTATGCGCTCATGGGTTCCGGTCGCGGCATCACCGGCGTGGCCATGAACACCAGCATGATGGAGCGGATTCCACAACACTTCATGGGCCGCGTGCAGAACACCTTCTATTTTGCTGGAACACTGCTGCAGGTGTTGCAGTCATATTTAGTCGGAGCGGTGGCGCAAAGAAATTTGATCGCCGGGTTTTCGGTCATCGGCTTTGTCTATGCGGCCGGATTTATCACTGCTACCTGGCCGATGCGTACTACGCAGCCGATGGAGCTCACGCAGGCTGAGTAGCTCGATTCAGAGCAGCTCTCATTTTGCCGCGTATAATGAGTACTCCAAGAAAATGTAGAGGACGTAATTCATGCCTTCCCCCAACGGCAACGGTGGTAATGGTCATAACGCAAACGCTCACAACGGAAACGGTGCTCCTAAGCTTCGAGCCGAATGGATCGCCGCCCGCAAAGCAGCAAATTCCGAAAGCAAAGAGGGTAACTTCTCCCAAATGCACTATGCCCGACGCGGGTTTGTTACGGAAGAAATGCGCTACGTTGCTGAGCGAGAGAAACTGACGCCCGAGCTGGTCCGCGATGAAGTTGCCTGCGGTCGCATGATCATCCCCGCGAACATCAATCATCCCGAACTCGAGCCCATGGGCATCGGCGTGGCATCGCTTTGCAAAATCAACGCGAACATCGGAAACAGCGCGGTCACTTCAAACATCGGCGAGGAACTGAATAAGCTACACACCGCGGTTCACTACGGCGCCGATACCGTGATGGATCTTTCTACGGGCGGCGATATTCACCAAATTCGAGAGGCTATCCTGCGTCATTCCCCGGTTCCAATAGGTACTGTGCCAATTTACGAAGCTGTTTCACGAGTGAAGCGGATTGAAGATCTCAATGCTGAAGTAATGCTTGAGGTAATCGAAGAACAAGCCGAGCAAGGCGTGGATTACATGACCATTCACGCTGGTGTGCTGGTCCAATACTTGCCGCTGATCTCGAAGCGGATCACCGGAATCGTAAGTCGCGGCGGAGCCATCCTCGCGCAGTGGATGGCGCACCACCACAAACAGAATTTCCTCTACGAGCGTTTCGCCGATATCTGCAAAATTTTCGCGAAGCACGACGTTTCATTTTCCCTCGGCGATGGACTGCGTCCCGGTTGCATCGCTGACGCCAGCGACGAGGCCCAGTTTGCTGAACTAAAAACCTTGGGCGAGCTCACGAAAAAAGCCTGGGAATACGACGTGCAAGTGATGATCGAGGGCCCTGGCCACGTCCCGCTCGACAAGATCAAAGAGCAAGTTGATAAAGAGCGCGAGCTTTGCTACGAAGCTCCGTTTTATACGCTCGGCCCACTGGTGACCGACATCGCTCCGGGGTACGACCATATTACGTCGGCGATCGGCGCAGCCATGATCGGATGGCACGGCGCCGCCATGCTCTGCTATGTCACTCCGAAAGAGCACCTCGGACTCCCGAACGAAAAAGATGTCAAGGATGGAATTATTGCCTACAAGATCGCAGCCCATGCCGCCGATCTGGCTCGGCATCGTCCCGGCGCGCAGGACCGTGACAATGCCCTCAGCTATGCGCGTTACAAATTTGATTGGGAGAAGCAGTTCGCGCTCTCGCTCGATCCCGAAACTGCACGGGCCATGCACGACGAGACCTTGCCCGACGACTACTACAAGGAAGCTGCGTTCTGCTCGATGTGCGGGCCAAAGTTTTGTTCTATGAACTATTCCTCAAAGGTGGATGACTACAACCGCGAAGTTCACGGCCTGGAAAAGAAAGATTATTCAGAACTGGTGGATCGCCTGGTGCCGCTGAAGTAGGCTCGAGGCTCGTTCATTGCAGAACCGCGAAATTCACGCCTGAGCAGCGATTTCTATTCCACAAGTTCCGGTACGTTAGCGGGATCGTTTCGAACCGTTGCCGTAATACTTATACGTATCGGGAGCAATGTAATCATCATCCGCGGTGCGATGCGCCTTTGGAGGTACGGCAGCTTTCGGCGATGCGGGCTTTACCTGTGCAGGTTTTGGGTTCACGGTTTTCTTCGCCGCTGGCTTACTAGTTTGCGAGGGGCCAGCTTGAGGCGGCGCCGCAAGAACGACCGGCTCGGCCACGTTCGCGTTTGCCGATGAATTTGGGCTCAGGATTCGGCTGGGGAGTGATTTGGCCGCGTAGTTGGGAACCACCGAGACGATTCCCAAAACAATGAGAGCAGAGATCGCCGCCAAGGTCATCGAGGTCCAGAATCGCGAGTCGATTGCCGCGCTGTCGCGCTTTGTCTTCCAAAGCAACATTGGTTGCGCTAACAACGTTTTAGCCCGTACCACTGGCACAGCAAATGCGGTTCGAATCCGCTGAGAATTGAAGCGCTGTGTCATCATGGCCGAGGAGCTGTGCTTCGTTCCCGCAGCCGAAACCGATCTGCCCCTTGCTGACATCCGCTTGAGATGTTCTAGGCCGGCGCGACTCAAATTCAAGATCGTGCTTTGCGAAGTCTGAGCATAGCTGCGGGTGCCTGCGACGCCGCGCCGTAACAAGTCTTGTCCCTTTTCTCCCGCACGCAGGACCGACTTCCGCAACTCTACTGAGCGCGAAACCTGCAGCCATCTACCGCGAACTCCTCCTAGTATCGAAGTGGCGGTGCGCAATGCGTCCTGGCTGGAAGCGCGCAGCCAAGTGACACCGCGCGACAGCGCCTCCGAATTTCGCTTAATCTTCGGAACTGCAGGTGGACTGTTCTGGACATTAGGTTTCCGAACCTCACCCGCGGGCTTACGAACCTGCGTCGTCTGAACGTGAGCCGCCTGAACGGGCGCTGGAAGCCGAGTGACGGGAACCGGAGGTACTGGGCGCTGAACAATCTGGGCGATATTAGCCGGTAGAACCTGAGGCACCTGAACATGAGGTGGTGAAACCGGGGGTGATGAAACCTGAGGTGCCGAAATCCGGGGCAACGGAACTTGAGGGACACGCGGCGGCTCTACGCTTGGCTGGACAGGTGGAGGCGGAGCATACGCCGACAGCGGCATCAAGATTGGCTTAACGATCGGCCGATCGGGTTCCGGCTCAGACTGCTGTGTCCGCCACCAGGGAAGCGATGCAGATGCCGGGATAGGTGGCTGCGGAACCGCTTGCGGTCCCGGCGCGGCCTCCGGCGCCGGTTGCGGCCGTCGCGCCTGTTCGATCACCTGGGCATACTGAACCGTGTGACCTAAGGATTCTTCGTTCTTTACGTTTTCTTCAGCGGCGGGCTCCGCAGTCGCGTACCAGACCAGCCCATGCGGAACCAGGGATTCTTCTTCTTGGGGCTTGCGCTTACGATTCCCGAACATGCGCCACCTTTGATGCTGCTTTCGTGAGCCGAAGTTACCTCAAAAAAGTGCCAGCCTGCGGCATAATTAGCCGGTAGATCCCGGCGCGCCTGCGATCCGGCGGGTTAATTCACCCTTTGCAGCCTGTTGACCAGCTTTTGCGCCAGGTTTTCTTCCGATTCCGACCACAACAGCCGGGTCTTGGCGCCTGAATTTTTCTCTACGCTGGTGGTGAAGTCAACTAGTTTTTGAACGTTGTTCCGCACTCGAGTCTCGACTTCCTCTGAAAGTTGCAGCTCTTCGTACAGAAACGGTGCGTCCAAGCCAAAGTCAACTTGCACTTGTCCCTGGGTATCAGATTCGCCTTCCTCGAACTCGTCGCCGCGCACAATAAACCGGACCGGCGAAGGCCGCAGGGTCCATTCGCCCTGAGGAACCAGTGGCGACCACGAGTCCCAGTTGGCTTCGAAAACGTACGCGTAATCGTCGTGCGGCAATCCCGCCGCGATGGTGACCGCCTCTTCCGGGGAAATTCCGGGGCGAAAGTGTTCTTCGAGGATTGTGGCTTCACCCCAGGAAATTGGGTGAACGGCGACCGCAGTCATTCCAGGCAGCTGCGGCGAAAACGGCAATTGTCGCATAGCCGCTGCGGCATAGGCGAGGGTTTCCACGAGCTCCGAATCACTGAACCAGAGATTGAGATATAGATTGTCGGGCATGATATTGGCAGCACTGGATCGTTGCGCACTACTTGGATGCCAGCTACCGCCGAGGGCGATACAAATCTGTGCTGGTCCCGAAGAACACCTCGGCTGACTGCATGACGGTTTCTGAGAGCGTCGGATGGGGATGGATGGTGAGCGCAATGTCTTTCGCCAACGCTGCCATCTCGATCGCCAGCGTACCTTCTGCAATCAGTTCGCCAGCTCCAGCGCCGACGATTCCCACGCCTAAGACGCGCTCCGTCCCAGGATCCAGAATCAGCTTCGTCAAACCTTCGGTGCGGTCTACCGTCATAGCGCGTCCCGAAGCGGCCCAGGGGAATTTCGCGACCTTGATCTCGCGACCATCTTTCTCGGCTTGAGTTTCCGTGAGTCCGGTCCAGGCAATTTCAGGATCGGTGAATACGACTGCGGGAATGGCATTCGGTTCAAACGCAACTTTGTGACCGGCAATATGCTCGGCCGCTGTACGTCCCTCGTGTGACGCTTTGTGCGCCAGCATCGGCTCGCCAACGACATCACCGATCGCATAAATAGCAGGATCGTCGGTTTGCAGATGCTTGTTGACCTGAATGAATCCGCGTTCGCCTACTCGCACCTGCGTTCGATCGAGTCCAGGAATTTCCGAATTCGGTTTGCGTCCGACCGAGACCAAGACCTTATCGAACACCTTCTCGCGTTCTTTTACGTCTTTTCCGTCGAAACACACCCGGATTCCACTTGCCTCTTCTTTGACGGCGGTCACTGTGGTGTTGAGAAGAATTGCGTCGAACACTTTTTCCAGCTGCTTGTACAACGGAAGCACAAGGTCACGATCAGCGCCGGGGAGCAATCCACCGGTCATTTCTACAACCGAAACTTTTGATCCGAGCGCGGCATAGACCGTTCCCAACTCCAGTCCGATATAACCACCGCCGATGACGAGGAGCGTGTCAGGAACATCTTTCAAATCAAGCGCGGAAGTTGAATCCAGCATGCGCTGGCTATCGAGCTTCAGAGACGGAACGACTGCTGGGCGTGAGCCAGTTGCCAGGATGATGCGGTCGAACGTCAGCGAATCTTCTCCGCCTGCATTCTTCGCGATGCGAACGGTGTTCGAGTTTTCAAAGCTCGCATCGCCGCGGATGTACTGGACTTTTCTTGCCTTGGCAATTTGTCCCAGCCCGCCGGTCAATTTGTTGACCACGCCTTCCTTGAACGATCGCAAGCGCGCGACATCGATTCGCGGGTCGCCAAATTCGATGCCCCAATTGTTCGCGTGCCGAGATTCGCCGATCAATTTAGCAACATGCAGCAGAGCTTTGGATGGAATGCATCCGCGATAAAGGCAAACGCCGCCGGGGTTCTGCTCCCGGTCGATCAAAGTGACCTTCATGCCGAGATCCGCCGCAAGAAACGCAGCCGCGTAGCCGCCGGGGCCGCCGCCGACTACGGCAATATTTTGCTGAAGAGCTTCCGTCATATCTTTTGCAACCTTAGAGATGAGTTGTCATTCCGAGGCGATTTACCACCGAGAATCTGCATTTGGTTGGGAACTGCAGATTCCTCACCGCTAAGGCGGCTCGGAATGACAATAAAAGCTTTAACCACGAAGGACACAAAGTTACACGAAGGAAAAACTACTAGGAAAGAAAGCTTCATGTTGTTCTTGGTTCGTCTTCCTTCGTGAACCTTTGTTTCCTTTGTGGTTTATGGTTTTAAGGTGCTAGCCTTGCACCGACAGCAAGAACGGCTGCTCAAACGCTTCCGCGATCCAGCGCAAAAACCGCGCCGCATCGGCGCCATCGATTAACCGGTGATCGTATGAAAGCGAGAGTGGCAGCACCATGCGCGCCTCAAATTTGCCATTCATCCAAACCGGCTCCATGCTCGACCGCGAAAGTCCCAGGATCGCGACTTCGGGATAATTCACAATCGGTGAAAAACCCGTTCCCCCGATGCCGCCAAGGTTCGTGATAGTGAAAGTCCCGCCTTCCATGTCCGCCGGGCTGAGTTTCTTGTCGCGGGCCTTCTTCGAAAGGCCGGTCAGTTCCGCAGCCAGTTCCACAATGTTTTTCTTCTCCACATCACGAATCACCGGCACCAGCAGTCCACGATCGGTGTCTACGGCGACGCCGATGTTGATGAACTGCTTATAAACGATCTCTTCTTTCTCCATGTCGATGGAGGCGTTAAACTGCGGAAAAATCTTTAGCGCCGAGGCGCAAACCTTCAGCGCGATCGCGGTAACGGTCATCTTGCCGCCAGCCTCAGCCGCTTTGGGGCCGAACTTGGTGCGTAACTGCTCCAGTTCGGTGATGTCAGCTTTGTCCTGCTGGGTGACGTGCGGGATGGCGCTCCAGGCTTCCCACATGTGCTCGGCAGTTTTGCGGCGCACGCCCCGCATAGAGACGCGCTCAATTTTTCCCCACTTGCCGAAGTCAGGAAGAGCAGGCTGCTTCAGGTGCGTCGCCCCCGGTCCCGTGCCAGATGCAACCGCGACAATCACGCTCTTCGCGTACATCTTGACGTCAGCTTCGCTGATGCGCCCGCCCGGACCGTTCCCCGGCACATTGTGAATGTCAATTCCCAACTCACGCGCCAAACGTCGCACGTGCGGAGCGGCTGGAACCGGGCCGCGATTTTCCGCACCCGCCGCGCGGTCCAAATGCAGCGGCATACTGAATGTGGCGACTGCCGCTGCTGGCGGCTGGTCCGGAGGTAGCGCCTGTTCTTCGGTCTTGCCCTCTGACTGGATTGCCGCCTGAAACGCCATGCGTGCATGGTCGTGCGATTCTTCCGCGCGGGAAGGCTGTTGCGTGTGGGTCTGCGACGTCGCACCCGGCTCAAGCGTGAAGATCAGTTGCCCGACTTTAATCTGCTCGCCCTGCGAAACCAGAACGTCTTTAACAATGCCGCTCAAGGAGGAGGGAACCTCGACCACAGCTTTGTCGGTCTCGAGTTCCATGACCGGTTGGCCTTCAGAGACTTGTGCGCCGGGAGAAATCATCAGCCGAACCAGATCGCCTTGATGAATGTTTTCGCCAAGTTCCGGTAGTTTAAATTCAGAAACCTCGCTGCTTTCGGAAGGAACAATCGGCGCGGGCGTGGTGGCTTTGGGCGATGCGGATTGGACAGGGTTCGCTTCCGAAGGCGCGGTTTTCGGTGCTGTGGTCGCGGGCTTCGGTTCCGATTTGGCGGTAGGTGCGCTGGGTGCTCGTGCTTCGACGCGCTTGCCACCCGCCCCATTCTCAACTGTAAAAATCACCTGACCGACTTTGATTTTCTCGCCCAGCTTAACCAGGACGTCTTTGACCGTGCCACTGACAGACGAGGGCACTTCGACGACAGCTTTGTCGGTCTCGAGTTCCATCACCGCCTGGCCCTCGGCAACGGTCGTGCCTGGCGAAATCATTAGTCGGACGAGATCGCCCTGATGAACGTTTTCCCCGAGCTCGGGCAGCTTGAATTCAGTCACTCATTGTCCCCTGTAAACGGTCCGTGTAACTGTCCTTGATCTCTGTGGTTAGTTCGTAAAACCTTTGAACCACAGAGGACACAAAGTTACACAGAGGAAAACTTAACTGATTGCCGGATTCGCCTTCTCCGGATTAATTCCAAGATCTTTGATTGCCTGGTTGATGGTTTTGACTTCGATCTTTTTCTCACGAGCCAGAGCATGCAACGTAGCGAGGACGATGTGCTTGGCATCGACTTCAAAGAAGTCACGCAGGGAAGCGCGGCCTTCGCTTCGTCCGAAACCGTCGGTGCCAAGTGAAAGCAGCGGACGAGGCATCCACTGCGAAATGGACTCCGGCAGGATTTTCATGTAATCAGAAGCCGCGACCAGCACGCCTTGCGTGTCTTTAAGCTGCTGGGTCACGAACGGGACTTTCGGGACATCGCCGGGATGCAGCATGTTCCACCGCTCGCAATCATTCGCGTCGCGATACAGTTCCTTGTAACTGGTGACGCTCCACACATCCGCCGCCACGCCATACTTTTCGAGCAGCCCCTGCGCCTTGAGCACCTCGAACATGATTGCGCCGCTGCCAAATAATTGTGCTCGCAAAGGCGCGTCTTTCTTTTGTGAAGGTTTGAACAGATACATTCCTTTCAGAATGCCTTCGCGAACCGCTGCGCCCTCCGGCATAGGCGGCATCGGCAGCGGCTCGTTCCCGACGGTCAGATAATAAAAGATGGATTCCTGGTTTACATACATCCGGCGGATTCCATCTTGAATAATGACCCCAATCTCGAACGCGAACGCGGGATCGTACGCCAGCAGATTAGGAACACTCAGTGCCAGGACGTGACTGTGACCGTCTTGATGCTGCAAGCCTTCGCCTGCAAGTGTTGTCCGCCCAGCGGTTCCGCCCAGTAGGAAACCGCGTACTCGCATGTCGGCCGCAGCCCAGATCAGATCTCCAATGCGCTGGAATCCGAACATCGAGTAGTAAATGAAAAACGGGATGGTATTGATCCCGTGATTGGAATAAGCGGTTCCTGCGGCGATAAACGAGCTGATCGATCCGGCTTCGGTGATTCCTTCTTCTAGAATCTGTCCGTCCTTCGCTTCTTTGTAATAGAGCAGCGTGTCCATATCTACCGGTTCATAGAGCTGGCCCACGCTCGAATAAATTCCCACCTGCCGGAACAGCGCTTCCATTCCGAACGTGCGCGCCTCGTCAGGAATAATGGGGACGATCAGCTTTCCAATCTCCGGATCGCGCAGCAGCTTTGCCAGAAGCCGCACGAAGACCATGGTGGTCGAGACTTCGCGACCGTCAGTCCCTTTGTAGAATTCTTCAAAGTGGGTTTCGGAAACTTGCTTAATCGGCCCGGAACGCACTTTGCGTTCGGGCATGTAGCCGCCAAGCTGCTTCCGCCGCTCTTGCATGTAGCGGATTTCAGCGCTGTCGTCCGGAGGACGATAGAACGGCGCGTTGTGCAATTCTTCATCCGGAATCGGAATGCCGAATCGCGAGCGGAACATGCGTAGCTCGTCTTCGTTTAGTTTCTTCTGCTGGTGAGTAATGTTCTTACCTTCGCCGGCTTCGCCCAGGCCGTAACCCTTGATGGTCTTTGCAAGCACCACCGTTGGCGCTCCCTTGTGCTCGATTGCAGATCTGTAAGCCGCATGTACCTTAATGGGATCGTGCCCACCCAGACGCATGCGCGACATCTGTTCATCCGACAAGTGCTCGACCATTCGCAGCAGGCGCGGATCGGTGCCGAACAGATTCTGCCGGAAGTAAGCTCCGCTCTCGACAAAAAATTTCTGATATTGCCCGTCGGTGATTTCGCCCAAGCGCCGCACCAGGAGCCCATCGCGATCGTTCTGGATCAGGCTGTCCCAATCGCTGCCCCAAATCACTTTGATCACATTCCAGCCGGCGCCGCGGAAAATTGCCTCAAGTTCCTGAATAATTTTTCCGTTGCCGCGCACAGGGCCGTCGAGACGCTGCAAGTTGCAGTTGATGACCCAGATTAAGTTGTCGAGTCTCTCGCGCGAAGCCAAGGTGATTGAGCCTAGCGACTCAGGCTCGTCCATTTCGCCGTCGCCGAGAAATGCCCAGACCTTTCCGCCGGTCGAAGCTTTCAGCCCGCGATTTTCCAAATACTTGATGAAGCGCGCGTGATAAATGGATTGGATTGGCCCCAAGCCCATGCTGACGGTGGGGAACTCCCAGAAGTCAGGCATGAGCCACGGGTGCGGATAAGAAGAGAGTCCGCCTCCGGGCTTGAGCTCGCGACGGAAGTTTTCGAGTTTCTCTTTTGGAAGCCGGCCTTCTAAGAACGCCCGCGAATACATTCCCGGGGCCGCATGGCCCTGGTAATACACGATGTCGCGATCTCCGGTTTCGGTCTTGGCGCGGAGGAAATGATTAAAGGCGACCTCGTACAAGGTCGCGGCGGAAGCAAAAGTTGAGATATGACCGCCGATGCCTTCTTGCATTTTGTTGGCGCGGACAACCATGGCCATCGCGTTCCAACGCACCAAGCTTTTGATACGGCGCTCCATCTCCTGACTTCCGGGAAAGGGCGCCTGCTGGCGGACCGAAATCGTATTTTGATAAGGAGTAGTTGCGGTGAAGGGAAGATTGACTCCCGCAGCTCGGCGCGCGTGGAGCTGAAGCTGCTGCAGAAGCCGTCCGGCACGCTCAGGTCCGCCGGTAGCAAGGACGTAATCCAGAGAGTCCAGCCACTCGCGGGTTTCAAGGACTTCCAAGCCGTCGTTGTTGTTATTATTGCTGCGCGACGCAGTCGGGGTTTGTTGCGGCTCTACCAATACCGGAGTCTGTGCCAACTATGACTTCTCCACGTTGTGAATGAGAACTCCCCATGATAGAAGATTCCGCGAAATTTTGCTGTGCTGCGCCGACGCGCGGTTTCGGCGTTTCTTCTGAAACTTTGTTGTGCCGAATGCTGACGGCGATCATCTAAGGCGATCATAAGGAGAATTCACATGTCCAAGAAGAGCGCTTCTGGAAGTCATCCAAGCGCGGAGCCGCGAGTTCATCAACGCGCCCGCGAAATTCAACAATTCGGCACCGTGACTCACGCATTCAGTCTCGATTTGGAAGAGCCGGTTCGGCTGGAAATGACCGAGCAGCTCAACCAAATGCTTGCCGACTCCATGACCCTCCGCGATCTCTACAAGAAATCGCATTGGCAGGTTGCCGGTCCGACTTTTTATCAGCTTCACTTGCTGTTTGATAAACACTTCGACGAGCAAGTCGAAATCGTGGATTCTATCGCCGAGCGCATTCAGCTTTTGGGCGGTCTGGCGATTGCCATGGCGCACGACGTTGCGGAGACCACTCGCATCGAGCGTCCGCCAAAGGGCAGGGAAGAGGTTCCGGTGCAGATTTCCAGGCTCCTGGACGCTCACCTCGTCATCATTGGCCATTGCCGCAAGCTTGCCGACCGTGCGGCCAAGCTGGGCGACCAGGGCACGAACGATCTCGTGGTTAGCGACGTGCTTCGGACCAATGAACTCCAGTCTTGGTTTTTAAGTGAGCACCTGGTTAACGAGCCGCTGGTATATGCGGACCAGGAGGGCTCGAAGGCTGCTGACTAGGTGAATTCGACGTTTTAAGGCATTCGGGGGAGTGTCCGGAGCTAACCCACGCTCAGATTTGCGCCTATGTAGATATACGCCTTGCGGGATTGGGCATCCAAGTTGGCGACGGAACCGCTCCGGGAAGGGTCACCATGGCGCATCAGAGCCCTATCGTGCCAATTAGGAAGCAGAGAAACGAGCCTGTTGCCTGGCCGAGTTCGGAGGAAACAGCGTCTCCAGCTCTTCCTGCCGCAGAGGCGGCTGTCGAACAAGCGAAAGATCTGTATCGGACGTCCGTGGTTGCTGCCGAACGCTCGGTCCGCGATGTGCGGCGGAAGCTCTCCCGGACTACCGCTTCGGTGGTTAATGCAGTGCGCAACTTCGCGAATGAGCGTCCGCTACATGTGATCGCCATAGTTGCCGGCGCATCCTTCGCGGCTGGCGTGGCCTTGCGGATCTGGAGGTCGAAACGTGATGCATCACGTGAAGACTGAAAACCACGCGCGCAGCTTGGGCGCAATCCTTTCAGATATTGCGGACGAGCTAAAAGAATTCCTGAATACCCGCATACAAATGGTCAAAGCAGAACTGCACGAGACTGTGACTGCAGTGAGCGTGGCAATACCTTTGGGGCTGGTCGCGCTGATTTTAGCCGCGACAGGATTTCTGCTGCTTACAGGAGCCATTGTCGCGTTGGTAGCCGCGGCCTTTGCCGGGAATCCATACGCTTGGGTTTTCGCATTTGCTATCGTTGGAGTCGTTTGGATCGCATTCGGCGGCGTGGCTGCATTTTTCGCATACAACGAATTCCGATCGAAATCTATGTTTCCAAAACATACAGTGGAAGTTCTAAAAGCTGACAAGATTTGGCTTGAATCAGAAGCGAGGACGAAGTATGGACGGGTTGCCTAGTTACGATCTCGAATTGAAAGCCGCCGATGAACGTCGCAGACTGCATGGCACTTTGGCAGAGCTGCGTTCCCGAGTTCACGACGAATTGGATATTAAGAAACACGCTCGCGAGCACCTGGGAGCCGCCTGTGCTCTCGCTGCTCTGGTCGCGCTAGGACTGGGCTACTCTGTTACTGGACTGTTTGCCCGCAACTGATTTGAACGCCCGTGCCGCTGCCCATTTTGCCATCCCCAGGCAGTCTGCTTATCCCCGAGTTTCTCTCGATCATAAGATAAAGAGCTCATTAGGAATCGCAGGCCTCTGTTCTGTTTCGCCCCTCCACAACGTCTCACGGACAAAACACCTTGCTCTGGAGCAAGTACTTTCCTGGTTGCATATTGGGTATTCTTGCGAGAAAATTGCCGCCTTGTTCCAGATTCGTAACAAGTAGAGTTACTATCGCGCCCAAATAGCTCCGCCAGGAACGTATGTAGTTGCCGGGTTTCTAGAACAAACTCGCAGTCCCCGATGCGGATTTGCGAGGGTTGAGGACGATACGGAGGTTCTTACCTATGATGACCGCGGGCTTGGCTCTTCGCGTAATGCGAGAGAAACTCGGCCTAACGATGCGCGACGTTGAAACAGCCAGCGAGAAGCTTGCCCGCAAGCGCGGCAATGTGGGTTATTTCGTGCCTATTAGCCGGCTTAGCGATGTCGAGACTAAGGGAGTAATCCCGAGCATCTACCGCCTCTATTCTCTAGCCATCATTTATCGGGGTAATTTTCTCGACATGCTCCGTTTGTACGGGATCGAATTGGACCAGGTGGTTTCAGATCTCGACGTCAGCACTCCTCCAAAATCGCATCTGTCGCATGCTCTGTCGGCGGCCGCGGCAGCGCAGGTCCCCATTCAATTGGACCCTAGCTTCGACGCTCGCAACACCCTGAATTTCGGCCGGATGGTCGAGCAGTGGGGAACTGTTCCGCTCAAATATCTGGAACAGCTGTCGAACACCGGCTTCACCTATGGATATATCGGCAGCGAGGATTTCACGATGTATCCCATCCTTGCGCCAGGCAGTTTCATCCAGGTGGATGAGTCGAAAAATCGGGTAGCGAATGGGGGATGGCGTACCGAATACGAGCGTCCCATTTATTTTGTGGAGACTCGCGAGAGCTATCTCTGCTGCTGGTGCGCGGTCACGCGGGATACCATCATTCTTCAGCCTCACCCTCTGTCTCCGGTTGCACCCCGGATCCAGCAGTATCCCCAGGATGCCGAGGTGATTGGACAAGTGGTGGGTGTGGCGATGAAGCTCGGGGAATGGCGTCCGGCCGCCGATTCCGCTCCAGACCCAAAAGAGCGTGCAGCACTGAACTGAGATGCCGGGCTGAACCCGCCCCTGGATCGCTCGGAAGCAACCCCGCCTTTTTCTCCTTTAGACCTTCGAGGAATTTTTCTGCGTCGACTCCCAGACCGCGGCTGCTGGATTCAACGTCATTGAGCAGCGTCCGTAGAGGAGTACACAGCACCTCGGAAACGGCTGCGCGATGGGCCTCATAAAACGCCTTCTTTGCCGCCGGCTCCCCGTGCAGTTTGCTGAAACCCCAGTGCCAATACTCTCCACGCAATTGTCGCAGTCCTGCCAGATACTCCAGCCTTCTTAAACAGCCGGAAATAGCTCCCAACGTGGTCTGCGATAAGTCTTCAAATGCGGATTTGAGCTTCATTTTGTTCCGCGTTTCATAAACGTCAATAATTCGCGCGATCTGATCAGAGCACGGTCAAGCGGCACATTATCACGCTGAAAACCCCACTTCAACAAGGAGTTTCAACGTGAAGAAAACAATGCTGTTACTTGCTGCTGCTATACTCGCGATGTGCGTAACCATTCCACAAGCCGTTGCCGATGGTAATCCGCTATGCCCGCCGGGGAAGTGCACCACAACGTAGTAGGCTCCGGAAGGCAATTGTGGGCTGCCGACAAAAAGATTACTATCTCCGGTGGCCCATGTTTTTTGCTAGCTACTATCTGTGGATTGCGCCGCACTTCCTGCTAGCGCTGTTTTTAGTCTGCCTCATCCGACGCGGACTGCACGGTCAGCTTCCGGTCTTCGTCGCCTACGTTATTTTCGAATTAATTCAATTTCTCACATTATTCGTAATTTTCCGGCATGATCCATTTCCTTTTGCCATTTACCGGTGGGTACTAGTGTTCGGGAGAGGTATCAACTCCATATTGGGATTGGGCGTGATCTATGAGTTGGCGAACGAATTGTTGCTCTCGCGTTCGTCGTTGGCTTCAATTTTGCGACCCATTTTGCGTGGTTCCCTGGCTGCGCTCGTACTGGTGGCCGCGGTCGTTTCCGGGTCTCTGTCTGGGCTTAGCGTTCAGCGGGTGGTAAATACTTTCGAAGTGCTGGACTTCTCCTGGAGTCTGATATTTGCCGGTATGCTGCTAGCGCTATTTGTTTTTGCCCGCGCTTTGCGGGTTTCGTGGCGAAGCTGGGTGGCAGGGGTCGCTCTCGGTTTTGGAGTATCTGCCTCGATCGATCTTGCGAGCGCAGCTTTTCGCCCGGGATTGGGAAAGAGCGCCTTCATTGCTGTCGATATTACACAGATGGCTGCTTTCCACGTCTGCGTCGTTATTTGGCTTATTTCTCTGTTCCGGTCTGCTCGTACGCCCTCGTTTCCTGATGGGAATCTGAAGCCTTCCGATCTCGAGCTCTGGGACCAGGAGTTGCAAAGGATGGTGCAGCGATGACCATTGCGTTGGTGTTTGCCATCATCGGGCTACTTGCTTTTGCGTTAATCGTTCACTTGGCGAAGGGCCATCTCAGCACTGATGACAATTTGGAAAAACTCGCCTCCCACTTGCGCCACGTTGACGTTGGAGCGTTTTGCAATTTGATCGCGGCAAGCGAGCAGGCGTATCTGCGCGATCATCTTCCGCAGCGCGAATTCCGAACGATTCATCGCGAACGGATGCTCGCCGCGGTTGGGTATGTGCGCTGCGCGGCCCACAATGCCGCCATTCTGATCCGATTGGGAGAGTCGGCCCGTCAACACTCCGACCCGGTCATTCGAGCGACGGGGGAGAGACTGCTGGATAATGGGCTTCGGTTGCGGATTTATGCCTTTCAACTCGTGCCCAGACTCTACCTGTCAATGGTGTTTCCCAATGTCGGCCCAGTGTCCGACGTTCTTGCCGATACCTATGACACCATGAACCGTCAGGTGATCAGGCTAAGCTCACTGCAATTTCCGACCTACGGAATGTCGTCGGCGCTCTGAGCATGACTGGAAATCGGGTCGAAGCTGCGACCTGAGGTTGGCGCGCGTAAGGAATCGGCGAACGGCTCAAGCCTTATAGGCGATCATCACTCCGAGCACAACTGGCAGATAAAGAACTGAGGCGTGAAGCAGTCGGCTGGCCAGGACCGTTGAGGCGGACCTAGTCAGTTTAAGCACGTGATAGAAGAGAAACGTCCCAGCAAAGGCCATAGCGACCGGGTACCAAGGCCTGCCGCTGCTAGCCACTGACAGCATTGTCGTCGCCACCAGGATTACTGCGAAACCGAATATTTCTGCCCGAGTGAAGCGCGAGTCGCGATCAAAACTCGGCAGCATGCGATAACCGGCGCGGGCGTAGTCGTCGCGATACATCAAAGCGATCGCAAGAAAATGTGGAAATTGCCACAGGAAGAGGATGGCGAAAAGAAACCAGGCCTGTCGATCAATCCTGGCAGCTCCCCCTGCCCAACCGATTAATGTGGGCATGGCTCCTGGGATAGCGCCCAGCAAAGTGCATAGCGGAGTCTTCCGTTTGAGCGGCGTGTAAATCAACAGATAAGACAGCAGGGTCGAGATCGCGAGGAGGGAAGCCAGTATGTTGACTGTGGCCGCGAGATACAGTCCGCCGGCGACACTCAGCAGAACTCCAAACCGAAATGCTTCTCGGGCGCTGAGCCTGCCCGAAGGCAGAGGACGAGTTGCTGTACGGCGCATCTTGCCGTCCCATACCCGCTCCATCCACTGATTGAGAGTTGCGGTGCCGCTGGCAACCAGAAGTGTGCCCACCAGCGTATTGATGAGGCCGCCGATTCGCAGCGGACCATGAGAGCCGAGATAATATCCCGCCGAAGTCGTCATCAGGATCAGCAGGTTTACTTCGGGCTTAGTGAGGATGTAGTAGTCCCGTAGCTTAGCCTTTAGGAGCTGCGTGGGGGTCATGCTTGCGGTCACGTCGGCGGTCGCGATATTACCACTCCTGGTCAGATTCGACCCCCTGTTCGTCACGTCTGATCTGATTGCGTTTGCGATGCACGATAAACAGCATGCCAATAGAGCCGAGCGTAGGAGGAAGAACCAGGATCAGAATCCCGCTCTTCAGCGCCGCAATCACCTGGGCGCCGGAGGAAGCTGCTTGCGTGTAGCAGAGAGCGCAGCCCTGAGAAAAAGTTGGAAGCGGAAATAAGAGAATGCCGAGCGCTAATAGCCCGAACGCTGCCACGCTGAATTTCCTGTTGGCTTTTATCTTCTGCGTCACTGCGGTACCACTCCTACTTTAGGCTGCGTGTACGGAGCGCCCAATTCCATCCGATAACTGTCAGTCCAACCGTATTGCATTGCCACCAGCACGAAGCCGGTGAAGACGACAACAAACAACAGGAACCCGCGCTTCTCCGCCCACAAATGCATGAAGAACAGCAGCGCCAACCCAGCTTCTGCGATGGCGATAAGCAGCATGCGCTCAAACTTGGCCGATGTATCGACGTGGCTGTACGCGATTACAAATTGCAACGCTGCGAGCGCCAAAATGCAGAAATAGATTAGCAGGTATCTTGTGATCGGGTCGGTGTATCTCGACGGCGGTTCGTGCTTCTGCACATCGGGCGCATCCACCATAATTTTGCTCCGTCCTCGTTTATTGAGCCAAATTCAAAAGATAGACGAACGGTACGACGAACATCCAGACCAAGTCCACGAAGTGCCAGTACAGGCCGGTAACTTCTAGGTCGTCCGCGTTGTAGCGTCCCCTCATGTAACGAAACCCGACTACGACCAAAGCGATGACGCCTCCGGTTACGTGCAAGAGATGCAATCCCGTAATGGAGAAAAATGACGCGCCGAATAGGGGGGCGCCCCAGGGATTATGGAACATCGTCATTCCCTCACCGATGAGGGCCATCCACTCGCGTATGTGCAATAAGGCGAAGAGAATGCCGGCGACCGCGGTAATCATGGTCCAGCGAAAGGCGCCCGCCTTGTCACCAATCTTTGCAGCGCGAATACCAAGCAACATGGTCAAGCTGCTGGTCAGCAGTATGAAAGTCATCAGAGAAACATTCATTACGCTGTGGAATGGTCTCGGCCAGTTTGGGGAACCATTGCGCAAAAACCCATAGGCTACAAGACAAGCGGCAAAGGTGGCGGCGTCGGCGATGATGAACAGCCAGATCGCCATCTTCTTCGCAGACACCGAAAACGGTGGCAAGCCGGTCGTCAGGCCCGGCGGATGCGTTCCCATCGTCAAATCGGCTTGGCTCACGGAGCCTCCTGTCGAGTGCGTCAAAGTTTCATCCACAGCAACAAAAGCAGATAGATCCACAGAACGTCCATGAAGTGCCAGTAGCGAGCAGTCGCGTCTAGAGTGCTACGTCGAAGAACGAGGTGGTCCAGCTTATAAATCACGCGACCAAGTCCGCCGAGACCGCCTAGAAGGTGCAAGGCGTGGGCTGCGGTAAACACATAAAAGAACGAACTGCTGGGATTGGTGGCAAGGTAAAGTCCCTGAGAACTCAGTTGCCGCCACGCAACATACTGGCCGGCCACGAAGAGAAAACCAAGCGCTAGGGTGACGTACAGCCAACGCGCGGGGCTTGCAGCCGTGCTTCTCAGCCCGCCCATAAATACGGCGACCCGGCGGCGCCCGATTTCTAAAGTTACGCTGCTGGCAAGCAGCATCAGGGTGTTCAGATAAAGAATGGACGGCAGCGTGAAATGGCGCCAGTCTGGAGCTCCACCTTTGCGAACTACTAGCGCGCTGGTAAGCGCCGCAAAGGTCATGCTTATGCCGGCAACGGCGACCCAGATTCCAGTCGAAGCCGGCGGCGGAGCGTACTCCTGGACCAAACGCGGATCCCCGGCATCGGGAACCAGCGGACGCCAGCCACCATTGCCCGAGTTGCTCCGCGCCCGAGACGAGTCCCCAATCTTCTCAATTCTCGGCGGCTCGTGGATCGTTGTTGCCATTTTTAGCCTGCTGCTTTCGTGGTTATGCTTCGTCTCTAACCGTCTCGATGCGCTCCGGCGAGTTCTGCATTACATAGTCGCCAGTCGATCCCTCGACGCCGTACTGGTATGGATCGTGGTAGACCACCGGCATCTTGTCGCCGAAGTTGTTCCACGGCGGAGGGGTGGAAGGAGTGCTCCACTCCAACGAAGTCGCCTCCCAAGGATTGTCCGGCGCCGGTTTGCCCCAGAAGCGGCTATGAATCAGGTTGTACACAAAGATCAGCTGTGCAGCTCCTGTTAGCAGAGCGGCAACCGTGATGAATTTGTGAACCGGAATAAATTGCTGCATGTAATCAGGTGTGAATGCCTGGTAGCGGCGGATATTCCCGGCCAGTCCTATGTAGTGGAAAGGCATAAAGATCGTATACGTGCCCACAAATGTCAGCCAGAAATGGATCCTACCCAGAGTCTCGTTCATCATCCGACCGAACATCTTGGGGAACCAGAAAAAGGTTCCGGCAAAGATCCCGAACATCGCGGCCACTCCCATCACCATGTGGAAGTGCCCTACCACGAAATAAGTTCCGTGCAGCAAGATGTCGATGGAGGGCTGTGCCAGGAAGAAGCCGCTGACTCCGCCACTAATGAACATCGAGATAAAACCCAGCGCGAACAGGGAAGCAGTATTTATGCGCAGTCTGGAGCCGTACAGGCTCCCCAGCCAGAGGAGGACAATGATCGTCGCGGGAATCGTAATGATCAGCGTGGGAAAGGAGAACGCGATCGAGGAAACCGGATTCATTCCGCTGACGAACATATGGTGCCCGTAGACCATGTAGCTGAGAACAGCTAGTGCGCCCATGGAGTAAATCATGACGCGATGGCTAAGTAGCGGCCGGCGCATGCTCGTGATCAGAACATGGGAGACGATACCCATACCGGGGACGATAGCTATGTACACTTCGGGATGGCCGAAGAACCAGAACAAGTGCTGCCAAAGAAGGGTCGAACCCCCCGAGTGCGGTAGCAGTTGATCGTTGATCACCAAGTTCGAGGGAACAAAGAAACTGGTTCCGGCAACGTGGTCCAAAATGAGCAAGATGCACGCGGGCATCAGAACGGCGAACGCCGTAAGGCCCATGACTGAGGTGATGAACCATGCCCAGACACTCAATGGCATCCGCATAAGGCTCATTCCTCGGGTTCGCATATCAAGCGTTGTAGTGATGAAGTTCAACGAACCCAGCAACTGTCCAATACAAAAGAGCGTGATCGAAATAGCCCAGAGGACGACGCCGGTTCCTTCACCAGGACCTGCAGCCTGTCCAATGGCACTGAGAGGCGCGTACTGCGTCCACCCGCCAAGGGTTGGGCCGTCACCTACAAAGAACGATGACATCAAGGCGATAAATCCCAGGAAGGTGATCCAGAACGACATCATGTTGAAGCGCGGGAACGGCATATCTTCGGCGCCGACTTGAATGGGCAGAAAATAATTGCCGAAGGCGGCAAACGGCGCAGTGGTAAGCACGAAGAAAACCATGATGGTGGCATGCATGGTCATCAGTTGCAGGTAATACTCCGGCGTCATGAGGTTGCCGGGCGCTCCGTTGCTGGAAAGCAGATGCAGCCCGGGGATCGCCAAGTTCGTCCATCCCAGGTGAAGACGCATCAACCAGGAAAGAAAGATTCCGACGAGCACGGCCACAAATGCCAACCCAAAATACTGCTTCCCAATTACTTTGTGGTCCAGACTGAAGATATGTTTTCGGATAAAACTTGCCGGCGGCCCATGGTGCGCTACTGCATGTGAAGATGTGTCGTGCATATGCTCGCCCCCGTTATTGGAACGTTGCTTGCTTCTTCAGCCAACTGTCAAAATCTTCCTGTGAGAACACACTCAGATATGCCCTCATGTTGTAATGCCCAAGGCCACAGAGCTGCGTACACACAATCTCGTACCGGCCCACCTTGGTAGCCGTGAAATGCATCGAGAGATCCAGACCTGGAACGAAATCCTGGTGCACTCGCAATTCCGGGACGAAAAACGCGTGCCCTACATCCTTCGAGTGCATTAGCAGGTGGATCTCACGATTCACCGGAATCGCCATTTCAGCGGTGACGATATCGTCTTTGGAATCGGGATCGTGCTCAGTATCGAGGCCAAAGATATTCTGGTTGGCCTCGCTAATCAGATCTGGGTGTAGCGGACCAAATTTTCCGTCTGGCCCGGGATAGCGGAAGTAGAACGCAAATTGCCCGGCCTGCACTTGGAGGGGCATGGCATTGGCCCCCGGCGGAGTGAAGTAAATACTGGCCCACGCCTTGGCCCCGAAAGCGCCGAGCGCCAAAACCTCTGTTCCTACAAGAAGAAAAGCGGCAATCACCAGACCCATAGCGCCGCCGGGAAAACTCTTGATCTTCTCTCCGGGCCGGGGCCGTGAAAACTTCCAGATGAAAACCGCCAACAGGATCTGCGAGGCCAAAAATAAGATTCCTGATTCCGCCATCGTCTCCGACATCTGCTCGTCAATGGGAGCGCCGTGCGTCGAGATATCCTGTGAGGTCCACCACGTATGCCGCACGATCGGAATCGCGGAAAGGATAGCAATTACGATAATGGTGACAGCAAAAAGCTTTGCCATTTTGCCCTCGTTGAGGCCAGTTTCGTCCCGATTCTTTCGAGCCGCCGTGTTGCGCGGCGGCTCTTCAGGTCAACCGGTTACTTCGCCTTGAAGGTGAAGGTTGCTGTGGCAGGTTTCCCGGCCGCAACCGTCACCTTTTGAGTCTGTGTCCCGTAGGTCTCCTGCCATGCGGTCAACGTATAGTTTCCCGGCGGAAGGTTCTCAATCTTGAAAGAACCCTTGTCATCGCTCACGCCGTAGGGTGTCTTTACCACTACATGATACCCGCTCATCCATGGATGAATGTTGCACTTCACATGAATGGCAACTTCCTCCGCCGGCCAGACGGCGTCGATAGGTGGAGACCCTGGCGGCTGAGACTTGTTCCACTCGTGATTTGGCCCACCCGGTTTGGGCATGGGATGAATGTTGTGTGAAGTCTGATCGCTGTTGGTTACTTTGAAGTGTTCGTTCACCACCACCCCCAACACGTGGGGCTGATATTGACAGCCTTTTTGATCGAATACCGGCTGCGATGAAGGAGTGACATCCCCACCGCTCCATCCTTCAGAAATGTAGACCACCACATTGGCTAAACCGCCGTCCGATCCCACGACTACGTTTTCTGTTGTTGCCGGGTGGTCCTTGTGAATGGCAGCGCAGGATGGCTCCTTGGACATATCAATGGGCTTCTGGTGCGGCGGTGTTCCATCGAGCTTGACGATTCCCGTAACGCCGCCTCCGGACGGTGGCGCAGCTTTGACGCTCTTTTGCGAGACCACCAGCATTAATGCAATACCCACAACGAGTGCAACCGGTAAAAACAGAATTGCTTTAAACGGTATTTGCCTTCTCATAAAACTCGTTCTCCTTGTACGAATGCTGGTTCTAGCTTTGTACAAATGCTGGCGCTCGCGCAGGGGGTTCATTGTGGTTTTGGTTCATTGCTCTGCGGCTGAGGCGCAGGGGCTGCGGCAGGCGCTGGTGCGTTTGGATTGATCGGTTTCAGCCCCAGTTGCTTGGCGATCTCTTTTTCTTTTGTGTGCATTGGCTGTAATGTTCTCAAGTAGAACACCAGGTCCCAAGCCTCGTCCGGCTTGACGTTATCTGCAAACGAAGGCATCGGAGTTCCGTCCAGCCCTGTCATGAAGATGCGATAGAGGTCGCGATCGGTGCTGCCACACTTAAATTTTGTTTGATCGTGGAAGTTGAAGGGTTTGATAGGACGGTTCTGATCGTCGGTCAGAGTATCCGCCGATGGCCCGTTCGCCCTGCCGTCGACCCCGTGGCACTTCCAGCACTCAAGCTTCTGGAAGAGAGCTTGTCCGGCTTTGATACGATCGGCTGTCAACGCTGGTTCAGCTGGGATCTCAATCGGAGTCCCCGGCTTTTCCGTCTTCCAGCGATCAGAGAAGTGTTTCACGTAAGCGACCAAGTCAATGCGCTGCTGCGGCGACAGCGGATTCCAGGAAGGCATGTTCGAGGCTTCCACCCCGCGCCCGACCGTACTGAAAAGATCTTCATCAGTCGGAAGGGTGCCACTCGGGGTTGAGCGGCACTTGAAAGTCGCGAGAGTGAAATTCCGCGGTTTGGGATCAATCCATACCGCGTTCTCTCCCTCGCCGTCTCCCAGGACACCGTGACAACCTGCGCAATAACGGCGGTAGTCCATGGTTGCGCCGCTCGCGTGTCCGGTCACATGGTCAGCATGTGCTTCCATGCCGAGGTTTTGTTGTTCCTGATATTCGGTAACTTGCGCGAAGGAGAGACCGGCAAACGCCAGCACTGCCACTGCGCACGTCGTGAGTTTGAGTGTTTGTGTACGCATGTGCTCCTCCTTAGAAATCGAAGTCAAAGCCCAACATCAGGCTGCTGCTGGTTAGGTCAGATCCGTCTGGTGCTGACCCGTGCTGTCTGATCCATGAGTACTCGTTGTGCCAGGCCAAACCAGCGCGGCTGGTCATGAACGGCATATAGCGATAACCAAAGACGTAGTTGTCGATATTTCCCAGGTTCGAAGGGGTGCCTGGAATTGCCTGCTGCGACATGCGTACCCACTCCGAGCGCTGAATGAAAATCAGCTGCGGATTCTGTACCCAATGGGTCTCGACAAATGCGCCGTTCCAAGTCGGGCTGCGAGTGCCCGCAAGTAAAGTCGTTCCGGGAATATTGTTTGGCGCCGTCGGATCGTCAATTGGATTCCCAAATCCTGCACCGAACCATTTACTGTCAGATCCGTGCTGGGTTACAACCTGGAAATCCAGTTTTCCGAAGTAGAAGAGGCCAACGAAGCCTTCGCGGCTGAATCCCTTGTTGCCGACACCGGTACCTGGGATGGGGACGCCGCCACTGGTAAGGAATGTGGTAGGTGCCTCTCCTACCATGGCGTAAAATCCGACACGATCAGTGCCGAGCTTGCCTACATCAAAGGCCTGGCTGCCCGCAAAAAAGGCGCTGTAAGCGTTCCTGCCATAGGGGAGATTTGGAGTTCCATCGGTCGAACTAATAATTGCGACCGACAACCGAGTGCGGTCATTCAGGGAATGCCCCATCCACTCCAAACCGATCTGATTATCTCCAATCTGTCCGAAGATATTGTTGTCGCCCACAGGAATGAAGTGATAGCTCTGGAACGATCCACCATAACTCGAGAGTGTTACCACCCGCTTCTCGGAAACGATGTTGTCCAGTTCGAATTTTCCGAGCTTAACGTTGACCCATGGGCTATGGAAAAGATTGTCCAGCCGCACGTTCACGGACTCCATATGGAACGCGCCGAGATTGTCCGACGAAGGAACAAGCAGGAAGGAAATATTTTTCTCGAGCGTGCCGCCGGTCAATATATCCAGTCCGGAGTAGTCGAATCCGCTGGTGGTCAGCCCTCGAATTGATGCCGCGTTAGGCACTCCGCTCGGGGAATCAACCGCGATCTTGTCAGTGCTTTCGCGATGCCAGAAGGGAGTCATGCGCAGTGTAATCGGCCAATATGAAGGGTTCTGCCAAATCGGGGCGTCCCGATCATTCATCAGCTGGTAGCCGTTATCTTTGAACTTTTGTCCAAAATAATTCAGCATCGGCCAAGCTTCATGGCAAGCCGAACATCGCAGACCGTACTTTCTGGCGAATGCAGGAAGGGCGTAGGCGCTATTAGATAGTACGAGAAGAAGCGTGACGGACAACACAAAACCCGAAACAATCCTTCGGGACGAAGCCATTGGGATCCTCCTGGGCGAATACATCCACAACAGACTTCTGTTGCAACCACAACAAACGCGCGATATCGTGTTTACCACGCGTACAATTCAATTGTCAACAAAATGTAAAAATTGTGTAATAGATTTGTTTACACAACCATCGAACACGTTTACACAATAATGTTAAAAAAATCTCTACAGTTCTCTACTATTTGACTCTTGATTGAGACTTGACTTCGTCACCACGGGTGCTAGGGCTGTGCCTTCTCCACAATCATCGTTTTACGATGTGGTTTCCCGACCCGGGCCCCTGCTTTGCGGCCGATTTACGCGGTTATGTTTATGGTCGGCCTTGATCTCGACAGCTTTTTACGCGCCCCAACTCAACGCGAAATCCAAGCAAGCAGTGGACTACGGCGGGGGACTCAGCGTTACCGTTCCCGCGACCGAGCAGGAGTTGTTGCAAGCAGTCCAAGACGTCGTGGCCGATGGCATCATTCAAGGCACCAGGGAATACAACAAAGACCAATACATAACGGGCGCCGAGGCCGCCGACGCAACCCGCGTGTTCCCTAAATGGACTGGTTCGGGCCACGTCTTTTACAAAATAAAAAAAAATGCGCTCGATCCCCGAAATTTTAAGGACGGTGCGGGTTCCGGAATCTTGGCCGTCCGCTATGTAGTCCAGAACGGGGATGGCAAGAGTACGTTGTTGAAAATCGAAGCAATTTTTGTGGATGACGATCACCATGGCCAACATCTTTCCAATGGCTCAGTCGAGGGCGCCGAATACAAGGACGTCCAGGACCACATTGCCACGGCGCAGCTTAAGAAACAGCAAACCGCCGAAGACGAGCAGCGTCAGCAGCAACAATTAGCGGCGAAGGAACTCGAGATCAAGCGCAAGCAGCAACAGATCGAGCAGACAATCGCTTGGGCCCCGGATGAAAGTCTGCAACAGCACGTAAACAGACTGCGCCAGGAGGTAGAGCGGCTAGTGAGATCGCCGGGAACCCAGTTGAAGTCTGCCCCATTTAAAAGCGCTTCCAGCCTGCAACCTTTGCCCCCCGGTACGCGTGTCGTCATTCTTATTTCCAGTCCTTATTGGTATGGCGTCGAAACCGAAAGCGGCCAGCATGGCTGGATTCATCACAGCCAAGTGGAGCAGTTGCCGTGAGCATTCGCCGGACTTGCTTTGTCTTCTTACTGTTCGCTTCTTTATTTTGCTATGCGCAAAATTCAACCCAGGAAAAGATTTTCTCTGCCCCGGTTTCGAAGGTCCAAGCTGCTCTGAAGAATCTGCCGGGCGGAACTTCGGGTCTATTGCCAATTCTGGATGGCTTCGTCGTTTCGAGTGCTCGCAGCCTCGATCGATATCAGCGGCCCTACTACCAGTGCTCAGTTCGGATTACGCCGACGCCTTCAGGGGGCTCTCAGGTCCGTGTTACCGCGAAAATCAGCGCTTGGAATACGGACCCCGCCCACTCCGGATATGAAGTCCTGCAATCCAACGGGCGACTGGAATCTGATCTGCTCGATCGTTTGCAGAACCGGCTGGCCGCGAGTTCAGAGAGCAGTGCGACAAGTACCGCAAGCCCTGCAACCAGTTCCAAGAGCGGAGGCTCGGCCAGTGCTAACGCACCCGTTCCCGAAATCTCCGCGCCAATGCCACAGTTCCCTGGCAGCTCAGCGGCCACGACGCCTTCAGCTTCTTCGGGAACGCAGGACACCGCTCTGGAGCAGGAAGCGAGAAGCCTGGAAGAACTTGTCCAAAACCAGTCTCACCCGACAAACCTGATTGCGGTGAAAAAGGACCAGACTCCGGTTCTGCAAGACCCCAGCTCTAACGCGAAAGTTTTGTTCCTTGCCAGCGGAGAAGACGAATTCGAAGTTCTGGATACGAATCCGGAGTGGGTGCATGTGAGAATCTCCGGACTCTCACGCGGCTGGGTCCGACGAACGAGTATCGAAATGCTGGACGGTTCTGAGAGCGTCGCCGACATCAAGGCAGGCTCGGCCTCGCAAGAACAACAGCTCGACCAAAAACCTTCGTTGTCATCAGCGCTCTTTTCAGTGAGCGGCGAAGAAGAGGGAAGTTTTCCAGGTGATTGGGCGCCTTTGAAAGGCAAGAACGTCAAAATCATTTCTGTCCAGCAGGCGAAGGGCACAGGCAGGATCACCAGCCCGCATGACAAAATGCGCTTTGCCGAAAGCCTTTTAAAAAGTGAAACTACAGAGAAATCAGCCGCAGGTCTGGTCCTGATTTTTGACTCGGAAGATGGCGGGGTAGTGGCCGCCACTCAGGCTGTGCTTGATCTATGGAAGAACGGGGCGCTATCCGAGCAGGCTTTCTGGAAACAATGTTATCTCGATCCTCCGGAGATTCTGGGCAGCGCTAACTAGTTTCCAGGTCACCGCTTCCAGGTCACCGTTTCCAATTCCAAACTGGATTGCCCTTGTTGTCGCGGAGCACCAGGGTGTCGGTGCCTTTCACCAGCTCTCGCGTCAGAACCATATCGCTATCGCCCTGCTTTACCTTCGATCCGGTGAATGCGACCTCATCGCCTTTGGCGAAAATCACGCCCATGTCATCGATAAAAGACTTCGGGCATAAATAGATATCGAAGGTGTCAGTGCCGCTCTTAATCGTGAGGTACGCGATTTCCTGGTCTTTTCCCTTGGGTGGCAGCTTCAGCTCTTCAATCGTCCCTTTGAATTTCGCTTCGGTGGCAGTGTCGTATTTTGGAGCTGCCTGCGCTGTCGAAAAAGCGCTGCCCATAAGCACGGTGAAAAAGGTGAGCAGCAGTGTGCGGAAATAAACCGGATTGGAACCCATAGCCCGACCTCCTCGCATGAAGAGCGGAAGTCAGTCGCAGGAGCTGCAGACGACACAGTCCGTTCTCCCTGCTGGGTTTCCGGGTGCAGATGGAGAAGTGCAGATCGGAAATCCAACACCATGATACTCCTGCTCCACGGGCGAGAGTAGCGGATTCGCGGGGAGTCTCTCCCATGCAACTAGCGCATAAAGCAGGACATCTCAGATTGTCGCTTTAACATTGCCCGAACACGAGAGCTATGGCCAAGAAAAATAAAGGTACAAAAGGCGCGATTGCTTCCCCCGCCATACTCAAGCCTTTTCACAAAGACGATAAGTCGAACATCCAGGTGGTGATCGAAACCCCGAAAGGTTGCAGGAACAAGTACGCATTTGATCCCAAACTTCGATCATTCAAGCTCAGCCGCGTGCTGCCGGATGGAATGCTGTTTCCTTATGATTTTGGTTTTGTTCCGTCCACCCAGGCTGAAGATGGCGATCCTGTCGATGTGTTGCTGCTCATGGATGCGCCCGCCTTCCCGGGTTGCGTGATCGACAGCAGGCTCATTGGCGTGATTGAAGGTGAGCAGATCGAGGACGGAAATAAGCTTCGAAATGACCGCCTGGTTGCGGTGGCGAACCATAACCATTCGCATTCTGATCTGAAAAATATTTCTGACATGAACCAGAAGCTCGTCAAAGAACTGGCTGAGTTCTTCGTGAACTATCACCGGCAGGATGAGGTCAAGTACAAGTTCCTTGGAACCAGAGGCCCCAAGGAAGCTGCCCGTTTGCTCGATCGCGCCGTCAAGCGAGGCAAAGCTGCTTAGTTCGAAACGGAGCTTGCATTGACGGACATAATTGTCCGATTCTTCATTGGCGGCCTGATCGTCTCTGTATTCTCACTCATCTCCGACCTACTCAAGCCAAAAACGTTTGCGGGATTGTTCGGCGCCGCGCCTTCGGTTGCCTTGGCCACACTCGGCCTGACAGTTTTAAAAAACGGAAAACAATACGCCGCGGTTGAAGCGCGATCGATGATTCTTGGAGCAATCGCTCTGCTTGTTTACGCTGCGGCTGTGAGTTACGTCTTATTGCGGTTCAAATTATCCGCGTTGCCGGTGACGATAATGAAGGTGTTTCTTTGGCTGGGCGTGGCAACCGGGTTGTGGTACGTGATGTCGAGCTGACCGCGATGATTGTTACCATAAGCACATCTGGTCTGAAACGGACGGAATGGTGGGAGTATCTGCTGCGCTTCATTCTCGGCGGACTGGTTACCGCGATCGCCGGACTTATCGCCAAAAAGTTTGGTCCAAGTTTTGGCGGACTTTTCCTTGCCTTTCCCGCGATTCTCGCCAGTAGCGCGACCATGGTTGAAAAACACGAACGCGAACGCAAAAAGGAAAAATGGATGAGCGGAGTGATTCGAGGTCGCCAAGCTGCAGGCGCAGACGCCGCAGGCGCCGCCATGGGCAGCATCGGCCTCATAGCATTCGCGGCCTGCGTATGGAAACTCCTGCCCGAGCACAACCCTTGGCTCGTAATCGGCGGCGCAACCTTGCTATGGGCGGTAGTTGCTACTGCGGGTTGGTTTCTGTGGAAGCGAAAGGTCTTACATCGCCTCCGGACTGCAAAACAGGAATAGATAGAAGGTTGGAAAACGCGCCAAAATCGAACTCTGGAAATACCCCGAGAGCTGTAGGACGATTCTGCCCGGTGACATGGAAAATGTTCTGAGCCGGTGAGTGGCTCTCCTGAGCTGCTGGACCACCCGGCTGCAAGTGCCTGCTGGAGTAGGGATCGGTCAGCTCTCATTGTTTGGTGTCCCCTGGCTTTTAGCAGAACGGAGGCCGACGCAATGAAAGGCGAAACGAAAGAGCACTGGACGCAACTTTGCGAATTAGCGGCATCTGAGCAAGATCCCGACAAGCTTCTGGACCTGGTGAAAGAAATAAACCGGATGCTCGAAGAAAGAGAAAAACTCCTGCAACAAAGACTCGAAGAAAAAGCCTAGGTCCTCAGCGTTATATTTTCTTTGAGTAGTCTTCCAGCCAGCGCTCGTAATCTTTCATCTTCCGCACAACAAAAGTCTCCGCGCCAGATTTTCGCAAACGTTTGCGCCGGAGTCGGGCAGCGGCCTTTGCTTGTACGATTGGAATGACCTCACCCACGGATTTTCTCTTGTTGGCCACGATGCCGCAATGGTCGCAGAAATTCCACACATAATTTGTAAAGTTTTGTACAGTAAGGGTTGGCTATCGAACAGTAGCGCGAGTTGCTGGACAGCGCAGACTTTGTGTTATTCGATATCCCCAACCGGGCTTGGCTTTCACCCAACTCTTCTCATTAGTAGCTCGGCATAATAAATTTCTGTGCGCTCCTGAATGAACGCGTCACGCCCTGTCCCTCGCAGTCCTGCGTCTTCAGCTTCCTTAATGGCTTGCGCACGCGCTTCCTCAAGCCAATAGGTTCGGCATTTTTCCGCGGTCGGGTCGGGCGTCCTAATATCGCCGGCGTGGTTTGGACAAGTGTCCATGAGGTGCTGACTCAGCCAATCCGTATGAACAGCGACTTCGGTTTGCTCTGTTTCAATGATCGGCGCCAAAAGGTGATACACCGCGAAACAGACCGGGCATTGGACATCTCGAACTTGAACCCACTCTTCAGTCGAAATGCTTATATCGGGTAATACCGCGCGAAGCTGCATTAGCAGCACTCTACTGCGGTTTGCTTTGTTTGTCCAAGCTGTGACCTCGCGCGATTTGTGCTTCCTTAAATGCTGTTAGGAGTGACATCGCTCTAAACTAACGTTACCCAAACCCACGGGTGACGGTAAGTGAGTGGCTCGTCTCCTACTAAATGCAAAACTCGATTCCCAAACAATATGACCCGTATGAGTGCCCGACGTGTAGTGTCTTAGCAAGTGAAAAACTTCGACAACGATGAGCAACTCACAGATGAATTCGCGACGCAAGCCGAGCGGGTATTTGCGCTAGTGGGCAGATTACAACGGCGTTTTGCTGCGCGTTTTAAGAAAGTCCAGTTGAAATCCACGGACTCAACCAAGAACGGGAAACCAGAGAAGAAAGAATTCCCAACCCCGGGCTAGGGATTATTCTCTCGCTGTCGCACCTGTGGCCGGCGCGCACTTGTGTGTGTCAAACTGCTGCTGGAGGCTGGCTTGCGCGTCCCTGGTTTTGGTCAGCACACTCATAGGGGCTTTGAATTGCTGCCTGCAGGATTCACACACTGCGACCGCCGGAGTGGTGCCGAGCCATTTGAGGACTCGAAGAATGCGCTTTGCCATGAACGCATTTTCCCACAAACTGACAAAAGGAAAGAAGCCGCCCTTAAGAGGTTCGTGGGCCATTCAGGGCGGCTCGGGGTGGGGTTACGTGAGTCGAATTCTATCTAGGCCCGAAGTCCTGTGACGCCAAGAATCGTGAAGAATTGTCAGCCTTTGTGTGAGCAAAACCGAGAGAAATGTGAGCCGAGCAATCGTCGAGAAAGTGGAGGCGCGGGTCGGAATCGAACCGACGCATAAAGGTTTTGCAGACCTCTCCCTTACCACTTGGGTACCGCGCCCTTGCCGGATAATAAACTAGCGTCCCACGCCGGAAATGTCCACTGGCAGAACGGAACGGAAATTCTGGAGCGGGAGACGGGATTTGAACCCGCGACTTCGACCTTGGCAAGGTCGCACTCTACCACTGAGTTACTCCCGCTCACCACTAAATCATCGAGATCCCTCGACTGCGCTCGGGATTTCGGCACGCTGCTCAGTTCATAGCCTGCCCTGAGCAAGTGAAGCAGAGCGAACTTGTCGAACGGGCCGCGTAAACGCCTCAAGTTACTCCCACTCGATAAACGTGATTATAAACTAGGCTTCGGATCCACCAAAAACACGACTACTGAGTGATTCAGTGTCCCGTCCATTGCGGATCGTCTTCTGCCGGCACGATCTCCCCATCGCGCATGTGAATGATGCGGTCTCCGTAGGCGGCGGCCGCCGGATTATGCGTGATCATCAGCACCGTCTGCCCCAGTTCCTGGTTCGAATGCCGCAGCATCTTCAGCACGATTTCGGAATTCTTCGAGTCGAGATTGCCGGTCGGCTCGTCGGCCAGCACGATTGCGGGCCGGTTGATGAGCGCGCGTGCCAGCGCCACTCTCTGCTGTTCTCCGCCGGAAAGCTCTGATGGACGATGCTGCAGCCGTTTATTGATCCCGAGCAGTTCGACAATCTTGTTGAAGTAAGCGGGATCGCGTCCGCCATTCTTCCCGGCGATGTCGATGGCCACTTCTATATTCGATCGTGCGTCGAGCGTAGGCAGCAGATTGAACTTCTGAAAGACGAAGCCAATTTTGGATTTGCGCATGCGGGTGCGCGCCGCGTCGGAAAGTTCGGTGAAATTGATTCCGTCAATAATCACCTTGCCGGAATCGCCGCGCGTCAGGCCACCCAGAACATAAAACAGTGTCGATTTGCCGCTGCCGGAAGGGCCCACGATGCTGACAAACTCGCCCCGCTCCACGCGAAAGGAGATCCCGCGTATCGCCGGCACTTCGATTTTGCCGATGTGGTAGGTCTTGTGAAGATCAACTGCTTCGATGATCGGAGCCATTCAAATCATTGATCTTACATCAAGAGCTGTGCTCAAGAGCTATACGAGCAAGCGAAAACGCGCCACAGATTACACGAATGTGCCAGATCAAGAGAAAGCCGCAATCGGCGAAATCCGCGAATCCGTGGCTCAAGTATTTGGAACATCAGGCGGACGCGACATGGTGCGCCGGTGGCGCCTGTGCGTGCACCCGAGGCTGGGCCCGTTTAGGCCCACGTTTGCGGACCAGCAGAAGCCGGATGCGCTCGAGCAGTTCGGCTGGCGCATACATTCCTTTGGCAAGGAAGACGTCGGCGCCGGTCTCGCGTTCGTAAATTTTTACTTTTCCTGAGAGAAGAATGGCCGGGGTTTCCGGAGAAAGGCCTTTCACCCCTTCAATAAGTTTTGACCCGTCTATGCCGGGCATGATCAAGTCGGTTAGCACCAGGTCAACCCCTCCCTGGGCAAAGCGCTCCAGGGCGAGATTTGCGTCCGTGTATGCCAGCACGCGATATCCGCGCGTCTCCAGCATCACTTTTCGAATCGAGAGCGACTGCTCGTTATCGTCAACACAGAGAATTGTACGTTTTGGTTTCATCGGCCTTCCCAGGTAGCGTGAAAATTGCCACGCGAAAAATTTAAGAATTTGTTGGTTGAAAAATCGAGTAGAGCGGAATGAATCCTATCGTCGGAGGCAGCGCGTGTAAAGTGACGGGAACGCCAATGGGAAATTTTCGCCTTGAAAGAAGTGATCGCATGTGCAACACGGGATTTGTCGCGGGATTCTTGGCCTGTGAATTTAAAAGGAAAGTTCTCCACGTAAAACTTCAACAACATTTCCACCGACCCGTACATTAACCACTCTGCCATTGCCGCGTGAGGCACGAACAAAAATCCTGCTCGGCCGCTTCATTTCCACTCCCTGCTCAATCAGCACTTGCTCATCGGGCTGCGCGATTCCGTGTTGCACCATCCAGGCTGCAGCGCATCCCGAAGCCGAGCCGGTGGCGGGGTCTTCGCCGTTGTAAAAAAGCATGCGCGCGTGTAGACGGGCGGTAGGATCGACGGTTTCGCGAGTCACGCAAAAAAAGAATTTCCCGCCCGAAGCGTTGAGATACGCGGTGGCTTGCGCTTGATTTATTTGCAGCCTGCGAATCTGCTCCAGCCCGCGCAAGGGAAGAACGGTGAAGGGAACTCCGGTAGAAACCGTCTGAATGGGGAAACGCGGATCAATATCTTCGCTGGGAATCCCAGTCGCCTCGGCGACCTTCTTAAGATCATGAATTTGTCCGAAGACCGGATCATTCTGTCTCATCTCTCCAAACGACGGCTGTCCGGGAGAGTCGTCAAATCGCACAGGGATTGTGCCGACATTCAGTTCCAGTCTGATCTCGCCGGCTCCGCTGTTTCCGCGCAATGCGAACGCGGTACCCAGCGTCGGATGTCCGGCGAAGGGCAATTCTTCCTGAACCGTAAAAATGCGCACCCGAGTGCCACGTTCTTTTTCGGCACCTGCGTCTCGCGGCAGAATGAAAGTTGTCTCCGAAAGATTCATTTCCTTGGCGATGGATTGCATCTCGTCATCACTTAAACCGCGGCCGTCGGGAAATACCGCCAGAGGATTGCCCTCCAGCGCGCGCGAGGTGAAGACATCCAGTTGAGTGAACGGAAAACGTCGAAGAGAGCTCATGTGCATTGGACTGTAAATTCGCGGTTCCTGCCGCAAATTTTCTGAGTTGGCCGTAGCTCAGGATGCCTGGGGTTGCGCGTTTGACGCCGACTTTTGCCCTGCGTATGCTATTTCCATGCGAATCTGCCCCACACCGGCTTGTATCTGTTGTAGTACGCGTGCGCCGGCTCGTGGGTAGGCAAGAGTCTTCGACCCACCCGGCGTAACCTGGGTGGGTTTTTGATTTTGGCGCGAAATTCATCGACGCGAACTTCATCCAACGAGAAGTTCAACCAAATAGCTCGCGCCAGGAGATTCCGACGGCCAGGCAGGCATCCGGCATAACGAGATTGTTTTCCGAGGAGGAAAAATGAGCACCGCAACTTTAGATCCAGCCACATCCAGCATCCCGCGCATTAACGACACCGCCCCCGACTTCACCGCCGATACAACCCAAGGCACGATTCGTTTTCATAAGTGGATTGGCGACGGATGGGCAGTCCTGTTCTCGCACCCGAAAGATTTCACCCCCGTGTGCACCACCGAGCTCGGCTCGATGGCCAAGCTGCAACCCGAGTTCGCCAAGCGTAACGCCAAGATCCTCGCTGTGAGCGTCGATCCTGTCAGTGATCACGTGAAGTGGCAATCCGATATTGAGGAGACCCAGGGCGCGAAGGTGAATTATCCAATGATCGGCGACCCACAGCTGAAGATCGCCAAGCTATATGGGATGCTGCCTGCTTCTGCCGGCGACAGCTCGCAAGGCCGCACGCCGAATGACAACGCCACGGTGCGCACCGTGTTCGTAATTGGCCCGGACAAGAAGATCAAGATGCAGCTCAGTTATCCGATGAGCACTGGCCGCAACTTTGACGAAATCCTGCGGGTCATCGATTCACTGCAACTTACGGCTAAGCATCAGGTCGCGACGCCAGCTAATTGGAAGCAGGGTGATGACGTCATTATCAGTGGGGCAGTATCGAACGAGCAGGCACAACAGAAGTATCCGGCCGGCTGGAAGTCGCCGAAGCCTTATCTGCGAATTGTTCCGCAGCCGAAGTAGGCGCTTAGCTCAGGCAAAATTCAGGCCACCGATTAATGTTGATTTCACCGATCGAAATTCCATCGGCGTTATGCGCGTTAATCCGTGGCCGAAGTTTCTTAAGCTGAAAGCTTCGCACTCCCCATCAGGGCTTCGGAGCGGTGGCGTCGGCGTCGGCTTCGACCGTCACTTGCACTTCGGCGCCCGGCTTCAGGCCGACCTTATGACCATCCTCGTCGATTAATGTGTTCTCAATGCGAATCTCTCGGTACAGGTGGTCTGCGCCTTCAACCGCAATCTGGGCCTTTTCAGGAGCACCGGGATACGCGGGTTTGATAATTTTTTCTACGATAGCTGGCAGGGTGGCGCTGGGATTCTCAGCCATGGTTTCTCCGTTCGAGGGCAAGTGAACTGCTGAACTAAATTTAGCAGGAAAAATTCGTTGTTTCCAGGCCGTGGCGGTTTCAGTGAGTCCGCCCCAGGATCAGCTTCTGCACTCGCCAGTTCAGCAATTCGCCTACGTACAGCTCATCTTCCGATGGACACGCGATTTCATGAATCCAGCCAAACTGCTTGAGCTGTTTGCCTGACTCGCCGAGCACGCCCAGAACTTTTCCCTCAAGAGTCATTTTGTAGATCCTGCCGGGATAGGCGTCGGAGCTGTACAGCACCTGGTGCGGTCCGGGAGTGATGCAGATTGCCCACGGGGCCCCCGGCGCCATCAACTGATTGCCGGTGATCGGGAGTTTGGGTTTGTTCCCGATCGGCGGCAGCGCATTGGGATCGAACGGTACATCAATCGTAATCTGCCGGATAAATTTGCCGTCGACGTCAAACACTTGTATCCGCCGGTTGCCTCGGTCCGCAACATACACGTGGTCGGCTGCATCGACCGCAATGCTGTGAGGCTGAATGAATTGACCGGGCTGGTCGCCGGGCTCGCCCCACGACTTGACCCACTTGCCGTCTTTGTCGACTTTCGCGATTCGAGCGTTGACATAACCGTCGCTTATATAGCTGTTGCCGGCCGAGTCCCACGCGATGTCGGTGACCTGGCGGAACATCCCGTCAATCGGGGGCAACGGCGGATGCGGGTGTTTGAGCGGCCCGGTTTCCTCGTCGGAGGCTTCCTGCTTGCGGCCGAACACCATCGCAACGCGGCCCCGCGCGGTGAACTTTACGACCACGTCTGAGCCTTTGTCCGCAACCCAGATGTTGTCATCCCTGTCGACTTTTACTGCGTGCGCGTAGGACCAGCCATAGAGGTTGTGACCGATCTCGCGCAGGAAATTCCCCCTTGCGTCGAACTCCAGCAGTTGCGCCGCGGCCGCTCCGTAAGCCGGACCGGTGGTATTCCCCCGCGAGAAGACCAAGATATGCTTGTGGGAATTGACCGCCACGCCCGCGACCTCGCCAAGATTTATGTCCGCTGGCAATTTAAGAAAATCAGGAACCGAACTGTAGGGGATCTTAGGGACGGAGACTTCTTGCGAGAAGGCGCAACCTGCCAATAACAGAAGGAATGCGGCACAGCGTTTCATGGGTTCTCCAGTACAGCCGATTTGACTTCATCTGACTATTGCCCTTGGTTAAACCAGGCTTTGGGCTATGACAAAATTTAGGCGTCATCCAATAATACTGAAGGTGAGTCTCAGCAGGTTTTGTCCGTGCGCCGCAATGTCCCCCACCTGCATTCGACCCGTTCAAGGCCTTTCCACAAGGTCATGCGCTTGTGTTCGACGCCATACAGTTTTTCCTGTATTTACGTTCGGCAGCAACATGGGCGAGCATCTTAGCAGGCGTTGGCCCGTATGGCTGGCGTTAAGGTGCCGATTTGTCCACTCCTTACGAGAATATCCTCCGAAAAATCCGCCCCATTCCGCGTGCGAGGCCCCTGGTCTTGTGCATTGAGGACGACCCGATGTATTTGACCCTGCGAAAGGCGGTTTTAGAGCAGAACGGCTATAACGTGATCGGTGTGACCACCGCATCTGAGGCCCTGAAAGTTCTCCGCGAAGCGCCGGTGTGCGCCACGGTAGCAGACCACATGCTGCATGGAACCACGGGTACACAGCTGGCGAAAGAAATGAAGAAAATCAAGCCCGATGTTCCAGTCGTTCTGTTTTCAGGCACGGTTCCGAAAAATCTGAACGGAGTGGATGTTTACGTCAATAAGGGCGAACCAACCGCAGAGTTTCTCCGCATCCTGGGCGAAGTGGTTCAGCGATACCGCTCCTGACACCGCGCCTATGGAGCAAGCGAAGCTCACTCGAAAGCGGCTTCTCTTCGTAGACGATGAACCCGCCATCCGTAAAACGCTCTCCGTGATTTTGGCGAGATACGGATTTGCAGTGACAGTTGCCGGTACGGTAGCCGAAGCCATAGACGAAGTAAAGACAAAGGAATTTGACCTGCTGCTTAGCGATCTAAATATTGATCGCGAAGGAGATGGATATGAGGTCATTCGCGCCATGCGGGAGGTCAATCCCGATTGCGTCACCATTGTTCTTACCGGACACCCTGATGTGGAGAGTGCCGTGGAAGGTCTTCATTTAGGCGTCGATGATTACATAATGAAACCCGCGAAAGCCGATGTGCTGGTCGCGCTGCTGGCTGAAAAGTTAGCGGCGCGGAAGGCAAAAGCGCGGATCCTCTCAGTCTCATATGACCAGACGCTACTGCGAATGCGGCACATGCTGTTTGAAACCCAGGGCTACGAAGTGGTTTCGTCACATGGATTAATGTCGAGCCTCGAACACTGCGAGCAGGGCAGTTTCGATCTTTTCGTCCTTGGGCATTCAATACCCGATGAGGACAAAAAAAGGTTGGTGCAAGCTTTTCGGAAGGTGTGTCCCGCACCCATAATTTCGTTGCGTCGAACTGTGGGGGACCAAAAGGTTGACGGCGCGGACTACCACATAGAAACTGACCCTGAGCCGCTGCTGAAACTTGTGGCGGATGTCATTCGAAAGAGAGCCGCCGCACACCAGTAGGGGTCATCGGAGCATCGCGCATTCCCCCGCTCAGCCTGAAGACAAAACTTCCTGGACCCTCTGGCCTTTCTCTAATCGGATCGCAGCCACAACCTTCGCGTCTGCTTCTTGTCCGCGAAATATTTCCACAAACTGGCCGTGTTGGAATATCGAGTCATCTTCGATTGTTTTGTAGGGACTCTCCTCACCTTCGTTAAATATCCCGTATTTCGGCATCTTGAGCTACTCGATTCCGTTCTGCTGCTAGGCCGCAGATCCTGTCGCGTGCAGTGGGCCAGACATTTTTTTGGAAGGCGAAGTTACGGAAAGAGAGAAATCAATGATGTACTTAACCGTGTTTGAGCAAAATAGACAGGTAGTCTCAAGAACCTCCGGGTTCTCCTCCTTAGTCACATTCAGCGGGAAAGACCGCAGGCACTCCGTACAAGTAATCACGATGTAAGGCACTCCATTCGAGTCCTTGCCGTTCCGGGGAATCCAAACCGGGGCAGACTCGTCCTGATGCGCTATGGCCTGTACGGAAGAGGTCTCGATAAGCGCAGCCACACTGCTCAGGAGCATTCGAGGATCATCTTCTCCCTTGGCGTAAAAGGCGTCAGCAAGCACTCCGGTCGGCACAACTCTGCTGCCATAGGCTCCGCTGCTGGCGATTACAGAGACTTTGGGGAAGCGACGGCGAATGACAGAGAGAAATTCAAATCCCGACATTTTGGGCATGTTAAGGTCGGAGATGATTATGTCGGGCCGTAGCTGTTTGAGCTTCAAAAGGGCGTCAAAACCGTTTTCCGCAGTTGTGACCTCATAGCCTTCTGCTTGAAGCATCTGCGCAAACACGTCCCGGATAGCTTCTTCGTCATCTACAACGAGAATGCGTTGTGGTATGGGGGATGTAGACACGACTCAACCTCATTTCCACCTACACTCTTTCCCGGATAAGGAATTGTCCCATTCCGGGAACTTACAAGTCTGAGCACAATTGAACAGTGTGCCGCAATGACAATAGGTCAGTAACTGTGGCGGAAGCAGTAAACGGTCGGAATGCCGACGGCAATGCGGTTACGAAATCGGAACACGTCGGACAAAAACCCTATGAGACAACAGCGAGCCGCTGGAATTTCTTTGCGAAATCAGACTCGGCCGTTGAGTCGCTGCTGAAACTTGTGGCAGACGTTGTTCGCGAGAGGTCTGCCGCGCGCCAATAAGAGTCATCGCAACATCGGCGTCACGTACACCCGCAAGCAGCTATTTTCCGTTAATCTGTTGGAGGCTGGAAGCGCAAGGGGTCCGGTGACTCTCGCGGTCTTCAAAACCGTAGATCGTTATCTCTGATGGCGATGGTGGGTTCGACTCCCACTCGCTTCCGCCAATAATTGTCGCGGGGATTTGATTTTGCTTTTCTTTGCTTTTAGCGTGGGCGCCGTTCGTACGCTAAGGCCGAGGCCCAACGTCGGACATCGAATCCCGCCTCGGAACGCGTGGTTCGGCCAGCTTTGCTGCCAATACAGCCACCAGCAAATCAGCATTAGCGGGCTTGATAAGGTAATCGTCGATCCGCAAGTGTATGGCTTCAACGGCGCTCTCAAAATCCGGATATGCAGTCAGAATTATGATGACGCAATCCGAATTAAACTTCCGCACGGCGCGAATCACGTCGTACCCATCGCCGTAATGTTCGATATTCAAATCGCACAGAAGCAGGTCGAACTCTTGGGTTTGTATTTGCTGAATGCCCTCGGCAACGGTAGCCGCAACTGTGACAATGAACCCATATCTCCGCATTATTACGGGCAGGGTTTCGCGGATACCATGTTCGTCATCGACGAACAGAAGGCGCTTTCGTGTGAGCTCCACCTGTACCCGGTTCTGTATATCGGTCATGTCAGTTCGGGCTGTCTGGGGTGACTATATCTACTCGCCGCTGGCGCTCCAATCCGGTGCGGCAGTTCGGAAACGGCTTGGGCCAAGTGAGGATTTTTCGTGAGGTGGCATCGGATGTTCCTTTTTCTTTCGCAACCCTCTTTAGCACTTCTGCGACGGGAGTTTGCTCAAAATAAGTTTTCCGCATCCAGTGACACTACCAGTCCGGCAGTCATCCGGGTCATATTTGTTTGTGAATCTTTAGGGCCGCCGCTGTAAGGGCTTTATCGGGTGGCGTGGTTAGCGTGAGGTTAGTTTTAGATTTGTCTCGGCTGCGCTGCGGTGGCGCCTCAATGCCCGCTGAAGGGCTCCGATACGGTCGGACCGTTTGTTGTGCGCAGTATCTTGTTCCGGCGTGAAACCAGCGAACGTTGCGTCAGCAAAAGATTCCAACTGTTGGTCTTGCAATTCGGCAATTTCAGCGACCAGTGCTGAACCTCGAGTGGTCGATTTCATTTCAACTACCTACTCTCTTCAGTTTTCAGCGGGATTTCATTTCCACGGTTTCGGCTGCGGTAAGCTGCCGATCTCGATGCGGCTCGAACCGCGGGGTGCCCGAATTCAGTTCGAAGGGTCGCCAATCCCAGCCCCCCAAGTCTGGCAAACTACCGAGGCCACGTCTTGCGGGGTGAGTTCACGGCTTTTCGTCTGTGACTATGATGCGGCATCCCGCTGCGTGAACTGTCGCTTTGCGGATTATTGCGCCGGTGGCTCAGGACTAGGAGTAAGGCCTGGAATCCGACGAGGAATCGCAGGCCGCTCTTGGGTAGCTTTTATGTTGATTAAGTGACGAATTTGGGAGTATGCAAACGGACAACCATCCCCGACCAAGACCGATTCGACTACTACCGAATAAAAACGCAGCTTGCCGTCGGTCGCGCGGCATTGCAATAGGGAAATAGAAATAATTAGGAAATAGAATAAAAGAAGAGGTGTATCTGGTGCTTCAGGCTGCGCGAAGTATTCTCCTGGTCGTGAGTGCTCTGTTTCCAATCGTGGACCCTATCGGGGGTAGTCCGTTCTTTCTCGCACTCACCAGAAACTACAGCACCCAGACCAGGAGACTGCTGGCGCGTCGAATAGCGGTGAACAGCTTCATACTGATGATTGCGTCCTTCACTGTCGGATCACACGTCCTCTCATTTTTTGGGATTTCGCTTCCCGTGGTGCAGGTGGGTGGCGGATTGATCTTGATTTCGACCGGATGGGCGATGCTGAAGCAGAAAGACGAAAATGACCGAAGCGCAGTCGAGCGTACGGTGAGCAGCAATGATGCTCTAAGAGAAGCGTTTTACCCCATGACCCTTCCGTTGACGGTCGGACCAGGCACGATCTCGGTTGCAATCACTTTAGGCGCAAATGAACCGCGCAACTTTGGAGCAACCCTGGTGGCCACGGGTGCGGCGGCGATCGGGTGCGCTTTTGTGGCGGCGACTATTTATGTTTGCTACGGTTTTGCAGATCGCCTGGCCATGGCGATCGGTACCACCGGAATGAATGTAATCCTAAAGCTTTCCTCGTTCCTGCTGGTCTGCATCGGTGTACAGATTCTGTGGAACGGCGCAAGCCAGCTACTCAGGTCGCTGCTATAGTCTCGCGTTTCTGCTATTCGCCACAACGCACTTGCGAGCCAGAATCGCCAGCTGATGTTTACCTGAAACGGTAGATTGTTCACGCTTCTTTAACAGTTGCGTCGCGGTAATCTAACCGTAACGTAGTAATACCGTATGTACCGTATCGGACATTAGGGCAAAACGCCGCATCTTATATAGGTATGCGGAGCCGTCAGGTGCGCAAGGTCATAAAAATCCCGATACCCGATCAGCATCAGAATTCGGAAGTCCATGCCACCTCTGAGTTTTCTGGCTTCCAGCAGGCGATGTTGCTTCCTTTCCGCACCGAACCAGACGACGCGATCGACATGATCACACGCTGGATCAAGCTTGCGGATCAGGCGCTGAGTAGTGAGAGCAGTGCCCGGAAGACTGGGTAACAAGACCGGGGCGGTACAAAAAAACATTCTAATCCGAATCTGCAGGCCTGCCACCTGATGCTCACTCGAAAGCGCCTTCTCTTCGTCGACGATGAACCCGGCATCCGTGCGACCCTTCCCGTCATTTTGCGGCGATATGGGTTTACGGTCGCGGTTGCTGCTACCGTCCCGCAAGCCCTTGAGGAAATACACAAAAGTGAATTTGACCTGCTGCTTTGCGACTTAAATATCGAGCGCGCGGGCGACGGGTACGACATTATTCGTGCCATGCGGGAGGTCAACCCGCAATGCGTTGCGATCGTTCTCACCGGATACCCCAACCTGGAAAGCGCGGTGGAAGGTATTCATGTAGGCATCGACGATTACATTTCGAAGCCTGCGAACGCGGATACGCTGGTGGCAGTGCTGGCGGAAAAGTTAGCTGCACCACCACCGAAAGCGCGGATCCTGTCCGTGTCATATGACAAAGCGGTGCAGCAAGCCTGGCGAATGCTGCTTGAGAGTCAAGGCTACGAGGTGGTTGCTCCAGTCGGACTCGCCGAAGGCCTTGAGCGTTGCAAAGATGGCCCCTTCGATATTTTCATTCTCGGACGTTCCGTCCCGGAGGCGGATAAACCAAAGCTGGTTAAAGCGTTTCGACGCGTCTCCGCCGCTCCCATAATCTCAGTGCCAGCGAGCTCGGATGAGCACGTTGCGGACGGTGCCGACTTCCACATCCAGCCTGATCCGGAGCAACTGCTGAGACTAATAGCCGACCTGGTTCGCAGGAAGTCAGTGGGTATCGCGACAAATGGGTGATCTGGATCGAATATCCAGTTGCCCGGCACCAGGTTACGCAATCTTCACCGGCTCGCGACCCTCTGCAACCCCGATCTTCTCTTTGATTACTTCGTACTCTGCCTCGCTGAGCACGATACGCGAGACCAGTTCCAGCTTGCTGCGGTAGGGGCGGTTTTCGATTAATCGCTCCAGCGATTCAGGACTGAGATTTAGCGTTCTTAGTTGGGTCGGATCCGCGTCATTCAGGTCAATCAAATGCGCCGAACTCAGGTCCTCGGGTGAAAGATCCTGATAGTCGAGGTCTTTCGCAGTAAGATGAATGTTCGAGAGTTCATGGCGCCGGCCTAAGCGTCTGAACCAAAGCAACGCGGCCACACCCACACCAATGACACCGGCAAAAACGGCAGTTTGTTTTTTCACTTGTCTCCCCCATGGGGCTTAGGATGGCGGCGTGCCCGCGTCAGATGCTTGATGCGCGAGAAGCATTTACTTCGGGACGGAACCTGCTTGGGCGGGGTTCGCTTGGACAGCGTTTATTGGGTCTTTTGTTTTCGGTCCAGTGGCGGGAGGCTGCTGTCTGTTTTCGCGGGCGTCTTTTTCCCGGTCGTCAAGGGCTCGGTTCAGCGCACTGATAATCTCAAGCAGTTTATCCGGGTCTTTTTCTAATCGGGCTTCTTCCGCTAGAATTCGCCAGTCTTCATTGTGATCGTGGGGCATAATTGCCCCTTTCTTTGCTACAACGTAATGTACTCTCAATCTTTCTGACGAACTGTTCGGCAACATACGAAGTGGTCAGCCAGTCGGCAGTAAACACTTGATTTGATCGCCGACTCTTGACCGCCAGCGGAATCCGGCGGACCTCCGTGCGGAGGCCCCCTTTTTCACCTCATGGGATTTTATTTTTTAGCCGAAACTAATTTTGACTAGCCGTGTTCTGCAAGGGAGACCCATTGAGGCTTACCCTCGGAAGGAGCATTCACATGCCCTCACGCCTTTTACTCATTGTCATCGCCAGCCTGTTTCTTTCAGGCTGTAACAACACTCTGAACCCACTTTGCGGTAGCGCCAGACCGGTGCCATCAATCGGTTCTCTCTCTCCCAGTTCGGTGACATTTTCTCAAGTGCAGCAGGGCACTGTGCTCACCGTGAACGGTAGCCAATTTGTGCCAGCGTCCGAAATCCTAATTAATGGCAAAGCTATCACCGCAACCGCAGTGAGCAGTACCCAGCTAAAAGTGACGCTCACGACCGGCGTGATCTCCGGCCCTGGATCGGTGAACGTCAGCGTGCTCACCCCGAGTGGGAATTCCTCGGACTTGGGTTGCACCAGCGGAGGTAAAAGCACCGTGCTCGTATTGACGGTCAAGTGAGAAGGCAGGCTGCAGTGAGTTCTTGAAAAGCTTCATTGCGCTCACGATACCTAAAGTAGTCGGTGCGTTAATTCGCTCTGTGTACGCGGAAGTGTGCGCAAGCGTACTGTCAGAGGTTTAGAGCGGTGTTAGGCTATGTCCGTTCGAGTTCACATCTTTCCGTCGCGCCCCGCCGGGCGTCGGGCTCTTGTGCAACGGATAGTTCAGGAGGCCGGCAATGGCAACCCCTTCAAATTCCCAATCTAATCCACCAGGAACTCGGCATGGTTCACCGTACTGTTCTGATCCGAATTGCCAAAGCTGCAAAGAACTGAAGGAAGTGCAAGAGGCAATCAGGCTCCGTCAGCCTCTTCCGATCAAGAAGTCAGCTTAAGCCGCGCACTGGTGGCGCGGTCAGGCCGGAGATTACCAACCGATCAAAAGCCCTCATGGCTCGGGAAGTGACGTAAGATCCGCAATAGAGACTTTGCTTTGCTAATGGCCTTCCACGGTTCCTTCATGCGGCCGCGCTCGGTACCGCCGAACTGATTTGTGCGTGCACTATCACCCTGGGTTGTCTGAGTGTCAGGGTGCCAGTCCTCGGGCGGGGTTTCGATTCCCCAAACATTCCCTGGCTCCTCCAGGGCCAATCCAAGAATCCAGAACTTCTCGTACTCTCCAGGCGAAATACAGTTCACTACCCGCGCGGAGACACTGCGTGCGGCAGGAAGGCCCTCCAACTCCACCGCTGCGCCAATTTCCAGGGGACGACCGAAGCGTGCAGCGCATCCCTGCGGATTTACCAGGAAAGCGGTACAGGGTCCGGAAAATGGGTCAGCCGCATCAAGACTCCTGAGAGTCATCAAAATTTTGCAACTAATTCTGGTGCTGCGCCGTCCGTCAGGCAGAAAGGTTCTCCGAACAATCTTGACCGCCGATTGGCGAGTCAGAACGTCGGATTTTAAACGTGCAACGAACCACTTTGCACAAAGTGCGCAAACGTCGGTATTCCGACGATTAGAAGCAGTCGATTAATTGCAGACAACCGTGTGCTAGGTTTCAAAGCACAGCTCCAACGCGAACAACGAGCAAAAGGCCGGATCGCAGTTTTGTTAAACCCCCCTCGAAACTGCTTCCGGCTTTTCTGTTTTTCCTTCCCACTCTGCGTTCTCTACGGTCAATACCTCCGGTCCGGAACTTGCCGTGACTCGCAGTCTTCTGCCAGCAAACGATCGCTGCGCTTCCTAAGGCAAACTCCTCGCCGAGTCGATACGAAATGTATACTCCTGCGGACAGTTATTTGTTTTGGCCAACCCGAGATCATCTCTAGAAGATGGAGTATCCATGCGGATGCGTTATGGATTGCGTCACGATGCAAGTATGAAAAGGTGCGTCGGTCAGATCCTGTCTCTTGCCACTCTGATGATCCTTCCAGCGGTAACATTTGCGCAAGGACCGGGTGCGTCCACACAAGATAGCGACTCGGCGCGCGTTCTATCACTCGAAACGCTTTGGAACCAGGCCGAAGTCAACAAGGACGCTTCGGCGCTCGACCACCTGCTGGCGGAGAACTTCACGTTCGTCGATATCGATGGCAGCCTCAAAAACAAGGCCGAGTTTCTCGACAGCATCAAGCATCCGCCCGAGCACATTGAGACCATCGGCAATGAGTCTCTAAAAGCCCGCGTCCACCAGGACACGGTCATCGTAATCGGCACTTATCACGAACGAGGAACACTGAACGGCAAAGGCTATTACCACCACGGCAGATTTACTGATACTTGGGTCAGACAGGGCAGTCGCTGGATGTGCATTGCCAGCCAGTCGACTCTCATTCAGCAGTAACTTCGGCAGGCCAATAGATTGTCCACCTTTTCTCCCGTGCAAGCTTTTCCAGATCAGGATTCGGATTTACTGCAACCGGATATCTGGCCAGGGTGAGCATGTCGGCGTCCCAACGAGAGTTGCCGAAGGCGGCATCAGGCACCTCGCCTATTACTTCAAGTATCGCTTTAGGTTTCCCTGGGCCCGAAGGCATACGGGTGAGGTTGCCGGTAATAGTCCCGCCATTCACTTCGGCGGAGGCCGCAAGGATTTTCTCCGGCGAGATTCCCACGTAAGCCATGGCTTCGCGGATCACCCATTGGTTCGTCGACGATACCGCCCAGACATCGCACCCGGTCGCCTGCAGGCGCTTGATTAGTTCGCGCATTTCCGAAAAGATTCGGCCCGCGAAGTTTTCCTTGAAGAACTCACGCGCCAACGCGAGCACATCGACTTCTTTCAGACCCTGATGCAGAGTCACCATCTCTCCACACATAGCGTCTTCGCTGACTTTGCCTTCGCGATACTCGACGTATCGTGCTCGGGCCCATCGAACAATTTCGTAGGAGACGACGCCGCGCTTGAGTTCCCAGTCGAAAAAGCCCTCGCCGGCATCGCCGGACCACAACGTCCCGTCACAGTCGAAAACCGCTAGCCGAGGATTGAGGCCCAGCACTGAGTCGATGAGCGAAGAAGCTTGCGTCTTTGAAGTCTGTTTCATTGTGACTTTCTGCTGCATTTATATTGAGTCGCGAAGCAACGGAATTTAGATAGCCCGGCACGTCAGTGCCGGGTATGCAGAAGCATAAATGAGAGCCCGGAGGGACGGCACGGAATCAAGTCTGGAAAGACGACTCCAGCCCAGCATAGTCCTCACGAGTGTTGATATTTACCGTTACCCATGAATCGTCTACGGGCACGTAGGCAATCCGCTCTTGGTTCACGTGTTCAATTTCACGAGCGTTAGCCGTGCTTGGAGATCTCAGGAAGGCCTCAATCATCTCTCGGCCGATGATGATGGGGTGACCGTGTTTACTTTGAAATTCAGGAATCACCGCCCAGGTATTTCGGTTTCGTTTTTCAAAGGCTTCCAGCAATTTTCGAAGAGTGGTTGCGTTCGGAGGAGGGCGGTCTACCAGGGTAACCATGGCCGCGTCGCGTCCCCGACTCATCACTTCATGGAGCCCGATCTGAAGCGAGCTGAATTGCCCTCTTTCTGGAGTGGGGTTCCGCGCGAGAAATGCTCCGCAGCCGTACACGACCGGGCGCAATGCCGTTTCATTTTTCCCGGCTACGACGATCACCATGTCGCAATAATCTTCGAGTACCTCGATCGCTGCTGAAAGTAGGGTGCCAGACGCCGTCTCCCTTTGAGAGCCTGCGAGCTTGAGAGGCCAAGGCAGCAAAGCTTTGTCACGGCCCATGCGCGTGGATTCGCCCGCCGCCAGAATGACTCCGCCGAGTCCCACGGCTATTCCGGCACTTCGCCGTTTAGCAGCTTACCCAGGCTATTGGCCAAACAACGCACCCCAATATAGAAGTGCCCGAATTGCGCGTAGACAGCGCTCACTTCGTCGAAGCGCATTTCGTAAATAAGCTTCTTGAAAACTATGGGATCGTCGGCAAACAGATCGACGCCCCATTCCCAATCATCGAACCCGATAGAACCAGTAATGATCTGCTTTACCTCTCCCGCATAGCGCCGTCCTACCAGTCCGTGTTCGTTCATCTGGCGCGCCCGTTCTTCCATGGGCAGCGTGTACCAGTTCTTCTCCTCGCCGCGGCGTCGATCCATGGGATAAAAGCTGATATACCGGGCAGTGGGAATTTCCGGAAATAGCCGGGGGCGCATGGCTTCGCGCTGGCGATCCAAGGTTTCATTCACTGCCTGCTTCCATTCTTCCGAATGCGGCTCGATGCCTTGCTCAACCAGCTCGCGATAGGTCTTCAGACTGGATTCATAAAGCCCGAGCTCGATCACCGACAGATAGGAAGTTGTAGGTTCGAGGTAATCGCTCAGCCGCAACTGTGCCAACTGCATTTCCGCGCGGTTGAGGTCATCGAAGGAGTTGCGGAAGTGCACCAGCATCAAGTCGCCCTTGTGCCCGATCAGCGAATACAGCGCTGACTGCCCTGATTTGCCTTGTTCCCAAGTACCGAGCAGCTGACTTGCTTCCCGCACGATTTCGGTCTTTTTTGCGGGATCAAGCCCGCGCCACGCGGACCAACGGAATCGCATCATCTGATGCAGGACGCTGTAGCCCTCGATGGTCAGCGGAACCGGGGGAATCTCGGCGGCGGCATTCTGATGGCGAACTATGCGGCTGGCAGTCATGGCAGCTTTACATCAAGTGAAAACATATCACGTCAGGGCAAGGCTTGCGCTGCGCCGTGCGCTGGGAGTTCCAAACTCAAAGGGGAATGTACAAACGCAAGTTCCCCTGGTGAAATTTTTCGTGGGAAATGATTGACAACATTTCCACTCTCGCCCATTCTCAAAACATGGGCACGATTGCGCTGACCGAACTGCTGGGCGCCCCGGTGATGGATTCTTCCGGCGTTCAGGGCGGACGTGTGCGCGAGATTGCTCTTACCCCCGCCGATGATCTTGTCCATATTTCAACCTTGATCGTCCGTACGAAACAGGGCGACCGCCTATTGCCACTTTCTGCCGTTTCGAACCTGAACGGCGGCATTCGCGCGAGTTCTGCCGCTTCCAATTGGGTCGCAGTCGAGGGTGAAGGACTGTTCCTGCTCGAACGTGACCTCCTCGATCAACAGATCATCGATGTCCATGGCCGCAAAGTTGTACGCGTAAACGACGTCGATCTGTATTGCGAGACCAGCAACGGGCGTATCAGACTGAAAGTGGCATCTGTGGATGTGGGCGTTCGGGGAGCCATCCGCCGGCTGCTTAAGGGCATAGTTCCCATGGCGGCGCTGAACGTGCTTCTGCAGAAAATTCCGCCCCGCCTGATTCCATGGGAGTTTGTGGATCTGATCGAGACCGATCCTGCCCGCCGGGTGAAGCTGAAAATTTCTCACGAGCGGCTGGCGAAGCTCCATCCCGCCGACATTGCCGACATTGTGGAGTCCCTGACCCCCGGCGAGCGCGAAGCCGTTTTCGAAACGCTGGACGAGGGAGTGGCTGCAGGCGCACTCGAAGAGGTGCAGCCCAAAGTCAAGAAGTCCATTCTTGAGTCGCTGGATTCCGAGCGCGCCGCCGACATCGTTGAGGAGATGAATCCGGATGCGGCCGCAGACCTCCTCGCCACGCTACCGGAGGAACGCAGCTCGCAAATCTTGCGCGACATGGCTCCGCAGGAACGCGACGAAGTTGCCGAGCTGCTGGAGTTCCGTGAAAACACCGCCGCCGGGCGGATGAATACAGAATATTTGGCACTCGATTCAAAGGCCACGGTGAACGATGCAATCGAGACGCTGCGCAAGTTCGAAGGCGCCGTCGAGTCGGTCCATACCATCTTCCTCGTGGATGATGAGGGAAAGCTGGTGGGCGCTGTTCCACTTGCCAAATTGGTTTTGGCGAAGGCTGAAGACAAGCTGTCATCCCTCGTTGTCGAGCCATTGATCTCCGTGCATGCGGGCGCACGAGAGAAGCAGGTCACGGAATTGTTCGACAAATACAACCTCGTAATCCTGCCGGTCTTAGATGATCGAGGTGTACTGACCGGCGTAATTACGTCTGATGATGTCATCAGCCTGTTGCGAGCAAAGTTGTAGCCTCGGGTTAGTCGCCCAGCGTGGTTTTCTTCGCCCGGTCCATTCGCAACAAAAATTAATCCATATTGAGCAATTTCAACTGTTCAAATTCGCGCGTCTGCGGTTATCCTGATTCGGCGTTGAACTATTTGTTTATGTCTGTTCAGAGTGCAAAGGCAGTTTCAGAGAAGCTGGAAGACCTGGAACCTGACCCCGGTTCCAGGCACCAGAGGGCGCGAAATGAACCAGAGTGTTCCGGTGAAGCCGGTGTCGCAAGCTCCGCGAGCAAAAAAGTCGCGGCGGCGCATGCCTCTGCGTTCCATGAAGTTCCGTTTACTAGCATTTCTGGCCATCTTCGGCCCGGGTTTTATCACCGCCAACGTTGATAACGATCCCGGCGGAATCCTCACTTATTCCCAGGCAGGAGCGAAGTTCGGTTACGCGCTGCTTTGGACTCTGATTCCAACAACCATCGCTCTGATCATCGTTCAGGAAATGGCGGCGCGCATGGGCGCCGTCACCGGAAAAGGACTCTCGGACCTGATCCGTGAGGAATTTGGTTTCAGGGTGACATTTTTCACCATGCTCGTCCTGGGTTTGGCGGACTTTGGCAACATCATGGCCGAGTTTGCCGGCATGGCTTCCGGCATGGGGCTTTTCGGAGTCAGCAAGTATATCGCCGTGCCCATTGGTGCTGCTCTGGTGTGGATGATGGTGGTGCGGAATTCATATAAGCCGGTAGAGAGAATTCTCATCGTCTTCTCTCTGATCTATTTTTCGTATGTGATTTCGGCCATCTTGGCCCACCCCAATTGGAAGGCCGCGATTCACGACACTATCGTCCCCACCGTGAGCAGGAGTTCCGAATATCTGGTCATGGTCATCGGCTTAATCGGGACTACCATCACTCCGTGGATGCAGTTCTATTTGCAGGCCTCGATTGTGGAGAAGGGAATCGGCAAGAAACAATATGGACTCAGCCGCTGGGACGTGATCTTGGGCTGCATCATCACCGACGTGATCGCGTTCTTCATCGTTCTAGCATGTGCGGCGACCTTGTACGTCTCGGGAGTCCACAATATTACCGATGCCGCGGACGCTGCGGCCGCGCTGAAGCCCCTTGCCGGACAATGGGCATTCCTGCTCTTTGCCATTGGACTGGTTAACGCCTCGCTGCTTTCTGCGGCGATTTTGCCGCTAGCCACCGCCTACAACATTTGTGAGGGATTGGGATTCGAGTCCGGAATAAACAAGAGGTTCTCTGAAGCTCCGGCGTTCTACTGGCTTTACACTCTGCTGATTGCATTCGGTGCAGGAGTCGTACTGCTGCCTGGAATCCCGCTACTCAAAGTTCTTCTCTACTCACAGGTGGTGAACGGTATTCTGCTGCCGTTCCTGCTCATTTTTATGCTCATCCTGGTCAACAAAAAAGAGTTGATGGGGGAATATCGGAATTCGAGATTTGTGAATGTGATGGCTTGGTCCACCAGCGCCATTCTGATCATCCTATCGCTGGCGTGGTTCTGGACCACGGTGACGGGTCAATAAGTTTGCGAGAAGATGAAAACGAAAGACTGGAGCGGGACGAATCAGAGTCCCATTAGAACTACGCCCGCAGCCACAAACAGGGCAGCCGCCCAGCGCCGGCGATCAACCCTCTCGTGAAGGAATATCTTCGCCGCGAAAGCGTTGGCCACGAACGTGAGCGAAGCGGCGGCGGGCCCAATCAGGCTGACATCATTCCACGACAACCCAAACAGCAGGCTGTAGAACGAAATTGCCATGCACGCCACGCCGATCAAAAAATAACGGCTTCGCAAAATCCGCGAGAGGACGAAACTTAACCCGCGCTTTCGTCGCAGCTCGCCAACATCGCCGATCTGCTTCATTCCCCGCGACAGCAGAACATCTCCGGCGCTCGAGGAAAGCACAATCGCCAGGATTGCCAGCCAGCCATTCAGGTTGCTGATCGCGTGCCGGATCATGAATGCTCCGTCGCAACACTGCCATCATTTGCGAGGTGCCGTGGGGGGCGGCCGGTAACTTCCGGTCCACTGGTAACGAAGCCGACTCCGGTTGAGACCAGGGCGATGCCGAGCCAGCGTGTCAGGCTGATCTGTTCGTGGAGAAAGAACCGAGCGATCAGCGCAAGCAGAACATAGCCCAGGGAGCTTGCAGGAAGCACGTAGGTTAAATCCGCCCAGGAAAGAGCGGTCATGTAGGTAGCAAAAAACCCGAGAAGGAGAATGATCCCGATCCCCACCCACGGATTTGTAATTGCAAGCAGCAGGTCAGGTATATTCCGCATTGAAATATTCCCAACCTGCTTCATGCCATAGGAGAGAAAGGAGTCTCCCAGGGGAGCGAAAACGCTCACCCCGGCGAGCACTAGATACTTGCGAAGGTTCACGTGCCTTCAGACCTGGACGGTTTCTGGCGGCGGTGGAGCAGCGGTCTGCGGCTTACCGTTAGCGGCATCCCTGGCGTTGTCCTTCACCAACTTGTTCCTCATTGACCGCACTTTCAGGAACGTCTTGGCCTCTTTGTACAGCCGCTTGCGATCTCCAGAATTGAACGCAGCCTTCCGTAAGATGCGGAAAACCGCTTTTGGCCGGAAGTAATATTCGTCGTAGAAGCGGTGGACAGAGTGCAGAATCTCATCTGCCGGCAGCCCGGGATATTCGATATGAGCCAGCTGGTGTCCGCCTGCGTCCACCATGCTGCCTTTCACCATGAAATTGTTTTTCACGGCAAAATCGTACAGCTCCGTTCCCGGATAAGCATGGGCAACCGACACCTGAATGGTCTCAACATCCAACTCCTTGGCAAACGCAATCGTGTTCTGGATGGTTTCACGCGTCTCTCCAGGCAGGCCCAGAATGAAATCGCCGTGAATCACCAGCCCGAGCTTGTGGGCGTCTTTGGTGAACTGGCGGGCGCGCTCGAGGGTTGCGCCTTTCTTAATGTTCTTAAGGATCTGCGCATCGCCGGATTCATAGCCGACGATCAGGAGGCGGCATCCCGCTTCGCGCATTGCCTTCAGAGTTTCGTAATCGGTGGTGACTCGCGACGTGCAAGACCAGGTCAGTTTCAGCGGCTTCAGCTTCGCGCACAGCTCGACGGTCCGGGCCTTTTGGATGTTAAAGGTATCGTCATCGAAGAAAAACTCTCTTACGTATGGCCAGTACTCTTTGGCCTTGGCCATCTCTCGCGCTACGTCATCAGTGGAACGCTTGCGCCACGCATGCCCGCTGGTCGTCTGCGGCCACAGGCAGAATGTGCACTGCGCTGGGCAGCCTCGCGTGGTGTAAAGCGATACGTAGGGGTGCAAAAGGAATGGAACGTTATACCGGCGGACGTCTAAATCGCGGTGGTAAACATCAGTCACATGGGGCAGGGAATCCAGGTCCTCAAGTTGCGGCCGGTCGGCATTATGCCCAAACGATCCATTCTTCCGGTACGACACTCCAAGAATCTCGTCCATCGGCTTGCCGTCGGCGAATTCCTTTACCGCGTAATCGAATTCCTTGCGGACCACGAAATCAATGGCGCGTCCCTCGCGCAAGGACTGCTCCGGCAGGACCGTGACGTGAGGGCCTACGAATGCAATTTTGATTTTGGGGTTCGCGTCCTTAATGCGCTCTGCCAGGCGGATGTCCCCCGGGAATCCCGGGGTGCTGGTGTAAAGCACCAGAAACTCGTATTCCTTGGTGATGTTGATGGTCTCCTCGGCGGAGACGTAATGCGGTGGCGCATCTAGCAGCCGAGCGCCCTCTATCATGCCGGTCGGATAAGCCAGCCAGACCGGATACCAGTAGGACTCAATTTCACGAGTCGCCGGCCAGCGTGAGCCAGCTCCACCATCAAAATTTTCAAAAGAGGGAGGGTTCAAGAACAGAGTTTTTAAGGGCATAGGTATAGTTATTTATCTTAACATTCACGGCTGTAAGCCAAGAACTCGCGTATCCAGTAGGTCACCTGTTGGCAGCGGCAGAGTGAAGGTAAGGGAATTCCTTTCTTGGATGTTTTAAGCCTAAAGGCCAGCACTCTGACAGGCAACGGATACGCCCTGAACGGCGTGTGGGAGCACTGAACAGGGTAAAAGCCTTGTCCGCCAGAGCGCATCTACTTACCTTGATCTACCCAGGATTCCAGCTCTCCTGTGACCCTCAGCAGTGACACGCGGGCCTGAATGAGTTGAAAATTGGCGTCTTGGAGAGCGTTGTATTTTTCGAATAAGTCAACCCGCGCCTGATCGCCTTCATTTATGGTGCTGCTCCCGGACTTTATTTTGATGTCCATGGTTTGCACATTGGCTTGCGCGATCTCGTATTCCAGCTCTGAAACTTCTTGCGCTGCCCGCAATTGTTCAACCGATCGACGTAACTTCAGTGTCTGCTGAGAGACTTGGTTCTTGGTCGCATCCACTTCTTTCGTTGCGCGTATCGCTTCTGCATCCGCCGCCTGGGCGTGAGCATGCTGGGATGGGTTGAAAAAAGGAAAACGGAGCACTACCCCTACGGTGGCATTGTTTCGCTGGAAAACGCCGTTCTGAAAAAACTGCGTCCAGTTATTGAACTTTGCCAGCACTGCATATTGAGTTGCGAAATCTGCCGATGGCCACAATGACCGGTGTTCAGCGCGCGCGCGGAAACCTTGGGCAATCGCATGTTGTTGTGCATATAACACGGCCGGATTCGACTCCTCGGTCTTAGTCAGCTCCTCACTCTTCGCTGGTATTTCCGGGAAACCGGGTACGGAATCCGGCGCGATCTGGAGCGAATTTACCGGCACGCCTGTGAGCTGCGACAAATTTGTGCGCAACACATCCATCGCGCCTTCCGCCTGAATTATGCGCAAAGCTGTTCGCGCAGATGCGAGTCGTGCCTGCTTGCCTATCTGTTGGCTATCCACACCTGCTTGCACTCGCTGGTCGACAATCTGCTGCGCCTTAAGAGCTTCTTCGTGCTGCTGGCGCAACTGGTCTATCTCCTGTTCCCATTTCAGCAGTTCCATATAAGTGAGGACTGTGTCCTGAATAATCTGATTACGCCGATCTTTGTTTTCCTCGCCGATGGCCTTGTACTCGATGCGGGCTGCGTGCACGAAATCCCGCAGCGCAGGATTGAACAATGCCGACTGCGCCGTGACGTTCACTAATGACGGCGCCGATCCCTCCAGGCTCAACGGATAACCCCACGAATCACCTAAGCCCGAGCCGATCAGGAACTGGGGCAGATATTGATCCTTGGCTTCACGATAGGAGGCAAAGGCGCGCTGACTGTCAGCGGCAGCTTGCCCGGCCGCCGGGCTATGAGCTAACGCAAGCTGGACGGCGCGCTTCAGCGAAAGTGTTTCCGTCGTCACCGCAAAGGCGGTGCCTTGCGCGAGAGAAATAGTTAGCAGCGCGTACGAACACACCCGAACCAGACCCAGGGCAGGTTTCATAGCCTCCACCTTCGGTGTGAAATAGGAATTCGATTTTACTGAAAAGCCTTCGTAACAAGGCTATCGGCTCACTCGCTGCAGGGCCTGCTGGGCCGGCCGGAATTCCTTGGCCATAGACAACGCCAGCTTGTATTCGGAGGCAGCGTCTTGTTTGTGGCCAAGCTTTTCATTAGCATTCCCGAGAAGGAAGTGAACTTTGAAAGCCGGGGCCTGCTCAACTTTGGCGGTGGATGTCAAGTAGGCTTGGAGCAGCCGCGTTGCTTCTGGCAGGTTTCTTTGCGCACGGATGAGAATTTCTGCTGCATCCACCAGGGCGTCGGCCCGGTCGAGTGGCGCCGACCGCACATGTAGCACAGCCTGTTCCATCTGATCGAACTGTTGCCGGTGTCTATAAAACAGCGCGAGGTTCAACCAGGCGGTAGCGCTGCCGTGACTCGCAGAAATCGCCTCGCGATACTCGCGTTCGGCGGTCACTAAGTCTTTGCGCTTTTCGGCGATTCGCGCTTTGACGTAATGACCTGTAGCTGGATCGATCGTGGCCAGTGACTTTGCCTGGGCTTCGGCCTTGCCCTGCCCGCCACCAACCATCGCGGGCGCCTCGATATAGAACTCTGCCAAGTCGCTTCGCGCATCCACATTGGCGGGATTCAAACGCACTGCGATCTCAAATTCGCTGCGCACTCTTCGGGCGAGCCCGGCGGCAGTGACGAAGCTAGCGGAATCCGCCTTCTCCCCATATATTCTTCCCAGCCACAAGTGAAACTGGCTGTTGTTAGGGGCTAGGGCGACTGCCTTCTCGCAGTCAGATATCCCACGGTCCCATTCGCCTAAGCTGAAGTAGGCGCGGCACAGAAGATTGTGTGCCTGGGCATCATTGGGCGACGCGGTGATTTGCCCATGCAGCGAAGCAATGGCTTCGTCAACCTGACCATTTGCGATAAGCGAAGGGGCAGTTTCATCAGCCCCGGCAGTCGCGATCGAAACACTAAAAACAAAGAGAGCCGCAATTGACAGCAACCAACGCATTTCTATTGCACCACTTTCACTGGAAGATGATCACGCAAAGGCTTGGAATTTACAGACCCGAGCGCCACCTTGGCGCCCTCGGGGATTCCGATGCTAATTTCGGAGTGAGTGAGATCTGATATCGCCGTTTCTACGTTACGATGCTCGAGCTCATTGTTCGTAACGAGGTAAACATACGGTTTGCCGCCTTCCAAATGCAGAGCTTCGCGCGGAACCGTGAGCACATGGTCGTGCTCCGCCGTGACAATGGTTACGCCGACGTTGATATTAGGCAGCAACTTGAAGTCATCGTTGGGTACAGTGCATGTGGTCTCGCCTACATTACGTGTGCCATGCAGCTTTACCGACGCCGGAATCGAGCTCACCGATCCGATCCACATACGGCCAGGCACGGCATCCCAAGTAACCTCTATTTTTTCCCCGGGCGTAAGCCGTGCCACATCGGGCTCATCGACGTATGCGCGCACCAGAACCTTCGATAAATCTGCTTCCTGCAGGATAAGATCTCCAGGATTAACATACGTTCCCTGGCGCACTGGCAGGGAATAGACCACACCTGCAAAGGGTGCTCGAATCACCAGTTGCTGGAGCACATCTTCCGCTGCGGAATACGCGCTCTGCGCCTCGGATTGCTTTGCCTGCACGCTGGAGATTTCAGGCCGCGAGTAACGCTCACTCTGTTTCGACTGCAGCAACTTCACCTGCGCCTCCGCAGTCGCAACCTGCGCCTGAGCGGCACGGACCTCGCCGGGGGATGCAGCCCCAGTCTGCTGTAACTTCTGCAGGGCATCGAGATTACGTTGCGCGGCGTCGCGATCGGCCATTGCCTTGACCAGTTGCGCCCGCAGCGTAAGCAGCTCCTCTTGCGTGCCGCCATGTTCAATCGAATTCATATCAGCTTCGGAGGCGCGAATTTGTGCCAACGCCTGCGACGCATGGCTTTGTGCGGTAGCGGCATCCAGCTCCACCAACAGTTGCCCCTGCTTGACGTGATCGCCTTCTTTCGCCAGAACGCGCTTAACCACGGTGCCAGTGGGAGCGTGCGCCTCGAAGTTACTGATGGGCTCAATTTTTCCGTTGGTGGAGATCAGGCTTCGGATGTTGCCGCGCCTTACTATAGCGGTCACGATTGGAACAGAATCATCGCGCGACGCAAATGATGCCAGAAGAATGACGGCGACCAGCGCGCCGGCAACCCACAAAATCCACCGCCGCTGGGCAAAAAAGCCTGATTTTCTGGCATTTGTAACCATTTAATTTATCTGTGATTAATGTAACACCGTGCTCGTGTGCGGAGTCGAGGCATACTTAACCCTTTAGATGCACTGGGTTCCCGAAAAAGCCCAATAAAAAATCCGGCCAGGAATGCCGAGCGGAAGAGCTGGTTACAATGGATTGTTATGCCGAAGCGGCCGAGCTACACCCAACAGCACGCCCAAGCCGGACTGAATGCCAAGTTCCCGGAGATCGAAACCTGGACCAACCAGTTTCCCGGTTACGAGATCGTCATTGACGATCCAGAGTTCACTTCCGTTTGTCCGAAAACCGGCCTGCCCGACTTTGGTGTGATCACCATCCGCTACATGCCTGATAAGCGCTGCCTCGAACTGAAATCGCTAAAAGAATATTTGCACTCCTACCGCAGTCTCGGAATCTTCCAGGAAAATATTGTTAATCAAGTGCTGGAGGATGTCGTGCGTTGGGCTCGTCCCGTGTGGGCAGAAGTGAAAGGTGACTTCCGTCCGCGCGGTGGAATTTCTACAGTCGTGGTGGCGCGCTGGCCCAGACCGAAAGGGAAATAACGCGGTTGATTACCGCTGTCGACATTTGCCCGTGGTATATTTTTTTCTCGCGTGGCCCAAGCTAAGCTCTATCCTCGAACCGCGCTCGTCCTTCTTACTGCGCTGAACCTGCTCAACTATATTGACCGGTCGGTTTTGTTTGCGGTGCAACCGCTGGTGCAAACCGAATTTCATCTGAGCAATGCGCAAATCGGATATCTCACCAGCGCATTCCTCGGCTTCTACATGATTGCGGCTCCGTTCACCGGGCCGCTGGCGGACCGTTATTCCAGAAAGCTAATCATTTTTCTCGGTGCGAGTTTCTGGAGCGCTCTAACTCTGCTCACCGCTTTCACGCACAACTACTGGGAGCTCTTAGTCCGGCACACGCTGGTCGGTATAGGAGAAGCAACATTCGTCACCATCGCACCAACCTTTGTCGCCGATCTCTTCCCTGAGGAGAAGCGCGGCCGCATCTTCGGTATTTTCTATCTGGCGATTCCAGTTGGCACTGCCGCTGGATACATATTGGGAGGCAAACTCGGCGCCACTAACGGATGGCGCTTTCCTTTTTATATTGCCGCCGCGCCCGGTTTTTTGCTGGCTCTCGCATTGCTATTCATCCCCGAGCCGGAACGCGGGCAATTCGATTCGGTTAAAGAAACACCAGAGCGCGGCACGTTACACGGGCTAATTAGGAACCCCGCGTTCTGGACAGCAACCCTGGGCATGGCGACCATGACGTTTGCTCTGGGTGGCATTCAGGTATGGATGCCTACCTTTCTATCCCGCGTCCGCGGCTACACCCTTGCATCCGCCAACTACACGTTTGGGCTGATCGTGGTCATGGACGGCATTGTGGCGTCCCTAGCCGGAGGATGGCTAGGTGATTACCTGCTGCCAAGACTGAAAGGTGCTTACTATTTCGTTTCCGCCGTCAGCATGGCTTTAGGCGTGCCATTCATGATTGTGGCGCTGTTCAATCCAGGACGCATGATGCTGCCCGCAATTGGCATTGCCGCGTTCTTACTGTTGTTCAACACATCACCTCTTAATGCGGCGCTAGTGAATTCCGTGGGTGCACACATTCGATCAACGGCCATCGCCCTCAACATTTTCATCATTCATTTACTCGGAGATGTTCCTTCGCCCACCCTGATGGGTTTGGTCGCTGACAAGCAGTCGCTGCAAGCGGCCTTCATTCTACCCGTGATCGCCATGGTCATTTCTTCGGTCATATTGTTCCTGGGAGTGCGCTTTGCTCCACCGGTTGCAAGCGAGGGCCGGCCGCGACCGGTGCAGGCTCACGTGGGATGAGCTACTTCCACTGGATTGCAGGCACACTGCTGGCTTTAATTTGGCTCTCTCGCGTAATCGATACCACGATCGGAGTGCGCACTCTGGTCAATATTTCCCGTCCTGAATGGGGCCGCAATCCGGCCACTGAGCAGGGGAGTCCGCGGGTGACGATCATAGTTCCCGCGCGCAATGAGGAGCGTGCGATCGGTGAGGCTCTCTCGCGTCTTCTTACCCTCGATTATGACAACTATGAAGTTGTTGTGGTTGACGATCGCTCGACAGACACCACCGGAAAAATCATGGACGAAGTTGCCCTTAGCTCACAAGGCAAGCTCACAGTTGTACATGTCGAAGTGCTTCCTCCGCGCTGGATGGGCAAAGCCCACGCCATGTGGAGCGCAGCGAAACAAGCTAGCGGGGATTGGCTGTTGTTCACCGATGCTGACGTGATGTTTCGTCCCGACTGTCTGCGCCGCGCCATTTCTTACGCCGAGGCCGAGCGCGCAGATCACCTGGTGCTGTTTCCGCGAACCATCATGAAACGTCCGGGCGAAAAAATGATGCTCGCCTTTTTTCAATTGATGTTCGTCTTCGGACACCGGCCCTGGAAAGTTGCCGATCCTAAAGCCAAAGACCATATTGGCGTCGGCGCTTTCAACCTGGTCCGCCGCCAGGTGTACGAGGCCGTCGGCACTTACGAGGCGCTGCGCTTCGAAGTCGTGGACGACATGAAACTCGGCAAAGTTATCAAGAACGCCGGTTTCCGCCAACGCAATGTGCTGGGAGGGGATCTCCTCGAAATTCACTGGGCGCAAGGCGCGCTCGGCGTGGTCCGCAATTTAACTAAAAACTTTTTCGCGGTAATGTCGTTTCAGTGGTGGAGAGCGATCGGCTTCTGCTTTGCCGCGGCCTTCTTAAATATCATGCCTTTCGCCGGAGTGTTCTTGGCCCATGGGTGGGCGGTAGTTCCATATGTGGTCGCGCTAGGCTGCATATTTTTCCTTTATTTCGGGATGTCACTCTTCTCTGACGTCCGGCCCTGGTACGTGCTCTTGCATCCCGTCGGCACTCTTCTTTTCATCTACACCATGCTGCGGTCTATGTTCTTTGTAGTACAAAACGGCGGCGTGGAGTGGCGAGGTACGGTCTATCCGTTAGACGAGTTAAGGCGCGGCCTGGTTTAGAAATCGCAATCAAAGTAAATTCATGCCAATAGCAGCAACGCGCGCAACGCTTACCTGAGTAGTAGCCATCGGAAGTGCAGCACTGCACCTGAATTCCAGTGAGGTCCGACTTCCGATGAAAAAATCACCGCTACTTTCGTCTATATCTGTCGTCATATTCTTATTCGCGGCTGCGATTGCTTATGCTTCGACAGTTTCTCGTTTTCAAGCCAACGGCGTTTCGGCCTACGCCAACGCATGTATCAATAACTGTTCGAGCCAAGCGGTTTTGACCCTGCTTCAGTCCAAGAGCGCGGGCAAAAATCTTTATTACGTCTACTTCGACATCTATGGCCAGGACAGTCGTGGCAACGTTACCGACATCAATGCTGTTGGATTAGTCCCCGCCAGCATGGTTTCGGGTGACGGTCACAACCATCTCAGCTTAAAGCTGGACACCGATGTTGCCCGCATTCCTGTCAGCTTTTGTGTTATGGACGCGTCTGGGAACTACACCTGTTCGCCTTACGCGGGAGGGGTAATCAATATTTCCTGGACTACCACCAAACAGTTCAGCTCCAGTGGGAGCGGACAATACAGAAATACCTACGCCAACTTTACCGTCCACAATAACTATCACTCCGAAATGTCCTCTGCGACGGTGGATGCCAATATCATGGGCACGCAGTATTCAGACGCGGGCTCAGCGCTTGGCAATGGACACGACGGAGCCGTGACGATTACGAAGCCTTAGCAGATTCGCTCTACCAGATTATGGATCGTTAGGTGGATCAATCCGACTCTGCGTCTTCCGGAAGATTGGCGGGCAGAGTCGGAATTCCTTTTTTCTTCCGGGCGCGGCTGGAACGCGGACGCCTCGAGTTACCGACGCTGAAATGCCCTCGTTGCTCCACGTCGAAGCTTTTGGGTAAAGGCGAAAGGCGCATAAGCCCGTTGCTTAACTGCTTGGAATTTTCCAGAACGATCTGCGCGCGGTCGTCGTACTCTTTTACCTCGCCCCTGATCTCCACGACCTTGCCAGCAAGCTGCCGCACGTCCCCGACTTTTTTAAGATCGTGCGGAAAGACGACCACGGTGAACGGACACAGCCGATAGTCTCCGCAAAAGTCCAGATATTGCGCGCCCTCTTCGCCTTCCTGCACACGAATTACTTTCCCGGTGATGCATTGAGTTTCATCAAGGTGATTGCGCGCTTGATCGAAAGGAATGCAGGAAGCAAGCGACAGGGAAGGGAACAGCAATGCAATCAGAATTCGCGGAACCTGTTTCATGCGCAAATTCTAGTTGTGATGGAAAGAAACGGAAGTTAAGAAGTAAAAAAACTGAAGTTGTTTTCCCAAAATGAAATTGGATTTTGGATGTGGAGGGGCGGGCGTCTCGCCCGCCGATGCTCCCGCTAATCATAACGGTTCTTCACGGGTGGAGCAGCGCTTTCAGCCCTGCATCTAATTTCGTTGCATCCTCTCTGCCGCATCTTCATGGGTGGAGCAGCGCTTCAGCGCTGCGTCCAATTTCCTGATCAACTGCCGGCTTTAGCCGCTGAGGTAACGGGTCCAGTTTTGCGCTTCGTGAGACCGAGCTGTACCCATATTCTTCTGGACTCCTCACCAACCCGCGCTTCACTGGATTCCAATGAATATATTGTCTGAAGGCCTGGTGCTCCTCAGCATCCCTTACGCGTCGATCGTAAAAGCTTGTCTGCCAGATGTTCCCTGGAACGCGAAATAATCTTCCAGCTCGAAATGAAAAGCCACCTTTTATCAATTGAATTGCTCGTTCCAAAGTGACGATTGGAGTGATCAGCAAGTGAAAGTGGTCAGGCATTACCACGAATTCATGGAGCTCATATTTTTGCTGATTCCGGTACTCGATTAGGGTCGCAATAAGCAATGACGCCATCCGCTCAGACTGAAGAAGAGCTTTCTTCTGAAATGTAGAAGAAGTCACAAAGTAGTTGCCATCTCCAGTAGTGCCGCGATATGGGATGGTCATAACAGCCCTCGCGCTAAAGCGCGCTGAATTGGGGCTCCACTTTTTATTGCAGCGCTAAAGCGCTGCTCCACCCATGAATTTTCATCAAGGGTTGCCGGTCACCCCTGAACTCTCACCAAGGTTTGCGGTTAATTATGGATTTAAGAACCGAAGTCCGCTGTTCTACCCATGAACTTCCGAAGTTTTTGGTTAGCCTAATCACTGCGTAAATCAGAAGAATTGTAAAGCTAACAAATGGATCAGGAAGGGAGGTTCGAAAAAAAATTACGGCGCTGGTTCCAAAATGAAATCATGTAGAGTCAAAGTCGCTCGTCCCCGGTGCCGGCTGATACGTATTTTCATGGGTGGCGCAGCGCTTCAGCGCCGCCTTGGATTCTTAATCTGAATTGGCTCCAGCCGCTGAGGTGCCGGATCGCGCGCTGCGGAACCGCGAGTCGTGGCGGGGATCTGCCGGGCTGGAGCCCGCGTTCTCAAAGTCTGCACTTAACGCAGCGCTGAAGCGCTGCTCCACCCATGAGCTTAAATATCTCGAGCCTCATAGCAACCGCATGTTGTAGCCAATGGGTGGATCTGGCGGGAAACTTCGCAGAAAAATTACAGATTCATTCCAAAAAAGGGAAGACGGGCCGGAAGCTAATCCGGCCCAATTAAATTACCGGAAGGCCTTCACCGCTGCGGTCTCGTCGTCTTTCACATCGAAGACCGTGTACAGCTTGGTGATCTGCAGCAGGTCGTGCACCTTCTTGGTCAGCTTCAGCAGTTTCAGTTCGCCGCCCTGGTTTTTTGCGGTCGTATATGCGCTAACCAGCTCGCCGATTCCGGAGCTGTCGATATAGTTCACGTCGCCGAGGTTCAGCAGGATTTTTTTCTGGCCCTTGCCGAGAAGGTCCTTTACTGTATCGCGAAGTACTACGCTGCCCTCGCCAAGCGTAATGCGTCCGCTGCAATCGACAATGCTGACCCCATCAACCTGCCGCGTGCTGACTTTTAAATTCACTGGGAAGCCTCCTTGCCGCCCTCGGCCATGCCGTGGACGTGCTTTATAAGTTTGATTTCTGTTCCCGTACTGGACGGGTGAATCTCTACATCATCCATAAACGAACGAATTAAAAAAATTCCGCGGCCCGAGGTTTTTAACAGATTTTCCGGCGCGAGCGGATCGGGGATCCTGGCCAAGTCCATTCCCCTCCCCTGGTCACGAATCGTAATGACCAGGTCGCGAGTGGTGCGCTCGAATTTTAATTCGATCTTTTTCTCCGGATCGTAAGCGTTGCCATGCAGCACGGCATTGACCGCGGCCTCGCGCACCGCCATGGCAATCTGCATGACTTCGTCTTCGTCAAAACCATTCTCGCTTGCAATGCGGCTGGCTGTCTGCTCCGCTCTGTCCACGGTCTCCAGCGTCGAATCCAGGTTGTAAGAGAACCGGTCGCCGGCCATAAGCAAAAGTTTCAATGAATTAGCGTTAACGGCGGACGCCGCGTCTTTGCCTGCTCGCGGGCAGAACAACTCGCCTGTCAGAGTGGGTAGTTTGAACCTTCTCCTGTGGAAATGTCAACGCGCAGGGTTTTCCTGTGCGTGCTGCGGTTAAGAAATCGGCAGCCTGCATCGAGCACTCAGAATTTCGGCGAGAATGCACCTGTGATACAAACCAGCAGTGCCTAGCCCCACGCTAGTCCGCGCCATTGGCCGCTGGAGTTTGGCTGCCCTGATGATTAATTGCATAATCGGCAGCGGTGTCTTCGGCCTGCCGTCGGTCATCGCAGGCGCGTTGGGCAATGCCAGTCCGTTTGCCTGGTTGTTTGCTGCGGCTGCAACCGGACTCGTTATAGCCTGTTTCGCCGAAGTGGCTTCGCGTTTCGATCAGAGTGGCGGAATTTATCTCTACACGCGAACCGCCTTCGGCCGCAGCTTCGGAATTGCTATTGCATGGATAGGCTGGCTGACTCGGCTGACGGCAGCCGCGGCCAACGCCAACTTATTTGTTATTTACCTGGGTGAATTCTGGCCTGGTGCAAAGAGCACGCTCCCACGTCTCATCATTCTGACTCTGCTCTTGGGACTCCTGACAGCGGTGAACTACCTCGGTGTCACAAAGGGAGCAACTCAGAGCAATCTTTTCACTGTGGCCAAGCTCGTAACACTGGTTGCGTTCATCGTTGCGGCATTATTTTTCGTCGCGTTCAAACACCTGCCACTGGTAATTTCTTTACCGAGCGGTCCGCCAAAGCTCTGGCTGCACCCGGTCCTGCTGTTGATGTTTGCCTACGGCGGCTATGAAACCGCTCTCATGGTCGGAGGAGAGGCGAAGGACCCGCGTCGCGATTACCCCTTCGCCTTGGCACTAGCGCTAATCGTCTGCGGGCTGATATACGCCATGACGCAGTGGGTGGTCATTTCTCTGCTGCCCGGTTCATCGATGACAGATCGTCCCATGGCCTCCGCAGCGCAACTGATGCTCGGAGTTTGGGGAGCGCGGCTGGTGAGCATTGGCGTTATGGTCTCCTGCTACGGCTACTTGAGTGCAAACATTCTGGGTTTCCCGCGCATCCTGTTTGCCCAGGCTGAACATGGAGACATGCCGCAGTGGCTGGCGGCAGTACACGAGAAATTTCGAACTCCCCACATCGCGATTGTCATATTCGGGCTCTGCCTTTGGTTGTTTTCTTTGATCGGAAGCTTTCAGTGGAACGTGACTATCTCAGCCATGGCTCGCCTGATCTACTACGCCTCCGTTTGTGCGGCACTGCCCGTACTGCGCCGCAAGAAGGACGTGCCCGAGGCCCAATTCCGTCTCCCGATGGGAAATCTTTTTGCGCTGCTCGCAGTCGCGGTCTCGTTGCTGCTGTTCCCCAAACTCGACAGTCGAGGTCTGCTGGTCATGGGAGTTCTCGCTCTGTGCATTTTGGTGAATAGCATCTGGGCTGCGCGACAGGGACTGGCAAACTCGGCACAAGTCCAGACGGTCGGCACCAAGTAGGGCGGCCTACCTTTTCTCCAGCTTCGTTTTCGCCCAGCCCTCTTTCACGATCTGCTTCGCGCGTCCTAATGCGAGTGAATCCGGTGGAACGTCTTCCGTGATACACGAAGCCGCCGCCACATAGGCGCCCTTGCCTATTTTCACGGGTGCAACCAGCGTCGCATCGCTACCTATGAATGCTCCATCTTCAATAATCGTCTTGTGCTTGTGTACGCCGTCGTAGTTGCAGGTGATTGTCCCGGCGCCGATGTTCACGCCGTCGCCGACCTCGGCGTCGCCGAGATATGTGAGGTGGTTTGCCTTGGACTTTTTCCCCAGACGAATTTTCTTGGTCTCCACAAAATTACCGACGTGCGCGCCTTCCCCAATTTCACTTCCGGGACGCAAGTGCGAATACGGCCCCAGGATTGCGCCATTCGAGATGGTGGCTTCATCGAGCACGCATCCCGGCTTGACGAGCACATCATTGGCGATTTGCGAATTTTGAATTACCGAATACGAACGAATGCGGCAATCGCTGCCGATGCGCGTATTCCCTCGCAATTGCACAAACGGCTCGATGGTCGTGTCCGCGCCAATTTCCACATCCGAGTCGATCACACAAGTATCCGGGAAAAAAATGGTGACGCCCGCCGACATCAGCTTCAGGCACTTCTCATGCCGCATCTTGCGGTCGATGTCAACCAACTCGGCGCGGGTGTTGCTCCCTAAGATTTCCGATGGGTAGTCGGTTTTCATGGCAGCTACCCGCTGTTTCGCCTTTCGCAACACCGCCGCCATATCCGTCAGGTAATACTCGCCATGAGGATTATCGGTTCTCAGCCGCTCAATATTTTCAAAAAGCGGCTTGGTTGAGAAGACGTAAAATCCCGAGTTGATTTCGCGAATCTTTCTTTGTGCCGGCGTACTGGATTTTTCTTCGACTACTGCCTTAACGTCACTGCCCTCGCGAATTATTCTTCCGTAGCCGGTAGGATTATCCAGCTGCGCGCTCAGAATTGTCATGGCAGCTTTTTTCTGCTGATGAAAATCACGCAGCTTCGAGATGGTCGCCGCCGTAATCAGCGGAGCATCGCCCGAAAGCACGATCACCTGGTCATAATTCACCAGCGCTGGTGCCGCAGACATGAGCGCGTGACCTGTTCCGCGTTGAGGTTCCTGCAGCACGAATTGGACTCCGCTTGACTGTACAGTGTGCTGCACCTTGTCGGCCTCATGGCCGACGATCACATAGATGTCTTGAGGGTCAACTACCTGCCGGGCGGCGACAATAACGTGCGCCAAGAGTGCTTTGCCGCCGACCTCGTGCAAGACTTTCGGATGCTTGGACTTAAGCCTGGTGCCTTTGCCTGCGGCCATGATCGCGATCGCGGTTCGGGATTGCGGTCCAGTACGATTCAGCGACGATTTCATCGAGTTCCAATATAAACCGCGACATCATTCAACAAGTGGAAACATGCTCAGTCGAAGCCGAATATTCACAGCCTTTATGCACCCCTAAGTTGCTGGATTGTATGTTAGTTGCGCGCTATCCGGTTCGTATCCGAACCTCAATTATCAACAGATTATTTTTGTGCAATGTTTTTCCTACTCTGCTAGCATCCCCGACAATAGCAGTGCTCGTTCCCCAACATTTCTTGGATTTACACGGCCGCGCTCGCGAGCGCTATGGCACGTCAACTGCAATGAAGCTTGCACACCCCATTGCACTTTCCGTCGCCGAAGCGCGTTTCAGGAGAAGATTTGAATCACTTGCGTCACCGGGTTAGAAGAGGTCCAGTCAAGAAGAGAGCAGATTTAGCGGGACTAACTGTTCGCGCGATCGCATTTCTAACCCTGGCAGCCATTTGCGTGGCCGGTGTCCGCTGGATTTCGAGTTTACCCGAGACTCCTGAACAGGTACGGAAATCACCTTCTTCTGCCGGTTCTGTTACCTCCAACGTCCGGGCGCCTCAGCAGGCTCCGAAAATTCAGCCGCGCAATCGACGGTTAGTTTACCCATATTCGGTGGTTCCCGGTGGCGTAGGTTCGACGGAGGAATTGCACGAAGCCGCTGCCCACGATTCTGTCATTGCCAAGCACTACGCCGGTTTTAACTATCGCCGGGCGCGCATCGTGGAAGTAAAAGAGCCGCGGAAGGTTTATCTCTCGTACCGTTTGCGAAACAAGATCTACTGGACCGTCCAGCAGGCCAGTCTTCACCCGGGCGAAAAGTTGCTCACAGATGGCAGCGTCACCGCACGCGCACGCTGCGGAAACCAGGTTTCAGTTTTGCCGCAGGCTGGCACTTCACCTGAAGAACCAACCATGGCGGAACTGGACCGTCCAGATGCCATGGCCAGCGGAATTGAAGCATTCCCAGCCGCGCTTAACTCCAGCCTGCTTAACCTCGATCCTGCGATGCCGCTTCGTCCCAGTTCCGGCGCAAGCGGTGTGGGTGCTGGCGGACCTCCCGGAGCCTTCGTGCCCCCGCCCCTCGGCGGCGGTGGTGGTGGTGTAGGCGGAGGCGGCGGTGGGGGCGGAGGTGGTGGTGGCGGCGGAGGCAATCCTCCACCTACAACACCCGAACCGGGCACTATCATCCTGGTGCTCTCCGGAGCCGGAATGATCTTTGCGCGTTATCGAAGGCGCTGATCCGCCCGGAGCTGCCGCTAGCATGAACCTCCGTGTCATTTATCCATGCGGTACTAGTACTTACGTGTCGACTCCCATCCGTTCTGCGCTGCTAGAATCCGCTCAGGATCATGCCATTCCAGCGAAATCTTTGCTTAATCGCCGTTTTGGCGTTGCTGGCAGTGCCTGCGCATTCGCAAGTGGTCCGGCAGACCCAGGTACAAAAGATCTCAGTTAGTGTCCAAAACCCGCTTGAGCTTCAAATTCAGACCAGCGCACCGGTTACCACGCAAGCGCAAATCATTTCCGATCCGGAACGCTTAGTAATTGATATTCCAGGGGCCGTTCCTAGCTCGAGGCTGCGCAATTTTAGGGTGAATCGAAATGAACTAAAGCAAGTGCGGGTGGGGCTGTTTCAGACCATGCCCCCAATTACCCGAATCGTTTTGGATTTGAACGAACCGGAGTGGTACCACATTGTCCCAGCAGCTTCTGGATTTACCGTAAGCCTGGGTGCGGAACGCACAAACGCACTCGACGACTCCAGCCCGCAGCAGCCAACTATCGGCTGGGTATCAACGAAGCTCGCTACAACCCACGTCACCCGCCAGTTGAGTCCGCTGGTGGTCAGGAACATCGCAGCGAATTCGGAAAGACCGATAAACGGAGTTCGCGTGCGGTACACGAATGGTCAACTTGAAATCCACGCGCGCAACGCGACTCTTTCAGACGTCTTGTTCCAAATCCAGAAGCAAACAGGTGCGGAAATTGCCATTCCTGCTGGCACCGAGCAGGAACACGTGGTGGTTGATTCCGGACCTGCACCGGCGAGCGAAGTTCTCGCAGAGTTGCTGAATGGCTCAGGCTTGAATTTCGTGGTGGTCGGGTCTGAAGCTGATCCAAATAGTTTGCGGAGCGTGATTCTGAGCCGCAAATCGGGTTTCGCCGAGTATGTGCCCAGCTACACGCCGCCTCGGGTTGCCGCCAATGTCCCGATGGACGGTATAGACGCAGCTCCGCCACCGGATGACAATTCAGCGCAGCCTCAGCCTGAGGAGCAGCCTGGGACTCCAGCCGAAGCGCAGCCCAATTAAACCGCACAACAGGCGGTCCGCTAGAAAGCTGTCCATGGCTGTGCGGCGACGTAAAGCAGAACCGCAATCGCCGCCGCGATCCCGAACGGTACCTTCGCGGTTTCAGGGTTATCAATCGTCAGTTCTTCCGCCCCAGGTGAGCGAAACCTGAATAGCGCGACCGTCATGTGCCCTAGATTGCGAAAGGTCTGCCCAAGGCGCCTCTTCCACAGAATCAGGGCGATCGCCATAATCCCATTGATCATCAGCGTGAGAAGGAGAATCGGCACCAGCCTTTGCGGTCCAAAGAAAAAGCCCAGTGCTCCGACCAGCTTCCAATCGCCGCCGCCCAAACCGCCGAGTAGAACAAACGGCAGCAAAATTCCGAGCCCGAGTGCGGCCCCGGCTAATGACAGCAGCGCCGCGTGGTTGCCTGCAATCATCCAGTGAAGAAGAATCGCAATCGGCACCGCCGGGTAGGTGAGCCAGTTCGGAATCTTCTGCCAGCGGAGATCAGTGATTCCCGCGGTCAGCGCGAATGCAGCAGCCAATATCCAGAGGGTTTTTGCCAAGGCAGTTCTGAATTCTACAGCCACAAAACAAAAACGGCCTGCTTAACACAGGCCGCTTCATTTGCAATTGAAACTATTTATCGCGCTAAACTGCCACTGCTGTGCTCGGCAATAATCTTCTTGGCATTTTCTGCCAGTGCTCGCGCCTGCGGCAACAGATCGAGGCCTTTGATCACCTCAGGATCGGTCTCCGCTTTCACCTTCAATCCTTCTTCTTGTCCGAAGGCGTCTACGAAGATCTCGCTCTTGAGGTTGGACCTCAGCCAATCATTATTTTGTAGCAGTTCGGCTTCGGTGTACGGAACTTTCTCGGCGTCGAGCGATTTGCGAAATTCTTGCATGACCGCGTCATCGACTTCGAAGCTCTTGGTCACATGGTGGGTAACAATGTAATGCTTGGCGAAATTGAAAAACGCGTAGTGTTGAAGCAACGTGTCCTGAAAGTGATTGCTCTTAACCGGGTCGATTTTCACATCGGGAGCAATTCCACCGCCGCCGTACACCGTGCGGCCGCTGTCGGTAAGCTTCACTTCCTTGTTGTTGGTATCGCCAATGCCGTCGCGATCAAAGTAATAGTCGTAGAGCGATACATTGCTGTAGTCGCGCTGGATCAGGCGTCCGCTGGGCGTGTAGTACTTTGCGGTGGTCAGCGCCAGACCGGTATCGTTCGAGAGCGGATACACAGTCTGTACCAAACCTTTTCCGAACGTGGTCTCGCCCGCTACCAGCCCGCGATCGTGGTCCTGAATTGCTCCTGCCACAATCTCCGCTGCCGACGCGGTACCGCGATTCACCAGCACCACTAGCGGATAATCTCTTCCGCCATTGCCGTGCATCGCGGTATACCGGCGCTCGGGTGAAGATCGCCCGTGGTGCGAAACAATCAGTTGACCCTTGTGCAGAAACTTGTCGGCCACGCCGACGCCCTCGTTCAGCAACCCGCCTGGATTCTGGCGCAGATCCAGGATCAATCCCTTCATCTCACCGGATTGAGAGAAGCTATCAAGAGCATCCGAGACTTCCTTCTCAGTGGTCTCGTTGAATTGCGCGACGTGCATATACCCGACCCCAGGACGAACCAGGAAGTGCAAGTCAACGCTGTAGCGCGGGATCTCATCGCGCACTACCGCGAATTCCAGAGGCTTATCCGCCGCCTCTCGCAGGATCGTAATGTGAACCGTAGTGCCTTTGGGTCCCTTCAACAAGTCAGCTACGTCGCTCGTGGTCATGTTGTCGGTCGGTTTGCCATCTACCGCCGCGATGATGTCCCCTGGATGAATTCCGGCTCTGTAAGCCGGAGTTCCAGCGAACGGTGCAATCACAATGACTTTATTGTTTCGGGGACCCACCGTCATTCCCACGCCGTAGTACTTGCCGCGCTGATCTTCGCGCAGCAGCGAATACGACTTGGGATCAAAGAAGTTCGAGTGCGGATCAAGCACGTGCAGCATTCCCGGAATCGCGCCATTGTAGATGGCTTTATCGGGATTCACCGGCTCCGCATAATTCTGCTCGACGATGTCATAAACCTCGGTGAATTGCTTCAGGCTCTGGTTGACATCGGAGTCGCTGTCATGCGCCGCGGCAGGATTCTTCTGGGCGGACACCATTCCCAGAAATCCGCACAGCGCCAAAAAGAGAACAATAAGAACAGAAGCTCGGTGAGAACTACGGGCCATCTTGGATTTCCTCGCGCCCGGACGCAGAAGCCGCCTAGGCAGGCTGATTTCGTGAAGTATAACACGCGAAAAACAAAAGCTTGGGTGACTCCAGACACCATCAAGTCACTTGGCTGTCACCTGAGTGTTAGGATGCGCCGAGGCAAAGAAATGATGCGTTTTTCTGGTCGCCGGCTGAGGCTCAAACGTTCACTCTGACGCAAAGGTAAGTGACATTTTGCGGCGAGATTGCGAGCCTCGAAGTTACTCGATCTCGGTTACCCCGCCAGCTTCTTCAGGAACTCTTGCTCGTCCATCCGGTATTTGAAGGCTTTTCGCCCGTCGATGAAGATGACGGGAACTTCGTCCGTGAACTGGCGCCGGAGCAGATCGTCGGTTTCGACGTCAACCTCGCGCCAGCGAAAGCCACCCCGGCGTTCAAGCTTTGTAAGCTTCTCTTTCACGATTTCGCAAAGGTGACATCCCTTGCGGGAATACACGATCACTTCGCGCAGGATGGACATCGCGCCGAGTCTAGCAAACCGGCACTCGGTTTTCCAGAAAAAGTATCTGTTCTTAAATCAGGAATGAACTAGTGGGTCAATCGCGCAATCGGCCGGACCCGCCCCACGTAAGACGGTACAATCCTGCCATGGTAGTCGCAGCAAACCCGCTGGCGGGAAAAGTCGCGCTGATCACCGGCGGAGCCAAGCGCCTGGGCAGAGCCTCGGCCTTGGCCCTGGCGGCTGCCGGAGCTGATATTGCAATCACTTACCTGAGCTCAGCGAAAGAAGCCCAGCGTACCGCCAAGGAATTGGAAGCAGCCGGAGTCCGGGTTCTGGCAATTCGGGCCGACGTTACCGACCCAAAGAGCGTGCGCACTGCCATACAGGAAACGGTAAAAAAGCTTGGCGGCATAGACATTCTGGTAAACAACGCTGGGGCTTATGAAACTGTAGGCTTCGACGATCTGACGCTTCAGCAATGGGACAACATATTTGCCGTGAACGTTCGCGGCCCGTTTCTTCTCTCGCAGGCGGCCCTGCCTCATCTGCGCGGCAGGAAGGGCCGGATCATCAATCTGGGCTCCCTAGGCGGGCTCCGTGCCTGGGCGACCCACGCCCATTACTGCTCTTCTAAAGCCGCGTTGCACATGCTCACTAAGTCAATGGCGAAAGCTCTCGCCCCGGAAATTGTCGTAAACTGCGTAGCTCCAGGAATGATTGATCTCGGAGAAAAATCCGCGATCGAATTCATGAATCGCATGGCAAAGGAAACGCCTATGCAGCGCAATGGAACTGGCGAGGACGTTGCCGCCGCGGTGCTGTTCTTTGCCACTGCTCCGACCTTCATCACTGGGCAAGTGCTATACGTAGATGGGGCGTTGGGACTTTAGCCTGAGCGCAAAACTCCCGAGATTGCAAAAAGACTTATGAAGCTTGGAATTGCCATTTTTGTCATCGTGTTTTTGAGAGCGCCCGCTTTTACCCAGCAGGAACCCAAATCCGCTGAGCACGAGCAACAATCTGGAGAGCGCGAGCCCAAGTCCGTCCCGCACCAGCGAAACCTCTTCGCCGAACCTCGGGCCTTTCCACTCTGGGAGCATGACGTCCCCGGGGCTACGGGAAACCGCGACGAGGACAATCCCACCCTTACGCTCTATCCTTCGGTCAATCCTCGTTCCTCCGGCACTGCGGTGATAGTTGCACCAGGAGGCGGCTACGTCCTGCTTGCTATCAACCACGAGGGTCGGCAAGTTGCAAACTGGCTGAATTCTCTCGGGGTGACAGCGTTCGTTCTCAAATACAGGCTCGGCCCCAAATATCACCATCCGATCGAACTAGGCGACGCGCAACGCGCCGTAAGATTGGTTCGATTCCGCGCCAAGGAGTTTGGCATTCGGCCCGATCGCATTGGGATGATGGGCTTCTCGGCCGGCGGTCATCTTGCCTCGACCGTCGGCACTCACTTCGACAGCGGGAATCCAACCGCGTCAGATCCCGTTGATCGCGTAAGCTGCCGGCCAGATTTTCTGGTCCTCGCGTATCCCGTGATCTCTTTTATCGCGCCCTATTCGCGCTCCAAGTCAGCCCAACATCTGCTGGGCGAGACCCCGGACCCAAAGCTTTTGGAAGATCTTTCTAACGATCTTCACGTTACACCGGAAACTCCGCCTACTTTCCTTTTCAGCACCAGCACAGACAAAGTGGTGGCCCCACAGAACTCAGTCGACTTTTATCTCGCATTGCACAAGGCCGGTGTCCCCGCAGAGATCCACATTTTTGAAAAAGGCCCTCACGGAGTCGGTTTGGACTTGGCCGATCCCGTGCTCGGTCAGTGGCCGACGTTGCTGGCGAACTGGATGCGCGGAAGAGGGCTGCTCGGGAAATGAAGCCTCGCCAGCTGGCCTTAAAAATCAGGTGCGCCGCAGTTTGCGACGTTACCATTCTGATTGCTGTTCTCGTGCTGTTCACTTTAAGTGCTTCCGCTCAAACTGGACCCGAGCAGGGCGGAACTGAAATCGAGCTATGGACGGCTGGTGGCCACTCGGTCTCTGGGGGTCGCGGCGGCACCGGAATTTGGCACACCGGCTTGCGTTACGGGTGGGTCTTGACCGACGCGCACGGGCCAAGTTTCCTCAACGGCAGGTTCGAATACGCCGTCGATGCGGTGCCACTGTATGTGATTTTTCAGCCTGCGAACACTGCGTATGGGATTGGTGTGAATCCCCTGAACTTGAAGTGGGATTTTGAGCGACACGGTCACTTGGTGCCGTATGCCGAGCTCAGCGGCGGCCTGCTTTTCACTACTCACCAGGTTCCACCCCGTACTTCCAGCGTCAACTTCACTCCCTCGGGCGCGTTCGGAGCTCACTACCTGGGCCAGAGACTAGCGTGGACTCTGGAAGCCCGGTATTTCCATATCTCCAACGCAGGCCTGAGCCGATCAAACCCCGGTATTAATTCATTTGAAGTGAGGATCGGGGTAGGGAAGTTCCGCAAGTAAGTCCGCGACTGTTCCGCTGCACTTGTCGCGGGCGAGGGCGCCCGTGCCGCACAAGCCTAGTCGTAATATTCCAAGCCCAAATGCGTGATCAGTTCTTCGCCCTTCAGGTGCCGCAACGTATTCTTCAGCTTCATCAGCTGAATAAACAGATCGTGTTCCGGGTACAGCCCCGGAGCGGTCATCGGCGATTTGAAATAGAAGCTGAGCCACTCCTGTATTCCAATTCCACGCAACTCAGAGGTCCGCTTCGCCAGATCAAGGAAGAGCACAAGGTCGAGCACGATCGGCGCCGCCAGAATCGAATCCCGGCAGAGGAAATCGACTTTGATCTGCATGGGATACCCGAGCCATCCAAAAATGTCGATGTTGTCCCACCCCTCTTTGTTGTCGCCGCGGGGCGGATAGTAATTGATGCGGACGACGTGACTCATTTTGCCGTAGAGTTCCGGGTAGAGATCGGGCTGAAGAATGTGCTCGAGCACCGAAAGCTTTGATTCTTCCTTGGTTTTGAAAGATCCAGGATCGTCCAGCACTTCGCCATCGCGATTGCCCAGAATGTTGGTCGAAAACCAGCCATTCAGCCCTAGCAGGCGAGCTTTGAAGCCCGGCGCCAGAATTGTCTTCATCAGTGTCTGGCCGGTCTTGAAATCCTTACCGCAGATGGGCGCTTCATTCTTGCGCGAAAGCTCGTGCATGACCGGAAGGTCAACAGTCAGGTTCGGCGCGCCATTCGCAAACGGAACTCCTTCCATCAATGAGGCGTAGGCGTAGACCATCGACGGTGCCACGTTTTCGTCGTTCGACTGCATCGCCTTCTCAAATGCCTTCACCGACTGGTGCGCTGCCGTTGGCTTAAGGAAGATTTCCGTCGATCCGCACCAAATTGTGATCAGCCGCGAAGCTCCCGAGCTCTTTCTGAATTCGCGAATGTCTGCCCGTACCTGCTCCGCTAATTCCATCTTGTTCTTACCCTTTTTCACATGGTGGCCGTCGAGTTTTTTTACATAATTGCGATCAAAAACCGCGGGCCGTGGTTTGATCGACGTCAGGAAGGGCTTCACTTTGTCCAGCAGTTCGCGCTCGAGCACGCCGGCTTTGCGTGCGGCGGTGTACATGTCGTCTTCAAAAGGGTCCCAGCCGGTGAAGACTAGGTCGGGAAGGGAGGCGAGGGGCAGAAACTCTTTCACCAGAGGAGAGCGTCCTTCAGTGCGCTTGCCCAGGCGGATGGTTCCCATCTGAGTGAGGGAACCGATGGGGCTGGCTAAGCCTTTGCGTATGGCCTCGACCCCGGCCACGAAGGTCGTTGCAACAGCTCCCATGCCGGGGATCATTACCCCAAGCTTTCCTTTTGCGGGCTGAATTTCAGCGGTATTGCTCTTGTTTGGCGCAGTTTTTTGGCGTGAAGCCATTCGCGGCATCGTCCTTATGACATTAAGAAGTGTTGGGCAAACGGGTATGTTCTCGTATTGGAGCAGCTTTTGCAACTGGTTAGGGCTGAACTGCGAAATGTCACATTAGGCAGTCATCGGGGTAACTTTGTAGGGAGAAGCTGCGTCCAACGTATTAGCGAATCGCAGCGATTCTCGCGCGCCTGAGGACTATAATGACGAGAAGTCGGAATGCTTGGGCGGATCCGGAGATGCTTATGAAAAACTTCCTGTCACTGACTGCGGCCTTAGTACTGGCCGTTTGCCTCGCTTCCTCCTCATTCGCCGCCGATAACAGCTCATCGCAACCCTCGCCCAAGAAGGCGTCCACTGCGGTTGAGCCCTCGGCAACCAAGGTTGCACACGACGGCGGCATCAACGATATCGACGCGATCGGCAATCGCAATGTGGGTTGCGCGCGTGGCATGGGCAATTGGTACAGCCTGGAAAGGCAAATCGCGCTGGGCAAGCAAGTATCGATGCAGGTTGAGACTCAATCGAAGATCATCAGCGACCCTGTGGTTTCCGAGTACATCAACCGGCTCGGTCAAAACATTGTTCGGAATTCCGATTCGCAAGTGCCTTTCACAATCAAGGTCATTGACTCTGATGACATCAACGCCTTCGCTCTGCCGGGTGGTTTTTTCTACGTGAATTCGGGCCTGATTTTGGCCGCGGATGAGGAAGCCGAGCTGGCGGGTGTTATGGCGCACGAGATCGGTCACGTTGCTGCTTGCCACGCGGCGCGCGAAAATACCCGCGCAAACCTGGCGCAGATGATGACCATTCCTCTGATTTTCATTGGCGGCCCAATCGGCTATGCAGCTTATGAGGGCGCCGGACTTGCCGTACCACTGACATTCCTGAAGTTCTCACGAGGCTTCGAGGCCCAGGCCGATTATCTTGGCGTTGAATATATGTATAAGGCGGGCTACGATCCGCAGGCCTTCATCTCCTTCTTCGAAAAAGTCCAAGCGCAGGAGAAGAAAAAGCCGGGCACAATTTCCAAGGCCTTTGAAACTCATCCGCAAACGCCAGATCGCATACAGGCTTCGCAGCAGGAGATTGCCAAGATATTGCCTGCGAAGACGGAGTACGTTGTCACGACCTCGGAGTTCGACGACGTCAAATCGCGGCTGGCCTCAATCGAGAATCGTCATAAACTCAATGACGAGAAAGATGGCAAGAAGCCTTCGTTGCGGCGCGCCTCCTCCACTGATAAGAATGGCACCGACGATAAGGGATCGGCCGACGACGGTCGTCCAACTTTGAAGCGGCGACCCGACGAGAATAACTAGATTGCAGAAGTAAATCGAAGGGAAGAATAGGCGAGCTGAAAAGCTCGCCTATTCTTTTACAGCAGCAGGAGAACTTAAGACGCTTCCTTCGTTGCCAAAGACCTGACTGGGGAGCGCTCGATGTTAGCGCTCACAATTTTCATCTGCTTCCAGTCATAAGGCAGTTCTTTGCCGCAATCGAGGCACACTACGTAGGTCCCCGTTGCAAACGAGGCGCGACTGCGCGTGCCTTTCTTGATGGTGATTGGGAAAGAGTAGCGGTGGTGCCAGCAGCCGAATAGCGCATCAACAACCCGAGAAAACATCTCTCTACCTCCACGAATGCCCCAAGACCCTGGGAGGCCCGACGAAGTGGCATTCAGCTACTTAGATTCAGCTTCTCTGGAAAGGGTTCGTCGAAGATACCACAAAAGTTTTCGGTTCCTGCAACCTCTGGATTAAAAGGATTTATCGCGCCGAGCCTTCAGGACCGGTTTTCTTGTGGGATTTGCAGCGGCTGGCAATTGCAGTCCGCAGCTTGGTTTCCAGGTCTTCGGGAAGTTCGTAAAGCTTGGAATCGCGGTAAATTTCGATGGTCTTTTTGGTGGTATCGCAGACCACGTAGCAGTTGTGGCACCACGCCAGGTGCTCGTCCAGTTCCGCCTTCGTGTTGGCGTCGATGACGCCGTCCAGGTAATCGGTTAGTTCGTGGAGAAACTCAGAGCATTTCACCGTGTGCCATCTCCACTGCTGGGTTTTGATTGCGATCCATTCGACCTCTCTCTTTTAAAATATTTGTTCAGCCGTTCACGCAACTGCAGACGTGCCCGCAGTAATCTTGATTTCACTGCCGGTACGCTTAAATCCAGCGCCTCGGCTGTTTCTTCGGTCGAAAGACCCTCAACGTCCCGCAACACAAAAACCGTGCGAAATGTCGCAGGCAGCCCGTGAATCGTACGGTCTAAAATGTCCCTCAACTCCGCCTGCGTATACTGCTGCTCCGGATTCGGCGACCAATCGGCTACTTCCCGAGGTACCGAATCGTCTTCCGTCTTTACTTCTTCGTCCAGCGAAACCGTGCGTTCCGGACGCCGGCGCCGTAACTTCATCAGCGCTTCATTAACTGCAATCCGCACCAGCCAGGTGTAAAACTTCGACTGCCCCTGGAATTGGGCCAGATTGTTGTACGCCTTTAAAAACGCGTCCTGGACAACATCTTCCGCGTCCTCGCGGTTCTGTGTTATATGCTGCGCAATACGAAAAACGTTACGATCGTAGCGTCGAACTAACTCCTCGAAAGCCCCGACGTCGCCGCCTTTCGCGCGTCCGACAAGAGCCATCTCGTCGCTGATTGGCTCGCTTACCTTTGGTTGGATTGCACCCATTCGTCATTCGATGCAGGATTTTTCGCGTTAAATGGAAGGGAACCTGAATCGCATTTTTATTCTAATGGCTGAGACATAGTTTGCGCCAACGGCAACCTTTGGAACTTTAAGGGAGACGCCCTAGTCTGCCCTTTCCCGTTCCCGCAACCGCAACATTTTCATTACGTTCGTTATCTTCCAACTCATTACATTGCCCATGACAATGTCCAGAATGCGACGGCTGCGCACATTGCTGTTTTTGCTATGGACGATCGCGGCTACGTCCTTTGTCTGCGCAAAGCAGTTGGCCGTCGTCACCGATACCGCAAACCAAACCCGGAATCTTAGCGCCGCCGAGCTGATTAAGCTTTTTAACGCGCACATTCGTAACTGGGGTGATGGAAAGCCGGTAATCGTCGTCGTTCGCGATCCAGCATCTTCCGATATGGAACTGGTCCTCCGCAAAGTCTTCAACATGACTCCGGCGCAGGCGCGGTCTTTTATCCAGGCGCATAAGCCATCGATCGTGATCGCGGGGTCCGACGATGCGGTTCTCCGCTTCGTCTCCAGCAACCGGGGCGCGATTGGAATTGTGGATCTGTATTCCCTGACCAAAGACGTAAATGTCGTCAAAATCGATGGAAAGCTGCCGGTCGAGCAAGGTTATCTGCTACGAGGAAACTAGGTAATGAAATCACTCACAATATTCATCGCTGCCAATCTAGCACTCTCAGTTAGCGCTTTGACGCAGACAGCTCCGCACGGCGATGCTCTTCCGCTGAGCGCAAAGTCTTCGAAAATCCGCAGCCTACTTGATCAGGCCTGGATTTTAGCCTCCGACCAGGTCGAACAGGGGCAGGCGATCGACGTGATGCGAAAGGTAGTGAAGATCGATCCTGAGTTCGCCATGGGGCACGAGATTTTGGCCAGGATCAGCCTCGATCCCGCAGAGCAGATCAGCGAACAGAAGCAAGCTTTTGCCAACCGGAGCCACGCCAACCCCTCCGAGGCGATCGTGATTGACTGGTTCCAAAATGCCGCAGATCACAAACTCATTCCAGCCATCACCAACATGAATGAGGTGCTGCATAAATACCCGCACGACCGCTGGCTGGTGTTCCTTTCTAATTCATGGCTTACGGCGCAAACTCAATATGAGCGCGCGGCTGCGATATATGAGAACTCTGGAATCAACGACTCGCCCGGGCTGATCAATGACGCGGCCTACACCTATGCCAGTCTGCGCCAGTTCAGCAAGGCATTTGCGCTAATGGACAAATATGTTGCCCTGATGCCTAAGGACCCGAATCCGCAGGATTCTTACGCGGAAATTCTGCGTTTGGCAGGACACTATACGGTTGCAATCGATCATTATCGCGTGGCTCTTAGTTTGAATCCGCGTTTCTACTCATCGCAATTTGGCATCGCGGATACCTACCTTTTGATGGGAGATGAAGTCCGGGCACGTCAGGAGTACGAGGCGGCTTTCAAGAAATTTCCGTCGATGCCGGAACTCAACTGCATAAGGTGGAAAACACGCCAAGCGTCCAGTTACGTATACGAAAGTGATTTTGCGGGGGCAGACAAAGCTTTCCAGTCCCTCGCTGATTACGCGCACGCCAAGCATATGAGCCAGGTGGAAGCCGAGACCTACCGCCAAATGGCGATGTATCAGCCGGTTTATCAGCAGGCGCTGGCGTTGTTGTCGAAAGCCGAAACTGCTCTTAGCGAAGGCAATAGCGTTTCGGCGATCGAAGTTCATCAGCAGGCCGCCCAAATTCTGCGCACGCGCGCGGAGTTGGAGATGAAGGCTGGCCATTCCTTGGCCGCAGATTCGGCTGTAGCGAAGCTTGCTGAACTTTCATTGAGCTCCAACGATAAGGTGATCGACTCCGCCTTCCATGGCGCTGCCGGTGCGCACTTGTTCTACGAACACAATTACAAGCAGGCCATTCCTCATCTTGAAGAAGACAGCGACAGCCCCCTTTCACTTAAGCTCCTTGCCGCTGCTTACGAGGAGACCGGATACATTTCTGGCGCGAAAGAGACGCAAAAGACCCTTGCCAATTTCAATGATCCCACCGTGGAACAGGCGCTGGTCGTGCCCGCCTTCCGCAAATGCCTGCGAAGTCCAACCTGTAGTGTCAGCGTGAAAAACGCGGCGATGGAGATGAAGCACTAGGACTTCATCCGGGACTTTTCACACTATGGTCCGAGGTCGTCTATAATTCTCGGTTTTTGAGATCACTTCTTTTGGCCGAGGTTTCCATGAAACTCATCAACCGCCTCTGCGCGTTGATTTGGTGTTTGTCTGTAATTGCGGTGTTGTCCGGCAGACCATCTCTGGCTCAAACGACGCAGCCGCAGTACCCCAACTATCCGAGCGAGACCCCGGAGACGTTCCAGGCAAATTCAGCAAGTTGGGATTACGCACGCCGCGTGGTCATGATCCCCATGCGCGACGGCGTTAAGCTGCACACGGTCATCCTCGTCCCCAAAGGCGCAAAGAGCGCGCCCATTCTGCTGACACGCACACCCTATGACGCAGATGCCCTCACCAGCCACAGCGCCAGCTCTCACCTTGGCCCCATGTTGTGGGGCTACGACAACGCGACTGAAGTGATCGTTGAAGGCGGCTACATCCGCGTGGTGCAGGACGTGCGCGGCAAGTATCACTCCGAGGGTGATTACGTAATGAATCGGCCGCTTCACGGGCCGCTAAACCCCACTCCGGTGGATCACTCGACCGACACCTACGACACCATCGATTGGCTGGTCAAGAACATCCCGGAAACCAACGGTAAAGTCGGCATCCTCGGTATTTCCTACGATGGCTTCCTGCCATTGATGGCGCTGGTGAATCCTCATCCCGCGCTCAAGGTTTCGGTGCCGATGAATCCCATGGTGGACGGCTGGATGGGGGACGACTGGTTCCACAACGGCGCCTTCCGCGAACAGAACATGCCGTACATCTACGAACAAGTGGCAAACCGCAAGAACGAGGAGAAGTGGTGGACGGATCGCTTCGATGACTACGATTTATACATGGAAGGTTCGGCTGGAGACCTGGGCCGCATCCACGGGCTGGATCAAGTCGGGTTTTGGAGAAAGGTGATTGCGCATCCCGCCTATGACTCATTCTGGCAAGACCAGGCAATGGATAAGATCCTCGCCGAACAGCCGTTGAAAGTGCCGGTCATGCTGGTGCACAGCCTCTGGGACCAGGAGGATATTTACGGCGCGCCCGCAGTTTACAAAGCAATCAAGCCGAAGGATGTGAATAACGACAAGGTGTTCCTGGTCCTCGGGCCTTGGCATCATGGTCAAGAGATCGGCGATGGCAGCACGCTCGGCGCGATTAAATTCAACAGCGACACCGGTCTCTACTTCCGCGAGAAAATCTTGCGGCCCTTCCTGGACCACTTCCTCAAAGACGATGCCCCCAAGCTCGACGTTGCGCCGGTGACCGCGTTTGAAACCGGTAGCAACACTTGGCACCGTTTGCCTTCATGGCCGGCAGGGTGCGAGGGCGGCTGCGCCCCGAAAGCTACACCTCTCTATTTGAATGGAAATCTGAAACTGAGCTTTTCCAAGCCTAAGCGCGGTGATGCCGCCTACGACGAATACCTCTCTGACCCCGCCAAACCGGTGCCTTACCGCGCGCGCCCAAGCCAGCCGGTCGGTTACAGCGGACGCTTGACTTGGCCGGAATGGTTGGTGGACGACCAGCGGGAAGCCTCAGGCAGACCTGACGTCGTCGTTTTCACCTCCGAGGTCTTGACCGATCCGGTTAAGATCAGCGGCCAGCCGATGGCCAATCTCATCGCTTCGACCAGCGGCAGCGACTCCGATTGGGTGGTCAAGCTGATCGACGTTTATCCAGACGAGGTGGCTGGAGATGAGGAAATGGGAGGGTATCAGCTTATGGTCTCGGCCGACATTTTCCGTGGGCGTTACCGCGAGAGCCTGGAAACACCCAAGGCAATCACCCCGGATAAGCCTCTGTTGTACCGCTTCGCGCTGCCCACGGCCAACCACGTGTTTCTGCCCGGCCATCGCATCATGGTGCAGGTGCAGTCGAGCTGGTTTCCGCTCTACGACCGCAATCCGCAGACCTTCGTGCCCTCAATCTTCTGGGCCAAGCCGGAAAATTACAAAAAGGCTGTGCAGCGCGTTTATCACGCTCCCGGGCAGGAAAGCTTCATCGAGCTACCCCTGGTAAAGGACTAATTTGGGGTTACTTGGTGGACCGAAGCCTAGGGCACAAAGGCACACGAAGGAAAGTCGAATTTCCGTTTACAGAGTACCGAGGGGGCCCCGCCCCGCAGCCCTACAAGGGCGATCTTTGCGCCTCACATGACTAAAGTGACCTGCTAAGCGCACCACCCTTCCGCCTATAATCGAAGCACGAATCTGCCGCCTATTTCGCGAATCTATGCCCGAAAACCGCGCTGAAGAGATCGTTCGCACCGCTGTCGCGCAGGCCCTTGAGCGCCAGCTTGCCTCATTCCGTGAGAGCGTCGTACAGGAAGTCCTCCGCGAAGTGGGTCCAGCTCTCAGCGTCAAGCCAGCACAGGCAGGTAGCAGTGCCGCGGGCTTGCAAAAAGCCGTTGCGCGAATTCAGGCTGGGACCACACAAAAGGAAATTCTGCGGGCACTGCTCGACAACACCGTTCTCTACTCCGGCCGCGCAGCTTTGTTCGTGGTAAAGAACGGGACGGCAACCGGCTGGCAGGGAGCTGGCTTCTCGAACAACGACGCGATCAGGGACTTTGCGCTCGACATGAGTTCGGGTATCGGAGCGCGGGTGCTGCAGTCGCGCACTGCGGGAAACGGCGCTGCGTCCGACTTTGACCATGGCTTTATCTCGAAATTTGGTTCGCCTGCGGACGGCAAGGTCGCGCTGCTACCGCTGCTTCTGAAAGACAAAGTGTCGGCTCTAGTTTATGCCGACTCCGGCGCGCACCCTGGCACACTGGATGCTGCCGCGCTCGATGTCTTGGTGCGGGCTACCAGCGCGTGGCTGGAAGTGATCTCGCAGCGCAAACAGGCGCAGAAAGATGGAACGCCAGATGCGGAAATGCACTCCGCACCATCGGGGAACGATCCCTTTGCAGCGCATGCGCCTCTTCACACTGGCAAGGCCCACCATGAAGCGGAATCCGTGCCCGCGGCCGCAATGTCAGCCGCAGCCGCCTCAGGTGGATCGTCTGCTGGATTCGTGCTCAGCCCGGAAGACGCCGAGGTGCATCACAAAGCCCAGCGTTTTGCGCGGCTGCTAATGGACGAAATTAAACTCTACAATCAGGCCAAGGTTGCCGACGGCCGTAAGCACAAAGATATTTATGATCGCCTCAAGGAAGACATCGAAAAGAGCCGCGCGACCTATCTGAAGCGTTATGGGAACACACCCGCGGCAATCGGTAACTATTTCAATCAGGAACTGATTCGCAGTCTGGCCGAAGACGACGTTTCTCTCCTGGGCAAGAACTTTCATCAGTAGTCTTGGCTTTAACTTTTCAACCTTAACTTTTGGGCAGTAACCTTTCAATAACAACAGCAGCACTGATGGATTCCATCAGCATCTTATATTTAAGCGATAATCATTTAAACGTGGTGGGGTCATTTCGCAGGTTATTTTTCTTCGCTCTACTATCGCTCGCATTCGTGTGCGCGTCTGCTGCGCCGCAGTCCACCGATTCCGCGAGCCATGTAGGCCCGGACGCCCCGGCTCAAGCGGCACAAGCGAAACCTTCAGCCCCTGCACAAGCCCAACCTGCCAAGCCATCAACGTCCACGAAGAAGCCGCGCAAAGCTAAATCCAGGAAGCCTGCCCGATTGCGAGCCAAGTCCCGCCGCAATTCGCCTCGGTTTCGCAGAACGCACCAGGCCTTCGTGGTATCAGGGACGCTGAAGCCGATGGCCTTGCAGCTTCTGCAAAACCGTACCCCTGCGGCCTACGCCGGCGTTGAAGCCTATGCCCGCAAACACAACGGTGAAGATGCGGGGTCGCTGGCCTGGCTGGCCGTCGGATATGCGTACTTTCTGGACCATCAATATCCCAAGTCGATTGATTCGCTCAGCCGGGCCAAGCCGCACGGCGGCGAGATCGGCGATTACATCACCTACTACCTGGCAAGCTCACAACTCCAGAGTGGTCACACCGCCGAAGCGATGGCCTTGCTTAGCAAGTTCGATGACAGTTTTCCTGAATCCCTTCTGATCCGCGATGTTCACGTTCTTTACGCGGGTGCGCTGGTAACTGCCAATCGTGCGAAAGAAGCGGTCGCATTGCTGGAAAAGGACCGGGCGCCGATCCGTGCGGATTTGGAGCTTGCGCTCGGGCGTGCTTACGCGGCTGCGGGAGATCCCGCGAAGGCGGTAGCAGTGCTCAGGCATATCTATTTCGATCTGCCGCTCAGCTTCGAAGCGACAGTGGTGCAATCGGATCTGCAGAAATTGTCGTCAACTCCTGGAATTTCGCCTCCGAGCTTCGGCGCTGTCAAGAGCCGGGCTGACGCTCTCGCCCGCGCAAAGCGTTTTTCCGACGCGGCTGACGCCTACCGGGACCTGCTCCGTGAGGCAACTCCCACGGATAAGCCCGACATTCAGCTCGCGCTCGCCGAGTCGCTGCATCACTCCGGACAAGACCGCGAAGTTAAACCGCTGTTGAATTCGGTTGACAGCACATCGCCCGAAATTGCTGCCCGAAAACTTTACGACATTGGCGAACTGCAACGCGCAGCCAACGACGATGACGGATTTTTGCGGACCGTGGATCAGATTCGGCAAGCAGCTCCGACCAGCCCGTGGCTCGAGCAGGCGTTGCTTTATGTTGGCAATATTTATCTTCTGCGTAAGGATTACGACAAAGCCATCGACGCCTATCGCGAAATCGAAACCCGATTTCCCGGCGGGGCGCGTTCCCCCTATTCGCACTGGAAGGTGGCATGGCTGAGTCTGCGCAAAGGGCGCGATGCTGAAGCGAAGACCGAATTCGAACAGCAGATTGAGATGTATCCGGATTCCTCTGAGGTTCCCGCCGCCCTCTACTGGCGCGGACGCCTGGCCGAAGAGGAAGGCGATGCCGCCATGGCCAGCGCCTATTATCAAAAAGTCTCCGACCGCTTCCGCAATTACTATTACGGTCCGCTCGCGCGCGAGCGCCAAAGCAAGCTGAATGTCGGCAGCGATCCTCCGCATTTCGCCGTCCTGGATCACGTTCCCCCGATCAATGGCATTCAGGCGATCACTGACGACGCGCCGCCTGAGGACGATCTTCGCGTCGAAAAGGCGCACCTGCTTGAAAACGGCGGCTTGTTAGATTTCGCTATTCGTGAACTGAAGGCCGCAGCCGAGGAAGACAAAGGCGACTGGCTGCCCGCTGAGACCGCCCGCATGTACCAGGATGCCGGACGCTACGACGCTGCCGTTGAAACCCTAAAGCGCGCGGTGCCGAATTATTTTGCCGTCGACCTTAGCACCCTGCCTCGTTCTTATTGGGAGGCACTTTTTCCTAAGCCCTTTTGGCCAGACCTGAAGCGCTTTGCCGATGCGAATGGTCTTGATCCTTATATGGTTGCCTCGTTGGTCCGCCAGGAATCGGAATTTAATCCCGGCGCCGTCTCTAATAAGAATGCGATGGGACTGATGCAACTGCTGCCGAAAGTCGGCAAGGGCGTGGCCAAGCAAGTCAAGCTGAAACACTTTTCTCAGCAACAGCTTTTTACTCCCGTGATTAACTTGCAGCTGGGAACCCGCTACTTCCGCTCCATGGTCGATAAGTTCGGCGGATTCGAGTACGCCCTTGCTGCGTATAACGCCGGCGATGATCGTGTGAAAGACTGGCAATCCATCGGGAAGTACCGTGACGTGCAGGAATTCGTCGAATCCATACCGTTCACCGAGACCCGCGAATACGTGCAGGCGATCATGCGCAATGCAAACGTATATCGCCAGCTGTATGGGACACCATGAACCGTGTGGGTCGGACATTCTTGTCCGACAAAGCTCTATAAGCCGTGTGGGTCGGACACTTTTGTCGGACAAAAAGGTCTATAGGCCGTGTGGGTCGCACTCTTGCCCGGCATCCCCTCCTAACTTAAATGATTCGATCGTGTGGCCCCGGACGTCCATGTCCTGGGTGACGGGCGTGGACGCCCGTCCCTACACGTCAGTCCTCATGGCTGGAGCAGGTCTTCAGGCCCGAGTGGGAGTGCGGTTTTTTATGGGTGGAGCAGGCCTTCAGGCCCGGGTGGGAGTGCGGGTTTTTATGGGTGGAGCAGGCCTTCAGGCCTGCGTTAGAGAACAGAGAAAATCGGCTTTAGCCTCTGAGGTATAGCCCGGCGTCCGGGCAACTCCAACTTGATCCCGCAATGCGGGCGGAATCTAGTTAGCCCACCGCGTAAGCGGTGGGTAAAGGGGCCGGCGGGCCGAGTCCCGAAGGGACGGCACCATTCCAACGCATTATCATGATCGTCTATGTTTTCCCGCCGAACCGAGTGGAACCTTGCGCCTAATCGCCTCACTATCGCGCATCAGGAAGCGCTCTCGTCCGGCAGCAAAATAATCGATCTAACTATTTCCAATCCCACGCGTGCTGGAATTGAATACGACGAATTGGCCATTCTCAACGCGTTCGCCAGCCCGAAATCGCTCGATTATGACCCGCAGCCGAAAGGCCTACGTAGCGCGCGCGAAGCAGTTGCCCGGTACTACGCGACAGCATCAAGCATCGATCCCGAAAACCTCATCCTCACCACCAGCACCAGCGAAGGATATTCATACGTGTTTCGTTTGCTGTGCAATCCCGGCGACGAAATCCTCGTCCCCAAACCCAGTTATCCGCTGTTTGATTTCCTGGCTGATCTGCAAGACGTAAAAGTCATTCGCTATTCATTGATCTACGATCACGGCTGGCAAATCGATTTTCATTCGTTAGAAGCTGGTCTGACGAAGAACTCGCGGGCCATCGTTCTGGTGCATCCCAATAATCCGACGGGATCGTACGTCAGTGGACAAGAGCGCCAACGGCTGAATGAACTCTGCCACCAGCACCAGCTCGCGCTAGTTGTGGACGAAGTTTTTCTAGATTACTCCCACGATGGCGATCCCAAGCCCAGCTTCGTCACCAACAATGACGCTCTTACATTCACGCTCAGCGGCGTCTCTAAAATTTCCGCTCTCCCGCAAATGAAGCTGGCGTGGATTGCGGTGAGCGGGCCCGAGGTAGAAGTTGCCGGCGCGATGCGACGACTGGAAGTCATTGCCGATACTTATCTGTCTTTGAATGCTCCCGTCCAACTTGCCGCGCCAGTTCTGCTCGATCAGAGAAAAACCATTCAGCCGCAACTCATGCGCCGGGTGCGCTCTAATTTGTCAGAACTTGATGGCCAGCTCGCACGCCAAAAGTCGTGCTCACGCCTCGAAGTTCAAGGCGGATGGTACGCTGTGCTCCGAATCCCCGTCACCCGCTCCGACGAGGATTTTGCGATCGAATTACTGCAGCGTAGCAGTGTGCTCGTACATCCCGGCCATTTTTATGACTTTCCCAGCGACGGTTATCTGGTGTTGAGCTTGATTGCGGCCGGGGAGGAGTTTCGAAAAGGTGTTGCGCCGCTGCTGCAGTTCGGGAACCTGCCCTAAAAACTTAAGAGTTCTCTCTGCGTGCTCGTGCCGATCTCTGCGTCCTCTGCGGTTAAAAGCTTTGCACCGCAGAGATCGCAAAGTAGTACCGAGTTCACGGAGAGAACCTCAAAACGGTAGCAAGCCTTACGCCCCTGACAGCCTCATCCTGGATCCTGCAGACAATCTCCCCGCGCCGAAGTAAAATGCACTCGGCGATCTAATCCGAACCTGAGGCCCTTGAATGGCAGACAAGGCAACCATCCCCGTCCCCAGCACAAATATCGATTCAGTTCTTCAGGAACAGCGTAAGTTCGAGCCACCCGACGAGTTTCGCAAGGCTGCGCATATCAAAAGCGAAGAGGACTACGAGCGCATTTACCGCGAATCGGTCGAGCAGCCGGAGAAATTCTGGGGGCGCATTGCCGCCGAGCTGCACTGGTTCAAAGAATGGGACAAAGTACTCGAGTGGAAGAATCCCTGGGCCAAGTGGTTCGTCGGCGGGCAGATCAATCTTTCGTATAACTGCCTTGACCGCCACGTCCAAACATTCCGAAAGAATAAAGCCGCGATCATATGGGAGAGTGAACCCGGAGAAGTCCGAACGCTCACATATCAGCAACTACATCGTGAGGTGCAGAAGTTCTCGAATGTTCTCAAGTCACTTGGCGTAACAAAAGGCGACCGCGTCGCCATCTACATGGGCATGACGCCCGAGCTGCCAATTGCAATGTTGGCGTGCGCGCGAATTGGCGCTCCTCACACCGTGGTCTTTGGCGGATTCTCTTCCAACGCCCTTATCGATCGCATTCACGACTCGCAGGCCACCGCGGTCATAACCCAGGACGGTTCCTACCGGCGCGGCACTGAGGTCAAACTGTTCCCGGCGGTCGAAGAAGCGCTGAAGTCCTGTCCCTCAGTGAAAAGCGTTGTCGTCTATAAGCGCACGGGCACCGCAATTAGTATGCAATCCGGTCGCGACCACTGGTGGCATGAGCTGATGGCCAACGCTTCCGACCATTGTCCTGCCGAGCCGCTCGACTCAGAACATCCGCTCTACATTCTTTACACCTCGGGCACGACAGGAAAACCTAAAGGGGTTGTGCACACTACCGGCGGCTATTCTGTCGGGACCTACATCACCACCAAATGGGTCTTCGATCTGCACGAGGAAGACACTTACTGGTGCACGGCCGACATCGGATGGGTCACCGGTCACAGCTACATCGTTTACGGTCCGCTGCAAAATGGCGCCACCAGCCTCATGTATGAAGGCGCGCCAAATTTTCCTGAGCCAGATCGCTTCTGGAGCATCATCGATCGCCACAAAGTCAACATCTTCTATACCGCGCCGACCGCAATCCGCACGTTTCTGCGCTGGGGCGACCAGTGGCCGAAGAAACACAAATTGGACAGCCTGCGCCTGCTCGGCACCGTCGGCGAGCCGATCAATCCCGAGGCCTGGATGTGGTACCGCGAAATGATCGGCCACAATCGCTGCCCGATCGTCGATACCTGGTGGCAGACCGAAACCGGGCACATCATGATCACGCCTATACCCGGCGCAATCCCCACCAAGCCAGGCTCTGGAACGAAGCCGTTTCCGGGAGTTGTCCCTGAAGTCGTCACCATGGAGGGCGAACCTGTTCCGGCGGGCTCCGGCGGATTTCTTGTTCTAAAGCAGCCCTGGCCGGGGATGCTGAGGACGATCTATGGCGATCCGGACCGCTACGTGAAGCAGTACTGGTCGCAAATTCCCGGGATGTATTTCACCGGCGACGGCGCGCGTAAAGATAAAGACGGCTACTTCTGGATCATGGGGCGAGTGGATGACGTAATCAACGTCTCCGGCCATCGCCTGAGCACAATGGAAGTGGAGTCCGCCCTGGTTGCTCACGAATATGTCGCCGAAGCCGCGGTGGTTGCGCGCCCGGATGAAGTCAAAGGCCAGGCTATTTCGGCGTTCGTGACGCTCCAGGGCGGCCGCAAGCCCACACCCGACCTGAAAGAAGAGCTGCGCAAATGGGTAACCAAGGAAATCGGCGCGCTGGCCAAACCCGATGACATCCGCTTCACCGATTCGTTGCCCAAAACCCGCAGCGGCAAAATCATGCGCCGCCTTTTGCGCGAACTGGCAACAAATGGCGAAGTGAAGGGAGACACCACTACCCTTGAGGACTTCACCGTGCTTGCTAAGCTGAAAGAGCAGGAAGAAGCCTAAGAACTTTCCTCGTACGGGTAGTCCTTTGCTGACTGTTCAACATCAAAGCTCCCACGTTTGCCGAAAATCCAGAGGAGGATATTGATGAAAGCTAAACTGCTCGTGTTTCCAGCTGTCATGCTGTTGGCTTCAGCAGCTTGGGGACAGGCCAATCAAGCCCAGGTTCCCCCACAAGCGGAAGAACGGATAGCGAAGGAAGTGCGGCACCAGCTATTGTTGCTGCCCCGCTTGAGCGTCTTCGACAATCTTGCCTACAAAGTTGAGGGTTATAAGGTGACTCTGCTGGGCCAGGTTAGGGAACCGGTTTTGAAATCAGACGTGGAAAACGCCGTAAAGCACATTGAAGGAGTGGAACAGGTCGATAACCAGATTGAAGTATTGCCGACGTCACCCATGGACGATGCCCTCCGCCGCAGGCTTTTCGCGGCTATCTACGGAGATCCGGCATTAGAAAAATATGCCATGCCCGTAGTGAAGCCGATTCGGATCATCGTGAAGAATGGTCACGTGACCTTGGAGGGCGTGGTAGATAGCGAAACCGATAAGAACTTAGCTGGCATACGAGCCAACAGCGTTCCCGGTATCTTCTCGGTCGTAAACAATCTCCAGGTTGCGAAATAGGATTCGCGACAGCGCGGCTGCGGACTCTTGTTCCGGCCCTGGTCCACAGCCGCTATCACAACCGAGAATTGCGGATTTCAGGACTTCGATTCTGCCGCCGGGGATGCCATGTGCAGCCTGAATAGACGAGTGCAGGCGCGCCCGCGATTTTCGACACAAAGATTCTAGTGCGATGCGCTGCCCGCGAGCTTCAACCTGAGGCCGCGAAAATCGGGACTATTTTTCAGATGGGCAGGGAACTCCTTTTCGTAATGCACGAGAGCCGGGCAAACCATGCGATGGAAGCCAAATTTTCCCATTTCCTTTCGGGCTTCCTTCGGCGTCCACCCCTCGACAGCCATGCGATAGGCGGCGATCATCATCCCGGTGCGGTCGTCGCCGTACCGGCAATGCACGAATACTTTCTTGTTCGGGTTGTCGAGCAGCAGCTTCAAGAACTCAGCGAACACCCGGTCTTTCGGCACTACACAGTGCCACGGAATGGATACGTATCGCATGTTCGCTTTGGTGACATTCTGCTTTTCGGTTTCTTCGCCGCTCAACCGAAGATCGACTACTATGTCGATTCCCATTTCTTTCAAATGCTTATATCCGGTTCCCTTCGGCTGCCCACCGCGATACAGGTGCGGAGTTACTTCCCCAAAATTTCCAACACCAACAACCGTGCGCCTATGCGCCGGGGAATGCACGGCGCGACTGGGTTCACCCGTGGCCGACCGGTCCGAGGCGGTGACAATGCACGCGGCAAGCACAGAAAGCACGACGCATCTTCGACGCCAGAGCATGATGAATAGAATTTTATTCCTGGTGCTTGGCTGCGAAAGAAGAGGTTCTCAGGGCAGTGCCTTTTCGATTACCTCGTGCGGATCGTGACGATCAGCAAGTCGGAGGTCTGATCTGCTCCGTTTAGATTTTTTGGATTGAGTCGTAGCTATTGCCCGCTGGTCGTCGCCAGTTGCTTTTCCTGTGGCGTCATCTGCCGCCAGAGCACTTGCAGATCAGCGGAAATGCGACTGTTCTGCGGCTCCTCATGCAATGCCCGCGCGAACCAGCGATAAGCCGAGGGTAGATCGCGGCCCACACAGTGCCCGGTGGCATACATCGTACCGAGGACAGTCTGGGCTTTGGAGTTTCCGTGGGTAGCTGCGATTCGCAAGCTCGTCTCGGCCCGCGCGCAGTTCTGCGGTACACCATTGCCGTAGAGATACCGTTCGCCTGAGAGCTCTAAATCGGCGTCCGGGGAAGCCGAGACACCGCCCACAGGACGACTGGGCGTAGGTTTCGACGCACGCGTTCGAGTCGGTTCGTTCGACACTCTTGAGGCTTTGGCAACGCCCGGCGGAGGAGTTGCATTGGCTTCTTCGGTTTTCTCCAGCGCGTTTTCCGGAGCAGCAGTCTGCTTCTTCGCGCTCTCGGCAGGAGTTTCGGTCGTGCCGGGGGTTTGTGCTGCGCCTGCATTTTGCGGAGGGATATCCTGCTCAGTAGGCCCAGTCTTTGAATTTGAACCTCCCGCCTTCTGTGCCTGACCATTGGCGTCGGCGGGTTTACCCGAAGCCTGATTCTGTGCGTTTTGATCAGGCTGGGTGGGCAGCACATCTCCCATGCCGGTCATCGGCTTATCGATATGCGTCTCCTGATCCGGATTCGAGGCCGGAGCTACTTCCGATGGAGAAGCAGAAGCCGAGGTTTGCTCCCCGGTGCCGCCAGCCCCGCCGCGATTAAATGGAAATCCATTATGTTTCCACTGCCAGCCCAGATAGCCCGCAGCCCCGAACGCAATGAAAAGCATAAGGACCAAGCCCACACGGCTCTTGGGTTGTTCGTCTTCGTACAGATAGTGGAATTCGAGTTTAGGATCGGCGGCGTCATCTGCGAGGCCAAGGAAGGATGGCCCATGAACAGGCTCCGTGTGTCCGTTTCCGCTCTTTGGCGAGCGCGGCGCTTCTTTTGCCGGCGCCGCTTCCGCTGCAGGCGGACGCGCTAACGAAGCCCCGCACATCCCGCAGAAGCGATACTCAGGGCTATTGTCGTACCCGCAATGGGTACATCTTACATACATGGTTTCAAGCATATCGCAATAGTTGGGTAGTTGGATGGCAGAAAGGGTGCTGCTGTTGGAAGCAGCCGGAGTGAGTAGTGCCACCTGAGGAACAACTCCAATCGATGGCAAATCACGTGTGCTCAGATACTTAGGTTAGCATGTGAGGGTGCGCTGCGACGGACCGAAAAGCTCATTGCATTCTAGCGAACTCCGCATCTGCCTGTTTCAAGACGGGTATCTCGGGATCGGCATCTTTCCAGAGCTTGAGGAAGTCCTGGTAAGCAGCCTTGGCCTTGCCGTTATCTCCGGCGAGCGAGTAGGCCCTGCCCAACTGCAGGCGGGCCACTGCAGCTAAAGGGGAATCCGCTACTGCGCCCCAATGTTCAGAAAATTTTCGGAATTCCGTGATGGCATCATTCCCGCGATGCAGCGCAAGATACGCCTGCCCACGAATGTAAGCTGGGTAAAGAAAGGCTCCAAACTCCGGGCCGGGTTGTGTGCCGCTAAGCTCATAAGCTCTGGCGGCTTCCAAAACCTCAACGGCTTTATTCGGATCACCACGGTCCATCGCAATGCTGGCGCGAATAACAGGTAACCAATAATCGCGGATGATCACGTTCACCGGATTGTTTCTCTCCAGTTCGTCTGCAATTTTCTCTGCACGCAAAGCGTCTCCGGCGCGGGCCAGCGCCAGAGCGGAGAGAATCTGTGCATCGCGAACTGAAGCAAGTGCTTGCGCGGAATTCACCTTCTTTCGTGCCCGGTCGCTGTCGCCGAATTCAGCTTCGCGGATGGCCCCATTGAGCTCCCACTGTGCGGCTGTCTCCTTCTCGCCATTACGCTGCGCTGACTCAACGGCACGGCGTGTCGCCTCTCGCGCCTTCAGCAAATGACCTGAGAACGCTTCCGCGTCCGATTCGAAGGAGAAGAAGAAATCCTCGATGCCTGCTTTTCCAGTACCCCACGCTATTTGCCGCTGCATTTCGGCGGAATCGCCTTCGAGGAATGCGATAACATAACGCTCCTCGTGCGCAGCGTCGCCATCGACTCGCCGATCGATAGCCTGCTGATATGCCGCCTTCGCATCGTCGAGATGGTTAAGGTATGCATTACCGACCATCAGGTTTGCCCAAGGAAGACCCCAACTGGCATCCACGCGTGATGCTTCTTTCCATTCAGCGACAGCTCTATTGTGCTGCCCTAGAAGGGTATAAATCACGCCAAGATTAACGTGCGGTCCGGCATCACGCGGATAGTTTTGGATCCAAAGGTTGTAGTTTTGCTCTGCCTTTTCCAGTTCTCCGGTAACCGCATCGAAATACCGGGCCGAAATATAAAAGCGCTCACGCGGACTCACGCGATCGCGTAATTCATAGGCTTTCTGAATATTGTCCGCGGCCAGGCCGGTCTCTCCCAGATTGCCGTACGCCGCTCCGAGTCCGGCGTAAGCAGCGGCAAATTTCACGTCGAGCTCGATGGCCCGCTGGTAAAACGGAATCGACTCTGCAGCGCTCTTGGAAGACATGGTCCTGAAAGCTACCGTGCATGCCTGGAGCGCTTCCAGGGACGGCGTTGTTATCTGTTCTAAAGGGGTATCGAATTTCCCCACTGAAGTAAGCGACTCGCCCAGCTTCTTCCGCATGTTCAGTGCAGCTTCATCGAGGGCGCGCAGAACCGTCTCCTTACCGGGTGCCGTGCTCTGCTCCTGGGCGAATGAGTCGCCCGATTCGCAATTGACCGCTCGCAAGCCAACCACATATTCGCTTCCCAGACTAGCGATCGAGCCGGCGAGCATCGCCTTGCTTTGGGTCCGCTGACATACCTCTCGTGCGATGTTAGCCGCAAGTTGATCACCCGCAGTTCGACCCATCAATTGCAGAGTGTGATTCACCTTTTGCTCGGACAAAACATTTAAAAACGGAGACTGGCTTAATTGGACAAGCAGTGCCTGTTTAAGCGTGTCATCAAACACAGGATCGCCTGTGGAATTGGAAAAATCAGCAACCACAACAGTGTCTGTCGCGGTTAGTGCCGGCGCTCGTCTCGTCGTGTAGAACCAACCGGCGATTACAGTCCCTATCCCCAAGGCCACCGCCGTAGCTATGAACGCCCACTTGTGACGCCTGATCCAAGAAACCTTGGCCACGGGAATCGCTGCTGCCGCCAACTGGCCCGTTTCCGTGTCGCGCTTCAGCCGCTGCAGGTCGGCGCGAATTTCGGAGGCGTGCTGATAACGCAGGCTGCGATCTTTCTCCAGACATTTGCAAATGATTCGTTCGAGCTCCAGCGGCAAATCAGGATTCAGCCGCAGCGCCGGAGGCGGGGCGGCATCCAGAATGGCTTTGAAGATCACGCCAGAGCTTTCACCTCGGAATGGTAAGGTTCCGGTTGCCATTTCGTAGAGCACGGCGCCAAACGAGAACAGGTCCGTTCGCGCGTCCAGTTCTTTGGCGCGAACTTGCTCGGGAGACATGTAAGCGATGGTGCCCAGCGCAGAACCGGGGCTGGTGAGGTGCTCTGCGCTGGATTCAATCGTTGCTTGCGACATGATTCCTGCCGCCGGCGGGCTGGGTTCTTTAGTGACTTTCGCTAGTCCGAAGTCCAGAATCTTTGCATGGCCTCGCTTGGTAACAAAAATGTTGGCGGGTTTGATGTCGCGATGGACGATGCCCGCAGAGTGCGCGGCATCGAGTGCGTCGGCCGTCTCCACTGCAAGCGAAAGAAGAACTTCGTTCTCGAGGGGCCGTCCCGCGATGCGGTGCTTAAGCGTAAGCCCGTCCAGAAATTCCATCACGATGAACGCTTGCCCGTTTTGCTCGTCAATTTCGTGAATGGTGCAGATATTCGGATGGTTCAGAGCGGAAGCGGCCTTGGCTTCGCGCTGGAACCGCGCCAAGGATTGCGGATCTTGGGCGACATTTTCGGGTAGAAATTTGAGGGCGACAAATCGGCCGAGCTTCACGTCTTCGGCCTTATACACAACACCCATACCCCCACCGCCAAGCTTCTCGACGATTCGGTAATGGGAGATCGTCTGGCCGATAAGTTGGGACATCGAGGCCATCGGCGAGCATGTTAGGTCGGAACTGGCAAGGCGTCAATCCTAAGTCACGCCAAAACCCCACCTTGACGGGTCTTGAAGAACCAGACGGCGGTTGCAGCCTTCTCTGTGAACCTCTTGTGTCCTCTGTGGTTAACGCCTTTGTTTCTTTTCCCGACGACCAGTTAGGTGGTCACTCGTTGGTTGAGTGGAACGGTGAGTCGGAACTCCAATCATCTCAGCGCTTCCGCTACTTTCCCATCCGCAATCAATTTTGCGGTCCGCGCAAAATCTTCATACATCACTCGATCTTTATCCATAGCCGGACAAACCGAGCGAATCGCGTGGTGCGCCTTCTGGCCGCGGTTACCGGTCTTTAGCGGCGCTACAAAATCCAGAGCTTGCGCAGCAGCCATCGCCTCAATTGCGAGCACATTGCGTGTGTTGTCGACCACACGTTTCAACTTTACCGCCGCGGTCATTCCCATCGAAACATAATCTTCCTTATTGCCGGAAGTGGTAATCGAATCCACTGACGCCGGATGCGCTAACACTTTGTTCTCGCTGACCAGCGCCGCCGCCGTGACCTGCGCCATCATGAAGCCCGAGTTCAATCCTGCCCCGGGCGCCAGAAACGGAGGCAGGCCTTCATTCAATGCAGGGTTCACTAAACGCTCGATCCTACGCTCCGAAATTCCCGCCAGCGCGCTTAATGCAATTGCCAGGAAGTCGAGCGCAAATGCTAACGGCTCCCCGTGAAAATTTCCTCCGGAAAGGATTTCACTGTGACCGACTGCGGAGCCTTGCTCCGCCGGACGAGCGAGGGCCACCGTCCCCACACGGTCCGTGCCAACAAATACCAGCGGATTATCCACCGCCGAATTCGCTTCGATCTCAAAAGCCTCGCGGCAATTAGCCAACGTGTCCCGCACCGCTCCGTGTACCTGTGGAATGCAGCGCAACGAATACGCATCCTGAACCCGCCCGCACTCCCGGTGCGATTCGCGGATCTGGCTTCCTTCCAGCATTTTTCGCAAATTCGCGGCAGACTTGATTTGTCCCGCATGAGGCCTTACTCGATGAATCCGCTCATCAAAAGCCACGTCGGTGCCACGCAGCGCATCCAGCGTCATCGCGCCGATTACGTCCGCCGAATCTGCCAGGATTTCTGCACTTAGCAGCGCAAGCGTTCCGATTCCCAGCATCGCCTGCGTCCCATTGATTAGCGAAACCGCTTCCTTGGCTTCGAGCGCCAGCGGATTGATCTGAGCTCGTTGCAGTGTTGCGGCAGCGGGAATGCGAGCGAGTTGTTCATTCAGGCATTCACCTTCGCCGATCAGTGCCAGCGCCAGATGTGCCAATGGCGCGAGGTCTCCGCTTGCGCCTACACTTCCTTGCGAAGGCACAAACGGCGTGACGTGTCGGTCGAGCAGCTCGCAAATGGTATCGATCACAACCGCTCGAACGCCCGAGTAACCTTTAGCCAGGGAATTGGCCCGCAATAACATCATCGCGCGCGTTTCGGCTACCGGTAACGGATCTCCTACTCCCACGGCGTGCGATCGGACCAGGTTCACTTGCAGCTCCCTAATCTGGTCCCCCGCAATGCGCACATCGCTCAACTTTCCCACGCCGGTTGTAATCGCGTACGAAACCTTATTTCCTTTAACGATCTCCTCGACCACCGCCCGCGCACGGTTCACTCCTTCACGGGCATCCGGCGCCAGCAGCACGGCGCGGCCGTCTACCGCCACCTCACGCACATCTTCAAGCGTTAGATCATTTCCGTTGATGTGAAGGGCTTTCATAAACCAGCTCTCAGCCGTTAGCTCTCAGCTTTTAGCTTTGCATGAGGAACACTGACAAGCGTGGCTTTTTCAAGGAGCGCTCGTCCTCTTCTTTCCTCTGTGAAACTCTGTGTCCTCTGTGGTTAAAGGCTTTTGTGTTGCCCGAAAAACGGTTAGGTCCTTTGCATCGCATCCCGAAAAGCGCTCGCGTACTTTTCCGGAATCGTTCGCTTTTTCATATTGGCGTCAGTAACAACGTGCGTGGTTTCTCCTTCTGCCAACAGCACGCCATCGCTAACCCGCAGCAATTCATATCCAAAATGCACCAGCGACTCGCGTACATTTTTCAGATGCGTACGGACAATCACCTCATCGTCGTAATGCGCCGGAGCCTTATAGCGGCAGCGTGCATCCACCACCGCAATAAAGCAGCCGTCATTCTCTTCCATCTCTCGATAAGAAAACCCAAGTTGACGTAGCAATTCCACGCGCCCGACCTCGAACCAAATGAAATGGTTGGCGTGGTAAACCACCCCCATCTGATCGGTTTCCGCGTAGCGCACCCGCAACCGCACCTCGCAAGTACTATCGCTCACTTGCCGCTCCACCGCGGTTTGCGCTTTTCGAGAAACGATGCCACGCCCTCTTGAAAATCCGCCGTCTGCCGGATCCCGGCATTCTCCTCGACCGCCTGCTCAATCTGCTGATCGAGTTGAGCGGAGATGAACCCGTTCACCAATTTCTTTGTCAGTCGAAGCGAAGTCGGACTATTTTCCATAAGCTGCAACGCTAGTTCACGAGCCCGATTCATCAACTGTTCCGCTGCGACTACCTCGTTCACCAAACCTAAGCGATGGGCTTCAGCCGCGTCGAAGAGTCTCCCGGTGAGCAGCAGGTCGCGTGCAATCTTATGTCCCACCTGCCAAACCAGAATCGACGATACAATCGCCGGCACGAATCCGATCCGCACCTCTGTGTATCCGAACTTCGCATCCGGAACTGCCAGCGTAAAGTCGCACATGGTAGCCAGCCCTGTCCCTCCCGCGATAGCCGCGCCGTTCACGGCAGCAATCGTTGGCTTAGGAAATTCATAGAGCCGACGAAAGATTTGCGCCATCTTTCTTGAATCCGCGCCGTTCTCGGCATGGGATTTTCCAGTCAGCGTCTTCAGTTCTTCCAAATCCATGCCCGCGCAAAACGCTTTGCCTGCTCCGGTTAGTATCACGATCTGCGCGGTGGATTTCTCGGCCTCATCCAGAGCATCGGTTAGTTCTTGTACCAATTGGAAGCTGAGCGCATTCCGCTTCTCTGGGCGATTCAATGTGATCTTCGCGATCCCGGAGGCGTACACGAGCTGTAGAGTTTCAAAATTCATGTCGAGAAAACAAAACAGGAGATTATACGGCGATGGGGTGCCCCACTTCTCGCTCCCTTAGCGAGAAGTGGGAAATACGACCTACATCAACTTCCTTCTCACCATGTCCAGTGCCTGTTGTGACGCGAACCAGCGAATGCGCGCGCGATTACCCGGAAAATTCCGCTTTATGACTTCCGTCCCACTCTCACCGGCCAGCGCATGAAAAACCAATCCCACTGGTTTTTCGGCGGTTCCGCCCGTCGGGCCGGCAACGCCCGTGACTCCCAGGCCTAGCGTCGTTCCACATTTCTTGCGTATGCCTTCGGCCAGAGCCCGTGCAACCTGTTCGCTGACTGCGCCGTAAACTTCAATCAGGTCCTCCGGAACATCCGCGAGCTGCGTCTTCAGTTCATTGGAGTAGACAACCGCGCCCCCAATAAAATATCGCGAACTGCCGCTCACGGATGTAAGCCGCTCCGCCACTAAACCGCCGGTGCACGACTCCGCCACCGACAAAGTCGCGTTCCGCATCTGCAGAAAATAACTGACGATTTGTTCAAGCGAATCGCCATTATCGGAATAAACGCTATCTCCTAACTCCTCTTCAAGCTGCTCCACCAGTTCATCCAGGCGCATCTCAGCAGCGTGGTCCGATTCTCCTCGCGTGCGCAGATGAAGTTGAATCTCGCCCGGCGCGGCCAGGATTGTCGTGTCCACATCTGTAAACTTCTTATAGATCGGCGCAACCCGCGCGTCGCACGCTGACTCTCCCAGCCCCGTGATCTTCAGCACCCGCGCTGCCAAGAATTGCTTTGGAACCTTGGCCCGCAAGCGCTCCAAAACTCCGCTCTCGAACAATGCCTTCAATTCATGAGGCGGCCCGGGCAGAAGGACAACGATCTTTTCTTTTCCATCCGATCTTCCGCCGATCCACTGCCCCGGCGCCGTCCCATTCGCATTCGGCAGCACCGTCGCGCCGCTGATCACGTCTGCTTGCTTTACGTTATTCGCCGACATCTTCCAGCCATGCTCGGTGAACCGCCGCTCAATCGCCTGGACAATTTCAGGGTCGCGCCGCAACTGCAGGCCGAGCGTTTGCGCCACTGCTTCCCGAGTCAAGTCATCTTCGGTCGGGCCCAGGCCGCCGCTGACAATCAAAATGTCAGCCCGTGAAAGCGCGGTCGTGGCCACCCGCACAATGTCCTTCAAGTTGTCGCCGACGATCGTCTTGAACGCGACTTCCACTCCCAGGCTATTCAGTTTTTCAGTGATGTAAAGCGAGTTGGTGTCCTGCCGAAAGGGCGTCAGCAGCTCCGAGCCCACCGCAATGATCTCGGCAATCACATTGGCAGTTTAAATGAAATCTTGGCTACGAAAGCTCAATCAGAGGTTGGCCCTGCACGTCCCAGGCAAGATGATGGATCGCACTCGTCGTCGCCAGCACCGCAGATCGTCCCGGTGCGAACGCCAGCCCCACCAGGCTTGATCCTGCCACTGCCAGGGCAGCAGTGCCGTCGGGCGTAATCTTCACAATCCCGCGTTTTCCCGCCCGAGAGGCGGCCACATACAAATTGCCCTCGCGATCAAACGCCAGTCCCTGCGGCCGTCCCAGCCCACGATAGAAAACCGTGACCGCGCCATGCGGATCAATCTTGTACACCGAATCGAAGCTCGAAGTGGTTGGCCCCGAGACAAAAAGATCGCCCTGCGGTCCCACCGCCAGGTGATAAGCGGAAACGCTGGGCTCTATCGTGGCAAACACAAAAATTTGCCGGTCGCGCGCGACTTTAAAAATTGTCCCGCTACGGTCTCCGACATACAAATTCTGCTCGCGGTCAAACGCTAGCCCAGTCGCCACGCCCATACTTTCCGCATACGCCGACATAGTCCCATTCGGTGCCACCTTGTACACCGCGCCGTCGAATCGCGAAGTCACGTACATCTCCCCCTCGCGGTCGAACGCGATCGCGGTCGCATTCATCATCTCGGTCAGGAACGGCTTCACGTTGTAATTGGTGTCGATCTTAAAAATGGAAACCGGTACCTTCTGTCCGCGCGAGCCGGAAAAAGTTACGTATACATTTCCTTCCACATCAAGCGCCGGATTCGTGACCGGATGCAGGTTGTCGGCGATGGTGGTGGCGACCTTGATTGGTTCCGCGTTGCTGGAGTGCCCGTCGGTCGAGATCACCACCGAACCTGAAGCCGCACCTTCCGGAACCCGCGCAACCACGAAGTCGTCTGAACTGATGACGACCGAGCCCTCCATCTCGCCAAAACGCACCTGAGGCCGCCGCAGATCGGGCGCGCGGAAGCCACTTCCTAATATGCGAACTTCGCCTCCCGGCAAGGCGGCCCCCGGCGTTACCGCTTCAATATGCGGCCGCCCGTTCACATTCTTTTTTCCCAGGATTCGATTGGAAATCGACATCGGCGCCTTACTTAAACCAGGAGAAACTATGACGAAAGAATCCTCAAATGGAGCAAGAGTTGCATGACTGCCAACGCGTAAACCCCAGCAGCAACATCGTCCAGAACAATTCCCGTTCCGCCCGGCAATTTCTCCAATTGCCGGACCGGTGGGGGCTTCACAATATCGAAGCCTCGAAAAAGTATAAAGCCCGCGAGCAGCGTTTTCCACGCAACCGGGGCAAACAACAACGTGATCCACTGTCCTGCAATTTCGTCGATCACTACAAACTGCGGATCTTTCACACCCGAGGCTTGCGCCGTTGCAGTAGCCGCTGGGATCCCAATCGCGACGGCAGTGGCCGCCAACAATGCCAGCGTTAGAGTCTGCCAGTCTGGCTGAATGTGGCGGCTCAGTCCCGCCCAGATCAGTAGCGCAGCCAATGATCCCCACGTCCCCGGGCCGGGCCGTAATCTGCCGATACCAAAGAAGGTCGCGACCAGAGTCGCCCAGAGCGGCGCTCGATCCGCCGCAACCGCGCCTGAAGTCACACCGGCTTCACTCTTCATCGTCGCGGCCAGGGAAATTCTGCGGGTCGGCTTCGTCAGAAATATCTGTCACTGGAGACGAGACCACATACTGCCCGCTGGCCCACTTCCCCAAATCAATCACCCGGCAGCGCTCGCTGCAGAAAGGAAAATCCTCCGCGGCTTTCGTAACCGGTTTTTTACAAATTGGACATTTCAGCTTGAGCTTGGGTTTGTCTGCCACAGCTCAATTGTAGATTGATTCAGTAAAGCAGGAGCGATTGCGCATCCCCGCGACGTGGCTTTTGGGGTATTCGGAAAACGAGGAGTTTTTACTGCATCCCGTTTGCTGCTCCGCCCTTGGGCTGCTCGTAGGGTTTTTGCAGGTACCGTCGCGCTTCGTCCAGCGCACCTTGAGTGTTATCGTTGGTCTGCAACGCCTGCCTATATTCATTAGTGGCGCGTTCCCGCTGGCCGGTGATGTCAAAAATCTTTCCCAACTGGATATGGCTCCAGACCTCGGTCCACCGCGGATCGCCATCCCCGTTCAAGCAGTCGCGATAACCGTTCGCTGAGGCCTGATAGTTGTGCTGCAAAAAGAACACTTCCGCGATCCGGTAATGCGCCAGCGAACTGTTCTTGTTGATTTCCAGCGCCTTGTTGAATTCTGAGAGCGCGCCGGCCATGTCTCCTTGCTGCACCATGCCCGCGCCGCGCTGAAGCGACGCTCGCAGCTTGATGTCCGACGAATTCTTCAGCAGCTCGTTATTGGGATCAAGAGTGATCCGCCGCGGCCGCCCGAACGTGTCCACCGTGAAGGCCGAATCCGTTCCCACCACGTCGATGCGCTTTTCTTCCGTTTTGCCGTCGGTGTCAATTTTCAGCTCGACCGGCATACGAAACAAGTCCAGGTCTTGCGTGATCTGCCCGACGCTGCGAAAGCCTTTGTTATTCCCTAAGCGGTAAATGGTGTATTTGCTCTTAAACTCGGGGGCACCGGTCGAATCCAGCCACTGCGAGAAAAACCACGTCAGCTTGTCGCCGTAATCTTTTTCGGCCAGATTCCTGAAGTCGTCCGATGTCACAGTTTTTCCCGCGTACTGCGAGGCAAAATCACGCATCGTCTGGTCAAACTTCTGGTCACCGACTACCCAACGCAGCATGTGCACAATCATGCCGCCCTTGTCGGTAGCTAGTGACTGGAACTCCGGCGAGAATAAATCCAGCTTGCCGGCTTGCGACATAGGCACGGTGTCGTAGGAGAGCGCCCCCACCGACATGTCTTTTACCATTTCCTGCAGTCCAGCCGATCCAGCCGCGCTTTCCACGTATCGAGCTTCCGAATACCTGGCGAGGCCGTCCTGCAACCACCAGTCATCCCGCGATGCTGGACTTACCGATACTCCCCACCACTGGTGCGCGATTGCATTCGCCAGCAAGCGGTAATTCGTCCTCTGCGTGATTCCTCTCGACGCGAGGCCGGCCAGCTCGGGCGCCCACGCGGACGGCACCGTATCATCCGGCAGCTCCACCACCCGCAGCACGTTCGAGGCCGGCGGCCCGTACAAAGTGATGAAGTAAGTGAGCTCCTTAACTGCGGTTTCCGCGTACGCTGCAGCCAGATCTTTGTGTAAGGGCTTGAAGTAAAGGTGTAGATCGATGCCGGCCTCGGTGCTTGAATAGTCGCCGAAATCTCCCGCCACAATCGTTCCTGGAAAACTGGCCTTGTCGTACTTAAGGGAGAAAGTTTTGCTCTCACCGCTGCCCGTCGATGCACCTTTCAACACTGGAGCCGTTCCGGGACCCACGTTTCCGCTGCCGATCACCGTCATGTGCGCCGGCACAGTTACGTTGATTGTGGCGCTGAAACGATCGATGCCATACGCGGTGACCGGAAACCAGTATCCCGCATATAGCAAATACGTTGTGTCGTCGTTGATCGCGGTCAGCTTCAGTCCGGGCACTGGGGAGTCGTCCGCCGAATCCAGTACGCCCTCATATTCAAATGTCAGCGTCGCCGAATCCCCCTTGGCGACCGTCTTAACCAGCGATACTCGTACGCTCGAGTCCTGCGGGACTCGTTCGGCGGTTAGAGTCTTGCCCGCCGCATCCGTTACCTTGCTCAGCCTTAGGTCGTTGTGCAGATTAAAAGTCGCAATGTTCAGGTCTTCCAACGCGGTCAGCTTCACTTTCGCGCGGGCTTTGATCTTGTGATCGTGCGGGTTCAGCACCGCATCGATCTGATAGTCATCGACATGAAAGCGGGACTTGTCCGCCGCCCGGGCGGGCAGGGAAGTCAAGGACACAGCAAGAAGCACAAAACTTATAAGCTCTCGACGCCTTGGCCGAGCTAAAACGCACATTGCAAGGGGTCTCCTACGGGCGGTTTCGCGAATACGTCTTATTCTATGATGAAAACTGAACTGCAAAAGATGTGCCACAGCCATTTGCACGGATTCTACCGAATTGGCGGCCTCCCTCAGGCCCAGTGGAGGCGCGGCCGCCCAGGCTCCCGCTCGAAACTCATCCGGACCGTGGAGGCGCGGGCGTCCCCGCCAGGATCAAAACTCATCTTGGGTTGTGGGGGTGCGGGCGTCCCCGCCCGTACCACTAAAGGCCACTCCGGAAGCGCGAGTCTGCAATAAATCAGAAATGGCCCTGGCCGCGCGATCCGCCGCATGCCCTTCCGTCGACCCTGCGCTCAATAATCTCTTCACCCTTCGTAATCCTTCAATCATCTTCTGCCGCGCCGCTCCGTCCGGAATGATTTGCTTGAGTTCCGTCGCCACTCTCTCTGCTGTGAAGTCCTGCTGCACCAACTCCGCGACAACTTCTTCTCCGGCGATCAAGTTCACCATGGCAAAATGCGGCACCTTCACCGTCCATCGGCCCAGCAGATAAGTCAGCGGAGTCACCCGGTATACCATCACGAACGGCGTTTCCATCATTGCCGCCTCGACTGTTGCTGTGCCACTAGCGATAAGTCCCGCGCGTGAATGAGCAAGCGCCGGAAGCGCGTGCGGAACCAGATGCACTAAGTTCTTTGGCTCAGCACCATCCGAGGAATCTACAGATGTCCGCGTAGGCCCGGACGCCCTCGTCCGGGCGGGCGAGCTGTGCTCGCCGGCGTTCCCAATTTCCGCTCGATGGATGGAGGCTGCCCCACCCTTCGCGGTTTTCGAAGGGTGGGAATCCACTATTCCTTGAATAAAACTGGAACCAAGCGTAGGCGCAACCGGAATCAGGAATTCGTACTCGTCTCCCAGCAACTTCGCCGCCTCCAATATTCCCGGCAGGTTCATCCGTACTTCTTTCGTTCGGCTCCCCGGCATTAGCGTGATCCACGGCTTCGAAGCAACCAGCCCATGCTTTGCCGCGTAGTCATGGCGCGAAATCTCCGGGCGGGGAAGCTCTGCCAGCGGATGTCCCACGAATTCCGCATCTACTCCGCGTTCACGATAAAACTTCTCTTCGAATGGAAAGATCACCAGCGCCTTATCGACATATTTGCGCAGTAGCCGTACCCGTCCTTGCCGCCACGCCCAGAACTGCGGGCACACGTAATACACAACAGAAACGCCGCGCTTCTTCATCTGCCGCGCCACCCGCCAGTTGAACGCGGGCGAGTCTATAACCACGGCTAGATCCGGCCGCCGCTTGTCGGCCTCGGCAATCAGTTTGTGAAATAGCCCCCAGATTTTCGGCAGATGGCTCAGAATTTCCGTGATGCCCACAACCGAAAGCTCCTTGGCATCGACAACGATATCGCACCCGGCGGCCCGCATCTTCTCCCCGCCTACCCCAAAAAATTCAAGCCCTTTTTTTGAATGTGGAGCGACGGGCGTCTCGCCCGTCCACGACAATGCTTGCAGCCGCCGCAGCGCCTCAATCAACTGCGCCCCGTACATTTCCCCGGACGCCTCGCCCGCTGAGATCAGTATTCGCACGAAAACATTCTAAAGTGCTCCTACCTCAAAAGAGATTGTGGAGCAGCGGGCGTCCTCGCCCCGCCCTACAGAACGCTACTTAATCGCCACCTCATCAATTTCAAATTCAAATTTCCCCGGCTCCTGCGCGCGGGCAAACGCGATCCCCACAACATCGTGACCATCAGTCTTGAAATCTGACCACGAAAACGTGTACTGCTTCCATTCCGGACCGGCCGCGAACGGCTGAATTCCCGGCATCTGACCGGCAGTGCTTTCTGTCTGCACCGCGACTGCATAATTCTTGCCGTCGCCCTTTGCCCAGAACGAAATCGTCTTCTTGCTGGATAAATTCACCGCGTCTTCCGGCGACGATCCTGGATGGAATACCACTCCCGCCCAGGTAAAGTCCGCGCCTGGCTGAATTTCGCCTGTCACCTGTAAAGCGCCTTTCGAGCCAGTCGCTCCGCCCTCGATGGGGTGCATCGATGCCGTTGACTTTCCGCCCATCTGCTGGTCCGAGGTGATCATCCATGCTCCGTAACTCGCAGAAGTTTTCATATCGTCAAAATTGCTCACCACGCCCGCGTTCGATCCCGCGGGAGTGGCTGGCAACGACGATTGCCCGGTCTGTCCCTCAGCGCCAACCACTGTCAGCGCCACCATTTGAGTTTGCACCGAACTCGGCCCGACCATGATTTCAAATACTCCAGGTTCAACTACTTTATGCATATCAACGTCGAGCAGTGAAAGCGCATCCGGCGTTACGGTGAATTCCACCGTTTTCTTTTCGCCCGGATGCAGGCGGATGCGCTGAAAACCTCTCAAGGCCATAACCGGTCGGGTGACCGAAGCCACGCGCTGGTGAACGTACATCTGTGGAACCTCGTCTCCTTCGCGCTCTCCCGTGTTGCTCACGTCCACAGTCAGTTTTGCGGTTCCGCCAGTCTGGATCTGCGCAGGCTCGACATGCAGATTCTCAAACTTAAATTTCGTATAGCTGAGCCCGTAGCCGAACGGGAACAGCGGCTCGCGAGTGCTGAATGCGTAACTACGGTTCGAGGACGGCTTGTGGTTGTAGAAATCTGGCAGATTGCCAACCGAATGTGGAAACGTGATCGGCAGCTTTCCGCCCGGATTCACATCACCAAAGAGTACATTTGCCGCAGCGGTTCCGCCTTCCTCGCCTAAGTACCATCCTTCGAGAATTGCGGGAACATGCTCGGCAATGTAATTAATCGACAACGGCCTGCCATTGATCAGAAACACTACAGTCGGAGTGCCAGTCTCGACGACTGCCTTTACTAAATCGTTCTGCGCGCCGAGCAACTCAAGCGAATCACGATCTCCGCGATGCTGCTCCGACCACGCCTCGCGGTTGGTGCTCTCGTTCTCTCCGACCACAAGAATGGCAACATCAGCGCTCTTCGCAGCCGCGACCGCCTCCTTAATCTTGTCTACCTGCGTTGCCGGATCTATCAGCTCAACGTTGTCGACAAACCATCCATGCCAATCCTGATGCTTGTTGGTGAACCGGCAACCCTCGGCGAAAACCACCTTGGCCTTCGATCCAGCCCGCTGCTGGATGCCTTGCAGAATGCTCACGCCGCGAATCGGATTCCTGCTGTAGCCGCCAAGGTGCAGGCCATCGGCATTCGGCCCAATGACCGTAATCGTCTTCAACTTATTCAGATCAAGCGGCAGTAGGTTTTTGTCATTTTTCAGCAGGACAATCGTCTCCTGCGCCACTTTCAGCGCCACCTTGCGATGCTCGGGACTGTTGGTAACGCGTTCAGCCGCATCCGGGTCGACTAAAGGATTTTCAAACAATCCAAGTCTGAACTTTGCCGCCAAAATTCGGGAGACTGCCATGTCCAGTGCGGTTTGTGGAACAATTCCTTGCCTCACTTGTTCGAGCAGCGTGCGATAAACCGACCCGTCTGACAAGTCATAATCAACGCCCGCCGCAATCGCCAGCCGCGCCGCATCGGCCTTAGTCGCGGCCACATGGTGCGTCTGCACCAACATTTGCAAGCCCTCGCCGTCCGATGTGACAAAGCCGGGGAAGCCCCATTCCTGCCGCAACACCTTGTCGAGCAACCAGTGATTAACGTGTGAGGGAATGTCGTCAATTTCGTTGTAGGAAGCCATCACGCTGCCCACATGACCTTCCTTCACTGCCGCCTCAAATGGCACAAGAAAGTTTTCACGGATTACGCGCTCCGAATAATTTCCCGGTGCGGTATTCGTTCCGCCTTCCGGTTGCCCGTGCACCGCAAAATGCTTCATGGTCGCCATCGCGTGATTGCGACCAATAAAAAACTCGTCTCCCTGCAAGCCGGTGACTGCCGCCACCGCCATTCGCGACACCAAGTACGGATCCTCGCCGTAAGTCTCTTCCGTTCGCCCCCATCGCGGATCGCGCGCCAGATCCAGCACCGGACTAAACACCTGCCCCACGCCCGCCGCACCAGCTTCCTCACCTGCGGCCGTGAACACCTGCTTCACCACCGCCGGGTCCCAGGTGCTCGCCAGCCCAATCGCCTGCGGAAAACTGGTGCTGCCATGTTCCATGAATCCGTGCAGCGCCTCTCCCATGAACAACTCCGGAATTCCCAACCGCGTCTTCTCCCGCTCATATCGCTATAATCCATTGCGCAGAATGGCCGCACGCTTCGGTGGAAAATCCAGGTCTGGTTTGTCCCAACTCGCCAGCGTTGCCCGCGCAGTCTCGTCAGTAAACGTCCCAGTCGAATCGATCACATGCGGTTCACGGCTTGGCACGATTTGCCCGACTTTCTCCTCGAGTGTCATCCGCGACAGTAAATCGGCTACCCGGTCTTCAATCGCCAACTTTGGATTGCGGTACTTGGGAGTGTTTTCGTTCGTGGCCGATTTCTGTTGTCCGACCGAAGCTACGCAAATCAGCAGCACCGCGAGGCCGTGCGATAAGACACTTCGGCGTGAAAATCTCATTGGGCAGTAATCCCTCTTGGCGGAGTTGGAACAGCAATCCAGAGTACGAAAGTATAGACGCTGCAGTTCAGTTTGCGGGAGAAAGACCTAAGTCAGTTTGGGGAGGGAGTCCTAAACCTCTGTGCCGAACTTCCGTGCTCTCTGTGGTTACCGCTTGAACGAGGTAGGGCAGAAAGAAATAAAGAGGGAGGTCCGCCACTGGCGGGGGAGCGTAATGTGAAGGGTGGAAAACTGAAACCGTGAGACTGCGAAACCTTGAAACTTCGAAACCTTCGAAACCTTCGAAACCTTGAAACTTTGAAACCCTAGCTTTTCTGAATCTCTCCCAGCCCCGCATCTTCCGCCGCCAACTGCGAAATGGCTGACCAATCGATCATCTCGTCACCTCGTCCCAGCAATCTCAAAAACCGATCACGCAGCAGGTTCGCCAGCGGTAACGGGACGCGCAGCCCTTCGCCTGCGGCCAGCGTCAGGCGCGTATCTTTAAATCCCAGCGGAGCAGCGAATCCTGCCGGCTTAAATTTCTTATCTGCGATCAATGCGCCGTAGGTTTTGTAAATCGGCGCGGTGAAAAGCGTGGAAGTCAGAAACTCTAAATACTGATGCTGGTCCAAGCCGCCCTTTGCGACCAGAGCCAGGGCCTCGCCCAGCGTCTCGATCGTCGAGGCAATCATAAAATTCCCGCTGATCTTCACCAGATTCGCGCTCGAAGGCTTATCACCGAAGCGGGAAGTTTTCTGCCCCATAGCTTCAAACAGAGGCGTGCAGGTGTCCACGGCATCCGGCGCGCCTGCCACGACGATGAACAACTTCGCCGCGGCCGCAGCTTCTGGTCGTCCAAATACTGGAGCCGCAACGTATCGTTGTCCGCATTTCGTGTGCTCTGCCGTCAACTTCTCCGAAAGCGCCACACTGATCGTGCTCGACGAAACGTGTATTGCGCCTTTGCGAAGGCTGGCGAGAATACCTGCCTCGCCGAACACGACATTCTCGACCGCGCTGTCGTCGGCAAGCATCGTGATCACGACGTCGCCCTTGCATGTGTCCGCCACTGTGGCAGCCCCTCGCGCGCCCTGCTCGACCAACGCCTTCACCTTCTCTGGCGTGCGATTGTAGACCGTGACTTCATGCCCGGCCTTGAGCAGGTTCCGCGCCATCCCCGACCCCATATTTCCTAAACCGATAAATCCGACTTTCATGACGTGCTCCTCTTAGCGATCAAAAAAATGCTGTAGCAAATTGGATGTCGGCTAGGGGGAGATTGATTACAGAATGATTTCGAGCCGGCGAAATTCTGAGCGCAGGTGTTTTTCTCCGTAACCAAGTCTGGGGTGCCCCACTTCTCGCCGTTTTTGCGAGAAGTCGGCTTGCGCGAGGGTAGGAACCATGCATCTCACAAATGTGTTCCGCAATGCATCTCTCCTACTGTTCGTGATTCTGATGGCCCGGTTCATGTCGGCGCAGCAAGAGCCAAGCTTCACCTCACGCTCCAACTTGGTTCCCGTTCCAACCCTCGTCCGAGACGCCAAAGGCAACGCCGTTTATGGATTGAAGGCAGATGATTTCATCATTGAGGACGACGGCGTTCCGCAACCCGTGCACATCGACGAAACTGCCGAAGCCGAGCCGCTCTCGATAATGATTGCAGTGCAACGCGGCCGCAGGGCCAATCGGGAATTCGGCAGGATCGGCACCCTCGCGTCAATGCTCGATCCAATCCTGAGCGATCAGAAAAATGAAGCCGCCCTGCTTTTCTTCGACAGTAAACTCGATCTCGCGCGAGACTTCACCAATAACCCTGATGACATTGAGCCCGCTCTGCGGAATTTGCAGTCCGGCGACAATGGCGCGGCAATTCTTGATGCTGTGGCCTATTCCGCCAGGTTGCTCGCCAAACGTGCCGAGGGAAGAAAACCCGTGCTGTTGTTGGTAAGTGAAACCCGCGACCATGGTAGCCATTTCACTAAGCTCGACGACGTTGTCCGCCTGATCGGTGAAAACAACATTTTGGTCTTCGCTGCTCCGTTCTCACCTTACATTTCTCAGCAGCTGGATGTGGGCCGCGGGGCGAATAAGGATGAGTGGTCTCCAAATGTAGACATCATCGAGAAACTCGTCGCAGCGCGTCAGGCCATGAGAAAGAATGCTCCGCGAGCGCTCACCTCAATGACCGGAGGCGAATACGAATTGTTCGCCACCCGCAACACGTTCGAAACAGACCTGACGACCTTCTCGAATCACCTCCACAGCCGGTACCAGCTGAGCTTCGAACCGAACGATCCCCATCCCGGCCTGCACCAGATTCGCGTGAAGCTGCGCGATCCCGGAAAGAATTGGAGTGTATTGTTCAGGAGCTCTTACTGGGCCGAGGGGACGAAGTAGCCGGGGTGTCCCATCCTTAACTGCACTTTTTGCGAAAGGGTGGTACCGCGAACCGCGGCAAGAAGTGAGCACGTTCCCCTATGCTATAATCCGTTTTTCGCCTGCTTGGTTTCGAGGCAATGACGTGATCCCCTCTTACGGGCAAGTCCTGATCACGAATCAGCAAAATTCGCTGCACTGAACACGAGGTATCGCTATGTCTGGCCACTCAAAATGGGCCACAATTAAGCACAAGAAGGGCGCGCTGGACGCCAAGCGTGGCAAGATTTTTACGCGCCTCATCAAGGAAATCAGCATTGCCGCAAAAAATGGCGGCGATCCCGACACCAATCCGCGTCTGCGCACCGCCATTGCTGCCGCCAAGGCCGAGAACATGCCGGCAGACAATATCAAGCGGGCGATCCAGCGAGGCACCGGTGAATTGCCCGGCGTCAACTACGAAGAATTTTCGCTCGAAGGCTACGGTCCCGGTGGCGTCGCCATCCTGCTCGACATCAATACTGATAATCGCAATCGCACGGTCAGCGAAATCCGCCATGCCTTTGGCAAGAACGGCGGCAACATGGCCGCAGCCGGCGCCGTCGCGTATCTGTTCCACAAGAAGGGCGACATTGTCGTTCCGAAGACGGCGGCCAATGAAGACGATCTGATGAGCATTGTGCTCGAAGCCGGAGCCGACGATCTCCGCGATGATGGCGAGAACTGGGAAGTGCTCACTGATCCTTCCGTGTTCGAAGCTGTCGTCGAAGCAGTGAAGAAGGCCGGCATCCAGCCGACCACCGCGGAAGTCGCGATGATCCCGCAAAATTACATCAAGCTCGAAGGCTCGCAGGCAACACAGATGATCCGCCTGGTTGAAGCCTTCGAAGAGCACGACGATGTACAGAACGTTCACTCCAACTTTGACATCGATCAGAAGTTGCTCGAAGAAGTAGCCGCAGGCTGAACCTTTTCAACATTTGCCGAAGCCGCGAGACAACCTCGTCCCGTGGAGTGTGTCGCATCACGCCCAATGTTAAATTTCCATTAAATTCAGCCCTAAAAACAAAGTTAAAGCTGGCCTTCTATGCACCTTTCTGAGAGCCCCGCCATCAGAGAGTACATATGTCTAGCCCAGTCGCCGGTTCGTCGCGCTCCGAATCCCTTGTTTTGACCCCGCGCCGGTCGGGAACCCAACAGGTTCCGGGTACCGAGCGAGGATCTTGGGCGAAGCGCCTGATGACGAACGCTGCCCGTCGCGCCAAAAGCAACACGCTATTTTTCGCAGCAATCGTGCGCGGATTTCGGGCCTTGCAGAGACTGGGCATCAACATCACTCCTAATCATTTTTATTGGCCCGTCCCTGACGTGGCAGAGCTGGCGAAACGTGAATGGCCCATCTATGCCGCGCCACCAGGTTGCAATTTCGAGTTGCGCAATCAGGTGGAGCTCGCCCGCCATTTTTCTCACACCTATGTTCCGGAGCTGGAATGGAATTCAAACCCCACCTCCAATTCCTACCACTACAACAACGGCTATTTCGAATCATGCGACGCCGAGGTGGCTTACTGCATGGTGCGCGAGCGGAAGCCGAGACGAATTATAGAAATCGGTTCCGGATTCAGTACGCGGGCGATTGCCCATGCACTTCGCGCCAACCGCGAACATGACGGCGTTGCCGGCGAACTGATCACCGTTGACCCCAACCCTGAGCGTCTGCCGAAAAATGGTTTGGGAGATGTGGTGACAGTGGTTGCCGAACGCGTACAGAATCTTGATATCAGCTTGTTTGAAATGCTGCGCACCGATGACATGCTCTTCATCGACTCTAGCCACGTGGTTTCAGTAGGCAGCGATGTGGTTCGGGAATACCTGCAGATCTTGCCCCGCGTGAATCCCGGCGTGTTGGTCCACCTTCACGATATTTTCTTGCCGTCGGACTATCCGCGCACTGCCGTGATCGACAATCTGTGGTTCTGGTCTGAACAATATCTCCTGCAGGCCTTCCTGTCGTTCAATCCCGAATTCGAGGTCCTGTGGTCGGCGAGCGCCATGCAGCTCTCCCACGCAAGCACTCTCGAGCAGTGCTTTCCCAACTGGACTAATAGCTACGCAAACATGCCGCCTTCCGAGCGCCGTTTCATTCCCACGCCTGATGGCAACCGCGTTTGGCCATCGAGTTTCTGGATGCGCCGTCTCATTCATTGACCTGGCCTACCGGCTCTGGTCACCGCCGTCTTTCCGGAAATTGTTTTCACGACGCGCAACGTCTTGCTTGTCAAGGTATCATCGCGGTTAAATCTCGAATAAATTTCAACACTCTTGTGGATAATATTGTGGAAATCAAAGCAAGTACCTGCTTAAGCGCTTTGTCCAGAAAAGCTTATACAGGTTGCACATATGTGAGTGCGCTCTGGCAACTTTTCTCTCGTGAAAGAACCGTCTTCGAAATTACGGCTCGACAAATTACTGCTCGATCGCGGTCTTGTTCCCTCGCGTGAGCGTGCGCAGGCCCTCGTGCTCGCTGGAAAGGTCCTGGTCAATGGGCAAAAAATCGACAAATCAGGAGCGATGGTTGACGTCTCTTCTGAAATTCGACTACTGGGCGACGATCTTAAATATGTAGGCCGCGGCGGACTTAAGCTCGAACGAGCGCTGCAGCAATGGAAAATCGATGTTCGTGACCGCGTCTGCCTCGACGTTGGCGCCTCCACCGGGGGTTTTACCGACTGCTTGCTGCAGCACGGCGCTGCTCGGGTGATTGCCATAGACACCGGCCAGGGGCAAATCGCATTTCAATTACGCCAGGACCCGCGGGTGCGCCTGCTGGAAAAAACCAATGCCAGGTATCTAACGCGCGAACAACTTGGCGAAGCCGCAGATTTCATCGCCGTAGACGTTTCTTTTATTTCGGCGACGCTGGTCCTGCCAGCGGTCATCGCAGCCGCATTTCCGCAAGATACGAATGAAGACGCAAGCACGCGTACCGGCCGCGAGCTGGTCGTACTGGTAAAGCCCCAATTCGAAGTAGGACGCGATCTTGTCGGAAAAGGCGGAATAGTTCGCGACGCCTCAGCGCAACAGCAGGCGGTCGAAAAAATTAGGACTGCAGTTCAATCGCTTGGTCCCGCATTGATCGACGTAATCGAATCACCAATCCTTGGGGCCGAAGGCAACCGCGAATTTCTGCTGTACGCAAAGTTTTAGCCTGGGCTCGTACCCATCCCCGCCCGTTTCTGTACAATTTCACTTTCACGATGACTCAGAAAACTTCGTCGCCCAAAGCCGTCGGCATTGTTTCAAAACCCAATAAGGCTGAAGTCGCGCAGATCGTCCCCCGCTTGATGGACTGGCTGAGCAGCCGTGGTTATTCGTTCGTCGTCGATCCCGAAACCGCTCCCCATGCGCCTGACGCAGAGGTCATGTCACGCGTGGAGATGGCCTCGCGTAAGCTCGAGTTCGTAATCGTGCTTGGTGGCGATGGCACCCTGCTCTCGGCCGCGCGCGCTGTCGCTCCAGCCGGCATTCCGATCGTAGGTGTAAATCTTGGCGCGTTGGGATTTCTCACTGAGGTCCCGCTCGAAGATCTCTATCCGACGCTCGAGAGCATTATTAAGGGCTCTTGCGGAATCGACGTCCGCTCCATGGTGCATTGCGAAGTCAGCCGCACCAAATCAGTGGTCGCCACTTATGAAGCGTTGAACGACGTCGTCGTAGGGAAGGGAACCATCTCCCGATTGAACCATTGCGACGTTTACATCGATAAGGTGTTTGTCTCGCGTTATCAAGCTGACAGCCTGATTATTTCTAGCCCCACTGGTTCGACAGCTTACTCGCTCGCGGCAGGCGGTCCGATCCTGATGCCCGATGTACAGAGCTTCGTCATTACGCCGGTCTCTGCTCATTCGCTGACCCATCGCCCACTGGTCGTGCGCGACACATCACAGATTGAAATCGTCGTCATGACCGGAGACGAAGAAGCCTATCTGAGCATCGATGGACAGGCAGGCATGCCGGTCTTCGACGGCGATCGCATTTACTGCCGCAAGTCGGAGCACCAAGTCAAACTCCTGCACACCCGGGGGACCTTCTTCGAGGTGCTGAGCAGCAAGCTCAAGTGGGGACAGCGCTAAGCATTCGGACGGCAAAAGATCATCCTCAGCCCAAGAATAGCCATTTGTCTTCGACCCAACTTCGGATGAAGGTCAGGAGGTTTGAGTTCGCCCAGAATTTCTTGTTTAGAATTGAATCTCTGTTGGTACAGGTCTACCTGATAAGCCATCTTGCGAGGGCCCTGTTTTTTTCGTCGGGCCATGGCCGATGCCGGAATATAGTCACTGTGGGGGTCTACCCTCTAGATGATGGGTCCAATTCTCACCTTTGATAAGTCGTTTCTCCAGTGCATAAATGCGGATGAGTCCGTCTGGCTTGATAAATTTTTTGTCTGCAACATCTGCCCCTTGTTCATTGCGGAAACGCTCGCAGACCTTGAAAAGACATCCTCCCAAGATAGGCCTGCGGCGAAATTCGTAGCTACTCTTGCAAATAAGACTCCTGACATCTATTCGCATATCAATGTCTACCACCGGGAACTCGTTTCCTATGAGCTAACCCGCGGCAAATTTGTACCAATGAACGGCACAATCATTAAGGGAGGTGGAAAACCAGTTCGGGTGGGCGATTCGCAAGGGGTCGTGTACAAGGTGAGCGACGAAGAAGAGGCACTAAACCGCTGGATTGCCGGCGACTTTTTAGACGTGGAACGCCAGCACGCAAAACGCTGGCGCGAAAGCGTCTCCAACGTCGATCACTCCCATCATTACGCCACGATACGAGAGCTGTACCAACAGGTGCGCATGCCTAGAACCCTAGCAGACGCTAAGCATATCGCCGATTCTTACATGGGTTTGCTTGAAGAGCGGCAGGCGCTTCAATTTGGTATGTATTTGATTGGCATCCCGGCAGACAATCATGGGCAAATCATTGAACGATGGGTAAGTGCCGGAAAGCCTCCTCTTCCCGAGTTCACTCCCTATTTTTGGTTCCTGTGCTCCGTCGATCTTTTTTTCTTTCTCGCCCTCGGTGCCGATCTAATTTCCCGCGTTCGCCCCACAAATAAAGCAGACAATATGATTGACCTTTCATATTTGTATTATTTGCCCTTCTGCTCGATTTTCGTGTCGAACGACAACCTACACAAACGGATTGTGCCGCTCTTTCTTCGAGGAAATCAGACTAATCATCGAAGGCCCGGAACTGAAAGATGACCTTTCCAAATTGGATAAATATTTTGACGCACTGCTGAGCGAAACTAAGGCCAAAGGCATTTATGTCTTCGCTTCCCATCCGCCCGATGACGCATCGTTCCTGGTCACGCGCCTCTGGAACAAGTATTTACCGAATTGGCGTGAACACCAGGCACAAAAGGAAGCGATGCCGATAGAGGTTCAGAAGAACTTTATTGAGCACTTTGAAACACGGATGAACAATGCCGAAGCTATGCATCCGTCAGAAGCTAAGGACGGGGACTTCCAATACGTGAGCATGGAGCGAACAATGACCTACGTCAAAGGTAAATGGAACCGTCGTTCACCCGAAGATAAATAGATTCGGAAACATCGCTTCACATCGCCGGGCGACGCACCCTAGAAAGAAGTGTAGAAAATGGTTCCGCAGTGTCTTATGCGTCGTGGGCAGTACCCCGTGTTTATGAAAGCCAATGCCGCCCTACCATCATCCCGAAACTGACGCTCCCTGCTAGCTCTCGACCAGGCAAATTCGCCACGTAGACCTAGCGGCCCGGTATTTTTTACGCTTTGACTGAATTTCCTTTTGATTCTCACTGCACGCACTCGCTGACAGAACAGGGCGAAGCTAACAATAGCTTGTTCTGAAGTGTTCTTCGCGAATTACGGAGGTACGATTGTTGGCGAACATCCCCATTTCACTCATGACCGAGTTCTGAGTGAAATCGCCTACTTACATCAGCTACTCTGGTAATACTGTTCGACTGTCTCAACGCCTCGGTGTGAATGTGCTGCCAGAGAGCCGTTTCACGGAGGTTCCGTTGCGAAAGGTTTTATTTACCGTTCTTATCACCTTTGAGTTGCTCGCATGGACCCAAGAACCTCGCAGTCCCGCCCGCGCCCGAGTCCCGCCAAAACCCCTCAATTGGTGCGGGAGTTACCATGTGCCTCCGGGCTCCTTTCGTTCGTGGTCATGCAGCCGGGAGGCGACTAGCATTGAGGCTATGGGTCGGCGAGAGTGACTAAGGAAGCTAAATGCGGCGCCTGATTGCATTGGCTGGTGTATTGCTCCTAGCGTTTCTCCTGATGGGAGTCCACGCAGCGAAGACGGCCGACGACAAGGCCGAGGCTGTTATCAATCTTGAAAACGCATGGAACTATGCCGAAGAGCGGCATGACGGGGTTGCTCTCAGGTTATTGCTAGCCGAAACATTTGTGTACACAGACTATGACGGAACTATTATGGACCGGGACCAATGGCTGAGAAAAGTCCAGAGCCTAGCGAAGGAGTATCGGCACTTGTCTAACGTCGAGCAGAATGCCCGTGCCTATGGCGACGCCGTGGTTGTGATCGGAGTCTACCTCGAGAAAATGAAAATCAAGGGGAAGGACGTGGATCGCCGTGTCCGATTCACGGATACGTGGATTTTCCAAAACAGCCACTGGGAGTGTGTAGCAAGTCAGTCCACGCTGACCGCCCCCAGGTTCTAAAGCCCCTTATTAGGCTATTAGGCCAGCACTGACTGGTACTCTGCGTAAACACCCTTAAAGTCGGTGAGCTGATGATCGCCCTCAAAGTGCCAGATTCTTGTGGCCACTTCATCAATCAAGTCTTCGTCGTGCGTAACCAGGAATATGGTTCCTTGATAGCGCTGCAGAGCGATGTTAAGCGCGTTGATGGACTCGAGATCCAGGTGGTTCGTGGGTTCATCGAGGACGAGCACATTCGGTTTCTGCAGCATCAGCTTGCAAAAAAGCAGCCGGCTGGCTTCTCCGCCGGAGAGGATGTCGGTACGCTTGTCCGCATCGTCGCGGGGGAAGAGCATTTGTCCCAGCAGGCCGCGGATCTCTTCGTGAGCGGCCGAAAGATCCCATTGATGGAGCCAATCGAAAACTGTGGTTCCGGGCTCGATTAAAGCTTTATGGTCCTGGGCAAAGAAACCGACTGCTGCCTCATGTCCCCAGATCACTTTTCCTTCGTCTAAGAATGCTCCATCGTTGCCGCTGGTTTTGCGCAGGTCGGCTTCCGTGACCGTAGGAGAACTCGCCAGCAGGGCATTGACTAGAGTCGTTTTGCCCGAGCCATTGCGGCCCATGAGAACGACTTTCTCTCCTCGCGTCACGCTGGCGGTGAAGTTGCGTATCACCGGAGCTGCGCCGTAAGACTTGCTCACGCCTTCGACTTCCAGGATGTGCTTTCCCGAGGGGCGCTTCTGTTCAAATTTGAGATACGGCCGCTGGATGTTTGACTTCGCCAATTCGGTCACCTGCAACCGCTCAACTTCCTTGCGGCGAGATTGCACCTGGCTGGAGCGCGTGCCGGCCGAAAAGCGCGCGATGAAATCATTGAGTTGCGAAATCTTCTTTTCCCGTTGCGCATTTTGACTCTCGATCTGCGAGCGCACCTGGGTTTTGGCCACCACCATGTCGTCATAGGTGCCGGTGTAGGTAATGATGGTCTCGTAGTCGATGTCGGCAATGTGGGTGCAGACCCGGTTCAAAAAATGCCGGTCGTGCGATATGACGATCAACACTCCTTCAAATTCATTCAGAAACCTCTGCAGCCAGTGGATGGAATCCAAGTCCAAATGGTTTGTAGGTTCGTCGAGCAGCAGCGCCAATGGATGTCCAAAAAGAGCCTGCGCCAATAAGACGCGGACTTTCTGACCACCGGGCAACTCGCCCATCTTCCGCTCGTGCAATTCATTTGGAATATCTAGCCCCTGCAGCAGCACCGCGGCGTCGGTCTCGGCGGTGTAGCCGTCCTCTTCGCCAACAATGCCTTCCAGTTCGCCCAGCCGCATGCCATCGGCATCGGTCATTTCAGGCTTGGAATAAAGCCGGTCGCGCTCCTCCAGTGCCGCCCACAGCCGCTTGTTGCCCATGATGACTGTGTCAATTACGCGGTACCGGTCGAACGCAAACTGGTCCTGGCTCAGGATTCCAAGCTTCTTCGGACGCACCACGATGCCCTTCTGCGGCTCAAGTTCGCCGGAAAGAAGCTTCATAAAAGTGGACTTGCCAGCTCCATTCGGTCCGGTCAGGCCATAGCGCTTGCCTGGGGTAAAGCCGGTGGAGACTTCGTCAAACAGAATTTTGGCGCCGTAGCGCATGGATACATTGCTTACTGAAATCATGATGTTTTAAGGGAACAGCGGGCAGGATCCTGAATATCTTCAGACACGCAAACGCAGCTGTCCTATTTAGGATATCACGGCAACCATGGGGAACACCTCCGGGGAAAAACAGGATGAATAGGACGTTTCGGGGCAGCGGCCCATGCGGGTAGTCGCACCCCGTTAGTTTCTGGCGAAAAATCACCATTTCACTTATTGTCGGGTTCTGAGTGAAAATTGCCTGTTCTCGACAGTTATTCTCGTTTGGTGGGATCATTGCACGCGCTGCAGCGCGAGACAAGCGCCGCTGACGAACTCCATCTAGGGAAACCTTCGCATGTCTATCGAGAAAAAAAGGAATCTTCTAATTCCACTAAATAACCCGCGGCGGCCGGCCCTGTGGGTTCGAATCGTCATCGCCACTGTGCGACCGCCGCTACTGGTACTTGGTTTTATTATCGGCAATCTCTATAAGCTTTGTTTCGGCTGGCTCGACAAACGGATGGCGAGACGCGAGGAGCAACGTTTTGCGGAAGAGATTCGTATACATCTGGCGTTCTTGTTCTCGGAACATGGGGCACAGGTCATTCCCAACGAAGGAGTTCCTTTTCCGCCCAGCTTTGATGGTGCTTACGTCACCGTGGCAGTCGGAGATTTGCGCTTAAGATTTGTGCGCGGTCGCGGCGATTTCTCAGTTGGAGTTACTTCTGCTTTTGCCCCGAACGACTGGGAAGGCTTTCGGTTGGTAGCTGACGGCTTAGGTAAGTGGGACACGTCAAAACCCGGAGACCGTCATTACTCGCTGGAAACTTTTGAACCTATCCTCCGGAGTCGGCTGGGATATTTACAAGAAGCGTTGTCGAAGGATCGTTTCGAGACAACTCTAAATAACGCAGTGAAAACACATAACAACAGCGTTGATGAGTACGCGGCGACGCTCCGACAATCGGGCATCATTCCTAAGCTTTTCTGAGATGCCATCACTGGCGGGTGGCCCACTTGTCGTTGGTGCAAAAAACTGAGCGTGCCCCAGTTCTCCCTGGTTTTGGAAGAAGTGGAATTCGAGTTAACGATGTCCTTTCCGTGACCAGTCTTGATCTTCAGAACCTAGCTCATTGCCCGCCACATCTTTCGTGGTCTCACTTCTCGCAAAATCGGCGAGAAGTGGGGCACCCTCATTCTGAGCTGGGTTCCGCATTCAAAACCGCGAGAGCTGATTCCGCATCGAAGTTACAACGCTAAAACTAATAGGAGTGCATCATGCTCAACATAAGCAAGGCATTCAGCAGTTTTTCGGTTAACGATATCCAGAAGGCCAGGGAATTTTATGGCAAGACGCTGGGGCTCGAACTTTCCAGCGGTCCGGAAGGCACCCTTGTTGTGCCCCTTTCCGGCGGCACCAAAGCTCTGATGTACCCTAAACCCAATCACCAGCCCGCAACTTTCACGGTCCTGAATTTTCCCGTAGACAGCGTAGAAAAAGCTGTGGATGAACTGAGCCAACGCGGCGTGCGATTTGAAGTCTATAACGAACCCAACTTGAAGACGGACACGCGCGGGATTTCTCGCGGAAATGGGCCGACGATCGCGTGGTTCAAGGATCCAGCGGGGAATATCTTGTCGGTGCTGGAAGCGGCCTAGCGGATCGCTTGACTTTCGGCTCACCCGGGAAGCGAGAGGGCGCAGGCTGGCCTCACCTTTCACTCACACCCGAGTTCTGAGTGAAATCGCCTGTTATCGACAGTAATCTTCCCGGCAACAATAGTCGGCTAGCGGTAAACGGGTCAGGGCCTGATGACGGTGCCATCACGTCGCCGGGTGGTCCCCCAGGAATAATCGAAATTCGGCGGACCGTTCGGGATCGGGAACTTCGCCGCGAGCTTCTCGTCAACTTCAATGCCGAGGCCGGGCTTCTCCTGCGCCAGCATGTAGCCGTTCTTGACTTCGGGGCAGCCCACAAATACCTCCTGCGTTTCTTGCGGGAAGCCGCTACCTTCGTGGACGCCGAAGTTGTAGCTCACCAACTCGAGCGCCAACTGTGCGGCGTGCGCCAGTGGCGAGGCGTCCCCCGGCCCGTGCCAGGCAGTGCGGACGCCGAAGAACTCGCAGAGTGCGGCGACCTTGCGCGCCGGACTCAAACCGCCGATCTGGGAAATGTGAATACGGATGAAATCAATCAGCCGCTCTTTGATAAGCGGCACGTATTCGTGTTGTGAATTGAACAGTTCGCCCATGGCCAGCGGAGTGCTCGTCTGCTGGCGCAGCAAGCGGAAGTGATCATTGTCTTCCGGCGGCAGTGGGTCTTCCAGAAAAAACAAGCGATAGGGCTCGAGCGACTTGGCCAGGTTGATAGCCTGATTCAAGGTCACGCGCTCATGCACGTCATGGATGAGTTCGACGTCGTCGCCGAGTTTATTACGCAGGTGTTCAAATAATTTCGGCACCATTCGCACGTATGGCGCCGGCTCCCAGATGTCTCGCGGGCTGGTCGGGCCTACCACTTCGTTCCGCTGTCCCTCGGCTGTGGGTGCATTGCCCCGCGCCCCGTAGCCGGCGTAGCCCGGCGTCGCGACCTGCACGCGCACGTGGCGGAAGCCCTGCTCCATCGCTTGACGGGCGCTCTCTTCGACTTCGGAAAAACTGTTGCCGCTGGCGTGAAAGTAACAATCCGCGCCGCGCCGCACCTTGCCGCCGAGTAATTGATAGAGCGGCATTTGGGCACGTTTGGCTTTGATGTCCCAGAGGGCAATGTCTACTCCGCTCATCGCATTGAACAGCACCGGGCCGTTGCGCCAATAAGAGCTCACATAACTCGACTGCCAGATGTCCTCAATTTCGTCGACGTTACGGCCGACCAAAAACGGCTTCAGATACTGTTCGAGAGCGGTCTGCACCACCAACGCGCGCTGCGTGAAGGTTGCGCAGCCCCAGCCTACGAGGCCCGGCTCGGTGGTTTCGACTTTTACGACAACCAGGCGGATACCATTCGGCGCCGTCAGGATCGTTTTGATGTCGCGGATCTTCACCGGCGGCGTGCCTATCACCGCTCGAGCATAACCGGCGTCAACTGTCGGCGCGAGAACGTGGGCCGGTGACGGCGTGGACGTAAGCAGTGAAGCTCCGGCAGCGAGAGCGAAAGAGCTTATCGCGTCACGACGATTCATAAGGGCGCCTCCGTCAAATTTGATCGCAAAGCCTTTAGCTTACGGTGGGAAGTAGATTCATAATGTTACGAGCAGGCGAACATGGTAGCGCAGTTTGTATAGTTGGTGAAATATCGCCATTCATTTATTGACGAAGTTGTCAGTGTAAGCGGCGGGTGGCCCACTTTTCGTTGTGAATAAAACTGAGGGTGCCCCCACTTCTCCCTGGTTTTGGGAAAAGTGGGATTCTGGTCAATAATGTCCTTTCCGCGACCAGAGTCTCGTTCTTCAGAACCTAGCTCATTGGCCCGCCACATCTTTCGTGGTCCCGGTTCTCGCAAAATCGGCGAGAGTGGGGACACTTATTTCCGAATCGAACAACTACTCGGAAAGTGTGCAGCATCTTAACCGGCAATCAAATGGACTTCTTCAGACATTGCCATGTTCCCTCAATTTTGCTGCTGGTCGCGCTCGCGGGCTGCACACAACAACAAAACCCGTTAGGACATTAAAGAGAAAACCGCGCGAGCAACGGAGGAAGTTAAGAGAGACGCCAGAGCTGTCGCATCGGGCATACGTGAAGGATGGAGCCGCGATAAGCCACTGGATTTGAATGCTGCCACAAAAGAGCAGTTGCTGAGCCTTCCGGGTGTCACTTCGGCCGAGGCAGACCGCGTGATTGCGGCCCGTCCCTACAACCAAGCGAGTGAGTTAGTGACTCGGCGAATCATACCCAAGGCTGAGTATGACAAAATTGCAGACTTGGTCACGGTCAAGAAATGATCGCATCGTTCGCTGACGTCGCGACATGCTGACTGTACGCTGACACCGCCCGTTGTTTCCCATGCCTGCGCATTATTTTTTTATCGAGGATTGTAACCGCCTACCAGTCGGTAACATCTACCCCCAATAACAGTTTCAGCCAGCAAGCCCCCATGGGAAGTGTTGGGAAGGCTGAAAAACCGCGGCCACGAGAGCATGGACGCCGCTCTCTGTTGGCAAGCGGTTGTACGTCCGGGCGGGTCCTGGTGCCTGCCCGGTTTATTTTTTCTTGAAGTAGTCGGTGCCGGCCCAGCAGCTTGGTGCTTAACCGCTCAACGATGTAAGTAGATGCTACGTTTTCTACGCCTTTGCACTGCAAATATTTTCTTCACGACCTTGTTGAACTGAGAGCGCGCTATCAGGAGTGAATGTATTGGGAACGTACAAAACCGCACCCTTAGTTGATTACGAACTTTCCTTTCAGGAAATTGCCGAACGGCTGTTCCGTCTTGCAGAAAACCGGCTCCGGCGGGGAGTGGGTGTGCCAGAAAAGGGCAGCTATTCGTTTCGTCCTGCCAGCCATTCGCGCGAAACCGTCGTGAAGATTCTTATTTACCAGCGTCTGTTCGGTGTCGAGATGCAAGGCGAGCTGCCATGGCACAGCGATGGCGTGTACGTGCTCGTACGCACGAACGGCGAGTTCGGCGAAATCATTTGGGGAGATCCGCACTCCACCGATGCCAGGTTTTGTACACGAATGAGCCGCGACGAAAATGTCGGTACCTCCCCGAACTACGATAAGCGTTTTGCGTATTTTCCTGTAATGGCTGGAGAGCGTTTGGACGCTATTGCGGAGTTCATCGCCTCGCTGCTTGAACGAGCCAGTACCTAGCAAGTTGAACGACTGAACTCTCTGGTCTATTTGCCTTCTGAGACTTCAAACGAACAGTGGGGATCACGGTGCTTGTGTCGGTACAACTTTTAGTGGGATCGTCTTATGATCGCGTCCGGAGAGCGTGACAGTTTCAGGGTCGGAAGCGGCAGGTTTTTCACCGTCTGAGGTCGAAGCTCTTGCGATGATGCGGTAGTGACCAGGAGCAATGCCCAAAAAAGAGAACCGGCCGCCCTGATCGGTGCTACCACTTCGCAACCGTAAATGGTTGAAGGGAGTCTCGGGGTCGGGAGCAACACGAACACGCGCTCCGATCAGAGGCTTGTCATCTTGTGTCACCAATCCGTCTAATTGCGCGGCGTCGTTACTCACGATAACTTGAATTGTTCCTGCACTTTCCCCTTTTTCGACTTCCAATCCGTTAGTTAGGATGTCCTCAGCCCCCAGACGCACCGACTTCACATACCAGCCTTCCTCCAATCCATTAATTAAAAACGCGAAGCTACCGTCAGGAACATCGCGTATTACAAAGGTGCCATCTTTCTTAATTTGTGTCCACGCGTTTGCGCTTTCGTCATCGTGCGAGCTCAAGTTAATGAAAATGCGCTCGAGGGGCATTGTGCCGGGGCCAGCCACCTCGACTCGTCCAGCGAAAGTAACACCCCGGCCCAATGCGAGCACGATCGAATCGACATTGTCGCTCCCAACCTCGATCTTTTGGCTTGCGTGATAGTTTGTGTTGTCCAGCGATGAGTTTTGCATGGCATGCAAAACATAGCTACCCGGAGCCACGCCGTTCAACTTAAATTCACCCTTGGCATCAGTCCCCACACCAATAACGCCGCCGAAATTGGCCGCCGGTACCTCTTGCAAATAGAGGTACGCATCGGTAGCAGGTTCTCCGTCCGGACCAATGAGATGGCCGGAGATCTGCGCCGTCTTGATATGACGCATAATCAAGTCGACTTGGGTCTCTTCTCCTGGTGAAACCGCCACTACTTGCGCCTGGCCGAGTTGCGTCACGCCTGGGTAGAAGACGGGAGCGTATTGGCTGCCAAGAGCCTGACGCAAGGTCCAATTATTCTCATTGACTTGCCCCCCATTGGTTGATATTCATCTATCGCCTTGATGTAGTACTCTCCTGCCTTGAGTCCAAAGACGCGATACTGTCCGCGATCGTCGGTCTGCGCCACTCCCGTGGAAACCAGTTCTGCGTGTCGGGAATGGAACCCGCCTTCCTCCTCCTCCTCCAATTCCTCGCTACCTGGCTTGCGTAAAGCAACAACTTGTATCAAGGACATGGGATCACCATCTTCGTCATTTACTCTGCCCGTAACGACCGAGGCTAATGTCATGCGAAAAACTATGTCCTCTACTTCCTGTCGGCTTGTAACGCAAGAACCGCGCCCACGTTTCCGCCTGTTGATTGATATTCCTGGTCGACGTAGCCAGTGTGACTAGCAATAAACCGATAACGGCCGGCAGGTACGTCTTTGATCGTGAATCGACCGTCGGTGCCGGACATGGCGGCGTAGGCCTGCGGCTCTCGCCCTTGGTGCTCCAACATGAGCGCCACGCGCGACGACTTAAGCGGAGTCCCGTCAGCAGCAGTTACGACGCGTCCAGAAACGATGCATTTAGGAGCGACCTTCTCACTTGCCCTCGAAGTGGGTGCAGCAGAGCTTTGTACGAGCAGGATAAGTGCCGCCGTGTGCAAAACGAGAGTGGACAACATCCCACAACCTCCTCAAGAGATTTATGGAGAGAGTAATTCTGCTCTTGTTCAGCTCACGTCGCAAGCAGCCATGTGTCCAGCCCTCAGTGATGGAACGTCAGAGGTTATGTCGGGAAGTAAGGTTTTGTGAAGTATCGCCATTTCACTCACAACGTAACTCTATTGGCGTAGCTGGGTGCAATCGGATTTGACGTGGACTGCCACTGGAGATTGCGTGGGCTGGCGTTGCTGGCCGGTTTCAGGCCCGCTTGAAAAGTTCTGGCCGGATCTGATCGGCAATAGTTTCACGCCGCCGGATCAGCTGAGCCGACTTTCCATCAACGAGGACCTCGGCTGCCCGCGCTCGCGTGTTGTAATTCGAAGCCAGCGCCATTCCGTACGCGCCGACGTCTAGAATGGCGAGTAGTTCGCCTTCGTTGACTGTCGGCAGCGTGCGTTCGCGCGCAAAAAAGTCACCTGACTCGCAAACCGGACCAACAACATCCACGATCTCCGGCCCGGACTTGCGGTCCTCTACTGGAACAATCTGATGTTCGGCCTGGTAGAGTGCCGGCCGGATCAAGTCATTCATCCCCGCATCCACCACCACAAATTTCTTCTCGCCATTTTTCTTGCGGTAGAGCACTCGCGTCAGCAGCACACCGGCCGCACCGACGATCGACCGCCCAGGTTCAAGTAATACTTTAACGTTGAGATCGTGGAGCGGTCGCGTGACCGCATGCGCGTACTCCGCGACTGTAGCCGCGAAATCTTGTGACCCGCTGTAGTCGATGCCCAGCCCGCCACCGGCATCCACGTATTCGATCTTATGACCATCGCTTTGTAACTGCCTGACCAGTTCCGCAACCCGCCACATCGCCGCCGAAAAGGGCGCAACCTGCGTAATCTGCGATCCGATGTGAACGCTTACCCCGGAAACTTGCAGATGCTTAGATCGCGCAGCTCTGGCATACAATTCGCGCGCTTCACCAATCGGCACGCCGAACTTGTGCTTCTGCAACCCAGTCGAAATATATGGATGCGTATCCGCCGGAACATCGGGATTCACGCGCCATGCAATCCGCGCCGTCTGTTTACGCTTCGCAGCGCACGCCGCGACCGCTTCCATCTCGGAAGCGCCCTCCAGGTTAAACAGCAGAATGCCAGCCTTGAGCGCCGCATCAATTTCAGCGACAGTCTTCCCCACTCCGGAGAAAACCACCTTCTTCGCTGCCCGCCTGTTCGCGCGCAGCACTCGTTCCAGTTCGCCGCCTGAAACCACATCAAATCCGCAGCCCAGCTTGTCCAGCAGTCGCAGAATGCTCAGATTTGAATTGGCCTTGACCGAATAACAGATCGAATGTGGGACTCCACCGAAAGCCTCATCGAAGGCCCGAACGCGTTCGCGAATCGCCTTTGCGGAGTAAACGTAAAGCGGCGTACCAAAGCGCTCAGCAAGCCCTGTCAACGGAACCTGCTCACAACTTAGATGTCTTGTGTCTGTGCGCCGTTTGTCAGTTGCTGTTCGCGAAGATTCGCGCAGGGGTCCTTCATGCGAGCTGTAAACGAAGCCAGGGGGGCGCTCAGAGGGATGGTTCACGTGTGCTTCGGCGTACTCCCCTTGACTTTAATCGCAACCACCGTCTGATCGTCAAAAGTTTCCACGCCAGATGCGTGGTCCGCCGCGGCTTTGAAGATAGACTTCACAATCGACTCGGCCGGTTGAGTTGAGCATTCCGCAATGATCTTCTCCAGGCGAGTGCGTCCAAACAGTTCACCAGCCCGGTTGGTCGCGTCGAGAATTCCGTCACTGAAGAAAACGAAAATGTCATCCGCCTCCGCCTGAAAAACAAACTCGTCATATTCGGCGTCTTCAAACAGTCCGAGCGGAAGCCCGGTGGCCTCGATCATCTGCGTCTTGCCTTGGTGACAATAAACCGGGCGGGGAAGTCCCGAGTTCGCCACCTGCAGGGTCAGGCTGGCGTCATCCCAGATGCAATAGATCAGGGAAACGAACTGCGCATCGATCCGGCGCTCGACCAGAGAATAGTTCACCGCCGCCAGCATCTCCGCAGGCGCAGGCTCCATGGGAGCATGCGATCGCAAAATTCCGGCGACCAGCGCCGCATAGATTGCCGCCGGGGCTCCCTTGCCGCTCACATCGCCGATCACCAATCCGACCCGCGATTGCGAGTAACTCAAAAAGTCATATAGATCGCCGCCAATGGTCCGCGCCGGAGTAAACTTCGCCGCAATCTCCAGGTGCCCCAGCTGGGGAAGCGATTGCGGCAACAACCGGACCTGCAGCTCGCGCGCCATCGCCAAGTCGCGCTCCAGCCGTCCTTCTTGGCGTGCAATCTGCTCGTACAATCGCGCATTCTCAATCGCAATTGCAATTTGCGCGGCCAAAGTTGTGATCGTCCGGTGGTGGTCCTCAGTGAAAAATCCCTTCTTCGTGTGTTCCAGGTCCAGCACGCCAATCACTTTGTCTTTATAGATCAGCGGCACCGCCAGCTCCGAGCGCGTCTCGGGATTAGTCTCAATATAACGCGGGTCTTTTTTCACGTCCCTAATCAGGATCGCGCGTCTTTCTTCGACCGCCGCGCCTACAATTCCGTTTCCAGTCGGGATGTCGTGCTTTAACTGAATGTTCTCCTGAAACCGCAACGAGAACCGGTGCTGCAATTTTTCTCCCGCCGGATCCAGCAGCAGAATGCTGAACATCTGGAAATCGATCAATTGACTGAGTAACTCACCGACTCTCTTCAGCAGCTCGTCCAGGTTCAAAATCGACGTGAGCTCACGCGCAATTTCATTCAGCAGCTGCAGCGTCTTCGTCTGCCGCGTCATGCGTGTGTACAGGCGCGCGTTCTCAATCCCCACTGCCATGCGAGACGCGATCAGCGTCAGCAGCCGTTTATGTTCTTCTGTGAAGTGGTCAGGCTGCGGGGACTCAATGTCGATCACGCCGATCACGCGGTTCTTAACGATCAGAGGAACCGCCAGTTCCGAGCGCACATTGGGGACAGCCGAGATATACCGCGGATCTTTGGCAACGTCAGCGACTAGCACCGCTTCGGCGCGCTGCGCCGCGACCCCGGTTACTCCCTCGCCGACTTTCACTCGAATGCGTTCCGCCACTTCGCTCGAATGCCCAACGCTGAAGCGGAAATACAGCTCTTGCGTCTTCTCGTTCAGCAGCAGAATGCCGAAAATCTCATAATCGATGACCTTGCGGACTAACTCCGCCACTCGGCGCAGCGTGGTATCGAGGTCAAGCGTAGTGTTGACTACATCCGCCACTTCCAGCAGCAGAGGCTCGATACGCGATTGTGCTTCAACTTGAACGGCGGCCATTTCCACTGCCTTAATCATAGCAGTCAGAGCTGGTCTGACCGCCTAATTACAGCGGAGAAATCTGTGGAATTGTGGTGTCAATTTTCATTCGTGGATGTACCGTTTCGTAGCACACAAATATCCGCGAGATTGCGATATCGCTCCGCATAATCGAGGCCGTATCCGACAACAAATTCGTCAGGAATCTGGAAGCCCGTGTAGTCTGCTTCCACCGGCATTTTTCGTCGCGACGGCTTATCAAGCAGCACCGCCACGCGAAAACTTTTCGGTTGATGACCCTGCAGTAGCCGCTTCAGGAATGTCAGTGTTAGCCCGGTGTCGAGAATATCTTCGACCAGGATGACATTCTTTCCGCGCAGCGACTGGTCTACATCTTTTGTCAGCTTTACTTCGCCGGTCGAGTCCCACGCATGTCTCAGCTCCTGAGTTGGAGTGGGCCGGTTGCCATAAGTCGAAACCGCGATGAATTCAAATGTCGCATCCACTTCTACCTGCCGCACCAGATCACTTAGAAAAATAGCCGCGCCCTTCAGCACGCCCACAAAGAGCAGCGGCTCTCCCTTTGCATCGGCAGTGATCTGCTTGGCCATCTCTGTCACTCGTTCGGCGATTTGCTGTCGCGAAAGCAGGACCTTGAGCTCGCTCATGGAAGCAACATCTTACCCTGACACTCACCATCAGCTCAAAACTGTCACCAGCAGCAGCTGCGTTGAAGCGACTCTTCTGCGCGTCTAGAATGTTTATCCATACTTCTTAGAAAGAGAACGACCGTATGAAACTGAACGGCATCAAGATCACCTGGCTCGGACACGCAACCTTCAGCATTCAAACTCCAAAAGGCAAAATAATTCTGATTGATCCCTGGGTAATGGGAAATCCGGCGTGTCCGCCCAACGAAAAAGAAGTAAAAGCCGTTGACGTCATGCTTTGCACACATGGTCACGGCGACCACATCGGCGACGCCGTCGAAATTGGAAAGAAGCACAATCCAAAAGTTGTGGGCATTCCCGAGCTCTGCGGATGGCTCGGCAAAAAAGGAGTGAAGCAACTCGCCGAGATGAACAAGGGAGGCACGCAAAAGGTCGAGGACATTAAGGTCACCATGGTCCACGCCGATCATTCGTGCGGAATTCAAGATGGCGACCAGTACGTTTATGGTGGCGAAGCCTGCGGCTATGTGATCGAGTTCGATAACGGCGTCAAGATTTACCACGCGGGCGACACAAATGTGTTCGGAGACATGGCCATCATCCGCGAGCTATACTCGCCGGAAATCGCCATGCTGCCGATCGGCGATCATTACACCATGGGCCCGCGCGAGGCTGCTTACGCCTGCAATTTGCTCAAGCCGAACTCGGTCATTCCCATGCATTTCGCGACGTTTCCTGCGCTGACTGGCCGGCCAAGCGATCTCAGCAGACTTGTGCACGGCGTCAAAGTTGTGGAAATGAAGCCTGGCGAGACCATTTCGTAACACGCAAGACAAAGAGGAAGACGAAAGGCAACATGCCGCAAACTCCCGATAAGCCGCGCTGGCTGATGCACGGAATCACCTCTGAGTCGGTTGAGAATTATCTCTACTCCATACTTCCTGCCCGCGATGAGGTCCTCAGCGAAATGGAAGCCCAGGCGACTGAGCGCAACATTCCGATTGTTGGACCTGCCGTTGGACGCATTCTCCACCAGTTGGCTCTGATCTCCGGTGCAAAGAATATTTTTGAGATGGGCTCGGCAATTGGGTACTCAACTATTTGGTGGGCGCGCGCCATCAGCGATGGCGGCCGCGTGATTTACACCGACGGTGATCGCAAGAACGCGACCGAAGCCCGTGGATACTTCGAGCGCGCCGGAGTCGCGAACCGCATCACCATAAAAGTTGGAGACGCCCTCGAGCTTCTCTCCGAACAGACTGCGCAGTTCGACATAATTTTTTGCGACGTGGATAAGGAAGATTATCCTCGCGCATTCCGCGTCGCGCTCCCACGTTTGCGCAAAGGCGGCTTGTTCGTGGCTGATAACGTCTTGTGGAGCGGCAAAGTCGCAGAGAAAACGCCTGCCGAAGCCTCCACCAAAGCAATCCTCGAGTTTAATCGTCTGCTGTACGCCAGTCCTGAACTGTTCACTACAATCCTCCCCATCCGCGACGGGGTGTCAGTTTCAGTGAAGCTCTAGAAAATAAGACTCATCAACTGTTGAGTTTAGGCACAATCCCGTGGGGCCGCACAGCCGGTGTGGGTCGGACACTCTTGTCCGACAAAAAGCACGGGGCTGCACCGGCCATGTGGGGACAGCCGCCCAAAGCCTGCCCTGAATTAGCCGAAGCCCCGAGCGAAGTCGAGGGGGAAGGCGAAGGGGCTGTCCGGCTGATTGCAAGCGTCAAGGGTTCACTGGAACTGACAAGTAATTGCTTGACGGTCCCCCTCAACAGACGTAGAGTTTCTACGCTCTCAGAAAGCCACCTAAACAGGAGGACCTATGAAGGTGCTACGGATCGCAAGTCTGCTTACGTTTGCGTTGGCATTTTCCGGCCTGGCGATCGCCGCGGATGAAGCCAAGAGCGTCCCCAAGCAGATCCCAGATTTTGACGTGCAAGGTATCAGCATGACGGAATGCCAGTGCACCGCTTACGGCTGCCCGTGCCGGTCGAATGGGCATCCAGATCACGGCAGTTGTGACGCTGCCGATTTCACGTACATCAAACATGGCCACTACGGAAAAGTTGATATGAGTGGCTTCAAAGCGGTACTCATCGGAGATCTCATCGATCCCGATGCCAGCAAAGTTCACGGCACCGCGTACTTTGACAAGAGCTCCACTGCGGAACAGCAGAAGGCATTCAATGAAATGCTGAGTTTCATGTTCGGCTGGAACCCTCCGCATGTCGTCGGCGTGAAGATGGTAGACATTGACTTCAAAGTCTCGCCCGATAAGAACACGTACACGCTAACCGTTCCCGACATTCTGGAAGAAAAGGGCGTGATGAAGCGGGACGCGGCTGGCAAGCCCGAGCATGTGGTCCCCGCAATGGACCTTTGGGGCAACAAGATCACCTACGTCGACAATGTCGTGTTTAAGTACCACGACAAAGGCGTCGGCGAATGGGACCTCTCGGGTCATCAAGCCAATGTAAAAGAGTTCCACACCACCAAAGCAATGTACGACCAGAAGAAACTCCTGATGCAGCACGGCGACATGTCCGGCACCTGGACGGCAGAACAGAAGAAGATGATTCAAGACATGGGTATGAAACCGGAGTAAGAATTACACCAAATAACTAAAAATGGGTGCCCCATCCTTGTCGGGTTCTTTGCGACAGGATGGGGTTTTTGATCTATTAGGTCAAGCCGCGTCTTCAAATCGCATATAAATGGCCGCATTTAAAGCGGAATTCGGGACACCTGGAACATGGGGATGGAATACGTGCCTCTATGCCTGATACACGACTATGGTCAGCCCTTCGTTGGTCTCCTCAGGTGACTGAACCTCAACGACGCATTTCTTACTTGGAAACAGTCGCGCCAACCGTGCTTCCCACATTTCCGCTATTCGCTGCGCTAGACATGCATGTTCCTCATCGGTCGCGGTGGAAAGCCCAGCCGAGAAGAAGGAACTCGGAATCTCAAATTGATTGAAAGACTGTTCGACCTCTTTGCGTGTCGGAAACTTAGCGAGAGCGCGACGAATTTGCGAACGATCTTCTTCGTCCTCCACTAAGTCATTGAGAAAAATCATACCTTCGAATTCTATGAAGTCTAGCCAGAAGAGATACGAATAGGCTAGCGCCTCCAATGGATTTCCGAACGCCCCGACAAAATCCAGCACGTTGAAATTGCTCGTGTCCGCCTTCGCATGAAACTCCTTGAGGTGATCTATCAATACCTTGTCGCTCATGGATTCTCCGTTCTATTGGGGATTTCCTCAGGCCGCATAGCTTTTGACGGCTGATTGCTCCGCGTTGCGTTATTCACGAAAAGATGTGGCCATACCAGAGCCCCGAAGGGGCGACATTTAAATAGCCCAGGGCGTGAGCCCTGGGTGAACGAGGCGCCTAGGCAAACGCGAGGGCGAAGCCCGAGCAGGAAACCGTCAAATCGACTTCACCGGAATTGCCGTCACATCCTCCGCCAGTCCGACTTCCTTCTGCAGAAACGGCTCTGCGTAAGTCACGCCTGCCAGCATTCCGTAGTAACGAGCCATGGCTTCGATGCGGGCTCGGATTTCGACGCGGGCAGGGAAGAGATCTTTGCCGGCTTCCTGATCGCTGAATTGCGACTTATAAGCCATCAGCGATTCGAAGCGCGCTTCAAACTGCTCGCTGATATCAACTACGAATGTCGGACGAATGTCGTAATACACAGTCGCATAAATAATTTTGAAAGGTCGGTGTGGCGCGGGCGCCTCGCCCGCGTGTGACTCGCGATCGTGTTGTTTTTCTCCAGCCACAACGCTCGCCACCGCCGACGCCACTTTCCTGAAATCCGACTCTTCTGAGCTGACGGCTGATGGCTCACGCCTGCCCTGAGTGGAGTCGAAGGGGCTGATGGCTAATTTCGCCAGGCCCGCCAGAAAACACGCCTCGTACCCAAGCTTCGACGCCGTGTAATGGTCCGGATGCCGTCCCTCCCAGTAGGGAAGTATCACCACCCGCGGCCGAGTTAGGCGAATCGCCCGCGCCACCTTCAGACGATTCTCCCACGTGTTCTCAACACGACCGTCAGGAATATTCAGCGCCTCGCGCCAGGAAACTTGCAGGATTCTCGCGGCCTCCGCCGCCTCACGCGCGCGATCCTCGGCAGTTCCTCTTGTGCCCATCTCGCCGCGCGTCAGATCAAGAATACCGGTCCGATGTCCAAGCCCAGCCATTTTCAGCAGCGTGCCGCCGCAGGTCTGTTCAACATCATCGCGGTGCGCGGCGATAGCAAGTATGTCGAGCGTTGAAGAGAGCATCGGTCACAAGAGCATAGCGGCAGAATGTGAGACGTGGCAACCGATGTTTGCTTTCGGACAACCAGCGACGTCCATCGGTTTTACTCTTCTTTACGATGGAAACGGGATGCTAGGGCATCTAATTTTCTAGGAGGGGTGCTATGAAAAAGTTAGTAATGATAGGTATGACGGCTCTGCTGCTGATGGCGCCTCTTGCGGCTTCAGCACGTGTTGGTGTCTTCGTCGGACCACGCTTTGGATGGGGCTGGTACTCGCCTTACTGGGAACCATATCCGTACGGTTATTACGGTTATGGGTACGGTGCTCCAGCTACTGGCGAGGTGAAGTTCGACACCAGTGTTAAAGATGCAGAGGTGTACATCAATGGCGCTTATGCTGGCACGGTAGGAAAACTTAAAACCATGAATCTCCGGCCAGGTAGCTACGACATTGAGGTTCGCGCGCCCGGACGAACGCAGTTTGACAAGAAAGTCTACGTCGCCGCAGGCAAGACCTTGCATTTGAACCCCGACCTGCGGGTCATCGCCCAGCCGCAAGCGCAACCATAATTGCTGGTCGTTTTGAGGGCATAGCGCGGGAGGTGCAAACCTCTCGCGCTTTTATTTACTTTTAGGCGCGTGCCACTAATGGTACTTTTGTATTCTAGGCGCCATCGTTTAATTACTGAATGCTTCCGCCACAGCTGCACGCCCTCGGCGAAATTTTTCTCCGCACCTTCGTAATTTATCTAGTCGTCCTGATCGGAGTACGCCTCAGCGGCAAACGCGAGGTTGGCCAGATGACTCCCTTCGATCTGACCTTGTTACTTCTTCTCAGCAATTCCGTGCAGAACGCCATGACCGGCCCAGACACTTCGCTCGCGGGGGGAATTGTCGCAGCGCTCACTCTGCTGCTGATGAACTACCTCATTGCCGAGTACTCCGGTGCCAACCGCCGTTTTCGCAAGTTCGTTCAAGGCCAACCTAGCCTGCTGATTCACGACGGCGAAGTGATCCTTGCGCACATGGCGAAGGAGCACGTCAGCATGGATGAACTGGAAAGGGCCCTGCGCGAGCACGGCATTACTGCCTACCACGATGTCGCGCTGGGAGTACTCGAAGTGGACGGCTCGATCAGCCTTCTTAAGTACGACGACCTGAACCCCACCGCGCACAATCATCTCGCGCGCCGGAAGCATATTCCGAAACACGAGTAATCAGATAGGTGGTCAGTGGGTAGAAGTCAGCGGCTCACAGTGACCGCTAGTCACTATCACTACTTCGTGATGACCACCGGCAGCTCGTTGTACGGCGCAACAGTCACGCTCAGAGATTTGCGCGCGGCAAAGGCCTCGGCCGTCACCGGAAAACTGACAACAACCGTGCCCGAGGTCTTGTCTCCGGGATTCAATCTTGTTTCCGTCGTCAGGATGGGAAGAGCGTGCTGCTTGAGATCGGGGAATGCCTGAAAATATCGCTGCGCGTCCACAGCCGGGGCCGCTTCGTCGGTCAATTTATTGCTCCCAGTATCCAGCGAGGCCTGAATAGTGTGTATCCAGGAAGGCTTGTCGGAATTATTCTGCACGGTGACATTAATCGCGACCATCACCATATCTTGTCCCGGCATGGCCAGTGGCACCACCTCGTCGATCGATCCTGACGAGAGCGCGTGTGCCCGGTGCGTCAGAGAATAAGCAGCCGCGATCACCAACACGACCGCAATGCAGATAGCCACGATTCCGGCCGGAGGAAGATTCTTGCGTGCGGTTCCGTATTCCTCACCAATGTCGAAATCGGTTTGCTGATTCGGACCGGTCTGCTGAGCTTGGGCTTGCTGCTGGGTTTGGGTCTGCTGATTTGCGACTGATGATTCCGGACCCGGTGGAGGCGTAGGGGTTGGACTCGACATGGTGTCCTCCTGCTCAGGGAATTGTACTCGCTGAATCCAGTAGTCCGTGTGGGTCGGACATTCTTCTCCGACGCTCTTGACGTTTCTATGAGTCGCCACAACGAGGGTGCCCCATTTCTCGGGTTCTGTGCGAGAAAGCCTGCCCTGAGCGAGGTCGAACGGTGGGAAGACAAAAAGAATGAAGTCGAGTATAGCGGCGTCCACGTCCGCCATCACTCTGGCCAGTCGTGTTTCATCGCCTTAGCGAATCGATCCACCGGCAATGTATTCAGCACATCCTCCGCCGTAAGCCACGCCCGCCTCGCTTGCAGCACTCCATAGCGGATCTTCTCCATGTGCGAGGTGTGGTGGGAGTCGGTGTTGATCACGATCTTCACTCCGTGCTGCTTCGCCATTCTGAGGTGCCGGTCGCAAAGATCAAGCCGGTCCGGATAAGCATTCAACTCCATTGCGACCTTATTTCGAGCGGCAGCCTGCAGCACCGCATCCATGTCATATGCATAAGCATCGCGTCGCAACAGAATTCGGCCGGTCGGATGCCCAATAATCGAAACATTAGGGTTCTCAATCGTCTTCAGCAATCGTGTCGTCATTTCTTCCGCTGTTTGATTGAAGTGGGAGTGCACGCTGGCGATCACCAGATCCATCTGTTCCAGCACTGAGTCGGAAAGATCCAGCGAGCCATCGGCCAGAATATCCACTTCAATCCCGGCAAAAATCCGGATGCCTTCGATCTTTTCTCCAGTCGTCCGAATTCGCCGAATGTGTTCAACCGCGCGAACATCGTCCAGGCCGTTCGCGAAAGCCAGGTTCTTCGAATGGTCAGTGATGGCCATGTACTTGTACCCGCGTTCGCGGGCCGCTTCCGCCATCTCCACGATCGTGTTTCGCCCGTCGGTCTCGATGGTGTGCATATGCACGTCGCCCTGCAGGTCTTTTTCCGTGACTAACCGCGGCAACGCATGTTTCTCCGCGGCATCGATCTCGCCACAATTCTCCCGCATCTCCGGAGGAATGTAGTCCAACTTGAGCGCCGCATAAATTTCTTCTTCCGATTTTCCAGCCACTACTTGCTGATCATCCAGCTTGGCTAGGCTGTATTCGTTCAGCGTATAGCCCAGCTTCAGCGCCCGTTGCCGCAGCGCAACATTGTGCCCCTTCGATCCGGTGAAATACTGCATCGCCGCACCGAATGACTCGGGCGGAAGAAATCGCACGTCAACCTGCATTCCCCCGCGCAAACGGAAACTCACTTTGTTTTCGCCCCGCGCAATGATCTCCATCAGTCCCGGAAGCTTGATGATGTGCTCAATCAGCTTTTCGCGTTCCCCATCATCACCGCATGCCGGCCCCGTGACCAGAATGTCGAGATCGCTAACCGTCTCTCGTCCTCGCCGAAGCGACCCGGCCGGAATTGCCCTTTCAACACCTGGATAATCCTTCAAATGTTCAGCGATTTTCTCCGCTTGTATCTCTGCCACACTGAGCAAAAACCGCCCGGCAATCCTGCGATAATCTTCAATCGCCTTCAGCAGCTTCTGCTCATGCTTCTCTCCCATGCGCGGCAGTTCGCGAATTTTGCCCTCCCGCGCTAATTGCTCCACTCCCTCCAGATCGCAAACCTGGTACGCGCTCCAGATCAATGCAACCGTCTTCGGCCCAAGTCCCTGCACCTTAAGCAGATCGAGCATCGACGGCCGGTATTTTTTCAGCATCTCCGCATGCAGCGACAGCCGTCCCTCGTGCAACATTTCGTTTAAGTTGTGGAGCATGCCTTTGCCGATGCCCGGAATGGCCAGCACCTGCTTGGGATCTTCGATCAGGTCGGTAATCTGTTGTGGGAGCGCTTCTATGGCTTCCGCCGCATTGCGATAAGAGCGGATACGAAACGAATCCTGACCATCCACTTCCAGCAGGTCGGCGGTTTCGTAAAGGATCCCGGCGATGGATTTGTTATCCACCAGAAAAGACTAAATCAACCCAAGTTGATTGTGCAGAGCAGAGCGTCCCGATGGCAACTACGAGCCCTGTTCAGTAAACAGATGCCCCAGTTTTTCTTTCTTCGTACGCAGATAATCCGCCGCATGCTCACTGGGCACGACTTCGCACGGTATCCGCTCCGTGACCTGAATCCCAGCCCGCTCCAGGGCAGCAACTTTGTCCGGGTTATTCGAAAGCAGCCGCACTTTTTTTACGCCCAACACCTTCAGCATCTCGGCCGGCAAGGCGAACTCGCGGTGATCGGCCTTGAACCCCAGCTTTTCATTTGCCTCTACTGTGTCCAGCCCCGAGTCCTGCAGCTCGTACGCTTGCAGCTTAGGCATTAAGCCAATGCCTCGCCCTTCCTGCTGCTCGTAAATCAAAATGCCTGCGCCTTCGCCCGCGATCATGGTGAGCGCCATCTCTAGTTGCTGCCGGCAGTCACATCGTAATGATCCGAAGACATCGCCCGTAAGGCACTGCGAATGAATCCGGACCAGCGGCGGTGAAGTGTGCACATCGCCCATTACCAGCGCCACTGCCTCTTCAGGCTTTCCATTCCCCACCGGATTAAGCCGAAACCCGTAGATCCGAAACTGTCCCCAGCGGGTAGGGAAGTCAGCCGACGCTAGTTGTTTCGCCGTTGCGCTCACACTTTTATTATAGAAGGGGCAAAGAAGTGATCAGAGGATAATGCTCAGTGATCGACGGCTAGAAGTGGAAGACTCGGCAGACAAGCGCGCCAACCGACCTCGTGAATAGACGAAGCTAGACGCTTGATTTCTGTCCGACCCTGTGACAATCTCTAGGCCCGAGATGGACGATAGCTTTAGCCACGACCGCAAGAGAAAGTCTTTCTTTTGGGGGACAGTCCTCACCGGCACTCTCTCCATTCCATTCGTTATTGTGTTTTTCAACGCCTTCAAGGGAATATCCGCGGAAAAGGCCACCGGCCTCGCCGCGATGGCGGGTGGTTTGGCCGAGGCCTATGTGACACTCGGCCTCCTACTCTCGCTCGTGCTGCCCGTGGGAGCAATTGTCCTGCTTGTCAGGTCTTTCTCTGCAGGACATCAGATGCGTGCGCTATTTTCGCTCCTCTGCATCTGTGCGTGCGCGCTCATACTCGCTCTTGCCGGCCTGTTTGTGTGGGGGGTTTTCTTCTACCTACCCCGTACAACCGGTGGCCTTCGATAAAGGCCACAGTGATTTCGACCCTTCCACATCGGGATTTAGAGACCCCTGGTAGTGTTGGTTGAGCCACGGCCCTGGCCGCACTGACCACTAACCACAGCTTTTCTCACCAGCTACCGTAGCGCGGGCTTCGCGTCCTCTTGGGAAAAAGTTTGATCAAAATCATGCCCGTCACGAATCCGCCCACATGCGCCCCAAAGGCGATTCCCGCCGTGGCCTGATGCGCGGTCAAGCTGGCCTCGGCAAATTGGATCAGGAACCAATAGCCAAGAAAAACCCACGCCGGTATCCACCAAAAGGTGAAGAACACGATGAGTACAACGAGGGTCAGCACTCGCGCCCTCGGATACAGCAAAATATAGGCGCCCATCACTCCCGCAATTGCCCCGCTCGCCCCGACCGTCGGAATCGTCGACCCCGGATTTAACGCAATCTGTGTGACCGCGGCCGCCACTCCGCAAATCAAATAAAAAATCAGATAAGCAAAATGCCCCAGGTAATCTTCTATGTTGTCCCCAAAGATCCACAAAAACCACATATTGGAAATGATGTGCAGCCAGCCGCCGTGCAGAAACATCGAGGTCAGGACCGTCAACAACGTTGCCGGAATCGGATAGTACGTTGAGCCAGCAAGCGCCCGCGCGAAATGCTCTGGCACGACTCCGAACTGAAATACCAACGCCTCGAACGCACGCGGCCCCTGCACCTGCACCGAAAGCTCAAACAAAAACACGAGCGTGTTCAGCCCAATAATGAAGTAATTCACCACAGGCGTGCTGTATCGAGGCTGGTCGTCGCGAATGGGAAACATAGACTATTTGGTAACTTGGTAATTGCGATATTCGAAAATTGAGAAATCGATCAGCTTCTCATCGCGTGGCGTATTCAAATTACCAAATTATCCGATTACCAAATTACTAAATTCTTGCCATGAATGGCGTCCTCATCATCGATAAGCCTTCCGGGCTGACCTCTCACGATGTCGTCGCCCGCGTCCGCCGCATTTTGCAACAAAAGGCCGTCGGACATTTGGGCACTCTCGATCCGTTGGCCACAGGCGTTTTGCCGCTTGTTCTCGGAAACATGACCCGACTCGCGCAGTTTTATCTGTCGTCAGAAAAGAGCTACGAAGGCGTGATCCGATTCGGCTTTGCGACCGATACTTATGATGCGGAAGGCGAGCCCGTCAGCGAACCGCAACAGCCATCGCTGACCCTCACTCAAGTTCGCGAACTCGCGGCGAATTTCGTCGGCAGCATTGAGCAGATGCCGCCGCCATTTTCGGCAAAAAAGATCAAAGGCGTTCCAGCCTACAAATTGGCCCGCAAAAAGAAGGAAGTTGTCCTCACGCCGGTTACAGTGGAGATCAAGCAGTTCGAAATTCTGGGGATCGAAGACACCTGTGCCCGATTTCAGGCCCGTGTCGCTTCGGGGACGTATATGCGAAGTATCGCTCACGAAATGGGGCAGCTCGCCGGCTGCGGTGCCCACTTGCAATCGCTGCGGCGCACCGCCGTTGCCGAATTCCAGCTCGGAGACGCGCACACGCTCCACGAGCTTGAAGCGGCCGCCCAGGCAAGGACAACGACAGGCGACGAAGCCATCGCTGACCTGCTAATCCATCCCCGTAAGCTTCTGCCTTCCATCCCCTCGGTCACCGCTACCGACGAGATCATCGCCCACATCCGCCATGGTCGATCAGTGAATCTTCCTGAGCTCTCCCGCGCCCGCGAAGTAAAGGTGTTCTATGGCCAGCGTGACCTGATCGCCATCTCGACCCGCATCGCCGGAACCCTGTTTCACCCGAGAATTGTGCTGGTATAAAACTGGCGGCCATTGTCATCCAAAAAAGGAAGCCGCTCGTCCGGGGAAGGGGTGTGGAGGAGCGGCTCCCTCGAATCAGTTGAAAGGTGCAAACAGCCTATTCGACCAAAACCTTTATGTCAGTCAGGTATTTGACAGGTTGAGTATGGCGTCATCCCGAAGTCCCGCGCTTTTACCAGCGGGACCAAGAATTGTGCTGGGATAAGCTGGCCGAGAGTTATTCAAAAAGGAAGCCGCTCGTCCGGGAAGTAGGGGTGTGGAGAGCGGCTCCCTTGAATCAGTGGAAAAGTGCGATTAGGTTATCCATCAAAAACCAGATGTCAGTCAGATTTGAAAAGTTGAATATGGCGTCATCCCGAAGTCCCGCGCTTTTACCAGCGGGACGAGGGATCTGGCGTGCAGCATCTCATCGGTGGCTTTGGCTCTGCATTGGCTCCCACTAATGGCCAATTTAAAGGGCAGAGGAAGCGCCCCGCATCTGTTTTTCCAAACTCCCCAATCGAATATTCCAATTGCGCTAACCCTTCCAAAACGGCGATAATACTTAAGTAAATGTCCTATACCTGGGTCCAGAAGATGGCCATGTGCTGTTGTTGTAGCTGTCGTGTCTCTTCTGGGGACAGGGTGCAATCGAGCTAAGCAGCACTAATATTTTTTAAGCTCACACCCACCGCCAGAAGAGCTGGCTGGTGGGTTTCGTGTTTTAGGAGCAAGTTTCAAGGTATCAAGGTTTCGCAGGTTTCACGGTCAATGCGCGAAACTTTGAAACCTGAGAAACCTTGAAACGTGAGTTCACGGTGCCCGGGACTACCAAACTATGAAATCCTCCAACTCGCTTTGGAAACAAAAACTCGACGGAAAGATGCCGGAAGAGCTTGCCCGTGAAATCGACATTTTTGAAACCGAAATCGCGCTGCGCAAACAGGGCAAACTCGAGGAGCGCCTGTTTGCGGAGACCCGTCTGCGTCGCGGAGCCTACGGCCAGCGTTATGACAACGGCCAGCGCAACGATGGACAAAAAGTCCAGAAGCTCAATTTTCCCTCCGGTGATTTCACCAAAGGGCCAAATACCATGTGGGACGCGCCCGGCATGCAGCGTATCAAGGTTCCTGCCGGCGGCCTCAACGCGTCGCAGCTCGAAACCATGGCAGAGCTGGCTGAGGAGTATTCAGACGGTATTGCTCACGTCACCACCCGCCAGGATTTTCAGCTTCACTACATCCACATTGACGACACCCCGGCCCTGATGCGCCGCCTGGCCGCCGCAAATATCACCACTCGCGAAGCTTGCGGGAATTCCGTGCGCAACGTAACCGCTTGTCCGTATGCCGGCGTGTGCACCGATGAAAGTTTTGACGTGACGCCCTATGCACGCGCATTGTCGCGTTTCTTGCTCGGCCATCCAGATTGCCAGAATTTCGGCCGCAAATTTAAACCGGCCTTCAGCGGGTGCGCCCAACACGCCTGCGGGCTGACCAGTTTGCACGACCTGGGCTTGATTGCAAAAACGCGGATTAACGAAGCGACTGGAAGGGAAGAGCTGGGTTTCGAAATGTACGTCGGCGGAGGCCTTGGCGCCGTGCCCTACCATGCCAAGCTGCTCGATTCCTTTGTCCCGCCGGAAGAACTCTTGCCGCTCACGCAATCCATCGCCAGAGTGTTTGCGCGGCTCGGTGAAAAGAAGAACCGCAACCGCGCTCGGATCAAGTTCCTGATCCAGGATTTAGGAATTGAAAAATTTCGTGAGCTGGTCTTCGAAGAAAGAAAGACGCTTCCATTTGATCCGCGGTGGACCGAATACATTGAGCAGGCTCGGTCAGAATTTCGAGAAACGCCGCTGAAAGAAGCTCCACAAAACGAGACTGCGGAGTCTTCGCTGGTTACAATCGGCGATCTAAATGGCGCTTCAGAAAACTTCAAGCGTTGGATGAAGTTTAATAATCGGCCACAACGCCAACCCGGCTACGTGACTGTGACCATCGCCCTCCCGCTGGGCGATATCACCGCCAACCAATTGCGCTCGTTGGCAGACATCGTTCGTCGCTTTACCAAAGAAACTATACGCACAACCGTGGAACAGAATTTCGTGATTCGTTGGGTCAGCAAGGGCGATCTGCCGGACCTCTACAAGGCCCTCGATGCTGCGGGATTGGCTGATGTTGGCGCGGGTGCGCTGGTTGACGTTACCTCCTGCCCGGGAACCGACACCTGCAAGCTCGGCATATCTTCGTCGCGCGGACTCGCGGCCGAACTTCGCAGGCAGGTCAGTGAGAAAAGCTTTCAGTCCGATGAAGCCGTCCAGAACCTTCATATCAAGATCAGTGGTTGTTTCAACAGTTGCGGCCAGCATCACGTGGCCGACCTGGGATTCTACGGCGTCAGCCGCAAGATCGCTGGTCATGCGGTTCCGCATTTTCAGGTTGTGTTGGGAGGCCAGTGGGAGCACAACGCCGCCTCCTATGGATTGCCGGTGGCGGCGGTTCCGTCCAAGAACATTCCCCAGGTCGTGACCCGTCTTACGAATCGGTATGTGGCCGAACGCGAGAACGGCGAAGCGTTCAAGGACTTTGTTAAGCGCACCGGCAAAGCTGAACTGAAAAACATGCTCGAAGATCTTACGCGCCCGGCCGCCGGAGACAGTTCCATCTTCAGCGATTGGGGAGACCCGCGAGAGTACACGCTCGGAGATATGGGCGAAGGCGAATGCGCCGGAGAAGTCGTGTCAGCGGTGGATTTCGGTCTGGCGGCAGCCGAAAGGGAATTGTTCGAAGCCCAGTTGTTGTTCGAGAAAGGCGAAGTCGACCAGGCCGGCAAGTCCGCCTATCACTCGATGCTGACTGCCGCCCGGGCGCTGGTTCGCGCAGAAAATCAGGATATCGGCGATGATCCAGACCAGATTGTCGCGGAATTTCGTCAACGCTACTACGACACGCGACTATTTTTTGATCCATTTGCCGGTGGCAAATTTGCTGGTTACCTGTTTGCCGCGCATGAAAAAGCGGGCCAGCCTTATAGCGAGGAGTCGAGCCGGTATTTGATTGATGAAGCGCAACTCTTCATCGACGCCGCCCACAGTTGCAGCAACCGGCTCGGAAAGCCAGTCGCGGTGTGATGTGGAGGAGTTGAGTTTTGTATCAGGGCACAGCTTCAGCCGTGCCGACGAGCGGACATAATGAATGGCGGCTTTAGCCGCTAACGGAGAAAAGCTTGCGATCCATCTTAGAGGAGGAAGTCACGGTCGAGCTGCAGCATATCAATGTAAAGCTTCTCCTGAAGGAATCCGCGAGCATCGCTCTCGACGCCGTGATCCCGGTGTTCCACAGCTGGATTCAAGATCAGATCTTCGATGAGCTACTGCTGGACGTCGCCGACTACCGCCACGTGAAGCAGGGTCCGGGACTAATGCTTATCGGCCACGAAGCCGACTACAGCTTGGATAATACCGACGGTCTTCTCGGCCTCCGTTACAACCGCAAGGCCTCGCTGGCCGGCACTAACCTGGATCGTTCGAGCCAAGCTACGCGTTCCGCTCTTCTCGCGTGCCAACGATTAGAGTCAGATACGCGGCTAAATGGAAGGTTCCGCTTTAACGGTCAGGATGTGCAATTGATCATCAACGACAGGCTTCTATCCCCAAACGACGAGAAAACCCGCCAAGCCGCTGCGCCGGACTTTCAACGGCTCGCCAACAAACTGTTTGGACACGCAGAATTGACCTACAACCTTGATCCGCGCCGCCTTTTGAGCGCAAGCATACGGTCCTCAAAGCCCGTCTCAACAGGGGAATTGCTGAAGAATCTGGCAGATTGATCAAGGTCCACTACGCCTGAAGCCATTGGAAAGCCGCGATATCGTTATCGTCCGTGCAATGTCCGATAACAAGTATTATGTAAAGTTGGCGAAACGGCCCGAATACCGCGCGTTCCGCAACTCCTTACATTTTGTAATGGCCGAGGTCCTCGTCGTTCAGGCCTTCCAGCCATTTGCGAAGCTCTTCGCTTGTGGTTTCGGAGGCATTAGCCGCCTTCTTGGAGGTCTTCAGGACTTCTTCTTCCACGAAGATGGGACAATCCACGCGCAGCGCGAGCGCCAGCGCGTCCGAAGGACGCGAGTCGACGCTAATGATTTTGCCGTCGCGCTCCATCCAGATGACCGCGTAAAACGTGTCTTCTTTCAGTTCGGTGACGACTACCTTGTGGACGCGCGCGTCGAGCCCGGCCAGCACGTTCTTGATCAGATCGTGGGTCATGGGACGCGGAGTGCTGACCTTCTCGATTTCCAGGGCGATGGCATTGGCCTCGTAAACGCCGACCCAGATTGGCAAAACTGTCTCGTTGCCGGAGTCGCGGAGAATCACAATTGGAGTGTTAGTTACCGGGTCCATCAGCAAACCGCGAATTTTCATCTCGACTTCCATTGTGACTCCTCAAAGAGGATTAACCATCCACCATCTCACCCACCAGACTGTTCGGCAAGGCGGTCGTCACGCGCACTGGGACGTAGCTGCCCGATTCGAAACTACACCCCTCCGGCGCCACGAAGTTCAGCGTCTTATTCTGGGACGTCCGGCCCATCCACTGGCCGCGGGCATCGTTCTTCCCTTCAACCATCACTTCAACTATCTCGCTGAGATGCTTTTGATTTCGCCGCTTCTGGATCTCGCGTTGCTTTTCCAGCAAAGCTGCCAGCCGTCGCGACTTCTCCTCGTCCGGAATCGCGTCTTCCATCTTGATCGACGGAGTGTTCGGCCGCGGCGAATATTTGAAGGCAAACACCGCGTCGTATTCCACTTCATCGAGCAACGAAAGCGTCAGCTGGAAATCATCTTCGGTCTCTCCCGGGAAGCCAACAATCACATCGCTGGTGATGCTGATATCCCGCCGCGCCGACTTCATCCACGAAATTCGCTCCAAATATTGCTCGCGGGTATAGAGCCGCTGCATCGCGTCGAGCACGCGCGTCGATCCACTTTGTACCGGCAAATGCACGTGATCACAAAGCGCGGGAACCGAGTCGATGGCATCAATAATGTCTTTGCCAAAATCCCGCGGATGCGACGTGGTAAAACGCACGCGACGAATTCCGCGAACTTCGCCCACCGCCGCCAGCAATTCCGCGAAAGTTCGCTTCCCTGCTGCGTCTTTGTACGAATTCACGTTCTGCCCGAGCAACTGAATTTCGGTATAGCCCAGCTCGGCCATTTGCCGGGCCTCCGCCAAGACTGAATCCGATGTCCGGCTGCGCTCCTTGCCGCGCGTAAACGGGACCACGCAGTAGGAGCAGAATTTGTCACATCCTTCAATAATGGTGATGTAGCCGCGGTGCGGATTGGTGCGGGCGGTGAACTCGGTCTCAAAGCACTCGTCGGTTTCGCGATCGTCGAGCCCGGTAACACGCAGCCGCTTCTGTATGTCGAACTTCCCTGTCAGCACCGGCGCGCGTTCGATCTGCAGCAGCATCTCAGGCAACTTGCGGTACGAAGCCGATCCGCATACCAGCGAAACATGCGGCGCTTTTTCGAAAATCTTTTCGCCTTCCTGCTGGGCCACGCAGCCGAGCACGCCGAACCTTTTTCCTTGTTTTTCGAGCTTCTTGAAGTCAGCCAGGCGATGGAAGACTTTCTGTTCGGCTTTATCTCGAATGGAGCAGGTGTTGTAGAGCACCAGTCCGGCTTCCTCGACGGTCGGGACCTGGCGGTATCCCTGCGAGACCAGCGTGCCGACGACCTTTTCCGAGTCGTGAGCATTCATCTGGCAGCCGAAAGTTTCGAGGTAAAAAGTCTTGTCTTGCTGCTCTGCCGCGGACATTAAGCCAAGTATAGCGCGGGATTCAGTTGTCAGTGGACAGGATCGGCGGACCGTCGTTGGTCGTTGGCCAAACCACGAACCATGCGGGGACGGGCGCGGGTGCCGGCATGACCTGTGTCCGTGTGGGTCGGCCTGCCCTGAGCGCCCGACATTCTTAATCCCTTACTCTGTCATTCCGAGCGAAGAAGATCATTCGAAAAGCGAATGATCTTCACAGTCGAGGAACCTGCTTTTGGGAAACCTGAGTGCGAAGACCTCGCCTCAGCGGCTAAAGCCCCACTCTTTGTTGCGCTGATGTGGCACGAGTGAAACTCGTGCCCTTCCCGGAACTGCTTTGACTTATCCCCCCGGAACATTCCCTTCCCTTCCTCCGTATCACTCCGTGACTTCAAATCTCCCGAAAGCCGGTCAAATGAAACTAACCAGAATGCTGCTGTCTCTCTTCCTTCTCACCCTGTCAGTTTCAGCTAACGCTCAGGAAATTTTGCCGCTCGCCCAAATCACCAATCAGGCGGAACTCGATAAGACCATCACCGCGCTCGATGCGGCTTTATTCGACGCTTACAACCGCTGCGACCTGCCGAAGTTTTCTTCCTTCATCGCCGACGGCGTGGAGTTTTACCACGATCAGGGCGGAGTCACTCTTGGCAACGCGGCCCTTACCGAAAGCGTAAAGAAAAACATTTGCGGTCAAACCACGCGCGAACTCGTTCCCGGGACGCTGCAGGTCTATTACATGAAGGGATACGGCGCGCTCGAAGTCGGGGTTCACCGCTTTCACCATCCCGGACACGAAGACACCATCGGAGTGGGCGAAGGCAAGTTCATTCATCTGTGGCAATACAAAGATGGCGCATGGAAGATCACACGCGTGATCAGCTACGACCATCACGCCGCGGCGAAGTAGCGCTTCGGATGGCACGACGGTCGTTGGTTCAAGTGTCGGAAGCCCATGCTTTTTCGGACGCACGTAATTGGGAAGGGCACGGCTTTTAGCCGTGCCGAAAAAAGGTTCCCACCTTTCGCCAAGAACGCGAAAGATGGGGCACCTCGTCTGTGGTCAGTCACATTGCGACCGAAGATCACGAACTATCGACCTCGAGAATTAAATGCGCGCCAAAGACGGACAGCTCCTGCTACTCTGTTCACCGAGGAGAACACATGGCACGCAAGATAATTTATTGGATAAGCACCGGAGTGATCGCGGCGCTGATGTGCTTTGCGGCGTTCACTTATCTATCGGGAAACCCGCAGGCGGTCGAAGGATTTGCTCGCGATGGATATCCGCAGCAACTACGCATCATTCTGGGGATCATGAAACCGTTGGGCGCGATCGCGCTGCTCGTTCCCGGCTATCCCAAACTCAAAGAATGGGCCTATGCGGGATTCACCTTCGCCTGGATCTGTGCGATTGTCGCGCATTATCTGGCGAACGAGAAACCGAAAGCGATGTTTGCAGTGGTGGCGTTGGTGCTGCTGTTCGTCTCATATGTAACTCGGCCAGCAAATAGGATGTGGCGGCCGAATTCGAGCGTGGCGTAAATCGCCGTGTGGGTCGGCTCCTGTCCGACAGAATGGTTTGGCGGACGAGAGCGTCCGCATCATAAATGTTCTTCTGATTGTGGTTCCCACCCTTCGACTTCGCTCAGGGCAGGCTTTCTCGCAAAACCACCGAGAAGTGGGGCACCCTCGTCTGTGGTAGATCAGGCAAAACCAGAATCGTCGGACAGAGCTTGCCATGAGCGCAGCAGAAGGGAATGTCCGAGCCACGCAGTCACAAGTCGCCCCTGGCGCTACGCGCGAGTCTCCACAGTCTCGGCCTTTTCCACGAAGGCTTGCATCCACCCCAAAACACGCTTCCAGCCCTCGCCGTGAGCTTTGGCCTGGGCGAGATTGCCGGCGAATCCGGAGTGGCGAATCTTCACTACGGTGCCAGTGCCAACGCGATGAGGACCTCGATGTTGCAGACCGTGAACGTCGCGCGGCTCAAGTTCCCAACGTACGATAGTTTTCTGAAAGCCGGAATAGCTCGACAGCCAGGTGTGGACGAGCAGACGTGGGGGATCGATTTCAAGATACTCGCCTTCCACGCTAAAAGTCTTGCCATCTTGGCTCACGCCTTCGTTCCGGTACTTGCCGCCCACGCGAAAATCGGCTTGCGTCGAAGTTAGCCGATACATCCCTTTCTGTCCCCACCGTTGTGAAGCTTGCTTGGGGTCAGTGATGGCTTCGAACACGCGGGCTGGCGGAGCTGCGATGAAGATCTCCGCCAGGACCACGTCGTTGTCGGTAGTGAGAGTTGCGGTAGCCAATTCAGCTCCTGAAATCACCGAGCTCGCCTTTTTCTGCGAAGGCTTGCAACCAGGTGAAGAGCAGTGACCAGCCATGGCTGTGACCCTGGACTTGGTTGGCGTCGCCAGCGAATCCGCTGTGCGTGAGTCGAACCAGCGTGCCGTTGCTTTGAGAGTCGAGCTCCCAGAGCACTTTGGTGACCGCGGGCATCCAGCTCGAGCTCCAGCTGTAGGCAAGGCGGCGCGGAGGATCGACTTCGAGAAATTCGCCGTGGACCGCGAGAGCGCCATTTTTTGGCGACATACCGGTTGTGGACCATTTTCCGCCGACGCGTACGTCCATGTTGAAGTGGTTGAAGTAGTACTGGTCTTTGCGGCCCCACCATTGAGCGGCTTGCTCGGGATCGGTAATGGCTTGGAAGATGCGCTCGCGGGGAGCGGCGATGAAAATTTCTAAAGTGACAATATCGTTGTCGGGAGTGATGTGCGATGTGGGAGTGATAGTCATTGTTGCCATTGTATTTTGACCTCTCAATATAAGTTCAGTTGGTGGGGCGTGGACGACCGCCCCTACACGGCTGTCTCCAGATTGCAGTTAAGCTTTCTTGGGTTTCCAAAGGCCCAGACACGCGCCGGTTGGATCAGTGATGATGCTGAGCCAGCCGTAATCCATGACGGGCGTGACATCTTTCATGACCTGTGCCCCGAGCGACTTGGCTTTTTTTGTGGCGGCCTCGATGTCGTCAACCGCGACATACGAGAGCCAGAACGAAGGCGCGCCAGGAATGGGATTCTTCATCAGGCCGCCGCCAGTTCCCTCTCCCACGCCGATCATGGTGTAACCGCCGCCGGGTGAAGGTATGTCTTCGAGTTTCCAGTCAAAGAGTTTTCCGTAAAAATCTTTGGCTTTCTTGACATCGTTAGTGTTGAGTTCGACATGACAAAACGGATTAGACATACGGCTCTCCTTAAGAATTGAAATTATTTCTTCAAACGTCGCGTCGTGGTAAGTCGTCAACATAAATCTCTCATCCCCTTTGCAATAACCAACGGCACATTACTTGCCGCTTTCAACAGCTTGCTTAATGGCGGCCAGCAATCCGGGCCAGCCACCGGCGTATCCTTTGCGCTCGGCTGGCATTTGAGCCAGACCGCTGTGGGTGACTTTAACTTGCGTGCCGCCAGGAACAACGGAAAGATCCCAGCGAACGACGGTCTCTTGCAACTGATTTGAATGCCACTCGGCGTACCACGTGTACTCGAGCAGCCGAGGCGGTTCCAATTTCAGAACCTCGCCGTGATGCCCAATTTCTCTGGCGTTCTCCTTGCCGGGGCCGCGCGGTTTTGAAACGAACGACCATTTCCCGCCGACACGTGCATCCATCTCCCATTCGGTCAGTTTGAATGCTGGACCGTCACCCCACTTGAGCGCCTGTTCGCGATCGACCAGAGCTTTGAACACGCGCTCGCGCGGGGCGGAGATGAATATTTCCGTAACGACGCTGTCGTTGTCTTTCTTTTGCTCTTGAGTGCTAGGAGTTGTAGGCATTGTCTGCGTCATGTCGTTTTTTTCCTTAACCAGTCTTTCTCAACCATTGGTTCTCAACCAGGTGGCTTAGCTCTTCTTTTGCAGATCGAAGCGCATGACCTGCGTTTTGCCGTGATCGACGTAATGCCATTCTTCCAAGTGATGATTGGCATCGAGGAACGTGAACACCACACTCTGCATGTGACCGGCATCAGGGCTGCCGAGGTTGGTGGCATCGACAAAATCAAAGGTGACGCTCTTGCCGTCGGGTGATGCTGAAGCCTGCATGCGCGGCTGATTGCCGGTCGGGCAGTAATGGGTGAGCAGCAGGCGACTGCCATCCATGTGGATCATGCTCACCATGTCCTCGGCGTGCCCCTGCGCGGGATTTTGAATCTCACTCATAAGTACTGATCCGTTGGCAGTAAGGCGAAACGACACCTGGGCAGTGTCTCCCATGCTGCTCTTCCCTTCCCAGTTACCGGCCAGCGCTTTCATGGTGTCGAAGGATTTCTGTCCGGCAGATTGAGCGGCTGCGGACAGCGCGTAAAGAAATACAAATGTGGGAACGGCCAGGTTTGTGCGTTTCATGAGTCTTTTCTCCTTGGGTGAATATGAGTTTTATTTTCAGACAAGTCTTTGGCACTAATTTCTTTTTCGTATTCGGACTCGACAAACGATTTCAGATTTTCCAGACTCGCGGTCCAGAAGCGGCGATACTCTTCCAGCCACGAATCGACCGACTTCAGGGGCTCGGGATTGAGCTGATAAAAACGGTGCCGTCCTTCCCTGTGCTCGTCCACTAAATGTGCGCGGCGCAGGATTTTGAGGTGCTTCGAAATCGCGGGCCGCGAAATCGGAAACGCGCGCGCAATTTCTCCGGCCGGACGAGTTCCCGCGCGCAGCAGATCGAGCACGGCGCGGCGTGTGGGATCGGCCAGAGCGTTAAAGGCGGCGTCTCGCGCTGGCGCCCCTCGTGGACCGGAGCCGGAATGTGCAAGTGAACGGTGACGCATAATGTGTAACCTTTTTAGACTTCAAATTTACTTCAAACCGAGATGTGGGCCACCCGCAAAGCTCAAGACCGTCGTCGGTGGTGCTTAGTTCCAGTTGTCGATCTTGACGTCGTTAGGGTCGGGTGCACCTTTCCCGGTTTCTACAAGCGACTTTAAACTCATCAGAAACAGCCCCCACTTGGTGCTGCAATGGTGCATAAATTCCACGGGCTCCTTCCAATCTTCGTGTTTAAAGAGGACGATGGCATAATCGTTTTCTTGTCTGAGATCCCAACTTACCTTGGTTCCGATCCATTCTTTGGGCCCATCGACCACTTGCCATAGCACGCGCTTGGCGGGATCAAGCTCAAGAACCTTCATGTCGAAACCGCCGGCGCCAAAGCGGAATTGGAGCACTCCGCCGACTTTGCTTTCGCCTTGGGTGTTGTTCGTCCACCAGGCGGCAAGGCCTTCGCGCGTGGTCAATGCCTTATAAACTTCCTCCGGGGAGGACTTGATTCCGACTCTATGCAGAATATCCGCCATAATGCGATTTCTCCTTAGTAGCTGTTCGAAACGAAATATGTAACTGATCGGTGACGCATAATGTGTAACCTTACAGTTACGCGAATGGGATGTCAAGAGGCTGGGGAAAATAATTGTTGGGGTTGCCGAACGAGGGAGTGTACCGGTCTGGAATTGGAAAAGCTGTGGGAGGAGCGCGGTTCGCCCGCAGCCCAGATATGATTGTTAAGGAATCGTCTCAAGGGCGATGGACGCCCTTATCTACCGCTATTTGTTTTCGAGAACTGCCCAATTCGCCAGATGCGGCTTTAGTTTGACCCTGTTCTTCCTGCAAAGTCGCCAAGCGGGAGCGATAGTGGTGCGAAAGGTCGTCGTACACTCCGACGAGTTCAGGCTTCGCCTGCTCGCGAACTTGGTTGAGATAGTTGAGCGCTGCTTCCAGAATGGCGCGCCTCGCATCTCTCTCCTCAGGATGTTGCAGAGTGCCACCGGCAAGGCCCAGCCCGCGAATGAGTGGCGGCAAGGTAAGACCCTGAAGCACAAGCGTAACCAGTATGACGGTGAAGGCGAGAAAAACAATCATATTCCGTTGCACAAACGGAGTACCGTCCGCAAAGGTTTGTGGCAAAGCGATGGCGGCAGCCAACGAGATGACGCCCCGCATGCCTGTCCAACCCAAAACGAATAGCCGCTTCGACCCAGGCAGGGGCTCGTTCTGATGAAGAATACGCCTGCGGATGAGGTATGCGACGTACGCGCCGGGATACATCCAGTCAAGCGCAGGAGGATAAGAAATGCACTGAACACCGCGCCATACACGACTAATCTTCCAAGATTATGGTCGCGAATGGCCCCAAGCACGTAGGGAAGCTGCAGTCCGATTAGTACAAATACCAGGCCATTGAGAATAAAGGTCAGCGATTCCCACACCGCCCAGACTTGCAGGCGCACACCGGGCGAAAAGAAATGCGAGCTCTTGCGACTGAGATACAGTCCACATGCGACTACCGCCAGCACGCCCGAAGCATGAATGCCCTCGGCGGTCAGATAGGCAACGTAGGGCGTGAGAATACTAAGCGCAATCTCGATTGGACCGTCGTCGACCCGATGTTCGACAAAGTGTACGATCTCGCCGATCACCAGTCCGACCAGAATGCCCACCGCGACCAGGTAAGACAGACGCAATAGCCCGAATGTGAAAGTCGGGGTCTCGCGGCCAACCAGCAACGCGATCCCGAATTCGAGCGCAAGCAAGGCGGTAGCATCGTTGATCAAGCTTTCGCCTTCCAGAATGTCCACAATCCGTTTGGGCAATCCGATGCGCTTGGCGATGGAGGTGGCGGCAATGGCATCGGTCGGCGCCACCACGGCCCCGAGCACCAACCCAACCCGCCAGTCGAAACCAGCGAGAAACCAGTGGCCGGCGGCGGTCACGCCAAGTACGGTGAACGTAACCAGACCAAATGCCAGAAACAAAATGCTGACCAGATTGTAGGAAAATTCACGCCAAGAGGTGAGCCAAGCCGCGCTGTAAAGCAGTGGCGGCAAGATCACAAAAAAGACCACATCCGGATTCAGATTGATCCTGGGGATCCCTGGGACAAAGCTGAGCAGCAATCCGCCAATGACCAGAACAATCGGATACGGAGTCTTCAACTTTTTTGCCAGGACACCGAATATCACGACGAACAGCAGCAGAAGCAGGAAGACGATCTCGAGCGCATGAATATTTGCCTGCATGGAGACTCTCCCCTTCAAAATACATCAGGCGGGCGGCCTATCTTTTCGCGTGGAGTATAACTCGGCCCGACTTCCCTTTTCGAGCAAGCTCGCTTCTTCGAGTTGTCGATCGAGCGCGGCCATGAATGGCCGCTCTACCACGGTTGCGTCCGACAGGATCAAAATCGTCGGACAAGAATGTCCCTTCGACTTGGCTCAGGGCAGGCCGACCCACACGGTCTGTGGTTCGCAGAATATGTGCATTCAAGCAAGGACGGACGGGGACGCACGTCGCTACATTCGTTCGACATAGCCTAAGGATGCTAAGCCGGATATTCATCGATTCATAGTTGAGACACTCGTGTTGTTTAGGACACCCCGGTTGGCCAGTGGCTACCAGATGCTGACCTTCCGTCATTAAAGTTGTAAGCCGCACCGGGATATGCTTGACAGACTAAGTATTTGCGTCCTTCACGGCGGCCTTAATAACTATGCGGTGCCCAAATTGCGAGAGCCAACTCAGCCCGTACGCTAAACAGTGCGACCGCTGTGGCGAGGACATTCCGGCGGGCCAGCATCTGTTGGAGGAATCCGGCGTGGTTGAGCCGGCGCCTGTGGCAGGGCCTAAATCTGCGGCTTCCGGTCGAGCCGCCAACAACGGTGAATACCGTTTCGCCAGTTTAGGCGACCGGTTTATGGCGTTTGCAGTCGACACCGCCCTGCTCTTCGGCCTGTTCGCAATTGTGGACGCATGGGCATTTATGCGGTGGGGGTCGGTCGAGGGAGCGGAACTGCAACTCACCACCGCGGCGTTGCTGATGGCGATCACGCTGAACACCACCATACTTTTTCTTTATGGCTGGCTGCTGGAAGCGGCGTGCGGCGCCACTTTGGGCAAAGCTCTGGTCGGAATCCGGGTCGTGGGAAGCGACGGGCGAGGCATGTTGTCGTCCTGTGCGGTGCGAAATGTTCTACGCGTGGTCGATGGAATCGGATTTTATCTCCTGGGAGCCCTGGTGGCCGCTTGTTCGGGTGTCCGGCAACGGATCGGCGATATGTTTGCGCAGACGGCGGTGGTCGAAGAAAGCTACGGAGTAGGCATCAGGGTGAGCGCGGTTATTGTGCTGCTGGCGACCTTGGCTGGCGCCGGGTACGCTGTGCCTCGAATTTGCTCAGTCGATAGGTCGGTACACAGCCGACATCTCAATCAAGTTGTGGTCCGCGTTGGGAAGACCGGGAACTCTGCTTATTTCCGGGTCGCTCGTTACAGCGTGGACGTGCAGGCTTCAACTGCGCCGTAGATCACGACCCAAAACATTGTGAGTGTAATAGCGATATTACGTCAGTCTGGACTGAAGCCGCGTTTGGCGCAGTCTGAACGATTACTTTGCAAAGAAGAATCTGATGAGCGCCATCCCGAGCGCGAAGGCGAAGCCGTACCCGAAGGTTTCAACGGGAGTCACCTTCTTGCCCCATCGCCGCATAACAGCTCCCACTGATGACAAAACAAGCCCTGCGATGATTGGACTGATTAACAAGCTGATACCGTGAAATCTGATGGGCTGTTCGCGGTGGATGAGAGGATGTGGCAGAACGAGAAGGCTCAACGCCCCTGCCAACACTCCGAGCAACGCATATACGAAACCGGTGAGGGCTCGGTTGTCCTTGACGGCTTCGGTAAGGCTCGTGAACAGGCCTAGCAATACTCTAGACGCGAGGTCCAGAATAACCGCCGCGATCAATTCCAGAAATGCTTCAAGAAGAAACTCAGCAATCGCGCCCAGTATGGCCCCAAGTAGCTCATCCACGTCGCCAGTATAGGCACGGGAACTAATCCTGTCGATCACAGGCGATAGCGCTCACGATCCGGTCAATGAGCACAAAGGCGATTTCGACACCAATCTTATTTGTCCACCTATTTTGGTGTGCTTTACCTGGTTTTCTTGGTTTCTGTCGTCCTGTGCCCGGAGTTTAGTCTTTCCGCAGATCGATCTCTCCCGTTATCACGTGTGCATGCAGCCGGTACGTCCCCGAACCTTGCTGCTCGAATGACCGGAATAGACCCCCTTTGGAGACAGCGAACGCAGAGGACTCGATGCTGCCGGTCGTGACCGAAGCATCGCGATGACCGTACTGCTCAGGGTGGGGAATGTCGATCTGAAGGCGTCCAGCACGAACTTCGAGATTCTTGTCGCCTTCTACATCTTCAACGTCCAGTTCTCCAGCCGACAGTCTGGCCCAAAGATTGGAATGACGGGGAACCTCGATGGTGGCCTGGAAGTTATTGTGCGGGGTTTCTGAAACGTAAACGTCGGCGCTTGCGGCTCTCGGTTTGATCTCTACCTTTATACGCTTGAGTTGTTCCTCCGTATGAGCGCGGCAGGTCACAACGATATTCTCAGAATCGCTGGGAGTGATTGAGTAGCCGCCGGCCTCCAGGTGCAAGCGAATCGTGCCTCCAGAAATGAACTTCTGCTGTGCCAAAGTCGCACGCTGAGCATGGAGCAAGCCAGGAACTAGCAAGACAAGCCAGAAACCGAGATGTTTCATTTCACATCCTCTGGAGCTCTATACGCGGGTTGGCGAATGAAAGTTCTGGAAAAATTAAGTTGAGACCAGATGAAGCACCGCCATGCCCGTCCATGGTTGACGTAACCAGGCGTTATCACTTACTGACGCCCAACAGATTTGCCCACCAGGGCGCAGCGGTAAGCATGGTCTTTTTGGACGCGCCGAAGAAGATCACAAACAGCTGACTCCCTGCGCGCGCCTTCTACCCTGGCATTGTTTGCTTTGTACTATTTTCGCCCCAGATCCAACTACTAGGTTTCGAGCCCGCAAGTCAGAAATCTACCTGATCGCCATGCTGAGGCACTACGCGAGATGATGTCATTGAAAAGTGCTTGGATCAACGAGCTGGGGGTGCAATGCGAAGAGACGAGTTGACGAAACCGGACCTGTTTAGCGAAGCGGTGCTATTTGTAGCGGGCACAGCGATATTCATGGTTCTGGTGTCTACGCTCTGGTTGGCAGTTTTTCGGTCGTAAAATATCAGTTGTTGCAATTACGAATCCGAGCAGGAAACAAATCGGGGGATCGGATTCACCATTCGTTCTGCGCCTAAAACCGGACATCACACGCATTCGCCGCGGCTGCCACAACTTTCGTTTATCCCGGGAAGCCGATGCGATGCACTAGCTGCTGATACCGCGCGTCGTGGCGGAGGGGTTCGAACCTGCGGCCGGGCACTTTGAGATAGGTAAGTTCGGGGTCACGCTCATCGTAAGCCTTATCCAACCAGGCGAAAGCCTGGTTCAACTCACCCAAGGCGCCATAGAGAATTGCAATTGAACCGGATGGCACAAGTCCTCGCTGGTGTAGTTCCTTCAGATTTGCTAGTATCTTGCGCGCCTGCTCTCGGTTGCCGGCTGCTGCGTAGGCAAAGCCGAGATCCAGCATGATGTCCTTATCGTCGGTTCCGGAGAGTTGTAGCGCCTGTTGAAATTCCTGAATGGCCTCCTCGTGCTTTCCCTTGTTCAGGTACGCCCAGCCAAGGGTCTGGTGGGCTGGCGCAAAATGGGGATTCATCTCCAAGGTTTCTCGCAATTGCTGCAGGGCCTCGTCGACACGACCCGCTACGAGTAGCCTGCCAGCCAGGGCATTGTTGACCGGCAAGGACAGCGGATCAAGGTCGCGGGCACGCTTGGCCTCGGCGATCCCCTCGTCGAATCGGCCCACGTACATCAGATAGCCCGCGTACCAGTGGTGCGCGCGGGCATCACCCGGGTTGAGTTCGAGGGCGCGCTTGTATTCCCGCTCGGCTGTCGCCCAATCCCACTCATGAGTTTCGGCGATGAATGCGAGAGACGCGTGCGCTTCGCCTAAAGTGTCATCTAGTTCGATGGCTTTCTGCGCTGCTGTTTTCGCTCGCGACAGGGCGTCTTTCGACGGAACACCACCACGAAATCCGAGCACCGCGTACGCATCAGCTAATCCGCAATAAGCCGAGGCGTAGGTCGGATCCTTGGCGATTGCCTGTTGAAAGTACTCAATGCTTTTATTCAGCGAGTCCTCGGTCCGCTGATTGAAGTAGTAGCGACCCTTCAGGTAGCTCTCGTGCACTTGGGGATCGACCGCGCGCGCCCCTGCGAGATCCACTTGCTCCTGAGGTGTGATCCTGATCTTGATTTGCTGGGCGATGGTCCGCGCCACCTCTTCGGTTAAGGCAAGAATGCTTCGATATTCTTGCTGGTACTCTTCTGCCCAAATGTGCGCGTCGGTGTCTCCGCGAATCAGTTGAACAGTAACGCGAACCTGGCTGCCTTCGCGTATTACAGAGCCTTCGACAATGGCATCGACGTGCAGGGTTCTAGCGATCTCTGGCGCGGAGACATGTGAGTCTTTGAAAGTCATCACCGACGTGCGGGAAATGACGCGGAGATCGTGAATCCTGGAGAGGCGTCCAATCAGGGCCTCGGTAATGCCGTCTGCAAGGTAATCCTGGGTTGGGTCGCCGGAAAGGTTTTTAAGAGGCAATACGGCCAGGGACGAGATAGCGGGCTGCGTCGTCCCCTTCAAACTACGGACGCGGTTGAGGACTAAACCGAGGGCGAACAATACGAGGACCGCGACTCCACCGAGTATCAACTTCAGGCTGAGGGGAATGATTCGCGCACTGCTCGGCAATGCCGAAGGCGCGGGTAGCACTTCAGGCGACTGAGCTACTTCAGTTGGCGATGGGAGTGGCTGCAGTTGCGGGTTGGAATCGCCATTGTTGGAGACGACCGGGGCAGCAAAGCGGTATCCCTTCCCTATCACAGTCTCTACGAATTGAGGCTTCTCAGGGTCGTCCCGCAGCACGACGCGGATTTTGCGGATAGCGGTATTAATGCTGTGGTCGACATCAAGGAAGACGTCCTTGCCCCAGAGGAAGCCAGCAATCTCTTCGCGGGACACTAACTCCCCGCGCCGTTGGACCAGCAAGATAAGTAGCTCCATCGGGATTTTTTCCAGGCGCAGGACGCGGTCGCCGCGTTGGAGCTGATAACGGGACTGGTCGAGTGTGAAATCGCCGAAATGGAATTCTTGGGCCGTAAATCCCCTGCACGAGGAGGACGTGCGTTGCTGAAATGATGCCCCAGTATCCCATAAGAAGCAACTCCAGCAGCAACTTAGCGGGTTACCTGAGATTTATCTGTCCTTCATAGAACCTGCATTGCAACGCCAGGCGCGATGAACGATAAGTGCAGGCGGTAACTCAGACTTGGAGGTCTGTTCATGAGGAGCAAAGGTTTTTGGTTGGTGGCACAGATTGGGGTCCTGTTGGTAATAAGTATGGGAGCGCTGGCGCAAGCTCCGACACAAGCGAAGCTTAGCGGACTGTTTAATGACTACACCCCCGCAACAAGTGGCGCGTGGGAGGTTCGCGGCGAGTGGTCACTGAGAGTGAAGGGTGACTCTGGGACCGCCGATTTTTCGGCCGCTCTGACCATGGGCTTGAGTACTCCTACAGCACGCAACGCGCATACCCACCACATCACGCTTGTGGATGGAGTAGTAACATCCCTAACGAATGGCTTTAGGGTGACCGGCACGGCCACGATTACCGGGAACGGAAGCTACCCGCCGCCTTTTGGAGGATCGTCTACCGTGCAGATAGATATCACAGGTGGAAACACCGTCGCCTACTCGAACATTAAGTTGACCTTCGGCGGCGATGCGGTTGCACATTTCGGACCCCAACCCGTAAACGGTGTAGTTAGGACCGTCAAACAGCCCGAGTCGCATGAAGACTAATGAGCGATTTCCTGGTTGCTAGAGTTTGAGAGACGAATCGCTGTAGCTCTGCTTCAAAGCGCTCCGCATATGAACCTGCGAAACGCTTGAAGTTAGAGCTGCACGCGAGGTCTTTGAAGCTATTGCTTCAGCGAGCTGGCAGCGGACTTTTACGCCTTCGGTTGCGGCTTCGTCTTGTTCGCTGTTGCCTTGGCTGTCGCCTTCTTAGTCGAGGCTTTGGTGGTCTTGCTAGCGTGCTTCTGATCTTTCTTGCCAGTAGTCATCTTGGCCGGCTTCAGCTGCGCTGTCTTAGCTGACTTTTGCGAGGTCTTCGCAGGAGCCTTTTTGGACGGCGCCTTCTTTGCCTTGACTGATTTCCCGTTCTGGTCACTGTCTTTGTGTTTCCAGAACGCCGCTTTTGAAAGACGGCTGTGGTGTTCCTGATTGGTTGCTTTAGTGGTTGTTTTGGTCGTGGTTTTCTTATCGTTACCGGTAGCCTGGGCCATGGTCAATACGCTGCACAGCGCCAGGGTGACGATAACGGTCAGAATAGTCCGGATTGCTTTGCTCATAGATCCTCCCGTTTTGGGCATTGTGCCGTGATTCAAGGGAGTGTCACAAGTAACTAAAGGGAATGCCGAACTTAGAAATTAGTTTTCACGGGAAAATGCGGTTGACGTTTGGTTAATACTGCACAGACGTTACTTATGCCTTTTGCCGTTCTGCACGAGATCCAGGAATGACTGGTGTACCCGGGTATCGTCGGTCAACTCGGGATGGAAGGTGGCGGCCATGGTCTTGCCCTGGCGGACGACGACTGGGTCCTTCCCTTCTGTAGCGAGCACTTCAACTTCCGGTCCCAGACGCTCAATTTTTGGCGCCCGGATGAATACCATCTCGATAGGCGTGCCGCGGAATATGCCTTCGCGAATGGAGCTCTCGAGTTGCCGGCCGTATGCGTTGCGGCGGATGCCAATGTCGAGTGCGCCGAGTCCGGTTTGTGCAGGATTTTCGACCTCTTTGGCAAGAAGGATCGCGCCCGCGCAGGTGCCAAAGGTCGGTTTCAGGCGAACGAATTCTTTCAGCTCGGCGAACCCGGTCTTGCCAAGGAGTTTCAGGAATGTGCTTGATTCGCCGCCGGGGATAATGAGGCCGTCAATTTCATCCAACTGGCTGGGCTTTTTGACGAGCACAACTTCGGCGCCCAGCTCTTCGAGCCGTTTGCGGTGCGCGTCGAAATCGCCCTGGAGGGCTAGAACTCCGATTTTCATATGGAAATCAGCTTTCAGCCATCAGGTCTCATTGTAATTCGTAGGAGTTCGCTCCCTTCGGTCGCGTTTTATGTGAAAGGCGAATGATATTGGCACAGCTGAAGCCGTGCCCTCCTGATTTATCAAATCAGGGTTGTCGGACAAGAATGTCCGACCCACACGGACATCGCTGATTCTGGGACAGATGTTAGAGCAGTCCGGTGGAGAATCAGGAAGCATTTTGGCCGCTCCCTTCGGTCGCGTTTTGTTGGAAGCGCACGCCGATCGGCACGGCTGAAGCCGTGCCCTGATACAAACCTTCCTTTCGCGAGTGCGTTCGACGAGGGAGCGTACTTGCTCTCGCTGCAGTGGCGCTCTGGGCAGTCGGCTCTGCGGATGCACAGGCATCGTCGGGTCCCTCTCCCGCCCTGAGAGGGCGGGGTTCGGGATGACAACTCGTTGTGGGATATCGGCACGGCTGAAGCCGTGCCCTGATACAACCTCCGCTAGCCGCTCCCGCCGGTCGCGTTCTAGACGTTGTACCGAAGGAGTCGGCGCGAGTGAACTTGTGCGCATCCCCCTGTGTTGCCAAAGACCTTGTCGGACAAGAATGTCCGACCCACACGGGCATCGCTGATCTTGACGGAGTGTCGAATGGACTTGGCCAGGGATAGCTGTCGCTAGCGTGCAGTTTTGATTTCTTCGTAGAGCTCGGGGAGGCGGGAGACATCTTCGGCGGAGTTGCCGAAGCGGGCGCGCTCGTAATGCTCAGTGAAGTCTGAGACGTGGCACTTGATTGTGTTATCAGTGATGAGCGAGGCAAATTCCTCTGGAGTTTGCGCAGGAGATTTTGTCCAGCCGCGTTTTGCAGTCTGGCGCAGCATGCGTTCGTACCAGATGCTGGCGGCCAGTCGCGGAGCCTGGCGTGGACGCCGCGCAACACGGATTTTCTGAAACAGCAAGAGCAGGCGCGGAATGCTGATGATCAGCAGACATAGAGCGACGGCTACAACGGTACGCACGCCCCACTTAACAGTGGAAGCGCCAAGCCGGGCTTCAGCGTAGCGCGCCCATGCCAACATCCTGTCATAGTGAATGCGGCCCCATGATTGCGCCTGACCAACGATGGCGCGGCTGCCGTGAGTTGCATCCTGAGTGAGGCGAAGCTGGTGGGCGAGATCGTAATTCACTACCCACTCGCGCCAGAACGAAGACATGGCGTCCACGTAAAGCATCAGGCGGTCCCATTGCGAATGAGGCTGCCCATTTCCGCCGCCTGGGGTGGGATCGAAGGCGAGCCATCCTTCGCCGGGGATGTAGGCCTCGACCCAGGAATGGGCGTCACTGGCGCGGATGACGTATTGCGAATTGATGTCGTTAAACTCGCCGCCGGCAAATCCATTGACCACGCGCGCAGGAATTCCGACTACGCGAAGCATAACGGCCATGGCTGAGGAAAAATACTCGCAGTGCCCATGGCGTCGTACAAAGAGGAAATCAGCGACAGGATCGGCAGGGGTGGAGCTAGCGAGCTGCAAGGTGTATCCGTAATGGGTCCGCAGGTAATTTTCGATCGCCGTGGCACGGGTGTAAGGCGTTGTGGCGGCAGATACGACTTTCTCGGTCAAAGGCTTAATACGGGGATCCAGCGTCGGCAATTGCAGGTAATCCTGCTGAATCTGAGCCGGGTAGGAATCACCAGTTAACTGGATGGATTTTCGACTGGGAGTCCTGATCTCAGAGTTCGCTTCGTATCGCGTGACGGGATGCTCGTTGTCGAGATCGAAGACGTCGCCGTCAGAGTCTTCGGAGACGGCGCGGTAGGTGCCTTCGAGAGACTGGGGTTCGGCAAGAAGAAAAAACACTTCAGTCACAAACGGTTCCATGGTAACGCGATAGTGGATGCTGCGACCACGTGCGGGAGCGACTTGCGAATTGCGTAAAGCAAGATCGAAGCGGCCATCGGAGCCGCGGAAAACAGTTCTCTTTCCGCTGGTATTCGACCAAGTGCGACCATCGAAACGATTCAAGGCAACACCGCGCAACTTGGGGGCAAAGGCGCCGAATGAGTCCCCATCAATGGCTACATGCATGACCACGGTTTTGGACTGCTGGATTTGTCCTATACGCCCGAGTTCGACCCGGGCTGAGAAGCCCATGGTGATGTCATTGGCGCCGGTTTCGGCGCTCATGAATCTGGCGGAAACGCGCGGCAGAAGAAAGAAGATGCCGGAGGCTCCTATCAGGATGAGAAGAAGCAGCACAGGCGCAATCGCGACGATTGCGAAAGAAAGTTTCCGGTGGGCACTCTGCACGCGAGGATCCCGGGCCAGGACCGCTGACTTTTTCAGCGAGTGCATCATCTCCATCAAGATGAACGCCGCAACGGCGAGCAGAATGAATCCGGCAAGGGCAAAAAGAAAGGTGCTATCGACCGTCAGTACAGCTGCCGCGAGCACCATCAGAAACGAAAGCACAGCCAGGAAATAATGATCGCGATCGCGTTGAGCGGAAAACAAGCGTACCAGCATGACGAACAGCACTAAGTGGACGGTTGCGCCCAGGAATGCGCGCGAGATCAGAAAATCGTCGGCGATGAAAAAACCCACGCAGGCAATAGTCAGAAGATTGGTCCAGCGCTCAGAAAGGATTACTTGGCGGCGGTGGGCGAGGATATATCCGCGATAAAGCAGCGCCGAGGTCACGACCAGAACGGTTGCGAGATCGAGACGGCCGGTCGAGGCCAGGGTCCCGAATCCGGTGAAGATCAAAAGATAGAGCACCACGTCGAAGTAGCGGCGGATGGCGGCTGCGAGGGTGATGTCTTTCCCGTGCGGAGCCGTGGTGTGCAGGGCCATTCGAGTGTATCCGCTTAATTGTTGCGGAATTCACGAAGAAGGTAAAGGGTACGGAAGAGTGTTGGACGTGCTGGCCGGGCGGAGACAAAGCCTTTGCTAGAATTAGTTAGTCAGGCATCGGTCCCGCGCGACGCCTTCCCGCCAACCCCGCCAGGTCCGGAAGGAAGCAACGGTAACGGGCTCTTGCGTGTGCAGTGGGTCGCCGGTGCCTGGCTAAATGCTTTCTTCTTTCCCCGACAATTAACCTTGAATATGCGCTCCGGTTGGAGTTTCCAGAACCGCTGCGTACAATAAACGTTCATTATTCAGCAGGAGATCGCTTCGATTGAATAACGTTGCGCGCGCGAAAATTACGGCCCTGGGGACTTATGTGCCTCCCCGGGTCATGACCAACCGGGACTTCGAGAAGATAGTCGAGACTTCGGACGAATGGATCACCAGCCGCACTGGAATTCGCGAGCGTCACGTCGTAGGCAAAGGCGTGGCCACCAGCGACCTGGCGACGGAGGCGGCAAAGACCGCCTTGGCCGAACGCGGCATGGATGCCAGTGAAATTGAAGCTATTGTGGTGGCCACGGTCACTCCCGACATGCTGTTCCCTTCTACGGCGTGTTTAGTGCAGCACAAGTTAGGGGCGAAGGGGGCGTGGGGATTCGATTTGTCGGCGGCGTGCTCGGCATTTCTTTACGCGTTGCAGACGGGCGCTCAGTTTATCCAGACCGGCGCGCATAAGAAGGTGTTGGTGATCGGCGCCGACGTGATGTCGTCGATTCTGGACTACACCGACCGGGCGACCTGCATTCTTTTTGGCGATGGCGCCGGAGCCGTGATTTTGGAGCGCTCGGAAGACGGTTTGGGACTGATCGACTTTGTGCATGAGGTGGATGGCTCCGGAGCGTGCTCCTTATATATGCCCGGCGGAGGCAGCCTGCATCCTGCGACGCATGAGACGGTAGAAAAGAAGATGCACTATGTGCATCAGGATGGGCAGGCGGTGTTCAAGTTTGCGGTACGAAAGATGGCAGACGTTTGCGAAACGCTGCTTCAGAGAAATGGCGTGAAGGCTAGCGACATCGACTGCTTTATTCCGCATCAGGCGAACCAACGCATCATTAATGCAACTGCGGAACGGCTGGGACTGAAACCGGAAAGCGTGGTCATCAATATTGACCGCTACGGAAATACGACGGCGGGGACGATTCCGCTGGCCATGCACACGGCACGTGAGGACGGGAGACTGAAGAAGGGCAACCTGGTGCTGCTGGCTTCGGTGGGCGCCGGATTCACAGTTGGCGCGACTTTACTGTGCTGGACGATTTAGATTTCATCTCCCAGTTCCCCCCGCATTTCGGTTCAACCGGCATCGGCTCAACCGGCAAAAGATAAAAGACCGCCAATGGCCTTCGACGATCATCTGCGGATCACCGGCAGCGCACTTAAGAGCTGGGCCATCGCGCAGATCCAGGATTCACTCGCTGTAGGAGCGCTGTGGCTGGCTGGACTTTATTTTCTGCACATTCCGTTTTATCCATTGTGGGCAGTATTAGCAGCATTGCTGCAGATCGTGCCACATCTTGGCCCCGTGCTGAGTTTGCTGGGGCCGGTGTTTACCGCGGTCGTGACATTTAGAGATTGGCGGCATCCCGCGAGTGTTCTGGCCCTGTACGCGATCATTGTGGTGGTCGATGGATTTTTGCTGCAGCCATACATTATGAGGAGGACTGCAAAGGTGCCGGTCTGGGCATCGATCCTTGCACCGATTGTGCTGGGAATTGTGTGGCCGTTTTGGGGCGTACTGGCGGCGGCGCCGCTGCTGGCAGTGCTGTACGCATATAAGGCCCACCTGCTTAAAAGCCATGAGTAAGAACAAGCGCTACCGGTTTTTTCGCCAACTTTTCAGTAGCTCACATGCGTAAAATCGAGAGACGTGCTCGACAACGCCAATTCTTATATTCGGAGAAAAAAAATGTCGCACTTTAAATGTTTCCATGTGTTGAGCGTATTCGCACTCTTTACTACTTTGGGAAACTTGAACGCCAGCGCGCAGGAAGTCAAAAAGATTTTTGTGATCGCGATGGAAAATCACAATTGGACTCAACCCGCCAATCAGTTCGGCCCCGGAGTCCAGCAGATTTATAACAATCCGAATGCACCGTTCATTAACAGTTTGGTGAAAGGAACCGCATCCGCTAATGTGAATGGTTCGACGGTCAACATAAGTCAGCAGGTCGCTTACGCCACCGCGTACCATAACGTCCTGGCTACACCCAGCGGAAACAACCCCCACATTCATCCTTCCGAGCCCAGCTACATCTGGGCGGAAGCCGGCGACTACTTTGGCGTGCTCAATGACAACGATCCTTACTCTGCTAGGGGGCCTACGAACCAGAATACTTCGCTGCACTTGAGTACCTTCTTAACCAAGGCGGGAAAAACCTGGAGGTCGTACCAGGAAGACATTGACCTTACCTCGAAGGACGGGCAGATCATCAACCTACCTTTACCGCAGAACCAGTGGACGGTCCCGCTGACCAGCTTTTTTGGAGTGTTTGGCAGCGGAGTTAATGAATACAACGGCTCCAAACAATATTTTTACGCCGCTAAACATAACCCAATGGTCTTCTTTACCGATACGAATGGGGGAAACAATTCGACTCCAGCGAACCCGTTGTCTTCACATTACGCGCCGCTGCAGCAGTTGACGACCAATCTGGCAAATAACACGGTGGCTGACTACAACTGGATCACACCCGACCAATACAACGATATGCACACGCCGCTCCGAGAGGGCTACAAGGGCCTGACCGGCGACGCGGCGGAGATCAGGCAAGGCGACGACTTTCTGAGCCGGATCATTCCGGTGATCATGGCATCTGACGCCTACAAGAATCATGGCGCGATCATCATTTGGTTTGACGAATCTGAGCCAAACGGTCTCGCGGATGACAACGCGGACGACTTTAACCACACGATCCCGGAGATTGTGATCTCCCCACTGGCCCACGCCAATATAAAGGGCACTCCATATGCGAGCCCGCTCAACTACACGCATTCCTCCGATTTGCGCACCATGCAGGAAATTTTCCACGTGGGACCGCTTCTGGGCGATGCTGCCAATGCTATCGATCTTTCTGACTTGTTCGCGACGGGCACTGTTCCGAAAAAGCCGTAGCGGGCGCTCCTGAACCTTACTTTTGTAAGCCCACGAAACCCCCGCACAACAATCTTCTGCCGAAACTCCCCGCAAAATGCTCCCAAGTTTCTTTCCGCAGTGAACAATTTAGAATAGGTATCAATGGCGTCTCACCACGAGGAAGAAGTCCTAGGTAAAGCGTACGACAGCCGGCTGATGAGGCGGATCCTGGGGTATTTGCGCCCGTACCGCTGGCAAGTCACAGTGGCCTTGGTTTCGATTGTGCTGAAAGCGGGGGCCGATGTCCTGGGGCCGTTCCTGACCATGGTGGCGATTGACCGCTACCTGGCGCCCACGCATGCGAAGCCAGCATGGCTTACCAGTTGGCTTAGTCCGCGACCACTCACCGGTATCGCTGAAATTGCGGGAATTTACGTTGGGCTGACGATCTTCAGCTTTCTCCTCGAATACTTGCAAACCTATTTCATGCAATGGGCCGGGCAGATGGTGATGTTCGACCTGCGTAGCGAAATCTTTCGGCACCTGCAACGCATGCACATTGGGTTCTACGACAAGAATCCGGTAGGACGGTTGGTCACGCGGGTGACGACCGATGTGGACGCTCTGAATGAAATGTTCACCTCGGGCGTGGTCTCTATCTTCGAAGACATCTTTGTGCTGGCTGGAATTCTCGCCATCATGCTGTCGGTGAACTGGAAGCTGGCGCTCATCACGTTTGCGGTTCTTCCGTTTATTGCGGTGGCGACCAAGTTTTTTCGAGATCGAGTACGCGACTCTTACCGGCGAATTCGCGTGGCGATTGCCAGAATCAATGCGCACCTGCAGGAGCACGTGAGCGGCATGGTGGTGCTGCAACTCTTCAATCGCGAAAAGAAGGCGTTTAAGACGTTTTCCGACGTGAACGCGCAGCACATGGATGCGTACAAAGACGCGATCATGGCGCACGCGGTTTATTACCCGGTGGTCGAAATTCTTTCGTCGATTGCGATTGCGCTTGTTATTTGGTTTGGCGGCAGAGATGTGATTCGCGGTTGGACGATCACCGGTGTGGCCGTGAGCTTTAGCTCGAAGACGCTGCTGACGTTCCACCTGGTGCGTAACGTGACCACGCTGGGAGTCCTGGTGGCGTTCATGCAATATGCGCAACGGTTCTTCCGGCCGATCCAGGATTTGAGCGAGAAGTACAACATTCTGCAATCAGCGATGGCTGCGGCGGAGCGGGTGTTCAAACTACTGGATACTCCGGCGGAGATCAATGAAGCGGCAGTCACCAAGATTCCGCAAGGACTGGGCCGGATCGAGTTTGACCGGGTGTGGTTTGCGTACAGGAATGTGCCGGCTGTTGATGGCGAGCGAACTAAATCCCAGGCAATCGCGGGCGAGGGCGCCCGCGCCACACATGCCGAAATTGATACCGGAGAGCCGGATTGGGTGCTAAGGGATGTGAGCTTCACAATTGAACCCGGCGAGACGGCCGCTATTGTCGGGCATACCGGAGCTGGGAAAACTACGATCATTTCCCTGCTGCTGCGTTTCTATGACGTCCAGCGAGGCTCGATCCGGATTGATGGTGTGGATGTGAAAGAGATGCCCCTGACGGATTTGCGGCGCAGGTTTGGCGTGGTGCTGCAGGACCCGTTTCTATTTACGGGAACGGTTGAGGGCAACATCCGGCTGGGAACGGAATCAATCAGTGACGACCAAGTACGCCAGGCGGCGGAAGATGTGAACCTTGCGGACTTCATTCATCAACTGCCAAATACTTATAAAGAAGAGGTGCGGGAGCGGGGCACGACGCTTTCAACCGGGCAGAAGCAGTTGATTTCATTTGCGCGTGCGCTGGCACATTCGCCAAAGATTCTGATCCTGGACGAAGCGACTTCAAGCGTGGACACGGAGACGGAATTCAAAGTCCGGGACGCGCTGAACAAAATGGTGGAGGGCCGAACGTCGATCATCATTGCGCACCGGCTTTCCACGGTGCAGCGCGCGGACAAGATCATCGTGATGCACAAAGCGCAGTTGCGCGAGATGGGCACGCATCAACAATTGCTCGTGCAGCGCGGCATCTACTACAAGCTTTATCAGTTGCAATATAAAGATCAGGAAGTGGGGGTACCGGCGGCCGCGCCGGAGATCACCGCCAACGCCGACGACTAGGCATACTCTCGCCGATCATTTGGTCGTGCGCGGACAATTTGCGAATGATTGCTTTTACTTTTGTTTCTCAGCCGTGTCAACCGGATGTTGGAAAAAGGAGAAGCTTGCCATGACGACGAAACCAATTATTGCGTTGTTGCTCTGCGCGATGGCGCTTTGGCTGGCGATGCGCGTCGCACGTGGCCAGCAAAATCAGGCACAAGCTGAAATCGGCTATCATGCGGCGGCGGATTCCGATCAGAAGAAGACGCTTCTGCTGAAAGATTTTCATCCGGTTTCCATGATGCATGCACCGGTGCACAAGGTGGACAAGGCGAAATATTACGTAATCGATGTTCACAATCACATCAATGACGCGATGGGAATTGACGAGCACATGCCGCCGGAACGGGTGGTACAGATTATGGACAACACCAACGTGAAGACGGTCGTGATCCTCACCGGCATGTGGGGTGAGAAGCTGCAGCATGTGATCGATGAAATGGTGAAGCCGTATCCGGGACGTTTCACGGTGTTTTCGCAAATTGATTTCAGCAAAATCGACGATCCCAACTTCAGCCAGAAGATGGTTGCGCAACTTGATGATGCGGTCCGGCGCGGAGCGCGCGGTCTAAAGCAATTAAAAGACCTGGGGCTGACGGACCGGGACAAATCGGGGAAGCTGATCGCAATTGATGATCCGCGGCTTGATCCCATATGGGAGGAAGCGGGGCGCATGGGAATTCCAGTGTCGATTCACACCAGCGACCCAGAGGCGTTCTTCCACCCCATCGATAATACGAATGAGCGCTATGAGGAGTTAACTGACCATCCGGACTGGAGTTTCTATGGCCCGCAGTTTCCCAGCAAAGAGTCGTTGCTGGCGGCGCGTGACCGTATGTTTGCGAAACATCCCCATACAACATTTGTCGCGTTGCACATGGCGAACTGGCCGGAAAATCTGGACTACGTGTCCCACCTGCTGGATACCCTACCGAATGTAATGGTCGAATTCGGCGCACGGGAAGCGGAACTCGGGCGTCAGCCGCGGCGAGCACATGAATTCTTCATCAAGTACCAGGACCGCATTATGTTCGGCACGGACAACGGCATGGGAGAAGCGATGTACCGCAATCATTTCCGCTGGCTGGAAACTGCCGACGAATATTTCGATTACTGGGGAGCACCGGGACAAGGACGCTGGAAAATTTCTGGCATGGAGCTGCCGGACTCGGTGCTGGAAAAGATTTATCACAAGAATGCGGAGCGCATGTTCGGACAGTTTCACGGGGCTGGAGCGATACAGGCGAGCAAATGACTGCGACTAAATCAGCCTGGCTTGGCAGCTGGCTATTTTCAGCACGGCTCAGTCGTGCTTGGAGATTCCGTACTGACAGATGAGATGTTGCATTTCTGAAACCAGAACCGATCGAGCACAGGCTGCGTTTTCCGAACTTGCTGGAATCGCAGCCCACAGCCGTGACTCGGCACACGCTGAAAATCACTAAGGCCCAAGATAAAGGAGTTGAGAAAATTGAGCGCCCTTTCCCAATTGATGGATTTACCCGAGGCGGAGAAGGTCAAACGAGGCTTGGTCCATACTCCGGCGGAAATTGCCCAGCAGCCTGATACATGGGGTGCGACTGTTGAATTATTTCGCAGTAAGAGAGAAGAGATTCGGAATTTTCTCTCGGCTGGGGAATTGACAGGCCCTGGGGCCTCCCACGTAATTGTGTTTCTGGTTGGCGCGGGCACATCGGATTACACCGGACAGGCGGTCAGCCACTTACTGCGGAAGCACTGGCGATGCGAAGTAATCGCGGTGCCCAGCACAGACCTGCTCACGCAGATGGACGAGTTGATCCTGACAGGTAGGAAATATCTATGGATTTCATTCTCGCGGTCTGGCGACAGCTCTGAGGGCGTGGCAGTTCTGGCGAGAGCGCGCGAAAAGTATCCTGACATTTACCACATTGTGATTTCCTGCAACCCGCACGGCCGCATGTTGAGAGAAGGCTCCGGAAATCCAAAAACGCTTGGGATTTGCATGATCGACGAGGCGAATGACCGCGGGTTGGCGATGACAAGTTCATTTTCAAACATGGTGATTTTTGCCCAGTGCATGGCCCATATCGCAAGCCTCGAAACTTACGAATCAGTCTTGGGGAAACTGGTGGCGGCGGGCAAGAGTTTGTTGCCGCGCGCGGCCGATTGTGCGGCGGCGCTGGCGAAACAGGGATACAAGAAGGCATTTTTTGTGGGCTCGGGCCCGCTTCGAGCAGTTGCGAAGGAATCGGCGCTGAAAGTTTTGGAGCTGACCGCGGGAAAGACGCTGACCATGACGGAATCGGCACTGGGACTGCGTCACGGGCCAATGGCCGCACTCGATGACCAAACCCTGTTTGTGTGCTTTCTCTCCAGCGACAAGCGAGTGCAAGGGTACGAGCGAGACCTGCTGCGAGAGATTGGGGCAAAAAAAATTGCAAAACGCCGGGTGGTGGTGGGCGGGAGTGATCTTGCGACAGATTCCTATGCCGAAGATTATCTTTCGCCGGCCAGCGTGAGCGGAATCGCGGACGAGTACCGCGCGCCAGTGGATGTGATGTTCGGGCAATTGTTGGGGCTGTTCAGTTCAATCCAGTGGAACCTGATGCCGGATTCACCCAGCCCGGATGGGGTGATCAACCGGGTAGTACAGGATGTAAATATTTACTCGTAAATTGCGGAACGAGGGGTATGGCTAACGAACCGTAGCTCGATACATCCGCGAAACATAGTAGCGTTTCCCTGCTGGGAATGAGGCAGTGCGATTGGCCTGCCGTACAATGCAACCATGGCGGGCGAGAGATCCAGACAATTCGGAGGTGCCGGCCGCGTAACGGAGCCGGTTGTCGAGAACTTTCCTCCCGCTTCCGTCTCGGAGGCGCCCGCAGCGACTTTGGCGGGCCGAGCACTATTGTCGAATCGCGGTATTCCCCTGAACCTTGACTGGCTTGAGAGAGTTCGCGTCAACACCAGCGCAGTCGAACGTCGGACGCAGACTCACACAGCGCGCCGAACAGTTAAAAACGAGTGGCAGGCGGCGTGGCTTTTACGGGCAATCACCTGCATGGACCTGACTACGCTTTCCGGCGACGACACGGACGATCGCGTGCGAAGGCTCTGCGCCAAGGCGCGTCAACCCATTCAGCCCGACCTTGCCAAACAGCTGGAAATCGAAGAACTCGAAATCAAAGTGGCCGCGGTTTGCGTGTATCACCGCTTCGTGGAAACTGCGCGGCGTGCTCTCGAGGGCAGCGGAATTCGAGTGGCGGCGGTTTCTACGGGATTTCCCGCCGGCCTGAATCCGCTTGAAGAACGGGTTGCCGAAATTCGCCGCTCGGTGGAAGCGGGGGCGCAAGAGATCGACATTGTTATTACCCGGGCGCTTGTCTTCGGCGGAAAATGGCAGGAGCTCTACGATGAGGTTGCGGAGTTCCGGCGGGCTTGCGGCAGCGCGCACATGAAAGCAATCCTGGGGACAGGCGATCTGCTCACATTGCGCAACGTAGCCCGTGCGAGCCTGGTCGCGATGATGGCGGGCGCGGATTTTATCAAGACTTCAACTGGGAAAGAATCGACCAATGCGACTCTTCCTGTCTCACTGGTAATGGTGCGTGCAATACGCGAATACGCGCAGGAGACCGGGATGGCGGTGGGATTCAAACCGGCGGGAGGTATACGTACCGCGAAGCAGTCGCTGGAATGGTTATCGCTGATGAAAGAGGAGTTGGGCACGCCCTGGATGGCCGCAGAACTTTTCCGGTTCGGGGTCAGCGGGTTACTAAACGATATTGAGCGCCAGTTGGAGCACCAGGCCAGCGGAAGATATTCGGCTGATTACCGGCATCCCATTGCCTGAAATAGCGCCTGAAATAGGGCCTGAAATTAAGATCGCCCGACATTTGAGAACATGAGCATCGCTGAGAAATTCGTCTCCATGGACTACGGTCCGGCGCCTGAGGACCCGAAAGAAGCCCAAGCCTGGCTTGACCGTCACCGCCGCCGGTTCGGCCACTTTATTGGTGGAGAATGGCGAGAACCGGTAGGTGGCGTATTTTTCGACTCCTTCGATCCGTCGACCGGCGAGAAGATTGCGTCGGTCGCGCAAGCATTGGCAGCAGATATCGATGCGGCGGTGAAGGCCGCGAGGGAGGCGTTTCCAAAATGGCAGGCTCTCACTTGTCACAACCGCGCCCGCTATTTATACGCCCTGGCGCGAGCGGTGCAACGGCACTCACGCCGGCTCGCAGTCCTTGAGACCATCGACAACGGTAAGCCGATTCGCGAGAGCCGTGACATTGACATTCCCCTGGTCGCTCGCCACTTCTACCACCACGCGGGATGGGCGCAGTTGCTGGAGTCGGAATTTCCCGATCAAACGGCTCTCGGCGTCATAGGTCAAATCATTCCGTGGAATTTTCCGCTGCTCATACTGGCTTGGAAGATTGCGCCGGCGATAGCGACCGGAAATACGGTTGTGTTGAAACCGGCAGAGTTCACGCCGATCACTGCTTTGGCCTTCGCGGAAATTTGTACGGAGATTGGCCTTCCCGCGGGAGTCGTCAACATCGTTACAGGAGATGGCTCTGCCGGCGAAAGTCTGGTGAAGCACCCGGGCGTCGACAAGATTGCTTTCACGGGGTCGACCGAGGTGGGACGCGCGATCCGAGCCGCCACGGCTTCCAGTCATAACCGACTGTCGCTGGAACTGGGTGGAAAGTCTCCGTTCATTGTTTTCGAAGATGCGGACCTCGACAGTGCGGTCGAAGGCTTGGTGGATGGAATCTGGCTCAACCAAGGTCAAGTCTGTTGCGCCGGATCGCGGCTACTGATGCAGGAGAGCATTGCGGAAGTCCTAACCGCAAAAGTCAAAGACCGCATGAGCACGCTCCGCGCTGGTCCACCGCTCGATAAAGCAATCGACATGGGCGCCATTGTCGCGCCCGTGCAACTGGATCGCATTCGCCGCTTGGTAGAGCAGGGCATAGCCGAAGGTTCGACCTGTTGGCAGCCGCAGATGGTCCTGCCTACACGGGGTCTCTACTATCCGCCGACCCTGCTGAGCAATGTGCATCCGACGTCTGTAGTCGCGCAACAAGAGATTTTTGGCCCGGTGCTGGCGGCGATGACTTTCCGCACGCCTTCTGAGGCGGTGGAACTCGCGAACAATACGGCTTTCGGTCTGGCAGCGAGCGTGTGGAGCGAGAGCCTGAATGTTGCCTTGCAGGTGGCGGCTCAACTTAAAGCAGGCGTGGTCTGGGTGAACAGCACCAACCTTTTCGACGCAGCATGCGGATTCGGCGGCTACCGCGAGAGCGGCTACGGACGCGAAGGTGGTCGCGAAGGTTTGCGCGAGTACCTGGAACCCACTTGGTTCAAGAATGCTCCAAAAATGGCGGCCGTCAAGCATCCGGAGCCCAAGGAACGGCCGGAGTCCAACGCCCGGGGTCCATCCGGTGCGCCTTCGTCGGATTCCAATCCATCAATCGATCGGACGGTGAAGCTTTATATCGGCGGCAAGCAGGTGAGGCCGGATTCCGGATACAGCATGGAAGTGCGCGCAGCGGATGGACGGGTAGTCGGCGAAGTCCCATCTGGAAATCGAAAAGACATTCGTAACGCCGTCGAGGCGGCCCGCAAGGCGACGGCATGGTCGAAGGCCACGGCGCACAATCGCGCGCAGGTGCTTTACTACGTCGCGGAAAATCTCTCGCAGCGCCGGAATGAAGTAGCTGGCCGGCTGGCTGCAGCCGCCGGAGAAAAACAAGCCGTCGCGGAAGTGGAGGCAGGCATCGAGCGTATCTTTGCTTACGCCGCATGGGCTGACAAATTCGACGGCAGCGTGCACAATCCTCCCTTCCGCACCATCGCCATCGCGATGAACGAACCGATCGGAAACGTTGGCATCATCTGCCCGCGCGAAGTTCCGTTACTCGGATTTTTATCATTAGTGATGCCGGCTTTGGCTTGCGGCAACACGGTCATCGCTGTGCCTTCAGAGTCCTACCCGTTAATCACGGGTGACCTTTACCAGATCTTCGATACCAGCGACTTGCCGGCGGGCGCAGTTAACATCGTCACCGGTCCGGCGTCACAACTGCTGAAGACTTTGGCGGAGCACGATGACGTTGACGCCATCTGGTCATTTACGGATGACGCTAGCGCTTCTGCAGCGAAGGCTTACTCCGTTGGCAATCTGAAGCAAGTGTGGACGAACGAAGGCCGCACTATCGATTGGTTTAATTCGAAACAAGCCGAAGGCCGCTGGTTCCTCGAACACTCTACCCAGGTGAAGAACATCTGGGTGCCTCACGGTGAGTGAGGCTGGCGGTGAATTTGTCCGAAAGACCTGGTTTTAGCCAGCTATTCTGAGGAAACGCTGAGCTGCAATTGCGGCTCCTGCGGCACAGAAACAGCAGACATTTTCTTTTCGACAGTGGACAGAAATGTCTGCGGCAGAGCAATTCCGAGACTATCTCCAAGGCTGCGGAAAAGTTGAAGCCAGGTGTCGCTCGGGGTCTCCGGCTTCAAATGCATGATCCTCTTCATCAACTTGTAATAAGTGTTTTGAGCCTGCCAGAGACCCCCGGGCTTAAGTGGCGCAGCCCGAAAAAGTGGGATCAGCCGCTCCAGTTCGCTTAACTCTTTCAATTCGAACGGATCCCTGGACCAACATGCCATCGAGCGGTCCAGCCGTTCACCCAAAGCTGACTTCACCGAATCATCGAGAGCAATGCCAGTTTGCGCGGCCATTTTCATCAGAAGTCGCAGACGCTCGAACTCGATCTGTTCGCTAGTGAGACAGCGGCGAATTGCGTTATTGAGCACGAACTCAGACGAGACTCGCAGAATGGGTGGCAACGGCATTGCCAGTTCCCGGAGAAAACCAATGAGCGTCACATTGTGCTCGTACACGTCACCATAAAGCTTGTCGATTTCTGCGAGTGTGCTATCGATAATTTGCGTGACAATGCGCCGCCGCTCATCGCGGAACAATGATTTTAGCGAGTAGGTCTCTGCGCCAAAATAATGATCGAAGGTCTGGGCGCAACCATTAAAACCCGAGTCGGATAAACAGACGCGAGCTTCCTTCGTGAATTGCCGAAACTCATCGTGAGCTTCGCAAACGCCAGCTCGCAGGTTATGACCTCCGGCGTGGAGCACGGCAAAATTAAAATCCAGTTGTGCGTGAGTGATGCGGGACCTGATCTCGACCGTACCGGCTGCGAGTTTGAGTTTGTCATTCTCGATGACGCTCACGTCACGCAAGCGTGCCTGATAGGAGTAGATGGAACCCGACTGGTCGTAGCCTTCGAAAAAAGAACTGACGGCGTAGTGGGCTGCAACCCCGGGAAGATCCAGCATCGCGGGGCGGACGTAGCGCTCGTAAATGTCGCGGCCATTTCCGAATTCCGGGATGTTGCTGTGGACCAGCTCGAGTCTTTTGAGGAACTGCTCTTCGCAATCTCTGCCAAATAACTGCTGCCCTAATTGCACCGCGCGGGCTGCGTACTGCAGTACCTGCACCGTCTCTGGCCCGGTTGGCTCATCAAAGAACCAGCCGCAGCTTGTGTACATGAGCATCAAGTGTCTCTGCATCTCGAGCAGACGCAGAGCGCGAACTTGCTCACAAGGCGCTAAGTGGTGAGTGGAATGCTGCGTCAAAAAGCGCTCGACGCTTGCCGGAGACCGATCAAGAACAGCGGAAATGTAATCGTCTCTTGCTGACCAGGGATCCTTCAGCAGCTTTCCTGCATTCAGTTCATAATCGGCGAGGAGATCATCCCGCAACCAATCGAAAGCTTTCCGCAACGGGCGTCGCCACTCTTGGTTCCAGCCGGGGCCGCTTCCAGCATTGCACCCGCAGTTGTCTTCCCAGCGCGCAACCCCGTGTGCGCAACTCCAGGAAGTGTTCTCTTTTAAACGGCTTTCCTGAGTAGGCGGATGCATGGCGAAGTATTCGCCATAATTTGTTATGCGAGCGAGCTTATTTTCCTGAATGTATTGGAGAGCGTAGGCGAGGGCCATATCGCCGTGCGAATGATGATGCCCGTAGGTTTCGCCATCAGTGGCAACATGCATCAATTGCGCGGAATCGCCCTCGGGATCGAAATGGCTGAGAAGGCGGCGCGCGAAATTCTCTCCGCTGAACAACAATTTCTCAAACGCCACGGCGGTTGCGAGCGCGCCGTCATAAAAAAACAAGCCGATGGTGCGTCCTGAGGGCAAGTTGCACGCGTACGGATGCCGCGAATCTGCGCCGTATTCGAGGTTTATCCAAGGCGAATCTTCATCGACACGCAGCTGTGCCGCCTGACGAGGAGCCAGGATCGTGAACTTGATGCCCTCGGCGGAAAGAATCTCCAGCGTTCCCATATCCAGGGCCGTTTCCGGCAGCCACATGCCCTCGGGATCACGCGCAAAACGGTGTTGAAAATCCTTGATGCCCCAAAGAATCTGCGTGCGCTTGTCGCGTGAGTTCGAGAGTGGAAGAATTGTGTGGTTGTAAGCCTGTGCTAGAGCGGCGCCATGTCCCGAGAATAGTTTCTGGCTCTCGCGGTCGCCATCAAGAATACGCTGGTAGCCTTCCGGCGCGCGCTCTTCCATCCACGAGAGCAGAGTCGGACCGAAGTTGAAGCTGATCTTGGAATAATTGTTGACGATCTTCGCGATGCGGTGGTCGGAGTCGAGTATGCGCGAAGCGCCGTTCGGAAGATAGCACTCCCTCGCGATGCGTTCATTCCAGTCGTGATACGGACTTGCGGATGCCTGGGACTCAACCGTTTCCAGCCATGGGTTTTCGCGCGGCGGCTGATAAAAATGACAATGAATGCAGGCAAAACACTCCATTCGCGACACTCCGATACTGATTTATGAATTCGAAAGTTATTATTTTGCGCAACACGTCCTCCGGCCAGACCTGAATGATGTAATGTACCCTTTCCGTCAACAAAAAGGGAGAGGCTCAAATGGTTCGCGTAAGCGGGCGAACAGCCGGGATATCCACACAAATGCGAGGTAAACAGGATTCTCGATTTTCCTCCGGCTTCCTTGTATTTTTTCATTGCAAGAGCCAGCTTCTCTGACATAGACTCTCGCCCAAGCTGGCCCTGAAGTTCTTCCGATCGAGTGGGGCCCTCGATCCGCGCGGAAAATATTCCATTCAGTGAGGAATCCTGATGTCCCCCTCGGGCCCTGCAATTTCTACAAATTTCTCCGCAACCCATGCCATCTGCGGTTTAGTTCACCTGGCTTGCGTCGCGGCACTGTGCATGGCGGCCAGCGCACAAGACCAAGGCGCGCAATCCGTGGTGCTGTCCGGCGGACAATCCGGCAAGCACCCGATGCACATTGTGGCGAAGAAAACTGGGACGGCGAAGCAGCAGCCGGTGAATGGTGCCTCGACTACGCCGTCTTGTGCGGGGACTTGCAAAGTTGATTATTATGGCGGGCCGGTAATCTCCAATCCAGACGTGGTGGTGGTGTATTGGGGAAGCAACGTCAGCAGCGTGGTCGATTGCGGCGGGGGCACGGACTCACATGGCAACTGCATCGGGGTGAGCCAACTTCTAGGGGCGCTCACGGGCAGCACATTTGCTGACATGCTTCAGGAGTACAACACAGCAGGCGTCAATGCGACAGCTGGAACCCAAAAGGGACTTCCTGGTACCAGCCAGACAATCGGGCGCGGTACGCTCCACGCGGGTTCACCATTCGTGATTACTCCCAGCATCACCAGTACCTCAATCACCGATGCGCAGATTCAGACCGAAATCCAGGCCCAGATCAGTGCGAACAAGTTGCCAGCGCCAGCCACCGACAGCGGCGGGAACGTAAATACACTATATTTCGTGTATTTCCCTCACAGCATGACTATTAACGATGGAAATTCGAATAGTTGCGTGGCGGGCGGCTTTTGCGCCTACCACGGGACTTTCAGCGGCACCTTCAACTCGAAAACGCTAGACGTGCCCTACGGAGTCATACCGGATTTCGGCGCGGGCAGCGGTTGCGCTGTGGGGTGCGGGAACGGGAGCCAATTCCAGAATGTCAGCAGCGCCAGCAGTCACGAGTTTGCCGAGGCCACCACCGACGCCGCGGTAGGACTGGCGTTAGTTTTTGCCCCGCCGCTGGCATGGTATGACGCTAATAACGGTGAGATTGGCGATCCCTGCAATCAGAATACTGACACACTACAGTTCGACTCGATCACTTACACATTCCAGCAGGAATATTCACAAAAGTCTTATACCGCCAATCACAACGCGGGCTGTGTCTCGCCCGGAACATTGACGTTCACGCTGGCGGCGCCCCCAAGCGCTTCAACCGGAACCGCCTTCGACGTCACGGTCACGGTCGCGAACAGCGATGGCAGCAAATACCTCGGCAAGGTGCATTTCACCAGCAGCGATTCCGCGGCCACGCTTCCCAGCGACTACACATTCACTACAGCGGACGCAGGCACCCACACGTTTTCGAGTGAAGTAATCCTGCACACCAGCGGGAGTCAGACGATCACCGCCGCCGACGCACACCAGCCAAGCACTGCAGGCACGGCCACGGTCACAGTTTCTTCGGGCACAAAAACGAGTACGACCACAGCCCTCAGCTCATCGACGAATCCTTCTACTTTCAAGCAACAGGTAACCCTCACCGCGGTCGTGACGGCGACATCCGGTTCTCCGACCGGGGTGGTCACCTTCAAGGAGGGCACCAGCACGCTGGGTACCGGAACGGTGAGTGGTGGAGTGGCCAGCCTAATGGTTTCCAACTTGGCAGTTGGCACCCATTCGATTACGGCAGCCTACGGCGGGGACACAAACTTCAGCGGCAGCACTTCAAGTGCGTTGTCGCAAACCGTCAACCAGGCCGCGACGAGCACGGCACTGACCTCGACCCCCAATCCGTCAATCATTAATCAGCAAGTAAAATTCACCGCCACCGTGACCGGAGCCAACGGCGGGACGCCAACTGGGACTATAACTTTTCACCAAGGCACGACCACGGTAGGGACCGGCTCTCTGGTGAGCGGGGTTGCCACCTTCAACACAACGTATTCGACTCCGGGAAGTCGTTCGCTCACGGCCGCCTATTCCGGCGATGGAAATTATGTCGCCAGCATCTCGGCCGTGCACACGCAGACGGTTACCAAGATTCCCACCACGACCACGATTACATCGTCGAGTAATCCATCGAACTTCGGAGGCTCGGTCACTTTCACCGCAACCGTAAGCTCGGGGTCAGGAACGCTTCCGAACGGCGAGATCGTCAAATTCATGGACGGCACGACGCTATTGGGCACTGGTTTGCTTACCAGTGGCACTGCTTCGCTTACGACCTCGGCATTGACCGCGGGTACTCATAAGATCAGAGCGACCTATGCAGGCGACAGCGTGTTTTCCGGCAGTTCGTCGCTCGTGTTAAATCAGGTGGTAAAAGGCTTGCCGACGACATCGAGTGTGGTGTCGAGCCTGAGTACATCCGTTTATGGGCAAACGATAACTTTCACAGCGAACGTGGTCACCTCGGACAGCGGCACCGCGACTGGCGCAGTCACGTTCAAATCAGGGACGGCGACTCTGGGAAAAAGAACGTTGAGTGGCGGCATGGCAACGTTCTCGACCAGTACATTGGCGGTTGGAATAAAGTCCATCACAGTTACATATAGCGGGGACACTATATACGCCGCGAGCACGTCACCAGCGATTTCCCAGACAGTTACAAAAGCGGCGAGCACGACAGCGCTCAGTTCGTTGCCGAATCCATCAAACTTGGGCGGATCGGTCACATTCACTATCACTGTGACGCCCCAGTTTACGGGTGTTCCAACCGGATCAGTAAAGCTGACCCTAGGCATGACACTCATAGGCACTGTGACGCTGCTGAATGGCACAGGCAGTTTTACGACTACGACACTGCCCCACGGCGCAGACGTGATCAAGGCGACTTATGGCGGGTCGGCAAATTTCACTGGCAGCTCGGGATTAATCACACAAACCGTAAATTAGCTATCCCTTACTAAACAGTTCCGCCGGCCCATGGCGTGTAGGCTACGTGTGTCAAATATGGCCCGTGAATAAGGAGAACTATGAAGCGAACTTTGCGCGGCTTTGCGCCAATTCTGCTGGGCGCGGCTATATGGCCTCACTTGCTAACCGCGGAGACTAATGCGGCGAGCTTGTTCAAAGCGAAGTGCGCCTTATGCCACGGGGAAGACGGCAGCGGCAATACTCCGACGGGAAAGGCCCAGAAAGCGAAAGACCTCAGGTCTGAAGAGACGCAGAAGAAGTCGGACGCCGAAATCGCCGAAGTAATCGCCAAAGGGCGAAACAAGATGCCAGCATTCGCCCAGAAGCTGAAGCCTGATCAAATTCAGCAACTGGTTGCTTATGTCCGCCAGTTAGGAAAAAAGTGACTTTGATTTGTTCCAGCTCGACATCCGAAAAACAATGCCGCAAGTCGAACCCGTAACCCAAAAACAATCGGGCGATCCAAATCGACGCTCGTTTCTCGCCGGCCTGCTGGCTGCCGGAAGCGCGACTGTGGGCGCGCTGCTTGCCATTCCGTTAGTACGCTTCACCTTGCATCCCGTGCTTGCGCGAACGACCGACAAGTCGTGGTCGGACGTGGGCAAGGTGGACGAATTCCAGAACCTCGATGCGCCGGTAAAAAAGCTGGTAACCATCGAGCAGCGCGACGGCTGGCGCAGAACCATGACCGAAAAGCCGGTCTATGTGAGCAAAGACGCACAAGGTCAGTTGATCGTGCTGTCGGCGGTTTGCACTCATCTGGGGTGTTCGGTTCCATTTGTCGAGAAAGAAAGGAGGTTCATCTGCCCATGCCATCTCGGCAATTTTGCTCCGGATGGCACGTTGTTGAGCGGGCCGCCTCCGCGCAGCATGGACCGCCTGGAAACAAAAATTGAAGATGGAACCCTGAAGACGCAATATCAGTTCTTCCGCCAGCTGACTCATACTAAGGAGGAGTTGGCGTGAGCGCGGACGGCAAAGAGTCCAAATCTGGCTTCCGCGCATGGCTGGACCACCGAACCGGCCTCGATTCCCTTCTCCGCCACACACTCGATGAACCGATTCCGGGTGGAGCAAAGATCGCGTATGTATTCGGCTCGGGCCTGCTTTTTCTTTTTCTCTCGCAGATTGTGACCGGCGTGTTTCTCGCCATGTATTACGTACCTTCAGCGGACCACGCGCATACAACGGTCGCGTACATCACCAAAGAAGTGACCGGCGGATCTTTTCTGCGGAGTATCCATGCCTATGGGTCGAGCGCGATCATTATTGTGCTCTTGCTGCACATGACCCAAACCTTCCTTTACGGCTCATATAAAGGACGCCGCGAGCTGGTGTGGGTTGCGGGATGCGTGCTGCTCGCGCTGATGCTGGGGATGGCGTTTACTGGCTACCTTTTACCCTGGGACCAGAAGGCATTCTTCGCGACCACGGTGGGAACGAACATTCTCAGCGAAATTCCATGGGTGGGAAATGGACTGAAAGAGCTGCTCCGGGGCGGGACTGAGATGGGGACGCTCACCGTGTCGCGGTTCTTTGTGCTGCATGTATTTGTGATTCCGGCATGCATTTTTGCGTTTGTAGCGATCCATGTTTATTCGTTTCGAAAAGCTGGCGCCGCTGGCCCCGCGACGGAAGATCCGGTCAGCCCCAAACTTCCGGCGGAAACTTTTTATCCCAAGCAGCTGGTGATGGACATGGGCTTCGCCACGCTGATCATTGTGCTGTTGGGACTTGTCGCATACTTCTGGCCGATGGACCTCGGGCCCAGAGCGGATCCGGCGGACACGCAATTCATGCCGCGGCCGGAATGGTACTACGTTCCTGTATTTCAATATTTGAAATACTGGCACGGCTCGACGGCGCTGCTTGGGATTTTAGTTATCCCTGGAATCGTAGGATTGTTGCTGGTTGGACTACCATTTTTTGATCGCAGTCTTGAGAGGCGCCCGTGGAAGCGGCCTATTAGCGTTGGACTGTTCACCATTGTTCTGCTGGGGCTCGCCGCGCTCGGAGTTAGCAGTTATCGCCAGGATATGCGCAATCCCGGCGTGGCTGCGCAATTGAGAGCACAGCAGGAGGCCACCAAAGAGTTCATGAACGCGAAGTTCGAACCCGAACTTTCCGGCAGCTCGTTGAGCGCGCAAAACGTCGCATTATCTAATCCTGAGGCGGCCAAGGGCAAAGAAATCTTTGAAGCACAAAGCTGCAATGCCTGCCACGGAGATAACGGCGTTGGCACCGCGGCCGCGCCGAAGTTGGTCGGCGTAGGTGCGAAATACGATGCGGCGAGGATTGCGGCATTGCTAAACACTCCCAGTGCAAAAATGACCGCCGGTGGAATGCCGCCTGTGCAACTCAAAGACGACGAGATGAAGCCGTTGATTGCTTATCTTCAAAGTCTGAACTGAGCGCATCAAACGGCGATCCTCTCGCAGAAGACTTCGTGTTGCTCGTACAATCTTGAGGGAAAGCGTACCTTGGTCGTATCAGCGCGTCTGACGTTTCGGCAAGATTTCCAAAGGGAGCCGCGGTGATTATGATCGAACGATGCGTCCGATCGGGCTGCTTAGAGTTGCGCCGTGACTGCACTGCTGCTGCATCGCATCCACTTCGGCTTCACCATCACCTATCACTATCTATTCCCGCAATTGACCGTGGGATTGGCGTTGCTGATCGTGGTGCTGAAGAGCATCGCCCTCCGGAATCAAGACGAGCGCTATAACCAGGCGGCGCGATTCTGGGCGAGGATCTTCGCTATTAATTTCCTGCTCGGCGTCGTGACCGGCATTCCGATGGAATTTCAGTTTGGCACGAACTGGTCGCAGTTCGCGCGCGTCACCGGAGGCGTTATCGGCCAGCCATTGGCCATGGAAGGCGTCTTTTCATTTTTTCTGGAGTCGGCATTTCTGGGCCTGTTCCTCTTTGGCGAGAGACGTCTTTCACCCCTCGCGCACTGGGCTTCCGCTTTTCTGGTTTTTCTCGGGTCATGGATCTCGGGCTACTTCATTATTGTGAGCAACGCATGGATGCAACATCCGGTCGCGTATCGTGTTCTTCCAAATGGCCAGTATGAAGTTACAAGTTTTTGGGGACTGCTGACCAATCCCTGGGCGCTCATTCAATATGCGCACAATATGTCCGGCGCGGTGATCACAGGCGCGTTCGCGATGTGCGCAGTTGGCGCATTCTACGTGCTCGAAGATCGATTTTCTGAATCGGGCAAAATCTTTCTTCGCGTAGGTGTTGTCGCTGGGGTGATTGCGTGCATAGCTCAAATCTTTCCGACCGGCGACATGCAGGGAAAATATATGGCAAAACATCAGTCAGCGGCGGTGGCAGCGATGGAAGGACTTTTTCATACGGAACGCGGCGCCGGGATTGTGCTGCTAGGTCAGCCCAATGAACAAAAGCAAACAATTGACAACCCCCTGGTCGTGAACGATGTTCTGAGTTTCTTGATCTATGGCACTCCGAAAGCGGTAGTAGAAGGTCTTGACCGTGTCCCGCGCGATCAGTGGCCCGAACCGTTGCCGTTGCTGTATTACGCGTATCACATCATGGCTGGGCTCGGGACGTACTTTGCTTTGCTGATGGCCGTGGCTGCTTTTCTGCTGTGGCGCGGGAAATTGTTCGCCACACGGTGGGCGCTGTGGCCGCTGATGCTGAGTTTCCCGCTGCCATACATCGCGAATACCGCCGGATGGATGACGGCTGAGATCGGCCGCCAGCCGTGGGTTGTGTACGGACTGATTCGCACTAGCGCAGGCTATTCCAAGAATGTGTCTGCGGGAAATGGGCTGTTCACCTTGCTCGGCTTCATGGGCATGTACAGCGCACTCTCCATTCTGTTCGTGATATTGGTCTATCACATTATCGCGAACGGGCCGGAGAGGGCCGCGTCTGCGCAAGTTGCCGAGCCATTTACCGTCGCCTAGGAATCGCCTTTTAACGAAAGCAGTTTAGAGAGTGTTTGACACAGTCGTTTAGAGATTGTCTTTAGAGAATAAAGATGGGATTCATTTGGTTTTGGCTGGTCGCGCTGATGATCGTCGCCTACGTCGTGCTCGACGGGTTTGATATTGGCGTAGGTATTCTGCATCCATTTCTGGCGCGCACCGAAGAAGAAAGACAAATATCGGTGCGCACGATCGGCCCGGTCTGGGACGGTAACGAAGTCTGGCTGATCGCGGCCGGGGGCACGCTGTTCTTTGCGTTCCCTCTGCTTTACGCATCGGCCTTCAGCGGTTTTTATCTTGCGTTGATGATCGTATTGTGGCTGCTGATCATGCGCGCTCTCGGCATCGAATTGCGCATGCACATGGAAATCCGCGTCTGGCGGGCCTTTTTTGACGGCGTATTTTTTATTTCGAGCTTGCTTCTAGCAGTCCTTTACGGAGCGGCGCTGGCGAATGTGATTCGGGGGGTCCCGCTAGGCGAAGACGGCTACTTCTTCCTGCCGCTGTGGACCAACTGGCGAATCGGTCCCGAGCCGGGGATTCTCGACTGGTACACGGTCATCGGCGGGGTGTTGGCCCTGGTTGCACTTGCTCTTCACGGCGCGCTTTACCTCGCGGTGAAGACTGAAGCAAATTTGCAATTGCGGGCCAGGTCCGCGGCGATGTATTTGTCTGTCGCATTATTGGGGCTCACAGTAGTAAGTCTGCCCGCGACCATTGCAGCGAGGCGCGACGGGCTGGACAATTACTGGGCACATCCGCTGGCCTTCGTGGTTCCCGCGCTCGTTTTCGGCGCCCTCGTAGGAATCATGGTTTTCTCCCGCAAGCAGGATGATCGCAAGGCTTTCGCCTGTTCTTGCATGTATCTCGCCATGATGTTAGTTGGCGCGGCGGTTGCCTTGTATCCTAGGCTGCTGCCATCGAGCAGCGATTCCGCCAACGACATTACGATCCAGAAGGCGCTCTCCGGGCCTCACACGCTTCACGTTGGCTTAGTGTGGTGGGCTTTTGGCATGGCTCTGGCGATAATGTACTTCGTCATTGTTTACCGCATGTTCAGGGGAAAAGTTTCGCTGGAGCATGGCGGGTACGGACATTAGGAACGTGCGACACGGCAAACTTCCCCGCCCTTTCGGCAAGTCCTGCTGATCTCCTGATGTTTTGATCTCCTGCCAGGTTGACGCGGCCGAAGCCTGATGGCGGCACAGTCTTTTTATAATTCTTTACACTCCACGCCTCGGTATTGAATCTACATTGGAATGTTCGGGTCGTATTTGTTACTCAACCTTGGCCGCACGACTGACATCCGTTCTTTATGCGAACTCGACCGGCGCGACTGGAGTCGCGCAATTCTGGAAAATCCGTTTGTAATGATCAAATTGGTTTTTGCATCCAACTCTGGTCTAACGCTCTAAAAGACATCTTTCAGATGAGAGGAATTTGCCCATGTCCGGCTTAAAAGTCATTGCCTCCACTCTTGCCGTTTGTGTTCTTCTAGCTACATTTGGCGCGAGGAGCTGGTCGCAGCAGACACCGCCTCCTGCGCAACCTCAGGTTCAGGAAAATCTACCCGCGGCGCCGCAATCGGAAAATAAACCGCGGACGCACGCATACGTGACCCACGATTATTCGAAATCGGTGAAGCCATTTCCAAACGTACTGGCGCCTTACAAGGCGCGTACGGTTCCGGAGCCCGACTTTGCGAATACGCCGCGTATTGACCAGCTCATGCGCGACGGCAAAATTTATCTCTCCATGGATGACGCGGTCGCGCTCGCGCTGGAGAACAATCTCGATCTCGATCTGGCGCGGTACAACCTAAATATTGCCGACACGGACATGCTCCGGGCAAAAGCGGGATCGAATATTTTGGGCGTCAACACAGGAATTGTCCAGAACACGCCGGGTGGCGGAGTTGGGGGTTTGAGCGGCAACGTGGGTTCAGGCGCGGGCGGTACGAGCGTTGCTGCGGGCGGCGTGGGAACCGGCACCAACGGATTGGTCAGCTCAACTCTTGGTATCGGCTCACCTATCACCAGCTTCGATCCGGTGATTTCCAGCACACTGCAGATGGACCGCGCTTTTGTGCTCTCAAGCAGCGCATTAAGCGGACGGGCCGTCACCAACAACAACACCGGCATCGCGGATGTTTCTTACCAGCAGGGATTTCATACTGGTACCAACCTGCTGGTCGGCTTCAACAATACTCACCTCACTAGCGACAATCCGCTGAGCGCGCTGAGTCCGACTATCAGCTCGAACTTTCAATTTAGAGTGACCCAGGAGCTGCTTCAGGGCTTCGGCTTTTTGCCGAACACGCGGTTCATCCGCATTGCGAAAAATAATCGTGAAATTTCTGACGTTGCATTTCGCCTGCAGGTGATCACAACGGTTGACCAGATCGAGAACCTGTACTGGAACCTGGTTTACGCAGTTGAGAATGTGCGGGTGCAGCAGGAGGCGCTGACCTTTGCCGAGAAAACGCTCAGTGATAACGAGAAAGCCGTACAGGTCGGCACGTTGCCGCCGATCCAGGTCGTGAGCGCGCAGAGCACAGTTGCCAGTAATCGCCAGCTGCTCACCGTTGCCCAGACCAACCTTGAGCTGCAGGAATTGCTCATGAAAAATGCGCTCAGCCGAAATCTGCAGAATCCGCAGCTCGGGGGCGCACAGGTGATTCCAACTTCGACCATCCAATTGCCTGCTCAGGAGCCGGTCTCGCCCACCGAAGACCTGATCAATGACGCATTGCAACATCGGGCCGAGCTAGCCGAATCACGCATTGATCTGAACAGCCGCGATCTGAATGTTAAATCCGTGCACAACGCCATGCTGCCTTCGCTCGGGCTGTATGCGTATTACGGCGGAAGCGGACTGGGCGGAGCCCTGAGCCCGAATGCTATTTTTTGTCCGTCCGTCTCAGGAATCTGCATCAACCGCAACCGCATTCCTTCGCAATTCCTATCTGGGCCGGTTAGTTACAGTGGCACTCTCAGTCAAATGGTGAACTCCACTGCACCAGATAAAGGTGTAGGAATCACCCTGAACGTGCCCATCCTTAACCGCACGGCGCAGGCCAATCAGGTGCGCTCAGAACTTGAATTCAGGCAGGCACAAGTGCGCTTGCAACAGCTCGAAAATCAGGTACGAATTGAAGTTCGTAATGCGCAATTCGACGTGCAGCAGAATCGTGCCAGCGTGGACGCAGCGCAAGCCGCGGTAAATCTGGCTCGGCAAACGCTGGATGCGGAGCAGAAGAAGCTGGAGGCAGGAGTATCAAATCCGACGAATGTTCTGCAAATGCAGTCGGGACTAACCAGCACGGAATCTACTCTGGTTTCTGCGCTGGCAGCGTATGAGAAAGCGCGCGTAGAGCTGGACCGCGCGACCGGGCTGCTACTCGAAAATGCAGGCATCCTGGTTCAGGATGCGGAGCGAGCGCAAGTCACGCACATGCCCAAGATTCCATTCGTTGCTCCTCGAACGGACGTGCAGACGCAAACGCCGCAGCCATCGCAGCCAGACCAGACGCAGACTCCGCAGCCGTAAAAGAAGTTGCCGGAATTAACGAGACAACGGGCAGTTCGCGATTTATTCCGCTCGCGAACTGCTCCTTACGTCTTCGCCGAGAATGATGGCCTCGGCAATCTCTTTCATGGTTTTGCGTTTTTGCCGGCTCTGGCGCTGGATGCTCAAGTAAGCCTGCTCCTCGGTTAAGCTGAGGTCGCGCTGCAGGATTCCTTTTGCGCGCTCTACCAGTTTTCGAGTCTCAAGCTGCCGTGAAAGACCAGAGTTCGCGGTCTCGAGTCGCGCCACTTCTATTTCGGCACCGGCGAGAAATCCGATGGTCGAGAGCAGCCGAATGTCGCGAGAGCTGTAAACGTGCGGCTCACGGTGCTGCAGGTTCATGACGCCCGCTAACCGGCTTCTTGACAGAAGCGGAACGGACAAGAAAGCTTCAAACCGGTCTTCTGGAAGCTCGGTGAAGTACTGGAATCGCGGGTCCTTGTAAGCCTCGCGAAAGACTGCGACCGGCTCACGATGCTCGGCTACCCATCCCGTAATTCCCTGCCCCAGGCGGAGTTTCAGCCGATCGACCAGCTCCTGGTGAGGATTCTTGGATGCCCGCAAAACCAAGTCATCCCCTTCAAGGACGTAAATAAAGCAGGAATCACATTTAACGACTTCCACGGCGCAATCCAGAACGTGATCGAGCGCCTGGTGAAAACCATCGGCGGCGGCAATACGGCTGACTGTGTGGTGCAGGACGTCTACTTGCGAATCGTCAATATGAATAGAAGAAGCCATAATTAAACGCTATCGGCGGCGGACAAGGCTGTCCAATTGCAATTTTTGATGGACGCAATAAAGCAAAATAGATTTTCAATTCAACGCCCGTTAACAATCCCTTCTTTTGGACGTTCGCAACTTACGGCAGTAACACAACTGGTTACCCTCAATGTGCAAGGCCTTGCAGTTTTGCACGGTCGAGTGCGGTCCAAGGATTAAATCTAAGGCTTTAATTTTCAGCAACATACAATTACGCCGCAGTTCGGTGCACAATCTGCTTTGAGGTAGGCAGCGCTCGGACTGTGCGCGAGACCCGGGGACTGAAAAATGGATGCCATCGTGAACGCGGCCACTAAACGTAAACGCAAGTTGACCGCGCTTCCGCTGCTAGTCGTGCTCTTTGTGATTTCGTACCTCCTGCTGACCAAGCTGGTCATTGAGCAGGACAAGATGATCGATTCGCAGCTCAGCTTGATTCACACGCTTTTCAAGGACAACGTGTACCTCAGCACGCTGCGAAGGCATGCCGGAGAATGGTCCAAAAAGGCCAAGTCGCGCGGGAATAGCCAGCTTCACGCCGGGATTGCTGCATCTCAGAATCCGGCATCTGATGGTTCGGCATCCCAGAACCCGTCGAGTCACGTGTCGTCATTAGCCGAGATCCCGTCAGCCCAAGTTCCGTTAACCCAGGTTCCGGTAATACAGGTTCCATCGAGCAAGGTAGGGCCGCAAGCGAATGCGAAAACTAATCGAAAGGCCCGAAAGGCGGAGAAGACTCTTCCGGCACCGCCGGTTGAGCTTACCGACCCTTCTGACATGAGGCGAGTTTCGTTCGCGATCTAGGTTGTGGCCCGGGTGGTGTTTATGAACGCACTTGCAATACTGTTGTTGGCTTTACTCCCTGTCCCACAGGTTCAGCTTTTCCACGCGGCCAGTCCCCAGCCTGAGCCGCGGTTCGCGCAACAAGCGAAGGCGGTCCGGCATAAGGGCGGCAAGTGGTATTTTGCCCGTACAGGTCATGCGGTTTACTGCTACGGCCCGGTGATGACTCTTCCCAACCAAACCGGCTCCATCGAACGCGTGGCAACGTTCTGCCGCGGTACCAACGAGTTGCTGGTGCCGTTAAAGGACTAGACAGCAGGTATCTCTTTACCCCCGCTTTGAAAACCGCAAAGGGTGGGGCAGCCTCGTTCGTAGCTAGCCCTACTTGCTGCCGGCTCCCTCAACCTCGAGCAAAATGGGCTGGAGTTCGTTGACGACCTGCGGATCCCCTTTCGCCAAGTCGGTGGTGATTTTGTCGCGCGAGGAAAGCACGTCGGAGAGCATGGAACGGCCAACGGGATCTGAAGTTGTGCCGGCGAGCTGACGGACTTGGTCGAAGAACCGGTGGGCGTATCCGCTGGCTGTCCCATAGTTCAACTGAGTTGCGGTGACATATGTCAGGGCGGCGGACCGTCGGACTTCCGCGAGCTGATAGGCGGCGTTGCAAACATCCACCTGTCGCTTCAAATCGCGGGTTTTCAGGTACTGGGGAATAAAACCGACGAGCAGGCCCGCCAGGAACAAAACCAGCCAAAGAGTCAGGTTCCGCATTTGGATCTCCTATCGCGTGATTTTGGGGAGTGTTGCACCGATTATCGGTGGACGTCAAGTAACGGCGGGTTTTTAGCGTGGTCGGCGCGGCAGAAATCGAAGCCGTGCGGTCACATCGGAACAGCTTGTAAACGGGGAGCGGGAAGCAGTAAAAATATCGGGCGAGTATCTGCGATAACAGGATTGTCGATTCTCGGCATCCGAGGGTTGCGAGGATTAGCTTATGGAACCACTTTCTGAACGGCTTACAGCGGCAACACAGGAGCTGCAAGAACTAGAAAAGCTAGTTATCTCTGGCGATTTTTCTCCACGCGTTCTGAGCGACTTCCGCAGCGCAGTTGACAATATCCGCCAGACCGCGTGGGCCGTCCAACAATGGACTGAACGCAAACAGCAACAGCGCGACCCGTACGCCGTGCTCAGCATATTGTCGCGGGAGCGTGTGCGCCGTGCGGCGCAGATCACGACGGATTTAACGGTTGATCTGGAGTCGTTGGAACTGGGTTTCGAAACTGAAGGACTGGCGGACCTCTTCCACGCTATCGAACGTTTGCATGAGCGGCTAACGCCGCTATTCAAGAAAAGGTGACTCGGCTTCGGGTCGCAAATCAGTTCTTGCGCAAGCAATGTGGATTCACGCCTCCACTTGGTTTCGCAAGTGCGTCCACCAGGTCACGGTGGAGTGCGCTGTTCGATCGTAAGAGTTTCCGTTTTACCATCCTTGAATCGACAAAGAAAGGTCGGGGCGTCGCGTCTGGTGCTCATTTCGATTGACGTGGGCCAGCATTAAAGTCAGCTTAAATTGCAAATGTAAATTTTGTTTTTTTGCGGTTCCACACGCAACTTGTCGAATGCGGATTTAATCAAAATTTGAGTGTGGGATTACCAGAGGCCGGGATCGCAGCTCTTTGCCTTTTAGTTCTCCCAAATTTGTTAGTTATATGAAGACGATTGAACCTAATTTATCTCCTGAGCCAGACGTACCCACCTCAATATCTGAGGAATGTCATCAGGGTAGTTGCCAGGATTGCAAAGGGTTCCTCGATAGCGCCGACGATTCAGGGCAGCCACTCCTTTGCGTTCATTCCTGCCATTTGAATGACTGAGCACCTGCTCATTCTTACGTCCGGAGTTGACCTGCGAACCGTGCAGGAATTGGCCGGCCGAGTGTGCGGTCATGCGCGGAATCGAAAAGTTGTGTGCGTGGTAGGCGCGGCAGGAATCGAACCTGCAACCCTCAGATTAGAAATCTGATGCTCTATCCGTTTGAGCTACGCGCCCGAGGTCAGGCTAAAGTTAAAGACAGAGCCATTGTACTTCAGCCAATCCTCCGCCCTTGTTGCTGCAGGTCATCGCTCACCTTTATCTCAACGAGCTTTCTTGAAATCGAAATATGCAAGATTCATATTTCCGTCGGTAAGAATGTGAACGGTGAGAACATTTTTCCCCGCAAGGAGTCGAAGGCGCACTATATCTCGCATCACGTTCCAGTGATGCCATTGGCGCCAGGCAATTGGATCGGCGGCATTGAAGGTTGAGACGATTGTTAGTGGGCCGCTGGCATCCTTTCCGTTCACATCCATCGAGATAGTCCCGCCGCGATTTGACGTATACAGAAGATTGGCGCTGTAGCCGCCCGCGCGAGCAACCTCAACCGTGATGTTGAACCACTCTCCCGGCTCGGTCCATCCCACGTAGAGCTGGTCTGCCGGAGGTTGCACCCGGTTGAACGGATTGTTGTCGATCTGATCGTGAAACTTGGTATAGGAAATGTCTACGCCTTCATCCATGCGGAACTCGTTCAAGTAGGTCCCGTCCGCGGGATTGAGCTCTCCACTGCCGCGGTTCTTGGAATCGCTGTCGTGGTAGGCCACGCCTTCCCCACCAAGGTCGTAATACGCACATTCCACGCGCCCCGGAACCTTCTGCGCACCGCCTTTGTAGCGGCTGCCCTCATACGGAACACCCTTGTAGTTCTGGTAGTTCCCTCCCAGGGTGGGGATCATGCGCTCGGCAAAGCCCACTGTTAATGAGGCGCAAATGGCACTGCTTGCGAAGACGGTAATTAGAGCTGGCAACCGCAAACTGGATAGCAGCATGCTTCTCCCGTGGGACATTGATGTCGGCAGCATAGTAGCATTTGTAATCCGGACGCCCACCAACGCCACAAATCCAGATTCCCGCGTCTAATAATTGGTAGCATTCAAAAAGCATGCCCGCAAGAAATTCAGGTCATCCTGAAGCAGCAACGGAATCGAACCCTGCCGTGCTGGAGCTCTATCGCAAGAGTCGTGCGGAAGAGTTCGGCATCACGGCAGGCGAGTTCGCGGCAATCCTGGATGACGTAGCCCGGAAAGGCCTGTCTGTATCTGTATCTGTAAACTCGCCGTCATCCTTAACCTCGTCATCTTCTTCATCACCGTCTTCATCGTCGTGGAGCCGGGAAAGACAGGAATTTTTCAGCCGATTGCACGTGGAAGATCTGGCGCTGGCGCGGGCCTGCGCTGCGGGAAATGAGCGTGCCTGGCAGGTGTTTATGATGCGGTTCCGCGAAAAGCTCTATGACGCCGGCCGCCAGATTACGCGAGACGATGCTGCCGGGAGAGAGCTGGCGAATTCGGTTTACGCCGAACTCTATGGAACGCAAACCCGCGAAGGACAGCGCCGGTCAAAACTCTGGTCTTATGGCGGCCGCGGGTCGCTCGGTGGCTGGCTGCGGACGGTGTTGGCCCAGGAATACATTAACCATTACCGTAAGCAGCGGCGGCTGGTGAGTCTGGACCAGGAGTGCGAAGAGGGCACACAGTTCCCTGCTGCCACGGCCGCGGCAATCGCCGCGGTCGACGAGCGGCTTGAGGTCGCCGTGGATCGAGCGCTGCGCTCGCTCGCTGCCGAAGACCGCTTCGTCCTGGCGTCGTATTTTCTGGATGAACGCACGCTGGCCCAGATTGCGCGCTCGCTTTCGGTGCACGAATCGACGATCAGCCGCAAGGTTGAGAAACTGACAAAAAGTGTCAGAAAGCAGATTCTGAAGTCTCTGATAGGGATGGGGATGAGCCGGAGAGAGGCGGAAGAGGCACTCACGACAGATGCCCGCGATCTGAGCGTGGATATTCGTGCAAGTTTGTCGCAAGATTCGGCCCCGGTGGCGTTCTCGAATACAGGGGCGAAAGCCGACGAGAGGGGCACATAGGCCAGAAATGGATGCCGTCAAAAAACTCGTTTCTGGGCGCCTGAAAGCACAGGCCGCCGGGACGCACCCCGATCCTGAGCTGCTGGCGGCGTTTGCTGAAAACAGCCTTTCTGGACGGGACCGCGACGGCATGCTCAACCACCTCTCGGCGTGCACGGATTGCCGCGAGGTGCTGTATTTGGCGATGCCGGATACATCCGAGGCGCAGGGGGTTCTGGCACCGTCTTCGGCAGCATCGTCCTCGCGTTGGAGACAGCCGCGACTAGCGCTACGCTGGGCCACGCTGGCGGCTTCAGTTGTCATCGTGGGAAGTGTTTTGGTGACGAACCGGGGGATATTCACTCAGCACCTGCGGAGCAGCGCCTTACCAGCGAAGGACAATGCACCGCAGCAGGTTGCGGAGCTGAAGACCCCGCCGGAAGTCGGTCAAATTGCCGAGGCTCCGGCGATAGAGGCTGCCGCGAAGGTCCGCCCTCAGGCCAAACATATGACCGCCAAGCCGTACGCCAGCATGCAGTTTGACCAGTCCGGACAAGTGCATTTCGGCGCCCCGTCTTCGGCCAACGAAACCAAGCAGTCGGAGCAAGCTGCAGCGACTCCTACGACGACCGCCCCCGCTGACGAAGCCGTAGCCGCCCGGGGTAGTAACGCGGTCGGAGCAGCCGTTTCCAAAGCTTCGTCCTCATTGTCCTTGTCTTCCTCGTCAACTTCACCATCATCATGGAGCCTATCTGCAGATGGCCAAGTCCAGCGGTCGTTCGACTCCGGCAAAACATGGCAGATTGTGCCTGTGGCGGGGGGCATTCCGTTCCATGCGATTAGCTCAATCGGAGACGACGTGTGGGCCGGCGGCGCGGCCGGAACGCTGTATCATTCTGCAGACTCTGGCCGGAGTTGGACCAAGGCTGAGCCGGTTTTCACCGGCGACATTGCCCACATCGAATTTTCGGACGCGCAGAATGGGGTGGTCAGCACGGCTGATGGCGAAGTCTGGAGCACGTCCGACGGTGGCCAGAGCTGGCAACTGAAGTAGCCCATCCGGAACACGGCCGAGTTACTGTCTCGATCGCGCCTCAGTTACTGAAGTGACATTTACACTTGTTCTTACCTCCTCTACTATCCAATTCGTTCGAGGCAGTTCTGGGGGAGGGCTGCCGAGGCGCCCTGAACAATGTTCAGGGCGCTTTTTTATTGGCCGTCAATTCCTGTGCAACGCAAAAACGCCGCGGCAAGCCAGTGCTGGCCGTGTCAGCGTCGTTGCGACCTTCTCGGGCCTGTAGCATCCAATATCTAGTGTTACGATATCGATAGTGCACTAAACGTTGGAGGAATACGAACAATGGCGGCAAACGGCATCTTTGAGGTAACGGACGCGAACTTCGATCAGGATGTGCTGAAGTCGGAGACTCCGGTGTTGGTGGATTTCTGGGCGGCCTGGTGCGGACCGTGCCGCGCCATTGCTCCCATCGTGGACGAACTCGCGAAGGAATATGAAGGCAAATTGAAGATCGGCAAAATGGACGTGGACCGGAACAACGCTACTCCCATGCGGTACAACGTGCGCGGGATTCCTACGCTGCTGCTGTTTAAGGGCGGCCAGGTCCAGGAGCAGATTGTCGGCTACGTTCCGAAAGACCAGATTCAGAAGCGGCTGGAAAAGCACATCATCGAAGTCAAGACTGTCTAAAAGCTGTTTAGTACGAGACCAAAAGCCCGGGATAGAATCCCGGGCTTTATTTTTGCAGATGTTTTCTAATCCACGGGAAAAGCAGATTCCTCATCGCTGAAGCGATTCGGAACGACAGATTGAACAATTAGTACTTTCTCGATCGCGGACGCGATTCGGAATGACAATCTGAAAAATTAGTACTTCCGGAGCACACCGATGACCCGGCCCTGAATCTGTACGTCCGCAGCGGGGACGATGATCGCCTTCATCTTCGCATTCGAGGGCTGCAGACGAATTTTGTCTCCCTCGCGATAGAAGCGCTTAAGGGTGGCGTCAGTACCACCAACCAGCGCGACCACAATGTCGCCGTTGTGCGCGATCTTAGTTTTCTCCACCAGAACGTAGTCGCCATCGAGGATTGCCTCGTCCTCCATGGAGTTGCCGCTGACCTCGAGGACAAAAGCTTCTTTTGAGCGGACAAAATCTGCGAGTGAAATGGTCTCCGGGCGTTCGATGGCTTCAATCGGCTGGCCAGCGGCGATTCGCCCGAGCAGCGGTAACACCATTCCGGTATTCACCGACATGGCCAGCTTCAGGCGGCCTTTAGGAGGAAGCAAATCGATCGATCGGCTGCGGTTGTAGTCGCGGTTGAGCAGACCCTTTTTTTCCAGGTTTGAAATATGTTTGTGCACGGTGGCGAGCGAACTCAGTCCTAAGCCGTCGCCGATTTCCTCGAACGAAGGCGAGTACTGATTGCGCTGCACGAACTCCGCGATAAAGTCGTACACCTCTCGCTGACGTTTAGTGATTGCCATGCCTGCATTGTAGGCGAATATAAAGCGAAGTCAAGAGAGAGAAACCAGCTCTTAAGCTGTTAGCTCTTAGCTTCTAGCGAGATCACTTGCCACTTCGGCTTCGGCGGCGCATCTATTCTTTGTAAATCCATTAAAATTCTGAGAGCTAAAGGCTAATAGCCAAGAGCTGACCTATGACTGACAAAATTGCTAAGCCCGAATCCGAGTGGCAGAAAGAACTATCGCCCGAGCAGTATCAGGTAACGCGCAAGGGCGGAACCGAGCCGGCGTTCACCGGAAAATACAACAAGACCAAAGACCCGGGGACGTATACCTGCGTGTGCTGCGGACAGCCACTGTTCAGCTCGGAGACGAAATTCGACTCCGGCACCGGCTGGCCCAGCTTCTATAAGCCAGCGACTGAAGGGGCCGTCGAAGAGAAGACCGATGTATCGCACGGCATGCGGCGCACTGAGGTTCGGTGCTCGCGCTGCGAGGCTCATTTGGGGCATGTGTTTCCGGACGGGCCTCGTCCTACAGGCCTGCGCTATTGCATGAACTCCGCCGCGCTGGAGTTGAAGCCAGAAGAGAAGAAGTAGATTTTCGCAGGGGCTAAAGCCCATCTGTCTTGAACGCCTGACGCGGCGCTAAAGCGCCGCTCTTCCACGGTTGCGCAAGATGCTCGAACGAAACGGCGCCGCGAGCCGCAGACTTTCACTCCCACTTCTCGCGACGAAGGCGAGAAGGGCGGCACCCCACGATTCTCGGAAAGGTTGTCGTCAAGTTTGCGCCTTTCTGCCCCGCTGGTTTAACGTAGCAATCGCGAAACATGGCTTCGGAAACCTCTATCCTTACCACCAAGGTTGATCCCACTTCGGCGCGCTTCGAGGCCAACATGCGCTTCCTCGCCGACCTGGTCTCTGGCATTCGCAATGAAGAGGAGCAGATTTGCGAGGGCGGCGGGCAAAAGGCGATTGAGAACCAACATTCGAAAGGGCGCTTAACCGCGCGCGAGCGGATTCACAAGCTGGTGGATCCGGGCAGCTTTTTCGAGATCGGCCTGTTTGCGGCGTACCGAATGTACGAAGAATGGGGCGGGGCGCCGGCGGCCGGCGTGATCACCGGTTTGGCGAGGATTGAAAGTCGCATGGTGATGATCATTGCGAATGACGCCACGGTGAAAGCCGGCGCGTTCTTTCCCATGACTTCCAAGAAAGTCATTCGCGCGCAAAACATCGCCATCGATAACCGGATTCCGGTCATTTACCTGGTCGATTCTTCGGGCATATTTCTCCCGCTGCAGGAGGATGTTTTTCCTGACACCGACGACTTCGGACGAGTCTTCCGAAATAACGCGGTCATGTCGGCGATGGGAATTCCCCAGATAGCCGCCATCATGGGCATGTGCGTGGCGGGGGGCGGATATTTGCCGGTCATGTGCGATCACGTTTTGATGACCGACGGCAGCGGGCTTTTCCTGGCGGGGCCGGCACTGGTACAGGCCGCAATTGGGCAGAAAATTTCTGCCGAAGAACTGGGCGGAGCGGCGATGCACTCGGCGATCAGTGGGACGGTTGATTTCCACGAGCCGAACGATGAAGCCTGCCTAAGACGGATTCGGTCAATTATCGAAAAATGGGGATACCGCAGGCAATCGCCCTGGGACCGCAAGAAACCGGTGCCACCAGCGCTGGCTGCGGAAGAAATTTACGGAATTTATGATTCCTCGCCAGCGCGCCCTTATGACATCCGCGAAGTAATCGCTCGCATCACCGACGCCAGCAAATTCGACGAATACAAAGCCGAGTACGGCAAGACGCTGGTTTGCGGATACGGACGCATCGGCGGCTTTGCCGTAGGAATCGTCGCCAATCAGAAGCTGCACGCGCAAGCCACTGATCACGAGGGGCGGAAACGGACAGAATTTGGAGGAGTGATCTATACCGAGTCAGCGGAAAAGGCCGCGCGCTTCATCATGGATTGCAATCAGAATTTAATCCCGCTGGTATTCCTGCACGACGTGAACGGATTCATGGTGGGCCGGGATGCGGAGTGGAGCGGAATTATCAAGGCCGGCGCAAAGATGGTGAATGCGGTCTCGAATTCTGTGGTGCCAAAAATCACGGTCATTCTCGGCGGATCATTTGGCGCGGGACATTATGCCATGTGCGGCAAGGCTTATGATCCGCGCTTTTTATTCGCGTGGCCAACGGCGAGGTATGCGGTTATGAGCGGCGATTCCGCAGCGGGCACGCTGGTCGAGATTAAGATTCGACAGCTGGAGCGCGGCGGCAAGCAGCTGAGCGACGCGGAGAAAAAGGAACTCTACGAATCGGTGAAGAGCACCTACGACGAGCAGACCGATCCTCGCTACGGCGCGGCGAGACTCTGGATCGATAAGATCATCGATCCGGTTGACACGCGAGATGCCATCACAATGGCGCTCGAAGCGGCGGCCCTGAATCCCGACGTGCCGGAGTTCAAAGTGGGAGTGCTGCAAACCTAGAAGATCGTGCTAATTTCTCGGCAAGCCTTCGACATAACGATGGTTTCCTAGTCCAGATTCCTCTGGTCACTTCGTACGCGGAACTCGGGATTGTCACTCTTGCGTCGCTGTGCTAGGGTAAGTAGCAACTCACGCCTTTAGTTTCCACCAAGCGCGCCGTTTTCGTTGTGGGGGGCCGCAATTTGAGCGTGTGGCAGGTGATGCCGTGAAAGAAACAACCCCAGCCGTGACCGGTGAACGTCACGTTGACAAGGATGGATTTGCCAGCCGCAAGCTGATCCGGCCATTGCTGAACCACACCAGTCATTCCAGCCCCAGTCATCCGGTGCAAAATGGTGGAGAGCGTCGGGATCGTCCAGAGCGCTCACAGGAACGGTCGAACGGTGCCCGGAAGTCTCCGCCCCCGGACCAGACCAACGCGGAAAATTTCTATTATCAGAAGCAGATGCAGTCAAAGACTTCGATGGTGATCGTGCTCACTGACGGCGAAGAAGTTCACGGCTGCATTGAGTGGTACGACCGGGCATGCATCAAGGTAAACCGATCAAGTGGACCCAACTTGATGATCTACAAGCCTTCGATCAAATACATCTATAAGGAAGGCGAAGGAAGGAAGTAAGGTTTCAAGGTTTCAAGGTTTCAGTCTTAAGGTTTCTTTGCCACTGCTTCCCGACCTCCAGTCAGTTCCCTTCTCCTTTTTCTTATTTCCCCTCTTCGATGTGCGCAACCGACTCACGAACTGTCTGATCCGGAACTGAGGGCTGACAGTTGAAAATGGATCTTTCGCCTTGCCGGACAAAGCCCACAATTGACAATCTTCTTTATGTCCCTTAGCATCAGGCACTTGAGGTACCCCAAAGACTCCTACGCGATGAGGCACCTGTGATCAAGCTCGACATCATTAACGAAGTGGTAAATAGGACCGGTATCACTAAAACCAAAGCTGAAATGGCGGTTGAAACCGTGTTCGAGAGCATGAAACGTTCTCTGGCTCACGGCGATCGCATTGAACTGCGCGGCTTTGGCGTCTTCAACGTTCGCCCACGGAAGACCGGTATCGGGCGCAACCCGCGAACTGGAGCCGAGGTCTCGATTCCCCCGGGCAAAGCTGTGCGATTCAAACCCGGCAAAGAACTGCAGACGATAGAATAAGGTTCAGGGTCCCGGGCACAGGTTCGCTAGGGGCGGACGCAGAATGTCCGGCGCACCAACTGTGGTCTCTCCATTGAGTAAAAGATGTCAACCCAGAATTCCCCCGAAGTTTATGTTCCCAGCCAAATTTACGCCCCAGATGGGGCGGATGTGTCGCTTGCGCCGCCTCCTAGGCACAGGTATTGGCTGCATCTTCTGCTCCTCGCATTGACATTTTTCACCACGCTGGTTGTAGGCGCGCGCTTGCAATGGAATTTTTTAGTGGGGCGGCCGCCGTTCACCATCGACGATGGAATTTTTCCGGTGCAGTGGGCGCTGCAAGGTTCGCATTTACTGCTGGGTCTTCCCTTCTCGCTCACCCTGATGTTCATTCTGCTGGCGCACGAGATGGGACACTACCTGTTCTGCGTCCGTTATGAAGTTTCGGCAACGCTGCCGTTTTTCATTCCGTTTCCTACGCTCATCGGGACGCTCGGCGCATTCATCCGAATTAAATCTCCGTTGCGTTCGCGCGCTGTTCTTTTTGATATAGGAATCGCGGGTCCAATTGCCGGATTCGTAGTCGCGTTCATCGTGCTGATCTTCTCTCTAGGCCTTTCCCGGGTTGCGCCATACGGAGCTGCGCCGCCGGACATTCAGCTCGGGTATCCGCTAATTTTTCACCTTGTGCGCAAACTTCTGGTTGTTGCAGGGCATGGGCGCGGCATCGCGAGTGTTCCACTGAATCGGATATATATGCACCCGGTTGCGATTGCCGCGTGGGTAGGAATGTTCGCAACCTCGTTGAATCTTCTTCCCGGTGGACAACTTGACGGCGGACACATCGTGTTCGCGGTTTCTCCGCGAGCTCACAAAATAATTTCGCGGGCGACCATTCTCGCGCTGATTCCACTGGCGCTGTTTTACTGGACTGGCTGGCTGGTATGGGCTGTGCTGTTGAGGTTGAGCGGTATGCGACATCCTTCGGTGCCGATTTGGCCGGAGATCACAACCGGGCGGCGTTGGCTTGCAGTTGTCGCTTTGCTGATGCTGGTGCTGACATTCTCTTACATCCCAATTTCGCCCGCGGGGGCTCCGCAATCGGTGCTCGAATATGCGCGAGTGCTGACATTTTCCTTGCGGCATTGGCACGGCGCGCGTTGATGGTTGCGATCTGCGCATACGCCAACGGTCGTATCTCAACGTAATAACGCTGACGTAAGACTTAGCTTCTCACCATTTCACAATTTGAATCCCACTCTTGATTCCAGTAGCGAGTCACTCGTTTGTTCTCTCGATCCACGTATAACATCTTCGCTTTCAGCAGAAAGCTTGTTCTAAACCTGTGGCACGGAGCTTGCAGAGTCTTCTCCCATAGAAGATCTTTCCTGGAGAACATTCGTATGTCTGCAAGACTGGGTTTCTGTGCTTTGTTTTGTGCCTTGCTTGCCGCAATTCTCACCGTTCCAGCCTTTCCGCAATCTTTAACGACTGGCGATATCACCGGACTCGTAACCGATCAGAGCGGCGCTGTGATTGCCAACGCGACCGTCACCCTCAAAAACAATCAAACCGGGGCCACGCAAAACAGCAACGTCAATACGCAAGGTGTTTACCGGTTTTCGCTGCTGGATCCCGGTAGCTATACGATCACGGTTAATGCTTCAGGATTCCAACCGGTTGACCACGTGGTGCATGTCAGTGTTGGTCAGGCGAGCGCTGTGAATATTCAACTTGGGGTGGCGAGCGCGCCTACGACGGTTGAGGTAACCGCCGAGGGCGGCGTGGTGCAAACGGAAAATGGGAATATTTCGACGACGTTCACGCCGGAACAAGTGCAGCTGGTGCCTAATCCGGGTAACGATTTGAGTTACCTGGTTCAGAGCGCGCCGGGTGCGGTGATGAACACACAAGCGGGATTTGGCAACTCGTCGACCTTTGGTCTTCCGGCTACCTCGAACCTGTTCACCATTAATGGAATGAACGAGAACGACCCATTCCTGAATTTGAACAACTCGGGCGCCACTAATTTATTGCTCGGCTTAAACGACGTTCGAGAAGCGACCGTAGTGAATAACGGATACTCGACGGAGTACGGCGGCCTGGCTGGTGCCAACGTGAACTATGTGACGAGGTCGGGAGCCAATGAGTTTCATGGCGACGCCAACTATTTCTGGAATGGCCGCGTAATGAATGCAAATAATTGGTTCAATAATCACAGCGTTCCGCGGGTGTCGCGTGCATTCGACAATGCAAACCAGTGGTCGGCAGCGCTGGGTGGACCGGTTATCCACGATAAGACATTCTTCTTTGTCGACTATGAAGGCTTGAGGGTAGTGCTGCCCACGAATGCGGCGGTAAATATTCCGAGCCCGCAATTCCAAGCTGCAACTCTTGCCAACATCGCAGCAACCAACCCGGCGGAGCTACCTTTTTACAATCACATGTTCAGTCTCTGGAACAGTGCGCCGGGATCCAGGGGAGCGCAGAACATCCTAGCGCCAGGTACCAACGCAGTCGGTGCCCCAACAGGCCCTGGGTGTACTTCGTTCACTCCGTTTGGCAATGGGACGACGCCGTGCGCGCTGCAATTTCGTTCTATTGCCGGCAATTTCACCCATGAGTGGCTGCTTACGGCACGCGTGGACCAGAACATTGGCTCAAACGATCGTGCGTACATCCACTTCCGAACGGATCATGGTGTGCAAGCGACGTATACAGATCCAATCAACAAAATTTTTAACGCGCAAAGTAATCAGCCGCAATATGAAGGACAAATCAATGAAACCCACACCTTCAGTGGCAATGCAGTCAATCAATTTATTTTAGCCGGCTCCTGGTACAGCGCGATCTTTAAACCTGCAAACCTGCTCGCAGCAACGGCGCTCATGCCGTACCGTCTGCGGTTTAGTGGAAGAGCCTTTTACGATCTCGGATTCGACTTGAACGACTGGCCACAGGGCCGCAACGTCACGCAATATCAGATCATCGATGACCTCTCAAAAGTTTACGGAAGGCACAACATTAAGTTCGGCGTCAACTTCCGCCGGAATGACATCACAGATTCGTCACCAGGATTGTTTACAACTGGAGAAGTCTTTCAAGAGAACCTCTCTGACTTCTTCAACGGAAATGGGGCTGCGACAGGCGGCTCGTTTATCCAGGCCTTCACCCAACGACTTACTGAACCTGTCGCACTCTATGCGTTGGGCTTGTACGTACAAGATGAGGTGGCGGTGCGTCCCAACTTCAAACTGACAATCGGGTTGCGCGCTGAACACGATTCCAACCCAGTTTGCCAGACCAATTGTTTTTCCCGACTAGCCAGTAATTTCTTTGGAATTTCGCACAATCCGAATCAGCCATACAACCAGGCAATTCGCACACGACTGCATCAGACCTTGCCTTCGTACACCTCTATCGCTTGGGAACCTCGGCTGGGGTTCGCGTGGACTCCGCTTGGAGCTGGCACGAAGACTGTGGTTCGGGGTGGAATTGGACTCTTTCACGATTTCTTCCCCGCCATCGTCGCGGACAACTTCCTGAATAATCCCCCGCTGTATAACCAGTTCTTTGTGTCGGGAACCTGCGGGGGTGGGGTGCCGGCAATACCGTGCAAGCTTGCGCCAGGGACTCCTAACAATGTCCTGAGTACGGCCAGAGCAGCAAATTCAGCTTTTGTAACTGGCTTTGCGAATGGCGGAACCCTGGCCAGCATTCAAGCGGCAACGCCATTCTTCTTTCCGCCGGCCATCTTCAGTTCGGCGCGCAAGATACACTCTCCGCAGTATCAGGAGTGGAACCTTGAGCTGCAGCAAGGTTTCGGAGACAAAACATCTATAAGCGTCAATTATGTTGGTAACCACTCGATATACGGCGCCGTTCTAAACGGGGGGCTAAACGCCTTCTGTAATGCAACTTGCCTGACCAGTCTGGGAGCGACAGTTCCCAGATTCTCTGATCTGCCTGGGGCCGCGCCGGATCCGAGATTCGGGACCGTAACGGAAATTTCCAGTTCCAACATCTCCAACTACAACGGGGTCACTGTGTCCTTGCAGCGACGATTCTCTGCACTTCAGTTTCAGGCAAACTACACCTACAGCCACGCGACGGATTTAATCTCTAACGCCGGTTTCCTCCCCTTTAACTTCAACACAAACGAGAGTGTGCTCAACCCGCAAGACCCATTCAACATTCGACGTTTCAACCACGGCAACGCGGACTACGACGTTCGGCACTATGCCAGTATGAACTATGTGTGGACAACACCGAAGCTCAATGGCTGGGTGGGCGCAATAGCCAGTTGGACGGTCTCTGGGACAGTGTTTACACGCAGTGGTTACCCGCTCACAGTCGTCGACGGCGCTGCCACTGGAGTCCTAAGCGGCTTCAACTACGGCACTAACGGCGGCAGTAACGTCTTCGCGAACGACTTGGCGCGCGGCGCGGTGGTTTGCACAAGACAGGCTCTCTACACTCCCTGTCTGAACGGCACTACTCAGTTCACTCCAGCAGTCAACGGCTGGGGCAATCAGAGGCGAAATCAGGTCTGGGGACCACACTTTTTCGATACTGATCTGACTGTCATGAAGAACTTCCATCTGCCGATTAGCGAAGCCAGCAATTTAGGAGTCGGCGTGCAGTTCTTCAATATCCTGAATCATCCCAACTTCGACCAGCCGGACGGCGATATTTCGAGTTCAAACTTTGGTTCGATCATAAACACAGTGAGTGTGCCGACCAGTATTGTGGGATCTTTCCTGGGTGGAGACGCTTCACCGAGATTAATTCAAATAAGAGGCACTCTGAGTTTTTAATTCGGCCGAAGTGCAAGGCCCCGGATTAGTCCGGGGCTTTGTTTTTTAGGCGAAAGTAATCGCTTGCGGGGCGCTAGTCCTCAGAACTTTGCGCGGTCATCTCCTGCACGGGCTCGCCGCCGACCATCTCCTGAGCGACGATCAGGCTCCGGGCTTCGGCCCGGATCTTCGGAAGGCGCAAGCCGAAGATGGCGGCGCCTCCTAAACAGGCGACTGCACCCATACTCACGGCCAGCGGCGCGCCTAAACGATCGGCAATCGCGCCACCGAAAAACGCGCCGAATGGCGCCATCCCCATGAACATCATGGAATAGACGGACATCACGCGTCCGCGAAGCTCGTCGGGCACCATGGCTTGAATCAAGGTATTGGAAGCTGACATTTGCAGCATCATGCAGTACCCCACAGGGACCAATAGCGCGGTCGACAGCCAGAAGTGGCGTGACAATGCGAACGCCATCAGACTGATGGCAAATCCCCCGCAGGAAAGAGTGACCCACCGGCCGAGACCGTAAACTCCGGTGCGCGTGGCCAGCGTGAGTGCGCCGAGCAAGGCTCCGACGCCGGTTGCACCCATCAGAATTCCGAGTCGCATCGCACCCAGATCATGCGACCCGATCAGCACCGCCAGCTGTTCCCCTCCTCCGCGAAGAATTCTGTCTGCAAAGATCGGCATGAGCACCGTATATGGCATGGCGACCAGGCTTACCAGTCCAAGCAAGAACAGCAATGCACGTATCGGCGCTGTGTCCCGTATACCCAACGAAATCCTTCGATCATGTGAGCGATTGGCGACCCGTGCTGCCGGTGGGGGCGCGGCGGCACCCGCATCATCAGCAGTCCGATAAGTACTGCAATATAGCTAACCGCATTGGCGAAGAAGCACCATCCTTCGCCGATCTTTGCCACGAGGATCCCGGCGATTGCCGGCCCGATAATGCGCGCGCCGTTGAACATGGAAGAGTTCAACGCAATGGCGTTCATCAAGTCTTCCCTGCCGACCATTTCTACTAAGAACGCTTGCCGTCCGGGAATGTCGAATGCGTTTACGATACCGAGCAGCGCCGCCAGGACAAAAATCTCTGGGACCGTCACCACATGCCAGAGCGTCAGGCCGGCGAGAATGAGTGCGAGGATCATGGACGCTGTTTGAGTCGCGATCACGACGCGATGGCGGTTATAGCGGTCGGCAACAATGCCGCCCAGCGGAGAGGCCAGAAACACCGGAAACTGACTGGCGAATCCGACCGATCCAAGCAGAAGCGATGACCCGGTGAGGCGATAAACCAGCCATGCCTGTGCAACATTTTGCATCCAGGTGCCGATAAGGGAGATGAGCTGTCCGCTGAAAAAGAGTTGAAAGTTGCGGTGTTTGAGGGCGCGCAGGGTTACAGGCAAGCCGCGAGAGCTCGATTTTGCTGCATTAGATTGTGGGGAGTCAGGGGCCGGCACGGAGCTCACATTCCATGATGAGGTCTGGTGCCGCTCCAATGCAAATCGGAACACAATGGCCTGTGAATTGCTCTTTTCACTTCCCCGGAACGCCGGGTTGCGCTAGAGTGTTGGTCGATGACGAGCCCTGAGCAGAACCGAATGGAACGACGCTGCGGGCAGCGCTTTCCTTATCAGGTGCCGGTTATGCTGCGAGTGCCAGGAGAAGCCCGAAGCGGCTCGGGATTTACTCAGGACCTAAGCTCGCGCGGCGCGATGCTGTGGACGGATTTGGCGCTGGCTGAAGGTGAACTGGTCGACATGACCCTAGTGATGCCTTCGGAGATCACGCTGGCCGAGGACATGAATGTTTGCTGCCGGGCGCGGGTTGTGCGTCGCGAGCAGGTCGAAGGCGGCAAGCCGGCGGTCGCGGTCCACATTGAACACTACGATTTCCTGCGTCAAGAGCCTCCAGTTCTAGAAGAACACGCCGCGAAGGACATGCCGCTGGTGCGGCCTTAATTCCGGTTATCTCCGCTCCAAACTTAAATCAGGGCAAATAAAAAGGGACGGGTCGGACTGCTGCCGAGACGAGAGTATGAGTTGATCGGGTCCTGGCTGATGAATCTTCCAAAGCCGAGCGAGCAGTATTTGGCGCGGTATTACCATCCTGCTTCACCGAGCTGATTCTGTAGCTTGCCCGATTCTAAAGCTGCTTTTATTTCGTTCAAGTTTGCAAATCGCTGAGTGTTTGAGATCCATACCCCTTTTGCCTTCCCGCCCGTCAACTCTAGAATTGCCAATATCCAATTACGACCGATCCCGCCCCGCTCGTAATGTATGATGCAAAGGCTTTCCGAAACCCCCGCTACTGCAAGCCTTCTCGTGGGCAACTCTTTGCCACGCCTTACATCAGTGGACTGGAAGTCCTCATCGGGGTTAGCCATTGGGCCAATCTCTTTAATTGCGCCGTTGGGCAGCAGGTCGACTTTCCGCACTTGGCTAAGAGTCACCTGTTCGCCACGCTTGCCTAAAACACTTAAATCAACACTCACTTGTGGCGCTTGCTTGTCTTGGTCTTTTTGGTGGGATCTTCCGAAGATTACGCAACACGATGAAAGCACACCGATCACGATAATGCTAACCAGTCTCCGATTGTTTATTGTCAAACACACCTCCAGCAGTTTGACCGTCGTTCTAGACTAAAAGTGATTGTGAGGGCACGGGCGGGATGCCCGTGCCTCCATCCAGAGTGGTTCGAACTTAAATGCGAGCGCACACCGCTTTGGTCTGCGTGTAATTGTTCAGGACCTCGTGGCCCATTTCGCGTCCCCAGCCGGACTGCTTGTAACCTCCGAACGGCAGGGCCGCGTCGAAGATGTTGTAGCAGTTGATCCACACGGTTCCCGCCTGGAACGATTCGGCCATCCGATGGGCTTTGCTGATGTCGCGAGTCCAGATGCCGGCTGCAAGCCCGTACACGTTGTCATTGGCGCGCGGCACGATCTCGTCCGCACTCGAGAATGGCATTGCTACGACCACCGGACCGAAGATTTCTTCCTGCACGACTTTCATGTCTTCGGTCGTGTCGACGAGCACCGTGGGTTCGACAAAATAACCCTTGTCGCCCTTCTTATGCCCGCCAGCCGCAGCTTTCGCGCCTTGTGAGAATCCGGATTCGAGATATCCGCAGACGCGATTCAGTTGTTCTTCGGAAACCAGCGGTCCCATTTGCGTTTTGGGATCAAGGCCTGAGCCGACGCGGATTTTCTTTGCACTGGCAGCGACGCCTTCAACAACTTTGTCGAACACTTCTTTTTCAATGTAGAGTCGCGAACCGGCGCAGCAGCACTGGCCGTGGTTGAAGAAGATCCCGCTGGCAGCGCCCGGAATGGCGACGTCCATGTCGGCATCTTTGAAGATCACGTTGGGAGATTTGCCGCCAAGCTCCAACGAAACTCGTTTCAGATTGCCGGCAGCGGCGTGGACAATCAGCCGGCCAACTTCGGTGGAACCGGTGAAGGCGATCTTGTCCACATCGGCATGCGCAGCCAAAGCAGCACCCGCGGTTTCGCCGTAGCCGGGGACGATGTTGACCACACCTTCGGGGAATCCTGCTTCGACGATCAACTCGCCAAGACGCAGTGCGGAGAGCGGCGTCTGCTCAGCGGGTTTCAGCACAACCGTGCAACCCGTGGCCAGCGCGGGACCAAGCTTCCAGGCCGCCATGAGCAACGGAAAATTCCACGGGATAATTTGTCCGACTACGCCTACCGGCTCGCGCAATGTATAGCTCAGATACTTTGCGCCGGGCGTGTACGGGACCGACAGCGGAATCGTGTTGCCCTCGATCTTGGTGGCCCATCCGGCCATGTAGCGGAAAAGGTCGGCGGCGAGTGGAACATCGGCCGCGCGCGCGACGGTCAGCGGCTTGCCATTATCCAGCGATTCGAGAAAAGCAAACTCCTCGAGATGCTGTTCGATAAGGTCGGCGAGTTTCCAGATCAGGCGGCCGCGCTCAGAGGGCGTCATCTTGCGCCAAGGACCTTCGTCAAAAGCTTTACGCGCCGACTTTACGGCGAGATCGATGTCTGCCCGGTCGCCTTCAGCAACCTGCGCCAGGACCTCTCCAGTAGAGGGATCGTAAGTGGGGAAAGTCTTACCGGAAACAGCGTCTACCCATTTTCCGTTGATAAGCATTTTGCGCGGCTTCTCGAGGAAGCTGAGGACGCGAGGATCGATTTGTGTCGTGGAAATTGTAGCCATGGAACCTCCTGAATTCAGTGCTGAAAAGAAGTTTTTGTGAGCGCGCTGTGGCAGCGCCCTCAATGCTAGTCCTGCCATTGGTCGAAATCAACTGGCAACCTTAAGCGAAACCAGCAACATTGCGCAATACACATAAATATGATATATATACACATTGGGGATTGTGGCATACGGACCAACATTGACATCGACGATCGCCTGATGGCCCAGGCTATGCGCCGTAGCGGCGCGCGCACGAAGAAGGCCGCGGTAGAAGCCGGGCTTCGATTATTGGCTCAGACCCACGCCCAAGGCTCCATTCGGCGTCTTCGGGGTAAGGTGCAATGGGAGGGCGAACTTGCCCAGTCGCGCCTGAGCCGAACTTAACCCCCCCACACAAAACCATGGTGATCGTTGACACTACGATGTGGATTGATTACCTCCGCGGCACGAATAATCCGGAAACTATCTGGCTTGACGACGAGCTGACCCATCAGCGGCTTGGCCTTACCGATCTAATTCTTTGCGAGGTCCTGCAGGGTATTCGCGATACCGCACTGTTCGCGCAGGTGCGCGACGAATTGCTTACCTTTCATTTATTCGAAACCGGCGGAAAAGAATTGGCGATAGCGTCCGCCCTAAACTATCGGAAGTTACGCGATCAGGGTTACACCGTGCGACGAACGATCGACTGCTTGAACGCAACTTTCTGCCTGCAGGCGGGTCATGAGCTGCTACATCGTGATCGCGACTTCGATGTTTTTGAAAAAGCACTGGGGCTTCGGGTAATTCATCCCTAGAGATAACGACTCGCAGCCCTAAACTCGCACATTCCATTTTTCTTCTTAGCATGTTGCTGAAAACAAGCTAAATCCACCCCTTGACAGTATATTACATATTGCGATATTAATATCGCGTATTGATATATGAGACTTGCGGAGAAAATTCGCTACCTGCGGGAGGTCGAAGGATCACTTCGCGGGCTCGACCGGCCCATGACGCAGCAGGAGGTGGTGAATGCAGTCCGCAAGGAACTGGGCAAGGGCATCAGCCAGTCCTATATTTCGCAGATCGAAGGCGGGTCGCGACGGCATATGACACAGGCTTCTCGTTCTCTGCTGGCGAAGTTTTTTAAGGTTCATCCGGGATTTTTGGTGGATGACCCCGAGGGTTATCACACCGAACTTACTTCGGACCTGCGCACCACCGAGGGCCGGCTGGATGTTTGGTTGCTACATGCTTCTGAGCGCTTCGCTGGAGACCCGGAGCTCTGCAACATCTTCATCAAGCTGGCGCGGGAGAAAGACACGCGCAAGGCGTTCCTGCTGCTTGGCGCAATTCTTGACACGCCGGGGCTCGCGGACCGGCTGCTCGAAGCGCTACATCCGCGGGCCGGGGCAAACTCACACGCAAGAAAAGGAGGACGGCTATGACCTGGGCGGACTTCTACCTGGTTTGTTTCGTCGTGGGGTTCTTCCTGAGCCTCCTGATGTTTCTGGCGGGCGGCCTGCATCTGCATATTCCGCAGTTCCACGGCCACGTGCCAGCGGTTCATTTTCACGCGGCAGGACATGCACATTCCACTCACGGAATGAACGCCGGAGCGCCAGGCAGTCAGGTCTCTCCTTTCAACTTGATCACGCTGACTGCTTTCCTGGCGTGGTTTGGCGGAACAGGATTCTTGCTGACCCGCCATTCTGCGGTTTGGTTTTGGGCAGCGCTGGGAATTTCGCTGTTAAGCGGGACCGGCGGCGCGGCCATTATTTATCTTTTTCTGAGTCGCGTTCTCAGTTCTCCGGATGAAGCCCTCGACCCCGCTGACTACGAAATGGTCGGCGTGCTCGGCCGGCTCTCTATGCCAATTCGCGAAGGCGGCACCGGAGAGCTGATCTACTCGCAAGCCGGGACCCGCCGAGTGTGCGGCGCCCGTGCAGACGATGGCTCGGTGATTCCAAAGACAACCGAAGTTGTGGTGACGCGTTACGAGCGAGGTATTGCTTATGTGCGCCCATGGTCGGAGTTGGCGGGAGAAGAGAGCGAGTTCGGCGAGTCAGTAAACGAAACAGACGGGAGCCGGCCATGACGACCACAGTTGGGCGGCCCGTAACTGATCGCGATTTGGATCGCATAACTCGCAACCACGAAGCACGCGAAGCTGGTTTCTCGTTTTGAATCTTCGTGTTTTTGGTGGTTGATGATTTCTCGCGTTGCACAGAGGAGGGGTTATGTATTTCGGATTGTCAACAGAGGTTTGGATTGTCATTGGGTCAGGGCTTCTGGTTCTCGCATTCCTGATGAGTTTGCTGGCGCGTCTATATCGAAAGGCGGGTCCGCATGAAGCGCTGATTGTTTACGGATTCCGCGCGAAGAGAGTTGTTGTGGGACGGGGAACGATCGTGTTCCCCATGATGGAAAACTGTCACGAGTTGTCTCTCGAACTGATGTCGTTCGACGTGGCGCCGCAGCAGGACCTTTACACCAAACAGGGCGTGGCCGTTACGGTCGAGGCGGTGGCGCAGATCAAAGTGAAGTCTGATACCGAATCGATCTGGACCGCCTCGGAGCAGTTCCTGACCAAGTCCGACCAGGAACGCGAAGGCTTGATCAAGCTGGTGATGGAAGGCCACCTGCGCGGCATTATCGGCCAGCTCACGGTGGAAGAAATTGTGAAGCAGCCGGAAATGGTCGGCGACCGCATGCGCTCCACCTGCGCCGACGACATGAACAAGATGGGGCTCGAAGTCATTTCATTCACCATCAAGGAGTTCGCGACAAGAATGAGTACATCATCAACATGGGCAAGCCAGATGTGGCTCGCATCAAGCGCGATGCCGATGTGGCGACGGCTGAGGCTGATCGCGACACCGCCATCCGGCGAGCTCTGGCCACGCGAGAAGCTGCTGTAGCTAAGGCCCAGGCGGACCAGGAACGCGTGCTCGCGGAAACTCTGTCATTGGCAAAACAGGCTGAGGCGCAGCGCGATCTTGAAGTCAAGCGAGCGCAATATGTCGAAGTCACCAAACGACAGCAGGCGCAGGCGGACAAAGCGTACGACATTCAGACCAACATCATGCAGCAGCAGGTTATCGCTGAGCAGGTGAAGGTACAGCAAGTTGAAAAAGAACAGCAGATCAAAGTTCAGGAGGCGGAAATCAATCGCCGCGAAAAAGAACTAATTGCGACCGTGCTGAAGGGCGCCGAGATCGAGCGTCAGCGGATTGAGACTCTGGCTGCTGCCGAGAAGCAAAGGCTGATCGCGGAAGCCGAAGGACACGCCTCTTCGATTCGCGCCCAGGGCGAAGCGGAATCGGAAATCATCTTCAAGAAAGGTGACGCCGAAGCCCGCGCCATGAACGTAAAAGCTGAGGCTTACCAGGAGTATAACCAGGCCGCAATCTACGACAAGCTGCTCACCAGCTTGCCGGAAGTGGTGAGGGCGATGGCTGCTCCGCTGGCCAACGTGGACAAGATCACGGTGGTCTCGACCGGCAATGGTGATGCCACGGGGATGAACAAGATCACTGGCGACTTCGCCAAAATGGCGGCACAGGTTCCGGCGTTGTTCGAGTCATTGTCAGGGATGAGTATGACCGAACTGCTCACCAAAGTACGCGGCATCGGCGATAAGGCGCCCAGGCCAGATGTGTTGCCGCCAGCAAATGGAGGCAAGAGGTGAAGGTCAAATTCCCCACCCTCTCCAAAGACGGAGAAGGGTGGGGCACCCACGGTGACGAGGAATGACGATGAGACGACCATCGATGCAAATCGGATTAGGAATTGCCCTTGGAGCGGGAATTGGAGCTGCACTCGCGGTCGCCATCGGCAGCGGAAGCGCATGGCTCGGAGTCGGAATCGCAATCGGTGTCGCCATTGGGGCGGCAATGTCGAAGGGAAAAAAGGAATCCTCACCGGGCCCGATGCGTCCACTCGGTATGGAATGACAAACGTGGTCAGGGTCTTCCCACTTCTCGCAATAGCGGCGAGAAGTGGGCACCCCAGGTTTTTTCTAAGGGCTGATGGCTGACAACTGACGGCCGACAGCTAACGAAAGGAGTTCATCATGGCACTACTCGAACGGGTTTCAACTCTAGTCCGCGCGAACCTCAATGATCTTATCGACAAAGCCGAAGATCCGGAGAAGATGATCAAGCAGGTCATCCTCGACATGCAAAACCAGCTTCTGCAGGTGAAGACGCAAGTTGCAATCGCCATCGCCGACCAGCACTTGCTGGCAAAGAAGCAGAAAGAAAATGAAGAGAAGGTCAGTGAATGGACTCGCAAGGCTGAGCTCGCGGTCAGCAAGAAAGAAGACGACCTGGCACGGGCGGCGCTGCATCGGGTGGAGAGTTATCGCGAGCTGTCCGCAAACTTCTCACAACAGGTTGGGGATCAGAAGGCGCAGGTGGAGAATCTCAAGACCGCATTGCGCAAGCTGGAGCAGAAGCTTGACGAGGCCCATGCTAAATCTGATCTGCTGATTGCGCAGCACCGGCGGGCACGAGCGGTTGGCAAAGCGCATGACGCGCGGACCGCAATTGGCGACGGTTCAAAGAGCGCTGCCTTTGACCGCATGAAGCGCAAAGTCGCTCACAATGAAGCAGTCAGTCAGGCGAAGTCTGAGCTCGGCGACGACGACGTCGAGGACCGGCTTATTGCAATCGAGAAGGAAGACCGGATTGAGCAGTTGTTGGCGGAGATGAAGAGCAAGCACGCGTGAGGGCAGAGTGAAGTTCATTCGCTCGGCGAATGAACTCACACAGTCGAAGGACCTCTGCACTGCCGTTGATCTCAGGAGACGATGCGAGGCGTTCTCCAGACGTAACCGGATTACTTTTTGGAATGCCTGGAAACGTTCGCAATTGTGCAGACGAGCACAAGGTCCTTCGACTCCGCAGAAAGTTCGCTTCACGAACTTCCTGCTGCGCTCAGGATGACAGGGTAGGGTAAGGGCAACATTCCTACGCCGCTCGTGATGACAGAGTAGCGCATCCAGAATGAGGTGCCCAACCCGCGAGCAACGCGCATTCTGTTTGGTAACATGGAACGCGATCCGATCTTATGCAAATGCAAAAGGCCTTTCACTTCGATTCCCCGCCCGACCCATACACCGCCGATGCGGCGGTGCTCTGCTGCTTCGATCAACGCATTCGGCTCGCAGTAAACAAGTTTCTGCAGCGGCGAGAAATACTGCGTCCAGACATGATTGTTGTCGCAGGCGGTGCCAAGACACTTGCATCGCCACGCAATGATTTTGAACGCGACTTTATTCTGGAGCAGGTGCGGATGTCGATCTTGTTACATCAAACGCCGCGTGTTTTTTTGATGAGTCATTCTGATTGCGCGACCTATGGCGGACTGGCAGCATTCGGTGGAGACCGGGAAAAGGAATCGGCACATCACAAAACAGAATTGCAGCGTGCCGCTCAGCTGATTAAGGAGAAGTTTCCGGATGTCGAAGTGCGGTGTTTCTTCGTTAATTTCGAGGGAGTATTTGCGGCGTGTGGTGAGAATGCCGAGCAGGTCGCCTGATCCGGGTCTAGAGTTCTTCCAAACAAGTTCATAGGTCCTTCGACTCCGCAAGAAATTCGCATCGCAAATTTTCCTGCTCCGCTCAGGATGACAGACTGATAGTAATTGGAGACCGAGAGCAGCGAAAATTAGTTGCGGTACTCTTCCGGCAGCGCGCTGTTGATGGCGGCGCGAACTTTTTCCGTCAGGTCCTCGCGTGTACCGAAATTGGCAGGCTCAATGGCTGGGTGGAAAGTTACGGTCACAACACCAGGCTTAATGGAGAAGCGTCCTTTGGGCATGGCCTCATGCGTGCCAGAAATAGTTACCGGGACAACCGGTATGTTGCATTCTTCAGCTAAATAAAACGGCCCCTTCTTAAACGGCAAGAGTTTGCCGTCAAAAGAGCGATGGCCTTCGACGTAAATCGTCATGTGAATTCCCTGCTTGACTACGTCGGCCGCGTCGCGAACGGCGGCGATTCCAGCATCGCGATTGCCGCGATCCACTGGTACTAGCGACCCCATGCGCATGGCTCGGCCCAAGATCGGAACTTTGAACAGCTCTTTCTTAACTAGAACCGAAGTGCGACCCGGAAGCAGGGGGATGAGCAACGGCGGGTCGATATTGGAAACGTGATTCGACATGAACACGTAAGTTCGCGACCGGTCCAAGTGTTCTAATCCGAAGGCGCGTGCTCGGACTCCGGCAATTCGCACTCCAGTGCGCGCTCCAAACATCGCCACTCGATAAAGTGGCAGGACGTCGCCGGTGATAAATACCCAGGGGAAATAGAAGAGAGCGGCAACCGGCAGGAAGATCGCCCAAAAGCTGAGCATGAGAATGGTTCGGATCATTGTGGTGAGGAGCTGAGCTGTGACGAGCTGCTATTTGACGAGCTCTGCTTTGCGGTGCCATCTCCGAACAGCCACGCTGCACGCCGCGATTTTTGCTGAGCGGTAATATCACGCACGTCTTCAAGGCGAAACACTTTTTGCTTGTGGCTGCCGAGTGTCCATTGAAAATCCTTCTGAACGCCATCACGAAGAACGCCTAAGCGCAGCGACGCTCCGGGACCGAGACCGGCGATTGTTGTCTCAAAGTCGTGTCCGGCGCGCTGGCGATTTATCTGCATAATCACGTCGCCGGGTTTCAATCCGGCGTTGTCCGCCTCGCTATCGGGTTCTATTTGCACAACCGTGGGCGGCTGATCGAACGCCTGCGCCGCTTGAAATCCGGAATCAGCAAACGTGACCTCCGTACTGCTCACACGCACGCCGACGCGGCTGAAGAAAATGTCCCATGGGACCTCATCTACGCCGCTGACATATTTTCGCAAGAATTCGCTAAAGTTCGCATGCGACAGATTTTCGGCCGCCTGCCGAACACCCTCTGAATCAGGGAAAAACTTCCCTTGCTTGGCGTAGTGATCGTTCATCCAGCGAAACAAATCTTGCAGTGACAGGCGATCGTCAGTTGCATCGCGCATTTTCAAATCGAGCAGGACTCCGAGCAACTCGCCTTTGTTGTAGTACGAAATACTTCGCGATGGAAGATTGTAATGAGGATATTTTTCCAGCCACGCGTCGAGACTCGAATGTTCCGCCGACTGCGTAAGGTGGGCGGGGCGGTTTTCGAGCTCGGTAATTTCTTGTCCGAGATGATTGAGATAGTGCTGCTCGTCGAGCAATCCTGCGCGAACCAGAATATATTCGGCCACGGTGCTGTCTACGCCTTCGCTGAACCAGAGCGCGGGTGTGTAGTTCTCTTTTGTGTAGTCAACCGGCTCGAGCGACTGCGGGCGGATCCGTTTTACGTTCCAGAGATGAAAAAACTCGTGCGCAGTCGTGCTGAGGAACTGGTCAAAACGTTCCGCCAGGTCTTGGCGGGGCAAAGAGATGGCCGTGCTGTATGCGTGTTCCATCCCGCCACCGCCGGACGATTCAGCGAAATGGTAGATAAACAGATAGCTGTGAAACGGGCAATCATTCATCCAGCTAGTCTCTGCGGAAACAATGCGTTGAATGGGCGGAATGATCTTGTTCAGAATGGCCTGGGCGTCAACTGCATCGACAACCACGCGATATTTTCCGCAGGCTGCACTGAAGTCGCGCTCATCGAAGGTCCCGATTTCGATAGGCGAGTCCACTAACTGGTCGTAGTTGATCGCCGAAAACCCGGTTCCCTGCTGCGGTAACGGGGTAGCAATCTTCCATCCCCCGGGCACGTCGCGAAATTCGACGTTGGCAGGACTGCCGCGCTCGCCTTCGATATAGCAAAGAATCTCCGCGAGATTGAAGAAAGCATGATGAGAATTGGATTGCGCGCCGTAGGGGCCGGGATTGTCAGCGAACAGTTCATACTGAACCCGAGCGCCGTTTTCTGTCCCAGTCGTCTTCCAACGGCTCTTGTTAAGTTGCGTCAGCACCAGTGCGTTGCCGCCAGAGTCGGCGCGAATCCAGTTCATGTACTGTGAGAAATCACGCACCTGGTAGAGGGCATTCCACACCGGCAATTGAAGTTCGCGTGTGTTTTGTCCGGGAGGAATTTCGACAGTGACCAGAATCAGATGCTTCTCTGGATGCGCCAGCGATACGATGTAGTGAATGTGATCGGCGCCGAACGAAGGATGAGAAATAATGATGAGGAGCCTTGCCGCGAAAGTGGCAAGGTGAAAACGCTTTTGCCGGAAGCTCATTTCCGGCTAGCCGCAACTGGATTCGCGGCGTCTAGTGACTGTAATTGCTGCGGCAATTTCTCATAGATTTGACCGAATCCGCCATTGGAGAGAATCGCAACTACGTCGCCGGAGCGCATCTCGGGCGCGGTTATGCGCACGATGGCCTCCACGTCGGCGATGACACGGGCGCGATGGCCGTGTTTTTCTATGTGCGTGGCGACGGCTGCAATGTCGAGGCGCTCGGCCTCCGGAATGGATTCGGATCTGAAGACGTTGGCAATCACAATTTCGTCAGCGATGGCCAGACTCTGTGCCAGATCTTGTTGAAATATGTTGCGACGAAGTGTGTTTGAGCGAGGTTCGAGGATCGCCCACAAGCGCCTGCCGCGATAACGCGCCCGCAGAGCGTTCAAGGTGACTGCAATCGCGGTGGGATGGTGTGCGAAATCGTCGATAATCGTGATGCCGTTGACCTCAGCTTTTACTTCGAGGCGGCGCTTAACGCTTTGGAACTTTTTAAGTGCGCTGGCAATAACGTCTACCGGAATCCCGTAATTCGCAGCCATTCCCGCCGCCGCCGTGGCGTTCCAGACGTTGTATTCGCCAGCCAGAGGAAACTCAAACTCCGCCCAGGGTTTTCCGTTTTGCAAGACCGACCAAGTAGTGCGATCGGTTTCCAGCTTCAAATCTGCGATCCGCCATGTTGTGTTGTCCGTAGATCCATAGCGCTCCACGCGACAAAAAGCCTTCGCAAGCGAGTGCTCGATGCTGTCGCCGGAATCGAAGGCGATAATGCGTCCGCGTCGCGGGACGAGATTCACGAGACGCTTGAACGAAGTCTCAACCGCATCGAGGTCCTTATAAATATCTGCGTGATCGAATTCGACCGACGTCAGGATGACCGCGTCGGGAAAATAGTGCAAGAATTTAGGACCTTTATCGAAGAACGCAGTGTCGTATTCGTCGCCTTCCAGGATGAAGTATTTGCCGTCTCCAAGCTGGAAACTGCGGCCGAAATTTTCTGCGATTCCGCCGATCAAGAAAGAAGGACGAGTTCCCGCGCACTCAAAGATCCAGGAAAGCATCGACGTTGTGGTTGTTTTGCCATGGGTGCCGGCGACCACCAGGACTTCTTTGCCGCGCAGAAATTCATCGTGCAGTAGCTGCGGAAGCGAACAGAACGGAATGCGCTGGTCGAGCACATACTCTAGTTCCACGTTGCCGCGGGAGATGGCATTGCCGATGACCACTAGATCCGGAGTGGGCTTTAAGTTCTCCGCCGCAAATGGCTGCGAAACCTGTATTCCGAGAGAATCAAGGAAATCAGACATCGGCGGATAGGCCGCTGCATCGGAACCAGTCACCCGGAAGCCGCGTTCAGCAAGCATTCCGGCGAGAGAGGCCATGGCCGTGCCGCAGATACCAATTAAATGAATGTGTTGTTTGGAAATCATCGATAAATAACTCAGTCCGCCTCTGTGCTCTCCGTGTTACTAAAACCATTAACCACAGAGGTCACAGAGTTACACAGAGAAAATCAGGTTCACGTTGCTGTTGCCGGTTCCAGAATCTCCAGGGTCACCCCAGAGCCGCCCACGTTCAATACCGCGCTAACTCCAATCGGCAACGTTATGTTGTGACTCGAGACATGGCCGGAACGCAGTCCGTAAGCCACCGGAACGCGCAAATCTCCTACTATTCTCATCACGACTTCTTCCAAAGTGTAGCCCTGGCCAGGCGCCTGAACGCAATCCAGCATTTCGCCGAAGATGAGACCCCGGACGCCATCCAGCTTGCCGGCCAGCTTCAGATGCATCAACATGCGATCGATCTGGTATGGCTTCGTGGCCACATCCTCAATAAAGAGTATCGTGCCTTCGGTGCGGATTTCGTACGGAGTACCAAGCGATTCAACCAACATCGAGAGACACCCGCCGTAGAGAACGCCTTCGGCTGCACCCTGCGCCAGTGGCTTAACGCCAGAGTTCACGTCGAAATTAAAACGCCAGTTTTCACGTCCGCTCAACGCAGCTAGCCAGGACTCAACATCGACGCCGTCAGCCTTTGCAAAATCTTTTGCAACCATAGGCCCGTGAAATGTCACAGTCCCGGCGGCATCACAAAAGTAAGTCTGGAGTGTAGTGTTGTCGCTATATCCGATAAATGCTTTTGGATGCGAAGTGATCTTATTGATGTCCAGCGCGGGCAAAAGATAATTCGAACCGTAGCCCCCGCGCGCACAGACGATGGCCTTTACGTCATCTCGCTGAAACATATTTTCCAGTTCGCGGGCACGCCGATCGACTGATCCGGCAAAATAAATATCACGATCGAAAATAGATTCGTCGTAAACCGGCTTGTATCCCATTTGCCGCAGCGCCTCGCAACCGTTGTCAAAATCCTGCCGCCTGAAATAACTTGCCGGAGCGACAATGCCAATGTTATCTCCCGGCCGCAGGGCTGGAGGCTTGATGCGTTCAACTTGGGGGCGGGCTGGCATTTAGAGATTAAAGCAGGAATTCTCCCCGGCAAACGAGTTGAGCGGGCCCCCGCAGGAAGACCTGATCTTCCCAGCGCACCGTTTGCGCGCCTCCGGGAGCGTGCACGCGGACGGGAGACTCTGCTTTCTTGCAGAAGATTGCAGCAACTGCTGCAGCGCATGATCCAGTGCCAGAGGATTGCGTTTCGCCAACTCCGCGCTCAAAGAAACGTACTTCTATATTTCCTTTGTCGCGAACCGCAACCAGCTCAACATTAATCCCGTACTTGAAGTCATGATGTTTCCCAATCTCGGCGGCATCGCCCTGCCAGCCGGGAGAAAATTCATCGACGAAAACCACAAAATGTGGATTGCCCATGGAGACCGGGATCCCGCGAACCTCCCCAAATGCAACTTTGATCGGAAACTCATCGCCAACTTGAGACTCACCCATGGCAATTTCGAATTCAAATGATTTGTGGGTGCGCGAGATCAGACTGCAATTTTTTATTCCAGCGCCGGTTCGAATACTGAGTTCTGTTCGCGGAGTCTGCGAGCACAGATAAGCCGCGACGCAACGGGTGCCATTGCCGGAAATTTCCGCATCGGACCCGTCGGCGTTTATGAGGCGGGCGCGAATATCGGCGTCCTGAGCCGGAAACAGCCACTCCACGCCGTCGGCGCCCACACCGTTGTGACGATCGCAGATGCCGCGGCTGAAGGCGGGAAGGTCGGGTGGCGCGTGCAAGCCCTCAATAATAAGGAAGTCATTTCCACAGGCGCTCGCCTTCACGAATGGAATCGCGGCCAAAGTCATGCCGTCTGTGCCGCTCATTCGGACCGCACCGGGCGTAAAGCCGCGACGGTCTCAAACTTTCCAGACTGCTGCAGACGGCGCAGCACTGCCTTCTGCTGCTTGCGAGTGAGCGCAGCCAGCGCCGACTTTTTGAGTTCTCCGACAAGGAGGGGCATTTGTGCAAACACGAGTGCAGTCCTGTTTTCTAACAGCAATTTTGCTCGGATTCTAACATCATGCGGCGTGAGTGCTTCAGCCAGTGAGCCAGCAGCGGTTAACGTATCTGATTACTCTTGAGGGTCTTATAGAGAGTAGCTTCCGGCTGGCCCGTCACTCGCAAAATTGCCAGCGGTGCAAGTTCGCTCTTGTTTATGGTGGAGGCGACTGGATCAGAATCGAATGCGATCACATAATTCGCGTATGCGGCCGGATGTTTGAGGGCGTGTTCCCACAGGCCATTGGGGTCAGCAGGGCGCTTCCCCGGACGATGATTACCTTCATTGATGACGCTCGAAAGTGAAATGCCCGCCTGCTGCAGAGCGCCAACGTGGTCGCCGAGGTACATAATAAATGTGGAATCCGGCGGCAAGATTTCTAACCTTGATGCAACCACGGTTTCGAGGGCGATGCGAGACCGCGAATTGATGACCGCTTCCTCGAAGCTGACTGGGCCTTCGCGCCAAACTTGGACATAGCTGCCTGCGACCAAAAGTAGGAAGACGATCGCGATCACAAGCCGTGACCTTGTGCTGGTGGCAAATCGCATTAATCCATAAGCGGCAACGGCGGTAAACACCGCAAATGCAGGCAGCATCTCAATGCCGTAACGGACGTTGTAGAGGGAAAAAGGCCACCAGGTTGGAACATAGAGCGGGACGCCGCTGTAAGCGATTGAGAGCATGTAGAACGGAACCGGAACCCAAAGAAAAAGCAGCGGCCACAAACTTCTTTGAAACAGCACGATGATTGCCGTACCCAGCAGAAGCGAGCAGACCCAAAACACCTGCCACTTCCCTTCTCCCAGATTCAGTTCGGCGGACTTGAAGAAATATCGAAAAGATACGCGCAAATTGTGAGTGCCGGGATGCGGGGCTGTTCCGGCGGCGAGACTCTTTTGCTCGATTACTTTGGCTGAATAAGGCCCATTCGCGAATTCCGCCGGATTGCGGTAAATCACGTAGTTGTATCCCAACCAGAGTGCCGGGGCTACTGCCGCGAGCAATGCCAGTCTTTTAATCCCCGGGCGAAGAGGAGCGAAATTGGGAAGTCGCGAAAGCGCTAATAAAACCGCGATAACCACCCCTGCAAGAAACCATCCGTCGTAGCGGGTGAGGCAGGCACCGGACAGGCAGAATCCGGCCTTGGTCAAACATAAAGTCGATTGTTTCGCGTCGCCAGCGGCGCAGGCCCGCAATGCGGTGCACACAAACACCAGCGCCCAGATGAAAAACGCTAAATAGATGGGCTCGGTCATCGCCGTGGTCTGCAGATAAGTCAGATTAGGATTGAGGCCGAAGATGGCGGCGGCGAACCACGGAGCAAAGCCTGCTCCCAGTACTTTCTGATTTTTGGAGGAGGCGAGAACGGTCTGCACCAGGTGAAAAATTCCGGTGACGCTGAGAACGTAGCCGCACATCGGCGGAATCGATCCGCCAATCCCGGTCTGCCACATCCAGCGCGAGACCAGAAAAGGCAGCATCAGCAGATGCGGAAGCGGAAGCCATACGGTGCCGAGCTGCAGCAATCCTGGAGTTCGCGAATCGACCACGCGGCGGGCAATGTTGATGTGAGCAACCGCATCGCCGTAAAGCAAGAGGTCCCCGCGCTTCAAATAAAAAAAGAAGGCGGCAATAGAGATGATCGCAGCAATCTGCCCAAGCAAAAATATCTCGCTGGCGGGAGTGCTCGGCTTCTTCATTCCAGGTGGGTGAGTTCGCGAAACACTTGGAAGCGGGCGTCGATCTCGGGGCGAGTCAGAGACTGCAGGCGTTCGGTCCCGAACTGCTCCACGGCAAAGGATCCCATGACGCCGCCGTAGAACAGAGCGCGCTTGATAACTTCGCGGTTTAGGTTTTCCTGCGAGCCGATATATCCCATGAAGCCTCCGGCGAAGGAATCGCCGGCGCCGGTGGGATCTTTGACTTCTTCAATGGGCAGGGCGGGAGCGCGGAACGGATGCTTGCCTATACCGAAAGCTCCTTCGCGAAAGAAAATTGTTGCGCCATACTCGCCGTGCTTGATCACCAAAGCCTGCGGCCCCATGGCGAGGACTTTCTGCGCGGCCCGCGGCAGGTTGGATTCGTTAGCGAGCATTTTGGCTTCGCCGTCATTAATCATAAGAATATTAATCAGGCGGAGGGTTTTCCGTAGCTCTGCGTTGGCGCTTCGGATCCAATAATTCATGGTGTCGCCGCCAGTCAGTTTGATGGCAGAGAGTTCCCGCCGGACTGCACCCTGCAGGCTGGGGTGATTATTGCCTAGAAATAGAACCTCCGAATCCTTATATTCCGGAGGGATTTGCGGATGGAAGTTTTCGAAGACGTTCAGCTCGGTGAAGTCCGTCTTCGCCTCATTCAGGTTATCCAGGTACTGTCCGCCCCAACGAAAGGTTTTCCCTTTTGCGTGCTCGATCCCACGGGTGTCGACTGCGCGTTTCTTCAATACATTTTCATGTTCGGCGGTAAAGTCTTCTCCAACTACCCCGACTACGCGTACATCGGTGAAGTAGCTGGCGGCGAGTGAGAAGTAGGTTGCGGCGCCGCCGAGAACGTTCTCAGCGCGACCAGAAGGAGTAGCGATGTTGTCGAATGCGATGGAACCAATGGCGAGTATGCTCATGCTTGTCAGTTAGTCCAAAAGTTAGGAAGGGCCGCTCCTAGGTCGCGTTCTGATATCGACTTGATGCAAGATCGGCACAGCTAAAGCCGTGCCCTTCCCGAGTGTTCCGATGAATTCGTGGTCAACCAAATCACTGCTCACAGATATTTTCCCAGGATCAGTTTTAGTTTTTCGCGTGTGGACTGCGGAATTTTCTTGCGATCGGTGATGATGGCATGGGCCAACGCCGATCCGCATTTGCAGCGGCGATCCTTCGGCATGGACGCGACTGCCTCGCGCACCACGTTGCAGGCGTTCTCCGCATTCTTCGTCAGTACGGCGATGATTTGATCCACGGTGACGGAATCGTGATGGGGATGCCAGCAGTCGTAATCGGTGACCATTGCAACGGTCACGTAACAGATCTCAGCTTCGCGGGCCAGCTTTGCTTCCTGCAGATTAGTCATGCCGATCACGTCCATGCCCCAAGAGCGGTAGAGATTCGACTCGGCTTTGGTTGAAAACTGCGGCCCCTCCATGCAGAGATAAGTCCCGCCACGCTTCCCAATCACTTTCGCCTTTTTGCATGCGGCTGCAACCGCTTCTGATAACTGCGGACATATAGGGTCGGCAAAAGCAATGTGCGCTACTATGCCTTCGCCGAAAAAAGTGTCGATACGATGCCGGGTGCGATCGAGGAATTGATCAGGAATCACGAACTCCAGTGGCTTATGTTCTTCTTTCAAAGACCCGACGGCAGAAATAGAAAGGATGCGCTCCACTCCGAGCTGCTTGAATCCGTGGATATTGGCGCGGAAGTTGAGTTCGCTCGGCAGAATCGCATGGCCGCGACCGTGGCGGGCCAGGAACGCTACTTTTTTTCCCTCAAGCGTGCCCAGAACGAAGGCATCGGAAGGCGCGCCGAACGGGGTTTGCAGCGATGTCTCGCGGATATCGGTGAGGCCGGGCATGGAGTACAGGCCGCTGCCGCCGATAATTCCAATCTCTGCTTGGGACAAATTGCCTCTCTGGAAGGGATTCAAGACGAACGGTGATTATACAAAAATGGGTCGCGCGAAAACCGTTAACCACAAACCTTTAACCACAGAGGACGCAGAGGTGCCACAGAGGAACTGAATGGAACTTTAGAAGTTTGGAGTCTCACAGAACGTCGAAAGCTAGAACACGAACAGGTAAAAAGCTGAGACAAGCGCTGTGGCTTTCACTCCGTGTTTCTTTGATTGGTCTGTGGTAAGTTGCTTACGGATTGCTCGGGGTGCCTGCAAACACTGCCTCGCGGAACTCGTTTGTGATTGCCGGTTCCAGGCTCTCTGTTACGAGCACGGTATCGGCTTTTACGTCGATTACGACCGCGCCTTCTTCTGTAGTCCAACTGTGGTCGCCACCGAGCGTTCGCAGGTCCTTCAAATCCGCCGGAAGATTTGTATCAGTGGGCGCTTTTACGTTCTTATAGCGCTGCTGCATGCCACGTGCATAAATCGCAGCAAATTGATCGGCAGCCTTAGGGCTCGCCCATTTGGAGACGAACACCAATTGCAACGGCGCTGCCATATTTCCTTTGGGATGGACTGAGTAGTAATATCCGCCGCGCCAGTTCGGATAAATTCGCTTGGAAGCTTCCAGCCCCGCATATTGCTCCGCTAGCACGGCAACGTCGAATTCCCCGATAGCGCCAATGTCAAAGCGGTCGTAATTCTTAAAGATATGCTTGAAGTCTGGGAGCGAAAGCGGCGCCAGGTGCTCTCCGGCAATGTAGGTCTGCGGCTCCATGATTTCGCGGCTGGTGCGCGGCGGGTTCGCAAAGGTCATCGCGAAGGCTTTGTCTTTCCCCTGCTCGCGGAGCAGCTCCGCTTCAAACTCCACGCCATAGCGATACGGAAATGTCAGCGCCTCTTTCATGAAGACCGGAGCATTTTGATAGACCTTGGAATCGGCGGTGCCGGCCGCCATGTCTGCGTTCAACGTGTCCACAACTTCCGGAGAGTTCGCCACGGTCCGGTGTAAGGGCGCGAGCATGTAATCGACAAGCACGACCATGGCCTGCCCTTCGACGACCGCTTGCCGGGCTTCACTGTTTTCGTCTTTGGTGATGTCGTCGGGTTTCAGGTCTTTTTTGGTGTCCAGGTCTTCGTTGCCCTTCTTCAGCCACTTGTCGAGCCCAAACGATTGGTCCTGCAAGGCGTGCGTCAGCTCATGCGCCAGTACCGGGCGCTGCAAGTCCGGCAGCACCCAATCGAGCAGGTTCACGGTTTTTGTCTTCGCGTCGTAATAGCCAGCGACTTGCTCTTCCAGCAGGCTTACCAGAAAAGTTTGCAGATCGAAATCCTTGGGAAGGAGGCCGAATTTCTTGAGCACCAGCTCGGTGCGGCGAAGGCGCTGCACATCTTTGTCCTCGGCCATATTTTTCTTGAGGTAACTGACCACCTCATCGCGGCTGGCGAGCCGGCGCTTGACTTCATGCTTGATGGGAAGCGAAGTGTCGTTGCTGGCGAAGTCGAGGATCGTGTCTACGTCACGAAAGAGTTGCTCGGCTTGCTCGGGCGTGATTTTGCTCTCGGGTTTAGTGGTGGATTTGTCGGCGCTCGCTTTGTCGCTGCCAGCTTCGGCGGGATTCTGGTCGGGCTTTTGTTCGGTTGGCGCGGCCGCCGGTTGCTTGGACGCAGAAGGAGCAGGCTCCTGCGCAAGACCCGAGAAGCAGAGAAGTAGAGTAATCAGCAAGGCGACGAGAAATCGAAATAGACCGAGCGTGCAGCGACGAAACATTCATTAAACATACTGGGGATTTAGGGAATGAACAAGAACTCCCACAGAAACGTGAACGGGTGTATCCTGCCAGCGTGAAAAAGTCTGTGTTTAGGTTCTCTCTGCTGCTGCCTATCCTAAACCTAGTCTTCGCGGCCGGACTGGTTTTCATTCCTGCGTTGCTCTTCTATTTTCGGCTTAAAGGTCTTTCGCACGGAGCATCAGGTGTTATGTTGCAAGCAGGCGAATTCCAACTGGCTATCCCATCTAATAATTTCTTCAATTTCTCTTTCCAGAGAGCTACGTTGTCTTCGGAAATGCTAATTACTGTCCTGAACGCTCCAGCCGCCTTCATCAACCCCGTCTTTTCATCGATCGGCGGTCACGGGGGCTATTGGTATCCCGACTCACTTGGTCCGGCGGTTTGGCGCTGGCTGAGCTTCCCGATATTCGCAATCCCAGCTTGGGCCTATGCTGGACGTGGCATCGATGATCTTTTTCGGCGCAAGCGCGTTGGACTGACCATGTTGATTTCGAGCGTGTTGCTTACAACTCTAGCGCTGGTTATTTGGGGCATTATTCGATTCGGTCTTTTGCCCTCTGAGCATCAGTCTCTGACTGAATGGTTTATGGTTGGTTTTGCGTTGTGGACTCTGCTGTTTGCAACGCCCTTTGCCGCCTGGCTGCGACAGCAACGCACAAAATCAGCGCCTCAGAACCAATTCACTTGACGCCCCTCTCCTAATCCCAGCACCTGCTCCTTGCTCCCGCAACCACGGTAGTACACCAGTATCAGGCGCTGGTCTATGCGCCCTTCTGTAATTCGCGTTACAATACGCCCTTGAGTATCGTATGTTGAGACGGGGACTCATGTTGGCCGGGCTGCTGCTGCTCACGATTGCAGTTTCAGCGCCGTGGGCCATTTCCGAGCAGGCAAAAGAGGAAGCGATAGTGCCCGCTTATAATCCGCCTCCGGCGCCAGGCGCGAAGCTGCCGGCGATCTTAGGCCGGGACCAGCTCTGGGGAAACAACGACCAGTATCCATATCAGTCACACGCTTACGAGCTGGCGGCGAAGATCCCAAAGGTGATTTACCAGCAGCCCTGTTATTGCTACTGCGACCGCACCGGACATAAGAGCCTGCACAGTTGTTTTGAAGGGACGCACGGGGCCGAGTGCTCAACCTGCATGAAGGAGCTCTATTACTCGTACCAAATGACCCAGAAGCACAAAACCGCGGCCCAGATTCGTAAAGGAATTATCGCGGGAGAGTGGAAACAGATCGACCTGCAGTCGGCGGCAAACATTCAATAGCTCTTAGCTGGCAGCTCTTAGCAAGACCAACTGCTCTGGCTAGAGGCTAAGGCTAAAAAGCTAGTAGCCGTTTGGATCCCCTTACGACAAACCGAGGAAAAATCCTTCAGATGGCCCCGAAACCCACAGCCAAGCACACTCTCGTGAGCGATCCCCAACTGGCGCAACTGCTGCAGTCTTATGAAAACGGACTGCGTGCCATGCAGGAGCACAAGTACGACAAAGCCAAGACCCTGCTGCAAAAGGTGGTCGCGGGCAATAACCGTGAACTCGCGGACCGCGCAGCCGTCCACATGAACGCATGCAACCAGCAGATGGAGCGCGGCGCCACACAATTCAAGACGGCTGAGGAGCACTACGATTTCGTGGTGTCGCTCATTAACATCGGGGATTACGTCAGCGCCCGCGAGCACCTCGACAAGCTCTCCAAACAAGTGCCCAAAGCGGACTACGTGGCTTATGGCCTGGCGGCGCTCGACTGCCTTACCGGGCACGTGGAAGACTCGCTCAAAAATCTTGCTCGCGCCGTGAGTCTGAATCCCACGTTGCGTTTCCAGGCACGTAACGATTCGGATTTTCAAAATCTCTCCGAGGACCCGCGCTTTACTGAGCTGCTTTATCCCGACCCCGGCGGGGACATTGCTCTTCCTCCCGAAGAAGGAGTCGAGGAGCTCGGTTAGATCCAATGCCGCCCCAAAGCGGACGCGAATTGCGAGTAGTGGCAATTGGCGGTGGGACCGGTCTCTCCACGCTTCTCAAGGGACTCAAAAAATATGTTGTTAGACCCGGGCCGCAGGCGGGCGAAGCGGAAGGTGCGCCTTTCGACTCCGCACGGGTCGCGGAACTTTCTGCAGTAGTGACCGTTACCGACGATGGCGGCTCCAGCGGCCGGTTGCGTAAAGAGTTCAACATGCTTCCGCCCGGGGATGTGCGCAACTGCATCGTTGCGCTCTCCGAAGATGAGGCTCTGCTGTCAAAAGTATTTCAGCATCGATTTGAAAAAGGGACGGGGCTCGAGGGCCACAGCTTCGGCAATCTTTTTCTTGCCGCACTCACTTCCGTGACTGGCGACTTCAGCGAGGCGGTTCGGGCATCCTCGGAAATTCTGGCCACCCGAGGGCACATTTATCCGGCCACAACTGCCGACATCGAGTTAGAAGCATTGATGGAGGATGGCTCGCGCGTCCGCGGAGAAACCAAAATTACCGCCAGCAAAGGCCGGATCGCAGAATTGTCTCTTGTGCCTCCTGGCCCCAAGCCGCTACCGCAAACTCTCGAAGCAATTGCCCGAGCTGACCTGATCACCATGGGTCCAGGGTCGCTGTTCACCAGCCTGATTCCGAACTTGCTGGTCTGTGGGATTCCAGAGGCAATTGCGGAGTCACCCGCGACCAAGGTGTACGTCTGCAATTTGATGACGCAGGCCAATGAGAGCCTGGGACGCACCGCCGCCGACCACATCCGAGCGCTTAACGACCATGCCGGACGCCAGATTTTTGACTATGCATTGATCAACCGAACGCCAGCTTCTCCCGAACTGAAGGCGAAGTATGCTCTCGAAGGGGCATCGCAAATTGTGGTCGATCTGGACGAGATCGAAGCCGTGGGAGTTTGCCCAGTTCTAGGCGATTACCTATATGAGGACGGGGTGGCGCGGCACAATACCGAGCAACTGGCGAAAGACTTGCTGCAAGTAGGCACCCACGCGCCGTCGGAAAAGTCGTCTTCCCGTTGATCGCGATCAGCAGCGCCTATTGATCAGAAACGCCGGGCGCAACTTTTGCGGAATTTCGGGTTAATACGATTTGTAAGGTGATTTCACCGCACCACCGTATTAATCTGGTACTTGAAGCATTTGCGCAAGGCCAAAAAAATCTTGGAAAGCTTTGGAGCGTATTTGCAAAGTCTGAATCGCAACTTCGTTTGGGGCATGGGGATCGCAATGCTGTTGCTCTCCAGCGTAAGCTTGTTCGCCCAGTACCGCGGCGACGATCGGAGAGACGATCAGAGAAATGGAAATTATCAAGGAAATTACGAAGGCACAGCAAACGGCATGAACGCCGGTGGCAATTGGATGGAATATTCGTCCGAAGACCGCATGACTGCGGCCAAGAGGGTCCGGTTCGAGTTGCCGGCCAATAGCGCGGCAAACAGTGACACTCAGGCCAAAGTCATTCTGTATTGCACCAATGGCAAGCTGAACCTGGCAGATTTTCATCCTGACGTTCGCTTAGGGAGGCCCAACTGGCCGGGATTTTGGGGGCAACCGCAAATGCGGGTAACCGTGCGCGTGGACAATGCTCACGGCAATCACAATTGGAATTGGATCAACGGCCATTTCCTCGCCATGGACAAAGGTACGGCGCGCGAGTTGATCGGAGCGCACTTGTTTCGGATAGAGTTTCTAACGCCAGACGGTCCGCAGATTGCGGAGTTCTCACCCGAGGGACTGGACTTGAAATCAGTTTCCCAAGCTTGCGGACTGACGCCAAAGAAACCGTAAGCCATCCCTCAGATGCTACGGGCGGGGACGCCCGTAGCTCCACAAGCTTAGTTAGGCCTTCGAACACTGCGAGAGCTGTTCCCACCTGACGTTTGTCCAATCGTCCATTCACGGCTTTTTTATTCGCGATGCGAGATAATTGATCGTTCCCTGCACGTCGCTAGTAGTTGCGAAGTTCTCAAGTTCTGAGGTGGTCACATGACGACCGTTAGTTCCCTTCCCGGTATTTCTCATTCGCCTTTATCGCAAGAAGAAGTCGCAAACATCCACGCGTATTGGCGCGCCGCCAATTATCTTTCGGTCGGACAAATTTATTTGTACGCCAACCCGCTGTTGCGCGAGCCGCTGAAGCTGGAGCACATTAAGCCGCGACTGCTCGGGCACTTCGGCACCACGCCGGGGCTGAATTTTATCTATGTGCATTTCAACCGGGTCATCACGAAATACGACCTCGACGTGATTTATGTCTGCGGGCCCGGCCACGGCGGTCCGGGGATGGTGGCCAACGCTTATCTGGAAGGTACTTATAGCGAGCTATATCCCAACATCCGGCAGAACGAAGAGGGCATGCAGCGGTTGTTCAAGCAATTCTCGTTTCCCGGCGGGATTCCCAGCCACGACGCGCCGGAAACCCCGGGGTCAATCCACGAAGGCGGCGAGCTTGGGTATTCACTCAGTCACGCTGCTGGAGCGGCATTTGATAATCCTGATCTGCTGGTTTGTTGCGTTGTCGGCGACGGCGAAGCCGAGACCGGGCCCCTGGCGACCGGATGGCATATCAATAAGTTTCTTAATCCCCAGCATGATGGCGCGGTGCTGCCGATTCTGCACTTGAATGGCTATAAGATTGCGAACCCGACAATCCTCGGACGAATGAGCGACGACCAACTGACCAAACTGTTCAGCGGTTACGGGTGGAAGCCGTACTTCCTCGAAGGCCACGAGCCGGAGCACATGCACCAGCTTATGGCGGCAACGCTCGATCAAGTTGTTGAAGAGATTCGCTCGATCCAGAGTGAAGCGCGTGGCCGAAAGAACCCGGGCCTACCGGAATGGCCAATGATCGTAATGCGAACGCCAAAAGGCTGGACAGGGCCAAAGATGGTCGATGGGAAACAGGTTGAAGGGACTTGGCGTGCGCACCAGGTTCCGGTGACTGATCTGCAACAGAAGCCCGCGCACATAAAAATTCTGGAAGACTGGATGCGCAGTTATCGTCCGGAAGAATTGTTTGATGAATCCGGCAAATTAGTTCCCGAGCTGGCCGACCTTGCGCCCAAGGGCGACCGCCGGATGAGCGCGAACCCGCACGCAAACGGCGGGAGGTTGTTGCGCGATCTGGTGATGCCGGACTTTCAGAGCTACGCAGTCCAGGTGCCGAGGCCCGGAACGGTGGAGGCCGAATCCACGCGGGTGCTCGGCGGATTTCTGCGTGACGTGATGAAGCTGAATCTCGGGTCCAAGAATTTTCGTGTTTTCGGCCCGGATGAAACTGCCTCGAATCGGCTGGAGGCTTTGTATGAGGTCACGGACAAGGAATGGCTTGAGCCGATTCTGCCGGTGGACGAAAACCTATCGCCCGACGGCCGGGTGCTCGAGATATTGAGCGAGCACATGTGCCAGGGATGGCTGGAGGGATATCTGCTGACCGGGCGTCACGGATTCTTCTCGTGCTATGAGGCATTCATTCACATCGTGGACTCAATGTTCAACCAGCATGCAAAGTGGCTGAATGTCACGCGAACTATCGAGTGGCGGCGCCCTATTGCGTCGCTGAATTACCTGCTCACTTCACATGTCTGGCGGCAGGACCACAACGGGTTCACGCACCAGGACCCGGGATTCATTGATCACGTAATGAACAAAAAGGCGGACGTAGTGCGTGTGTATCTGCCACCGGACGCGAATTGCCTGTTGTCGGTTGCTGACCATTGTTTGCGCAGCCGCCACTACGTGAATGTGATGGTGGCGGGTAAACAGCCAGAGTTGCAGTGGCTGGATATGGAATCGGCGATCGAGCATTGCACAAATGGCATCGGCATTTGGGAGTGGGCCAGCAATGACGATGACTCCGAGCCCGACGTTGTTATGGCCTGCGCCGGAGACGTGCCAACGCTCGAAATCCTGGCTGCGGTGGATTTATTGCGACAGCACTTTCCTGATCTGAAAATCCGAGTGATCAACATTGTGGACCTGATGACGCTTCAGCCCTCAAGCGAACACCCGCACGGGCTTTCGGACAGCGACTTCGATTCCCTGTTCACCGTCGATAAGCCGGTTATCTTCGCTTATCACGGGTATCCGTGGTTGATCCATCGACTCACTTATCGCCGCCATAATCACGACAACCTTCATGTGCGCGGCTATAAAGAAGAGGGCACGACCACCACTCCATTCGATATGACCGTGTTGAATGACCTCGATCGGTTCCATTTAGCGGGCGACGTGGTAGATCGGGTGCCCAAGCTGCAAAGGGTCGGCGGACACTTCAAACAATTCGTCCGTAACAAACTTATTGAACACAAACAGTACATTTTTGAGCACGGCATCGACCTTCCGGAAATTCTGAATTGGAAATGGCCGTACTGATTCAAAGCCGATTGCCTCGCTGTTTCCGTCTTGCACCGTAGTTTTCTTTGTGGTCGATGATTTTTTTAACCACGAAGGGCACAAAGGTACACGAAGGAAAGCCAATTCTTCCCTATGAAGATCCTTGTTCTGAACTCCGGATCGAGCACCCAGAAGAGTGCGCTCTTTGATCTGGATCCGACACCCTCCTCTGAGCCGACGCCACTACTCTGGGAAGGCAAGCTTGAGTGGGACGGGGACAAAGAAACACTTACATTAAAAAATGCCGACGGGAATAAATTCAATGCAGAAGCAGTGGTTCAAGCCAAAGATCGAAGATCGTCACTTGAGAAGATGCTGCAGAAACTGTGGCAGCCGCCGACACAGACTATCCGCAACGGTTCCGAAATCGCCGTAGTTGGCCACCGCATTGTTCACGGCGGGCCACATCTTTGCCAGCCGACGATTATCACGTCCGAGGTTAAGCAGGCCATTGCTGACGTTTCTGCCATCGCGCCGCTGCACAACAAAGCAGGACTGCAAGGGATTGAAATTGCCGAGAAGCTGTTTCCCGGCAAACCACAAGTCGCTGTCTTCGACACGGGGTTTCATCGCACCCTGCCGCCCCACGCAGCCGTTTATCCTGGGCCGTACGAGTGGTTCGAGCACGGAATCCGGCGCTATGGGTTTCACGGAATCAGTCATGAATATTGCGGACACCGGGCGGCGCGGATGCTGGGCCGCGAGATTTCTTCGTTGAAAATCATCAGCTGCCATCTTGGAAACGGGTGCTCACTCGCGGCCATCGACGCTGGTAAGAGCGTAGATACAACCATGGGTTTCACTCCACTTGAAGGCATAATGATGGGGACACGTGGCGGCTCGGTTGACCCAGGTATTTTGCTGCAGCTCATGCGGGCAGACCACACGAGTGTGGATCAACTGGATGAGACGCTGAATCGCCGCTCGGGATTGTTGGGCATATCCGGCGTGTCCAGCGACATGCGGGACGTCGTCAAAGCCGCCGGCAACGGGAATGAGCGCGCCAAACTCGCTTTTGATATTTTTGTCCACCGGCTGCAAACAGGAATCGCCGCAATGGCTGCCTCACTCGGTGGAGTGGACGCGATCGCCTTCACTGCGGGAATCGGCGAAAACTCCGCAGAGGTTCGCCGCGCCACATGCGCCAAGCTGGGCTTTCTAGGAGCGCAAATCGATGAGGGAAAGAATGCCTTGGCCAAGCCGGACGTTGAGATATCAACGTCGAAATCTGCGGTTCGTGTGCTAGTAATTCGCGCGCAAGAGGATTGGTCGATTGCGCGGGAGTGCGCGGAACTCACCCGAACAATGTAGTCTTGCAAAGGCCGTTCGCGGCCAGTGATATTATTATCCCCGGTCTCAGGGTAATAACTACTTGGTGTATCGCGGGGAACTGACGACATCTCACAAACTAGGAATAATATTCGGCACGAGCTGAATTCTAAAGGGACGTCGTTGTTAGGGACATCCGGAGTTCAGGGACCTTCCTGAACTTGGAACTGGTGAACAGAATGACAAATCGACTGTGGGGGCTTTCCAAGAGATTAGTTACTGAGTCCCACCAGGACTCTGTTCGTCTTGTCCCGCAAATCGAAGTGTCCGCGACCGCCCTTGAAACGTGCATTCGGGTCACGGGGCTCGACGTTCTTCCTAACGACCTGACCAGAATGTTGTACTTAGCTTCTCTCAGAGACTGCAATAGCGGCCGTTATCTTCATCCTGAACTCTCTCCGATGATCGGAGTGGAAGAAGCCGATCACGCCTTAAGCGCCTGTCATGATCAAGTTTTTCGACGTCTGCTGAAGACGTCAATATCAGCGTATGTGCTGCAACTGGAGGAGTACATTCGTTATACGAGAGCCGATCGGGACACAGTTTTGAGGACTTGGCAATCCCTGCAGGCATACCGCTCGACCGTTCCGTTGCAGGCGCTCCCTATCTACTCTGACCTTTTTTGCCTGAACACTGAATTGGCGTTGGTGATTTTGAATTATTCGAGATGGATCGAGAAAGAGTCTTACGACGCAATGTCGCGCTCGAGCTGAACCGACCCAAACGGAAGCCACGCATTTGTTACCCTGCCGACTACGGTCGCTTCCCTGGGCATCTTGAAACGCCGAATTGTCTGCCGCGACAGCGGATGGGGCACCATGGTCAGTTCTCGTCCATCGACCTGACACCAGCAGCAGGTATGCCCTTCCGTGTGCCAGACAAGGTATATAGGACGCTCACGAAGCACTCGCCACGCGAACACCTGAACTCTGTTCTGTGAGGTGTCAATCTGAACCACTGATCGCGAAGGAAGCAAGTCCGCCATGCTGTCATCGCTTGAACCAATTACCGCATATCGATAACGAAGATCAATTTGGGCGCGCAGAACCGGCGGCAAGTTCGCCGTATCCTGCGGCTGCAGCCTCAAAAGGGTGGTCTCCTGCGTGTTGGAATTCGTGTCGAAGTTAAGTGCAAAACGGAAAGGGGCCTCATTGCCTGTCAGAGATTGGAATTGAAGCGCATCCTGCCGCGACCCCGCCTCATAATCAGCAATTTCCTTAGGATCGATCCCGAAGGGTAACAATAGTTCGTTCAACGGTACCTTGAGCGAAATTGCCAGACTGAAGAGTTTGTGAATACTAGGAATGGAACCCGATTCAATGTCGGCCAGGGTAGAGTGTGGAACATAAAAGTCGGTGTTCCCTTTTGCTTCCGCAACCGTGCGCGTAATGCGTTCGACATCGCTCGGTTTTATCAGCCGATCTTCGCGCAGCGCTCGAATCCACTTTCCCGGTTCCATTTTCTTAGGCCTGATCTACCAGCATACTATCGATGGATTAATTAACCCCATTGACCGATGCAATTGTCAGAGTCAAAGGGCAAAATCATCGCAACAGTGACGATCGAAGTTGCTCCAAAGCAATCACGTTCGAGAAACCGATCTCGTAGATAACCGAGATCGCAGAATGACCGATTCAGAGCTACGCGGCCACGCTGCTGGCCCCCTGCATAGAATCCAACAGCTGTTGATAGCGCATTTCGAAAGCCGGTAAGGATACAGTCGCAGATGGAAAGAGCCATTTTACATACAGGCAAAGCCTCGCAAGGAATAGATTCAATCGCAACTGCAGCGCGGTTGCGATCAGTTCATCAACCTTCAGCGCGAGTGCCGGATCGCCTTTCATTTTTACGAGCCGTCCCAATTCCATCAACATGCCGGCATTCTCGTCAACCAATCGCAGCATACGCAATCCCAAATGTATTCGCCTCCTCTGGAAAGCCGCAAATTGATCTTGAGAAAGAAAGCTCTGAAGTTGAAGTTCTTCGTTTCGGTCTAGAAGGATCCGGAAGATCTGGACGTCAATCTCGTGCTTTTTCTCGTCCCAGTCACGTCCGTTACGTATTTCGGGATACCCGCTGCGTAGAAGCCCGTAAACAAAAACCAGAGCCAATGTAGCCACTGCGAAGATTACTAGCGTCGATACCATTGGTTGATGTAACCGCCTACCGCTTCATTCCACTCCGCCAAATTGGTGCCGTGGGGCAAATGCTCCACTACCGTTGCTGGCCATGGTCGCACTATGTAGAAGGCCCAAATGAGGGCCGCGACATTATATGCTGCGGGATTAAGCAGCGCCAACGTCTTGTAACTCATGAAATGCAGGTGAGCATGAAGTTCGAACGCGGTAAGCGCCAGTGCTGAGTAGATACCAAAGCCGGCGGCGATTCCGACCGAGTAATGGTGCCACGTCAATCCCAGGCGCGACATGAGCGCAATCACCACAATAAATAGGCAAGCCTGAAGAAATCGGGCGGAGCGTTCCGCAAGGATGATAAATTCGACAATCCGATCTGCTCCCTGACTGCCGTTGGTCAAGACCAACATCAGAAGAGCTGCAACGGCAGCAATAGCGCCGAAAATCCAAATGGACTTCGACACAAATCCCATAAAGGGGGAGGGGGGAAGAATGTGCCCCAAAATTTCGAAAATCACTGCCAAGCCCAGCAAAACCGCAAACGCTTCCTGGCTCCAGTAAACGAGAGCGTAACTATTGCTTGGATTCTTTACAAATAGGAGAGCGGTCTCCCCGGAGAGCACCAGGACAGTGTAGCTGAAGAAAATGGGAAAACTTGTTACCAGTTTGCGCCTAAGCATAACGAGCGCAATAAGGGCCTGAAGTGCGAGCGGCAGGACCCACAGGGTCATGGTTACAAGATAGGAGAAGTTCATGGGCCGACTGTCAGAGTACTCGCAAACCAGCCGGCCCACAAGAATCAGCTAAATCTATTTACAAGCTGAGCAGCCGGGCATGGGCGCCCCACCGTCCGCTAAGGAAGCAGTGGACATCGCACAAGTCAATAGAACGGCTACGACAACCAAGCGCACAATCTTTTTCATAAAAGTGTCCCCCTCAAGAGCTAGTTAGTTGTCTGCTACTGCAGAGACACTACGGGTATTTTTGGGAGAGCCGGGCTCATGTTCGAAAATCGCGCGATTGGGCAGGAGACTGCCGTCCATGGTTCTGAAGGTGTGACGCGGGCCTAACGTCTTGGAAACACTTCAACGCGGTCGATTCGTCGTCGGTATACCTACGACGAATGAGCATGGACACCTTTCTTGGCCGGCTTGTAGCTAATCTCAACACAGCGCAAACCCCAGTGATTATCGGGATCGCAGCGGAATGGCTGAGAACCTAACGTTCGTCGGCAAAGCGACGAGCATCCGCCAACACTGCAACCTCGCCGCCCCAGCGGTATGCTGCCAGTGAATTCAAGGTAAGCCGGTGGGTTTCATCGACTGTGCCAGCACAATACGCCGGGCGGAATTTTTCGCTCAAGTGTCACTTTCTGATGACTAGAGAAAATCGAGGAGATGATTCAGGATGGAATCTAGCGATGTGCACAAATCGATGACCGCCGACCCGATGACCGACCAAGAGATGAAAGTCGGCGCCCCTTACCTTGCACCAGGTCTCAAGCCTCTGAGCCCTGCGGCAGCGAAAGATTTGCTTTTGCAACACGCCGACGCCGGCGATCCCGAAGTGCAGCACATGCTCGACTGCGTCGATGAACTCCAGGGAGAAAAAGGTTCATGAAGCATCACCGCCCAATGTCCCCACCCCGAAACGGCTTCGCCGTCGTTGGCCCGCGTTGATGGATGAGCACCTGCGCAGCGGCGAGTACTCTGGCGCGTGGGTCCCTTGAGAAATCTGCGTTTTACTTGGCAGGCTGTTCACCGAACGCCGCACCGAAATACGACAAATACGCCCGCGCAGCGCAACTCAAGCAGATATTGAGGCAAGCCGGATTGACCATGCGTCAGGTCTCGGCTCTGACCTGCAAGCGCTATGGGAAGAAGACCCCATACTTCGTTCCGCCCACCTTCCTTTATAAACAAAAGAATGGGATTACGCCACACATCTGTCAGATCGTGGCGCTTAGCCAGGTTACGGGCTACCGGTTTGCCGACTGGATGAATGTGTGTGGATTTGACCTAAAGCTGATTCTGTCCCTACAGCTGGCGGTACACACCGAACGCACTGCCATCGTCACGCCGATCGACGCTGTTCTCGAGTGCGATTCCTCGCTTATTCCTTGGCGCTCAAGACCGGAGCAATCGAACCGACGTTATTTTTTTGCCAAAATAGGCAGCCGTGATGCCGTCCTGTACCCTAAAATCTTGCCCGGCAGCGTCGTGCGTGCAGACCGATGTTATTCGCCGCATGTTCTCGATGGGTCGTACGCCGACGACTTGCTGTGGCTGGTAGAACATCCCGGCGGCCTTGCCTGCTGTCATGTCAAGCGAGTCGACAATGAGCATATCGTCTTGCTGCCGAACCGTCCTCCGTTGTCAGCCTGGCCGCTACGGCTCTCGCGGGAAGCACGAATCCTGGGCTTGGTTGATCTTGAACTTCGCCCTCGCCAATCGAACCCATTTGATCCCATGTACATTCCGAAAAAATCCGAGCTCCTCACAATGCCACCGCATGCTGGGAACGGGACGAATTTTTCAAGGCTGCTGCGTCTGTCCCGGGCGCGTACTGGCTTGACTCTTCGCGCAGCTCACCAGATGACAATTCGAGTTGCACAGCTGCTCCGAAATCGCGACTACTCTATACCGCTGGGTCTGTTGTCGGACTACGAAGCAATGAACAAGCTACCAAGGCACATTGCGAAAATCATGAGTCTCTGCATTATTTATGGCATCGATTTCTGGGAGATGATGGAGGCTGGTGGAAGCCGCATCAATGATTCTGACAAGTCGCATCTCTTTATCTCTCCGCTGGACGAGAGCAACGATCTGCTACGGACCGCGTAACACAAACTGCATGGAAAACCTGGTTATTCAGGATGCTTTTCTTTCGCTGGTGCCGCGTTCTGCCTCAACCGCCTGCAACACACGCGCCTTCACTCGATCGGCGACCTTGGGACCTCATCTGGCGGGATATTAACTATTTTGCAACAGATTCTTTTGGCAGCCCTTCCATCGAGGTCAAAGACGACAAGGTTGCTCGCCCTTTACTTCATCCACTCGATGAGCAACATCTTCGACGGTTCAGTTTTTAAGATAGGAGTCAACCCAACCTGTAAGCGTCACGATCCGTCTTTTACGGATACGCCGATCTCGTTCGGTTGAAGTCGAGCATCCCATTTCACTTCGGCGACATTCTTCACGACTCAGTGTGTACCTTCAGGACACGGAATATAGTTTCGCCTCTCAGTGCGGCTTAACGGAACACGGTTACAACTGAAAGGCGAGAATCATAATCCCGAAGTTGTAGCAACGGTTCGGACTTCTTGGGAATTGAACGAGCAGGTGGCATATTTTAGGATTCAGTTGCTACAGGCAAGCGTAGTGCGATGCCCGGGCGCTGGAAGTTAACGCTGGGGTATCGGGTTTTTAGTGCGAATGTGTTTTCCAGTGTTGATCGTCTATTACCGCGAATTTAGAGTTATGGCGCTGCAGCAGCGCGAACTGGACGCTCCGTGTCCAGAACCTTCCGAATCTTGCTCAGCAACGCTTCTTTGGTAAATGGCGTTTCGAGTAGCACAATTGCGGTTCGAGGATTCCGTGCTGCGCGATCAGATCAGCGGTGTAGCCAGATATGTAGAGGACTTTCATATTACACAATATGGAAGCGCTCTCAGCTAACTGGCGGCCACTGATTCCGGGCATAACTAACATCAGTCAGTAATAAATGAATCTGGTCATGGTTGTGCGTAAGGAAGCCGATTCGCCGCTTCGCCATTGCACGTTTTCGCTGTGAACCTTACTCGATTTGTACGATTCCGAACAGAACACGAGTCCGTTACCGTAGTTACTACCGCTGAAGAACGTAGGGGTCTAGCATTTCAATGTGCGCCTAAATAGCCTACTGGTGAGCCGCGATTCGGAGGTGCAAAAGCCGGTCGCAGAGGTGTTTGACGGGGTTGAGCTCCGTGTCTGCGAAGACAGCATCAACGCACTCGAGCTTATCGGCAGAAGTCACTTTGACGGGTTCATCATCGATTGCGACGGAATTGAGCGCGGGTCGGAACTGATCGTCGCCGCACGCGGCAGCCGATCGAATCGCAAGTCTGTGATCTTCACAATTGTGAACAAGACAGCCGTTGCGACAGCCATGGAACTGGGATCGAATTTCGTGTTAGAAAAACCGCTCGATGCCGGCCGCCTAGGCACCTATTTTCAGTCCTCACTCCGCAAAATGGAGACGGAACACCGCCGGTATTTTCGCTATGAGCTTGCGATTGATGCCGAGGTGATTCGCCGTGACGGCACAGTTATTTCCGCGCAAATCCTAAACGTAAGTGATGGTGGCTTGGCACTGCGGTTGTTGGATCGGGCACATCTACACGGCTCGGTTACGATTCGCTTCACCCTTCCAAATACAAAAGGAACGATTGTGACTGCGGTAGCACTTATCTGCTGGTCACGCGGACCGGTATTTGGAATAAAGTTTTTCGGCATGCACGACGAGAGTAGTGCAGCCTACGCCGAATGGCTGTCTTCGATGTCTTTGGTTTAAGGTCTGACCGAACGCCACTTCCGACATTCACACTGACCACTGATAAAAAGGCCGCGGTCGCTTACGCGCAGCAGTTCTTCTTCGGGCCCCACTGCTGTGGTTTCCACGAGATGCTGCTTCTCGCTCGGCGTCCGCCAGCAACGCCCAGGCCAGTTTTGCATCGTCAGAATTCACCCAGAGAATAATGTTCGCAGGAAGACCTGGCGCAGGCCAGTTCCGCCTCATCCAAACGGGCGAACCGGTCCAAATCAATGCGATTGCTTGGATCCGCGTGCAGCAGGCCCGGATCATCATCGACAAGTGCTTGATCGGTAGGTTCTTCACTCAGGTCACGATCCCGGCCACAATGTCCGCATTGCTTCGCACTGGCCGTATTTGTTATTTCCACAAGCCATGCAAACGCTTCCTGATTCCATTTTTTCTGCCATAGGTGTGCTCAGAAGATTGGGATTGGTCATGCTGCCTGCCTTGACTGGTCAAGGCGCGCGTCAATAGCCGAAACGAGGTCTTCGAAGTTATACGAGCCGTCGTGCCTCACGGAATTTATGAAAAACGTAGGCGCACCATTGACGCCGCTGCGGACTCCTCCAAGGAAATCGTCGCGAACGCGGGGTCTAAACTCCTATCCTTTCGCCTCGTGTCGGCTCCACTGCGATGCTACGGACCGCAGCTGCGGGTAACAATTCCTCGTTCGGTGAAACCGAAATTCCGTACTTGCTCCTAAACATGTTTCCGGTTCATGTCATAGGCGTGCATGCCGCTCAAGACGAGGGGATGCTTACGACTTCAGTAGAAGAAGCCTGCGCACATTCTGCGAATACTATTTACGAATGTCCAAAACCCGACTGCGTGGCTGCGCGGGAACCTTGGGGAAATGAAGGCTGATGCAAGCAAATCTGCCAATGACGAGTTCCTATGACGCACTTCAAGTTGCGCTCTCAGTGGTGATCGCGGTGTCGGCGTCCTATGCTGCCCTCGATCTTGCCGGACGCGTAACAGTTGCCCGCGGGCGGCTTCAACTGATCTGGTTACTCGGCGGAACTATCTCATTGGGAATTGGCATTTGGGCCATGCACTACACCGGGATGTTCGCTTTCCGATTGCCCATGGCGGTCAGTTACCACTGGCCGACGGTCCTGCTTTCGCTCCTGGTCGGAATGTTATGTTCGGCGTATGCCCTAATGCTGGTAAGCCGTCGGCGCATGGGCCGGATCTACGCTCTACTCGGCAGCATCGTCCTGGGGATTGGCATGGCCGGCCTTCATCACACCGGAATGAGGGCACTGCGCTTCTCAGGCGTTTCCCATTTCAACATGCATAGGATGATCCCTTCGGTGTTGCTTACGATTGGATTTTCTTTTGCTGCCTTGTGGCTGGGCTTCTTGTTCCGCGATGAACCCAAAGGCATGGTTTGGCGAAAGCTGGGCGGCGCGGCAGTAATGGGAGCTGCCATTACCGGAATGCACTACACGGGCATGAAGGCGGTGACTTTTCTACCTTTCCCTTCAAGTCCTGTTCTTTCTCATACGATAAGTGTTTCATCCTTCGGCGCGCTCGGAATTAGCACCGTAACCCTTCTCGTTCTTGGCCTGGCTGTGCTGTCATGTGAAGTAGACCGGCGATTCGAGGAGCGGAAGCTCGAACTAGCTCTCTCCCAAGCCCAAGTGGAAGTTGCCCATTTGGGACGGGTCGGGATGCTGGGAGAATTGGCCGCCTCCATCGCGCACGAAGTGAATCAGCCTCTTTCGGCGATCACACTGAACGCGAGCGCCTCTTTGCAGTGGCTCAGTATGGAACCGCCGAAACTAGTGGAAGCGCGGCAGGCGCTGTCAAACGTCCTACGGGAAGCCAACCGTGCCAGCGAGATAATCGCCCGCATTCGCGCTATGCTGAAAAAGGTCACTCCCGAGAGGGCCTTGGTAGACGCAAACGAAGTTGTCGGTCAGGTATTGTCCCTGGTCGCCAGCGAGCTCACCAAAGCGGGTGTAACTGTCAAGACCGAATTCGCCCCAGGGACAACTTACGTGCGAGGCGATCGGGTTCAATTGCAGCAGGTACTTTTAAATTTGGTGGTGAATGCGATCGAAGCGATGAGCGGTACGAATGCGCCCCGAGATTTGCTCATCAAAACGGAGAACATTGGTGACCGCGTGGTGGTCCAGGTCGAAGACTCCGGCCCAGGCCTGGATGCCATCCAGGCTAAACACGTCTTCGAACCTTTCTATACGACAAAGTCCAAAGGCCTGGGCATGGGACTTTCGATTAGCCGCTCGATTGTGGAAAACCACGGCGGCCATTTGTCAACCAGACGCAGTCCTTCCCACGGAACGATCTTTGAGTTCACATTGCCCGCGGCCAATGTGCTAGATGAAAAAGCCGCAAGCTAGCGCATTCGTTTATTTCGATGGCGTTGCATCCCGTGAATCGCAAAAAAAGCGCCCCTAGGACAAGTAGGAGCGCTCCACAGGAGAGGAGTAGCTTGCCAAGATCAGCAGTCATCGAAACTTTTGGGCCTGGATGCAATCCTCGCTAGCTACCGTTATTTCGGCGGTTCAATCTGGACTACGTGAATTACGTTGTTATCCGGATCGACTTGGACGACGAGAGCAACATGCTGGTCCTCCCGTCCCTTGAGTGTCTCGGGGTTGTCAACTTTGTACTTGTGGCTGTTCTTGTCGTTGGTGAAATTGGTTCCGCTGTGGCTCACAGTTCCAGACATGTTCTGGGCAGAGCTATTGCTACTCCCACTCTGCATCTGGCCACCCTGGCTTTGACTCCCTTGAGGCTGGCTTCCGCTCTGGCCCTGGCTGCCGCTCTGGTCTGGGGATTGGGCCAGTGCAGCCGTTGAGAGCGCCATCGCCAGCAAAACAGATAAAACAATCTTCATATACCCACTGCTTATCGCACTTAACGAGTGCTTCGTTGATTTGCCGGGTTCAGACTATTGATCTCTTCCGACCCGAACAATTCTTCATTGGAACGAACCAGCACTACATCCTTCGCCGTAAAGGTAAACAACTAGGCCGGCGCGTCCATTTGCACGAGCTAAGCCGCAACTGCGTGTTTGAACCCTGAACTCTGGTTAGAACCTGACGAGACGTTCTGTATCCGAACGCTGGCTCGGATGCGTGTGCCCGAAGGCCCCGAGATAATGTCGAGTCGCCCCCCGAAATCCTCCATTCGCTCTCGCATTCCTGCTAATCCAACGCCGGCCCCAGACCCTGCCCGTGTGAACTGGTCGAGCAGAGCAGCAGGTATGCCGCAGCCGTAGTCCTGAATATCGAGGACGACGATGCCCGCAGTTTCAGTGAGTCGAACATCTGCAACCCGACTAGCGGAGTGCCTGTAAATATTTGCCAGGCTCTCTTGCAGAACGCGGAAGAAAGCTGTCTCGATCAGACGAGGTAAGCGACCGATCGAGGCGAGATGTAGCCTAACTTGGATGTTGCTTCTCTTGGAAAAGCCGTCGACATACCACTCCGCGGCGGAACAAAACCCCCTCTCATCCAGCAAGGGCGGGAATAACAAATATGAAGTGGTTCGGATATCGCGAAGTGCCTGATCAGCCAGTGCGTTGACCTGCGCAAAATCCGCCGGATCTGTCCGCCCGACTCTTACCCCCTCTTGAAGACTTGCTAATTGCAGTTTGAGCGCGGTCAGCGTTTGACCGGTGCTGTCATGCAATTCCCGCGCGAGGCGCCGGCGCTCTTCATCCTGAACGCGAAGAAGTCGCGCGCATAAACTGCGCACCGTTTGGGTACGTCGTCGTATTAGAGATTTGAGTTCTTCCGGAGAAGCAGCAGCTTGGATCGACTTAACGTTGTGAGTGGCGGCAGAACACATTTTGACTACTCCTGATAGTGACCGTTAGTGTCTTCGAATCCCCGCCTTGTCAAAAGTGACTTCGCAATGCATCTGGTAGTTGGATCGGGCGACGTTTGAGCACGAGACAACTCCCTGAGCGCGTCGTCGTGGCATGCGTGCCGCCACTGTACACTTCGAGCGAACAAATACAACGGGTCGACGCGGCTCGAATGAGACCCGGCGGTCCCGAAGTTTGACGCAGTATCCGTTGTTTCTGCGTGTTGGGGCTCCTCGTATTTCAGAAACATCCAGCGCATGCTCCAAGAGTGCTCGGCTGCGAACAAATGTAGCGAGGAGAAACTCTCAATACAATTGGTCATGAGAGTGAGAGCTGATCGGAACGGCACGTCTAGACCAGCATCCCCTCCCCGACCCACTCTGTAGTGCGGCTTTAGTCGTAACTCAGCGAAACAGGCCGACAGGGCCCGGGCTAAGACTTAGATCGGGCTTCGGCCTACACACTCCGGGGGGAACTCTCGTTCATTCTCCTGAATAATTGTGGCCCGACTGCTGTCTTGGCTACTATCCGAATCAGAATCGCGCAGCTGATCCAAGTAATAGCCGGCTTGGGCTGCGAAGCGGTCATCGGTCTTTTTCGACTGATCACAGCGATAAGACTGAAATTTCCAGGTTGGGGTTGGGCGGTATTTGATGGGGCGATTACCCTGGGCTTGGGCATCCTGCTTTGGGCACAGTGGCCGGTTTCCGCGTTATGGTTTTTGGGCTTGGCGGTTGGCGTCTCATTAATTCTGCGCGGCTGGTCTTACATAATGTTTGCGCTCGCGATCCACAGCCTGACATCGGCAGTTCCCATTGAGATTCGCCGGGCAGCTTAAGA
>JAOAPC010000019.1 GCA_025462735.1 Acidobacteriaceae bacterium | reverse complement strand
TCTTAAGCTGCCCGGCGAATCTCAATGGGAACTGCCGATGTCAGGCTGTGGATCGCGAGCGCAAACATTATGTAAGACCAGCCGCGCAGAATTAATGAGACGCCAACCGCCAAGCCCAAAAACCATATCGCGGAAACCGGCCACTGTGCCCAAAGCAGGATACCCAGCCCAAGGGTAATAGCCCCATCAAACACTGCCCAACCCCAACCGGGAAACTTCAGCCTGATCGCTGTGATCAGTCGAAAAAGCCCGATAACCGTAAAAAACGAGGCGAACAGGAGGGTCCAGGCCATGGCGCCGACTAACGGGTGAGTAATCACCAGCAAACCAATCAGCACTCCCAGAATGCCGCCGATCAAGTGAAGGAAAAGACCTCCCCATCGCCGCACTCGGAAAGCATGAACCATTTCTACGATGCCGCTGACGATGAGAAGCCAGCCGAGCACCAGCACTGTTCCCAGCGTAGCTGCGGGCATTATGAAGAGTGCAACGGTACCAAGAGCGACCATTACTATTCCCAGCGCGAGTAGCCATCCCCATTTGGGGCGCAGCCTGTCGGTCTCAAAAAAAAGTGCACTCGTAGCCATAACTCTCCTTGGGTATAGACAATGTGATGCTGCATTCTCACGATGCTGGAACCGTAAGCCGCCTGGCTCCCTTATAACAATTAAAGCAGTAGTTAAACCGCCCCAACGCTTCGCAGCCCAAGCCGGCTATTACTTGGACCAGCTGCGGCGGAACATCTTTGATTTCGATAGTAGCCAAGGCGGCACTGAGGCGACAATTCTTCAGGAGGACGAAGGATAGATCACCCAGAGTATGTAGGTAGAAACCCGCTCTAAGTCGTAGCAGGATGCGCTCTCGCTTGTTTTGCGGCTACGACCAAGCCGCACTACAGAGTGCGTCGGAGAGAGGATGCGGTTCTAGACGCGCCGTTCCGATCAGCTCTCACTCTCACGACCAATTGTATTGAGAGTTTCTCCTCACTACATTTGTTCGGAGCGAGCACCTTTGGAGCGTGCGCTGGATGGTTCTGAAATACGAGGAGCCGAAATACGCAAAAACAGCGGATACTGCGCCACACTTCGGGACCGCTGCGTCTGCTGCGAGCCGTGTCGACCCGTTGCACTTGTTCGCGCGAAGTATACAGTGGCGGCAGGCATGCCACGACGACGCGCTCCGGGATGTCCCGCGCTATAACGTCGACCGATCCAACAACCAGATGCATTGCGAAGTCACTTTTGAAAAGGTGCGGATTCGAAAACACTAACGATCAAAATCAGGAGTAGTTAAAATGTGTTCTTCAGCCACTCGCCATCTTAAGTCGATCCAAGCGGCTGCTTCTCCGGAAGAACTCAAATCTCTCATACGACAACGCACCCAAACGGTGTGCAGCCTATCCGCGCGACTTCTTCGCGTCCAGGATGAAGAGCGCCGGCGCCTCGCGCGGGAGTTGCATGACAGCACTGGTCAAACCCTCACCGCGCTTAAACTGCAATTAGCAAGTCTTCAAGAAGGGGTGAGAATCGGACGGACAGATCCGACGGATTTTGCGCAGGTCAACGCACTGGCTGATCAGGCACTTCGCGATATCCGAACCACTTCATATTTGTTGTTCCCGCCCTTGCTGGATGAGAGGGGGTTTTGTTCCGCCGCGGAGTGGTATGTAGACGGCTTTTCCAAGAGAAGCAACATCCAAGTTAGGCTACATCTCGCCTCGATCGGTCGGTTACCTCGTTTGATCGAGACAGGTTTCTTCCGCGTCCTGCAAGAGAGTCTGGCAAACATTTACCGTCACTCCGCTAGTCGGATTGCGGATGTTCGCCTCAATCAAACTTCCGGCATCGTGGTCCTCGAAGTCCAGGACTATGGCAACGGAATTCCTGCTGCTCTACTGGACCAGTTCACACGGGCAGGCACTAGTGCCGGCGTTGGATTAGCCGGAATGCGAGAGCGAATGGAGGATTTCGGGGGTCGACTCGAGATCACCTCGGGTCCTTCCGGCACCCAGATCCGAGCCAGCGTACGGATAGAGAGCGTCCCGTCAGATTCCAACGAGAGCTCAGGGTTCAAGCACGCAGTTGCAGCTTAGCACTTGCAAACCGATGCGCACTCACCCTAATGAATTACCTTTACGGCGAAGGTGGTAGAGCTGGTTCGTTCCAAGGAGCAATTGTTTTGGCCGAAAGGGATCAATAGTCTGAACTTAGCGAATCAACGACGCACATTTGCAGTGCGATAAGGAGTGGGTATATGAAGATCGTTTTAGGCGTATTACTAGCACTGGCGCTCTCAATGGCTGCATTGGCCCAGTCCCAGGACCAGAGCGGCAGCCAGGGCCAGAGCGGAAGCCAGCCTCAAGGTAGTCAAAGCCAGACTGGCCAGATGCAGGGCGGAAGTAGCAGCAGCTCTGCCCAAAACATGTCTGGCACGGTAAGCCACAACGGAACCAATTTCACCAACGACAAGAACAGCCACAAGTACAAAGTTGACAACCCCGAGACACTCAAGGGCCGAGAGGACCAGCATGTTGCGCTTGTCGTACAAGTCGATCCGGATAACAATGTAATTCACATTGTTCAGATTGAACCGCCACAATAAGGGGCCTTTCGAGGATTGCATCCCGGCGCAAAATTTCCAATGACTGCTGATCTTGGCAAGCTACTTCTCTCCTGTGGAGCGCTCCTACTTGTCCTAGGGGTGCTTTTTTTGCTTCTCGGAAGGACGGGCCTTCCGATTGGGCGCCTTCCCGGGGACTTTCTCATTCGCGGGAAAAACACGACCTTCTATTTTCCGGTGACAACATCGATCCTGCTAAGTGTTGTGCTGTCGCTGGTGCTTTATTTCGTTGGAAGAATCAGGCATTAGGCCACGCATTCCTCGCGCTCGAACTTCACCCAACCCTACGCAGAAAGTAGCAACAGTCGCTGTTACTTGGCGACCATCGAACTCTACCGCCACGTTCTGAACCCCAATTGACTCTCTAGAACAATTGGCAGCACCGCGTTCAGTGGCTAGCATCGATGACGAGAGGCGAGGAAGACCCAGCCTCTACTGCATTGGCGCGGAGGTTGGACCGATGGCTGTGAATTTCGTTCCGTTGCACGATCGCATTTTAGTACGCCGGGTCCAGGAAGAAGAGACAACGCAAAGCGGTCTCATTATTCCCGATTCAGCCAAGGAGAAGCCACAGGAAGGCGAGGTCTTGTCCGTGGGCAGGGGCAAGATCACAGAAGACGGCAAAGTACTTCCGTTGGATTTGAAGCCGGGCAATCGCATTCTATTCGGAAAGTACTCCGGAACTGACATCGTTCTCGAAGGCGAAGAATATCTCATCATGCGCGAGGACGAAGTTTTAGGCATTCTGGCTAAGTCCACAAAACGCGCGAAGGAAGCAGCTTAGAAGCGATAGCAGGCAGTTGGAATCCGAGTAAGGAGAAAGATTCAATGGCGAAGGAAGTTATCACAGGAGAAGCATCACGGCAGACGATCCTGCACGGAGTCAATCTATTGGCCGATGCCGTCAAGGTGACGCTTGGTCCGGAGGGCCGCAACGTCGTCATTGATAAGAAATTCGGATCCCCATTGATCACCAAAGATGGCGTGACCGTAGCCAAGGAAATCGAGCTGAAAGACCCATCGCAAAACGCGGGTGCGTTGATGGTGCGGGAAGTTGCTAGCAAAACTAGCGACGTAGCGGGCGACGGCACCACCACCGCAACGGTGCTGGCGCAGGCGATTTATCGCGAAGGTGTCAGGACAGTCGCCGCCGGCGCAAACCCGATGGCGATTCGCCGCGGGATCGAGAAGACGATTGAGGTTGTATGCGGGAAAGTCAATGCGTCAGGTAAACGCATGCCGGGTGATTTGGATCACCTGTCTAAACCTGTTGCCGGGGACATGAAGGCCATTGCGCAGGTTGGAACGATATCCGCGAACAGCGACGCCACGATTGGGAACATCATCGCAGAGGCAATGAAAAAAGTCGGCAAAGACGGAGTCATCACGGTCGAGGAGTCGAAAACCATGGAGACTCAGCTGGAAGTGGTTGAGGGCATGCAGTTCGACCGCGGCTACCTGTCACCCTACTTCGTCACCGACCCGGAACGCATGGAAGTTGTACTCGAAGACCCTCACATTCTGATTTATGAAAAGAAGATTTCTACTCTCAAGGATTTGCTGCCACTTCTTGAGCAGATTGCGCGTAGCGCAAAGCCGTTCCTCGTTATTGCCGAGGATGTAGAAGGAGAAGCTCTGGCAACCTTGGTCGTCAATAAATTGCGGGGAACGTTGCAGACGTGTGCAGTCAAGGCGCCGGGATTTGGCGATCGCCGCAAAGCGATGCTGCAGGACATCGCCATCCTCACTGGCGGTAAAGCAATTACCGAAGACCTTGGAATCAGGTTGGAGAACGTACAGCTCACTGATCTGGGCCACGCGGACCGCGTAACCGTCGACCGGGACAATACCACGATCGTTGGTGGCCGGGGAAAACCGGAAGAAATCCAAGGACGGGTGAATGAAATTCGCGCGCAGATCGAGAAGACCACCAGCGATTATGATCGCGAAAAGCTGCAAGAGCGTCTGGCAAAATTGGTCGGCGGTGTTGCCGTGGTCCGAGTAGGAGCCGCGACCGAGACGGAAATGAAGGAAAAAAAAGCGCGTGTCGAGGACGCTTTGCACGCCACCCGCGCCGCCGTTGAAGAGGGCATTGTGCCGGGAGGCGGAATTGCTCTAGTGCGATGCATTGGAGACCTGCACGACTACAAGCTCGAAGGCGACGAACAAATCGGCGTAGATATTGTGAAGCGGGCAATGGAAGAGCCGCTGCGCCAGATCGTTGCCAACGCCGGCGAAGAGGGCGCGATCGTTCTGGGCAAGGTCCGCGAATCGGATAATCCAAACTTCGGCTATAACGCACAAACTGGCCAGTTCGAAGATCTTGTGAAGGCGGGTGTGATCGATCCCACTAAGGTTGTTCGCACCGCACTGCAAAACGCAGGTTCGATTGCATCTTTAATGTTGACGACGGAAGCCTTGATCTCGGAAATACCCGAGGACAAGAAGCCGGTAGTTGGCCGCACGGGTCCGGAAGAAATGTACTAAATTCTGCCGGTGCGGTGTTTTCTTTGTGTTTCCTTCAAAGACAAACGCACCCCCTACTAAAATCAGTTCGCTGGCGATCGGGGGCCGTTCATGAGCCCGATTCACGGAAGTGCAACGCGAACCCAAATAAAGGATGCAGCTGCGCAGTAGAGCTTGAATATTCGTAAATAGTATTCGCACAATGTGCAGGCTTCTCCTACTGAAGTCGTAAGCGTTTCTTCCTCTCAGGGGGCATACGCGCTTATGACATGAACCGGAAACGTGTTTAGTAACAATTGCGGAATTAGGGTTCAACCGGACGAGGAATTGTTAGCCGTAGCTGTGGCCCGTAGCATCCGCAATGGAGCAAGACGAGGCGAAAGGATGCTGCAATGAAAGATCTGGTGGGTTTTCTGTCGTTAGTGGGGCTGTTGCTGGGGTGCTGTTTGATGTTGGCATCGTGCAGCAATACAAACAAATCTAGCGCTAACACAGTTCAGGCCAGTCCGCCCAATCAGGCGCAAGCCTCGCCTGATCTGCAGTCGCAACGAAAGCAGGCTGAGCAACAGACGCGGCCGGACGTGGAGAAACAACGCAAGGAAACTGAAGACGAGGCGAAAAAAGATGTTGATCAGGACGCTAAAACAGCGATCGACCAAACTCAAAAAGCTGTCAATGCAATCTCAGAAAACAAAACCGACGAAGCGCTTTCAGCTATTGAGCAGGCCACGGGAAAGATCAATATTCTGCTTGCGCGCAATCCGAGTACGGCTCTCATTCCAGTCGATCTAGCCGTCGAAGTCATCGACATAGCCCCCCAGGACACAACCATGATCCTTGAAATTGCCCAGGACGCATCGCGGGCACTCGATGACAAAAACTATCCGACGGCGCGAGCGTTGCTTTACAGGTTGATGAGTGAAATCCGCGTCCGAACCTATAATCTGCCGCTGGCGAGTTATCCCGACACTCTGAAGGAAGCGGCTCGCCTGATTGACCAAAGGCAACCTCAAGATGCTAGCAACGTCCTGCTGAGCGCGCTCAACACGCTAGTCGTAGTCGATCGAGTTACCCCGTTACCGCTGGTCCTTGCGCGGGACGCTATTAATCAGGCCCAGGCAAGGAGCCAGCAGGACAAGAAAGCAGCCCAAGCTTTGCTGGAAACTGCAAAGATTCAAGTCGAGAGGGCGCGCGAATTAGGATATGCGGGGAAAGATCAGGAATACGCCGACCTGAATAACCAGATTTCCAGTCTGGAGAAACAGATAAAAGGGAATGGCGACGCCACGGCCGCTTTCTCCAAGTTGAAAGAAAAGCTAACTGCCTTCGTTAAGCGGCAATCCGACCAAAAGCGTGGGTAAGAGTTAACAAATTAAGAGTAAAGAGCGGCGTATCAAGCGACAAAGGGAAAGGCGATGGCAACGCTGGCGGTTCCAGTTTCGCCGCATGATCATATTCAAGGAAACGAGAACGCCCTAGTCACTCTCCTTCAGTACGGGGATTATCAGTGCGGGCATTGCGGTTTGGGTTACTACATTGTTAAAGCCGTGCAGGACCACTATGAGAGCCAACTCAGATTTGTGTTCCGTAACTTTCCGCTGGTGCAGATTCATCCCTACGCAGAGACCGCCGCGGAAACTGCAGAATTCGCCGGCGCCCACAACCGTTTCTGGGAGATGCACGACGGCCTCTACGAAAACCAGGAGCGCGTGAGCCTGACTCTTATGTTCGAGCTTGCGGATTACCACGGCCTGTCCGTCTCGGGTCTGCAGGAGGCGCTGGAGAGACACGAGTTTAGGCCGCGCGTTCGCGACGATTTCCTTGGAGGAGTCCGCAGCGGCGTCAACGGTACACCTACGTTTTTCATAAATTCCGTGAGGCACGACGGCTCGTATAACCTCGAAGACCTGGTTTCGGCAATTGATGCGCGCCTTGACCAGGCAAGGCAGGCAGCATGACCAATCCCAATCGTCTGAGCACACCTATGGCAGAAAAAATGGAATCAGGAAGCGTTTGCCTGGCTTGTGGAAATACAAACACGACCAGTGCGAAACAATGCAGACACTGTGGCCGGAATCTTGATCTGCGCGAAGAACCTACAGGAGCGTCGTTTGTGGATGATGATCCCGCCCTGCTCCACGTGGATCCAACCAATCGCTTTGACTTGGACCGGTTCGACCGTTTGGATGAAGCGGAACTCGCCTGCGGATTTCTCCGCGCAAACGGTGTTGCTTGTGAGCTGAGCAGCATGCCGCTGCCCGGCCTTCCTGTGGACATTATTCTCTGGGTGAATGCCGATGACGCAAAACTAGCCTGGGCGCTGCTAGCGGATGCCGAGCGAGAAGCATCACTGGAGAAGCAACAGCGGTCGGGACTGAAGAAGAACTAGCTGCGTGCAAGTTACTACGGCTATTGATCAGCCTCTGTCCAGGGTTAGGTTAGACCAAAGACATCGAAAAAAGCCATTCGGCGTATGCTGCTACTGTCCTCGCATGCCGAAAGACTTTATTCCAAATACCGGCCCGCGTGACCAGCAGAATAAGTGCAACCGCGGTTATGAGTGTTCCCTGTGCATTCGGAATGCTGAACCGAATCGCTGTCTACATGACTGGCTCTACCGCTGATGTGATCGCTCGGTATAGGATATTTGAGCCCCAACTGTTACTCTCGAAAAAACCGTTCACCAAAAGCAGCGTTGCTGAGAAAGAGCCGTCAGGTTCTGGACACAGGGCATCTAGTTCGCGCTGCTGCCGCGCCGTAACTTTAAATTCGCGTAACAGACATCAAACCTGGAAATGTATTCGGCAATAAAAACGCGATACCCCAGCGTCAACGTTCAGCGCCGGGGCATCGCACTACGCTTGCCTGTAGCAACTGGATCCTAAAATACCTCGCCTGCCGGGTTCAATTCCCAAGAAGTCCGAACCACTGCTACAACTTCCGAATTATGATCTGTGGCTTTCGAGTCGCAACAGTATTCCGTCAAGCGGCACCTGAGAAGCGAAACTATATTCCGTTTCTTGAAGGTACACACTGAGTCCTACCAGTCTTCGTAACTTGAGGTGGAAGCACTCGTAACCTCTCTTTCCATGTCCCGAGTCGTTCTCCAGAGGAATTGTTTGCCCACCCCGGCGCCGCTAGCATCCGGCAATAGGGCACTTGTAACCTCCGCACGGCACCAATGGAATTTCGCACGTACCGTGTTGAAGAACGAAATGGAACACAGGAGAGATTAACTCCATGGCAACTGCAACGTTGGTTAAGACCGACGAGGAAATTCAGAAGGATGTCCTCGCCGAACTGAAGTGGGATGCGCGAATTCAGCCGAACGAGATCGGCGTATCTGTAAAAGACGGGATCGTGACGCTTACAGGTTGGGTCGACTCCTATCTTAAAAAGTGGAGCGCTGAAGATGTGGCCCATCGAGTAGACGGCGTGAAGGGTATCGCCAACGACATCGAAGTCAAGCTGGCGACCGAACGCACCGATCCTGACATCGCAGCCGCGGCTGTTCACGCGCTTGAGTGGGATGCATTCGTGCCCTCCGACAAAGTACAGGTGACTGTTTCGAAAGGGTGGGTCACTCTCAGAGGCGAAGTGGAATGGCAATACCAAAGAGAAGATGCGGAACGGGTCGTCCGACGCCTTGCCGGGGTGAAAGGCGTCACGAACCTGATTACAGTCAAGCCGCGCGTGACAGCGTCAGAACTCAAGAAAAAAATCGAGGATGCCCTGGTACGCAATGCGGAGATTGACGCCAACAAAATTACTGTTGAAGTCCAGGGAAGCAAGGCAATCTTGAAAGGTAGCGTTCGTGCTTGGGCCGAGAGAGAGGAAGCGGAACGAGTAGCGTGGTCAGCGCCCGGAATCACCGAGGTGGAAAATCGGATTACCCTCGAAGTTTAGGTAGAGGATTACGGGCGGTGACCGGCTCCATCCAGATTCTTCCATGAAGGTTGTTGACTTCCGAAAGGCGTCAAATGAAAAACGGTACCACTCTCGGTGCCAAGTTAGCATTTATCGCGCTCGCCGTGGTGACTTGCTCCTGGGCAGAGACGACGCGCGAAAAGGCCGAAGATCGTTTGCAACGGGCTGCCCGCGTTCTTCACGACATAGTGAATACTCCCGACAAAGGCATACCCGATGAAGTTATAAAACACGCAAAGTGCATCGCTGTGGTTCCCCACGAGATCACGGTTGCATTGGGTATAGGCGGTCGGATTGGCAAGGGCGTAGCTACATGCCGTACCGGGAATGGTTGGAGCGCTCCAGCGTTTTTCAGCGTGACCGGCGGGAGCTGGGGTGCGCAGATTGGTATCGAGGGTGTGGACAACGTGCTGATGATCATGAACGAGAAAGGAATGCAGCGCCTGCTGTCGGACAAATTTCAAATCGGTGCCGACGCCTCTGCTGCCGCCGGCCCGGTCGGGCGTCATGCTGCTGCCGGGACCGACTGGAAACTTGAGACTGAAATCTTAAGTTATTCGCGTGCCAAAGGTGTGTTTGCCGGCGTCTCGCTCAACGGGTCTTACGTTCGCCCTGATCGCGACGCAAACGAAACAATGTATGGCTCGGCCGTAACACCTCGAAAAATCTTGAGCGGTAAGGTGCCTGCTCCGCCGGCAGCTATTGTCTTTCTCGCTGCTGTCCGAGACGCGGAAGAAAAGGCAGAGATGAAATCCTAAGGTCAATTGCTGGTCAGGTTAACAGTGGCTGGCATCGCGATATCTAGCAGCTGAAAGAGATCCGGCCCTTCGGCCCTGCGCAGAACGTCCCGTTGCAATATCATGCCAAATCTCGGTGGCGCTTCTCCGCTTGGTTTTTCTGTCTCGGCGTGTTGTTGCTGCTATTAGAATCATTGCCGGCCCGCCAGTCGCAATCGAACACCAATCAACAAAATCCAGCGGCCGACAATCCGCCCGCGCGAGTCGCACGCATCAGCTACATGAAGGGCAACGTTTCCTTCTTGCGTGCGGGAGTGGACCAGTGGAGTCGGGCCGCGCTGAACTTTCCTGCCACTACCGGCGACCGTATTTACACCGACCACGGGGCCAGAGCGGAACTGCAAATTGGTCCGTATACCGTCCGCCTATCAGAATCAACCGATCTCACGCTGACCAACTTAACCGACCAAATTATGCAGCTCGGCTTGCAGCAGGGCGTGATCAGGCTCAGTGTTTACCAATTGTCGTCGGGCGATACGGTCGAGATAGACACATCTCATGGAGCTCTCACCGTTGTGGAACCGGGTAAATTCCGTGTTCAGACCGATCCCAATGGTGACCACACATTTGTGAGTGTGGATCGCGGCAGGCTGCAGATAACGGCGCAAGATTTTTCTCAGACAATCGAAGGCCCGCAAGCGGTGCAGTTAACCGGACAGGACCCTATTGAAGTGGAATCTGTTCCCATACCTGCCGGGGATGATTTCGACATCTGGAGCGACGAACGTGACAGCCAACTGGCGGAATCGGAGTCTGCAAAATATGTGAGTCCGGCCACTCCCGGTTATGCGGACCTGGACGATTATGGCCACTGGGCGGCGGTCGAGGAATACGGGCCGGTCTGGTATCCCGTGGTGCCAGCGGGATGGGTGCCGTATCGATTTGGACATTGGATCTGGGTCGACCCCTGGGGCTGGACTTGGTTAGAGGACGAAGCGTGGGGATTTTGTCCATTTCACTTTGGTCGATGGGTACTTATCGGGGGAGTGTGGGGATGGCTGCCCGGACCATTCGTTCCTCTTCCCGTGTATGCGCCAGCACTGGTCGCGTTCTTGGGTGGAGCAGGTTTTTCACTCGACTTGGTTGCATGGTTTCCGCTTGGTCCCTTCGATCCATTTTTCCCCTGGTATCACTGTGGTGGCGATTATCTGCGGCTGGTCAATGTCACGAACATACGAAACGTGACGAACATCACGAACATTCTCAACGTCAAGAACATCAACAATGTTCACTACGCTTATCAAAGCGTCGCGGCCACCGCGGTCCCGAAAAATGTATTCAGCAGCGGGCAGCCGGTGGCGCCTCACGTAGCCCATTTAAATCCTTCACAACTAGCAAAGGCGCAAATCATTCCGCACCCCGCGGTAAATCCAACACGCCAGGCCGCCCTGCCGGGAAAATCTGTGCCTGCTCCGCCAGTGCGGGCTCTACGTTTTACGCCGGCCAATAGAGCAGCGCCAGGTTCCACTACAGCAGGTGCCAACAGAACAGGTCCCGCACCGAACCGGCCAGCTGCAGCAACCGAGAGGAACGTTCCTCCTCCAACCGAGAGCACCAGAAGATCGGTGCCTCCAACTGTTGAAAGAACGACGCCGTCATCACGAGCGATTGCACCGCGCCCAGTTCCTCCACCGCTCATTACCCGAAACGCGCCACCACCGCCTCCCGTCATGTTCGAGCAAAGACGTCCGGTAATGTTGGAGCATCCCGGGCGTCCGCTCGAGCCGCTGCAGGTCGAAGATCTTCGCGCGCGCAGGCCGGTTACTCCCCTGCGGGACGTCGAATTTCCACCGCACCCGGTTCCGATTGCTCCGATAAGGCCACCAGCGCCTCCACCTCCGCCGATTCACCCGCGATTGTCGCCTCATTGAAAGGGGAACGAAGTATGGCAGTTAAGTTGAACGAAGTGGCATTCAATCACGCGAGACGACTCATCAACCAACGGAAATTCGTCGCCGACGAAAGAGATGCCTGGAGTGAAGATCAACCTTCCACTCAGGAGGAGAATGATTTCATCCGTCAGCACGGATTTAATGAGTATGGCAAGTGGCACCTGGGGATTGACGACGAGCAAAATGAAAACACTAAACGCAGATATAAATTTCCCTACGGCGACTTCATAAAGGTGCATCGTTGCGCAATTTTGTCTGCCGAAAGCAGGGCGGGACAATACAAGTATTTTGATATAGAGAATGCAGCCGCTCATTTGCACGGAATGATTGATGGAAACGTGCACGAGCTCAAAGCGGTATGACATAAATCAGATTCGGCGAGGCCGCGTTCATGATGCGTAGAAGCGTCAAAGAAGTCGCGATTTTGACGTAGTACGGCCGAAGAGCTATCAGCCGCTCCGACGCCAGATACATTCCAGCCCACCACTTCACGCCAAGACCTCCTTTGTGCTCCTGAGCAATTGTTAGGGGTGTGTTCGGTAGCTAGCATTCCGATACAAGTGGCGCAAAATCCGGATTAGAGGAATGACGATGAAAATTCTGAGCCGTTGTCCTGTACCCTTAGCATTGCTGGCGATTTTGAGCCTCAGTTGTTTCGCCCGCGAGATCAGGACCGACTACGATCATCACGTTAACTTTTCCGCGTATAAGACTTACTCATGGGCCAAGGTAGACACGCCGGACCCTCTCTGGGATGACCGCGTGAAAGAGGCGGTAGACAAGCAATTAACCGCGAAGGGCTGGAGGCAGGTTGCAACCGATGGCGACGTCTCAATCGTGGCCGTCGGTACTACCCACGAAAAACCGACATTGCGGACCTTCTACGACGGCTTTGATGGTTGGATGTGGGGTGGTTTCGGTGATGCAACCACGTACGTCGAAAATTATACGGTGGGAACGCTCGTCATCGACATGTTTGACTCAAGCACCAAGAAACTAATTTGGCGAGGTTCCGTGAGTGATGCTGTGGCCGGCAAACCAGATAAAGACGAAAAGAAGCTGGAGAAAGACGTGGCGAAAATGTTCGAACACTTCCCGCCGAAGGCTACATAGCGTCAAGACTTGCAAACCGAATAAAAGCGGACAATAAGGTTTTCTAGGAGCCTGGAGTTTCACAATGGCAAAAATCATCGGCATTGACCTTGGCACGACCAATTCTGTAGTAGCGGTTATGGAAGGAGGCGAACCTAAGGTCCTTCCCAATGAAGAAGGTAGCCGGACTACCCCCTCGGTAGTCGCCTTCACCAAGACCGGGGAAGTTCTGGTCGGGCAGGTTGCTAAACGGCAGGCGATTACAAATCCGGAAAACACGATTTATTCAATCAAGCGCTTCATGGGACGCCGTTACGAAGAAGTCGCAGAAGAGCTGAAGATGGTGCCCTTCAAAGTGGACCGCGAGGGTGACCATGTCGTGATTGTGGCGCAGGGCAAAAAATATACCCCTCAGCAGATCTCGGCATTCATCCTTCAGAAACTGAAAAAGGCGGCGGAGAATTACCTTGGAGAGAAGGTCACCGAGGCGGTGGTTACGGTGCCCGCCTACTTCAACGATGCGCAACGCCAGGCTACAAAAGACGCCGGAACAATCGCCGGGCTGGATGTGAAGCGAATCATCAACGAGCCAACCGCGGCCGCTTTGGCATATGGCCTCGACAAGAAAAAGAATGAAATCATCTCTGTCTATGATTTCGGCGGCGGCACCTTTGATATTTCAATCCTGCAAGTCGGCGAAGGGCTGATTGAGGTGATGGCCACAAATGGTGATACTCACCTCGGCGGCGACAATATCGATCAACGTATCGTTGACTGGCTTATCGACGAATTCAGAAAAGATGAAGGACTAGATCTTCGCGCCAAGGGCAATGAAATGGCGCTGCAGCGCCTGCGTGATGCGGCTGAGCGAGCGAAAATCGAGCTTTCCAGCACCATGGAAACCGAAATTAATCTGCCCTTTATCACCGCGGATGCGAGCGGACCCAAACATCTAGTCAAGAAGCTCACGCGAGCAAAGCTTGAAGCGATGATTGAAGACTTGATTCAGCGCTCCGTTCCTCCGTCCAAGCAATGTATGAAGGACGCGCAGGTGGACGCCAGCAAGATCAATGAAGTCGTGCTAGTGGGCGGGCAAACGCGAATGCCACGCATTCAGCAGCTCGTGAAAGAGCTGTTTGGGAAGGAAGGGAATAAGAGCGTAAACCCTGATGAAGTAGTCGCAGTTGGTGCGGCGGTCCAGGGCGGAGTGTTGCAGGGCGACGTAAAAGACATGTTGTTGCTCGACGTGACTCCGCTGACGCTTGCGATCGAAACTCAGGGCGGCGTGGCGACGCAGATGATCCCGCGCAATACCACCATCCCCACTCGCAAAGCGGAAACGTTTTCGACCGCATCCGACAATCAAACCTCCGTCGAGGTTCACGTGCTGCAGGGCGAACGCCCAATGGCCAGCCAGAACCGGACACTTGGCAAGTTTCATTTGACCGGAATTCCACCGGCGCCGCGTGGTGTGTCACAAATTGAGGTGGCCTTTGACATCGATGCCAACGGCATTCTGAATGTGACCGCGAAAGACATGGCCACTGGTAAAGACCAGAAGATCACGATCACGTCGTCCTCCGGTTTGTCGAAGGAAGAAGTCGATCGCATGGCCAAGGAAGCTGAAGCTCACGCAGAGGAAGACAAAGAAAGACGTGAGCAGATCGAAGCCAAAAATCAGCTCGACTCGCTGGTGTATAGCGTAGAGAAGATGCTGCGCGAACAAGGGGATAAGATTTCAGGCTCGGAACGGGGCGATGTCGAGAATGCGGTCGCCGACGCCAAGAAGGCGCTTGAGTCGAATGACAAACAGCAGATGGACCAGGCACGTGAGCGTCTTACGCAGGCGTCGCACAAACTTGCGGAACAAATGTATAAAGCAACACAGCCGCAAGGCGCGCCAGGTGCCGGCCCGAGTGCGGGTCCGCCACGGGAGTCTGATGGAGAGGCAAAGAAAGACGCAGGCGTGGTAGATGCCGAATACGTCGATGTTGACGACCATAAGAACGCGGCCTAGGCACTGCGAGATGACGTCATTGTTTTTCGGACGAGACTGGTCCGAATGCTGGTGCGCTGAGCGTTGAAGAGTGCGTGTGCGGCCGTGAACCAAACAAATAGATCCGAAGCGCGACACGCAGCCCGGCAGCGACAAGGTGACGCGCTCCAGCAGCAAGAGGCAACACTAAGCCGTCTCGTCGCCGAACGTAACAAGGACGAATTTTTTAAGCAAATCACTCCTCTCCTGAAACCGCTCGCGTCATATATCAAGCGGCGCTTACGAGTTGTTTACCTGACTCTAGAGGTTCAAACACCTGTCGCCACTACTGGTGATCTTCTCGACGAGGTCATCCTCGATGCCTACGATAATTACGAGCGCAAAGCGGCAGACTTGAGCCTGGAACAGTGGCTGTACCAGATCGCAAACAAAAAAGTTGACGGCTACATCGCCCGAGAGAGTTCGAGAGAAAAGCGCCGTCGGAGCCTGGAAACACTTACGCAAGCAGAACTACGCACACTGGAGGAAATGCCGATCACCGCGGATGCCGAAGGCGAGCCCTGGCTCCCGGAGGACCTGGACGACAGCGAGATTCCGCCGCGCGAGTTTAATGCTCCCTCTGATCGTGCGACTCCTGAGGAAGAACTGGAAAGAAAAGAGCGCCTGCAATTAATTTTGCGCTCATTGGCCCGTGTGCCCGAGCAAGACCTTGTCGTTTTCGACCTGTTCGCAATTGAAGGGCTGCCAAAAGAATCTGTCGCAAAAATAGTAAAAATCCCGCCTGACGAGGTCCCAAGGATTGCCGAACGAGTGAAAGCAAATGTGCTACGGGAAATCAATTCAGGACGCGGCAGCACGGAAAGGAAAGCATCCTGAAAAATCAACTTCTCCATGCACGTTGCATCAGCACTGAGCCAACTTATTGGGCACAAGTCGTCAGCCTTGCACAAACTATAGTCATAGGGGACCCACGGGCCGGACTGAATTACGGAATAGAATTATGGTGTGAGATATTACACAATAAAACGGGCGCACGGTGGCTCGATATTCACTTGCACCCTCTGCCCGCACAGCGTTAGCACCCTCGATTTTATCCCCGCGAATGGCAACCGCCGAACGCAAGCGGCAGCGGCGATAAATCAGCACGCCGAGTTTCTTCATACTTGGAGAGATATGCGCGGCCACGCTCGTCCACGCGCTTCACGATCATGATGCAAGCCACGGTCGGTTGCTGGCGTCCACCATCTTTAGAATAAAAGCAGCCCACAGATTTAAAACTTAATAATAGTTGCATGTCCTGTCGGTCGAGCAGGCGGCCAGGTTATCCAGAGGCATGGGGAGACGACTCAGGGTCATGGACTCGACCACGCAATCCCTATGCACCTGTAAGTGTGCACTTTTGAACAGATTGATTCGAGGAACTTCCGTACTGTGTCAGAAAGCCCAAACATCTCCGAGGGGGAGAAAGAAGTTGAAGCTTGCTCAGAATTTTACTGGCAGAGGACGACGACGCTGTCCGCGATATGCTGCAGACAGCGTTAGTACGCGACGGGTTCGAGGTGGTCGCCGTGGCGAATGTACGCGCTGCGCTCACCTGCATCGCGACAGAACACTTCGACGTACTTCTTTCCGACCTGCATATGCCGCTGGCGGGTGATGGTTTCACCGTGGTCAGCGCCATGCGACACACACACCCCGAGGCCGTGACGTTGGTGCTCAGCGGCTACCCAGAGTTGGACGAGGCACTCTCCGCCATCCGTTCTCAGGCCGATGACGTTCTTGTAAAGCCAATCGGAATCGCCTCACTGCGGGATATCATCCACGAGAGACTCGCAAA
>JAOAPC010000006.1 GCA_025462735.1 Acidobacteriaceae bacterium | reverse complement strand
TCGCATCCTGGAGCTGTAGAAGGTTCCAAGGGTTAGGCTGTTCGCCTATTAAAGCGGTACGTGAGCTGGGTTCAGAACGTCGCGAGACAGTTCGGTCCCTATCTGTTGTGGGCGCAGGAGATTTGAGAGGGTCTGTCCTTAGTACGAGAGGACCGGGATGGACGAACCTCTTGTGATTGAGCTGTCCTGCCAAGGGCACCGCTCAGTAGCGAAGTTCGGTTGTGATAACCGCTGAATGCATATAAGCGGGAAGCACTCCTCAAGATGAGATCTCCCAACCCGTAAGGGATAAGAAGGGCCCAGGAAGACTACCTGGTTGATAGGCAGGAGGTGTAAGGGCAGTAATGCCTGTAGCTTACCTGTACTAATCGCCCGTTCGGCTTGACCATAAAATTTACTCGGAACAGCAGTCGTTGGTCGTTCGTCGTTAGTCGTCAGTCAGAACCTGGACTGAGGCTGATGACAAGTTTTGCCGCACTCGAACTTGGGTGCAGCGAGATGATGATGACCACCGGCTGTGCGCCGAAAAAGCCGAAGTAGCAATTGATCACTGGCCACTGGCCAGTGATCAGAAAAACCCAATCTATTCAGTTATGAGATATCGTCCGGGTGTTGAGATCCCTCGGCTTTGCTCGGGATTTCGGCTCGCGGCTCAGACGCCGCGAAAGCGCCTCAAGTTATGAGGCTTCGTTCTCGAGCTCTTTGAAATTCTGCACTTGGCAATTAGCACTCGGCACTTGGTCCTTTGGGGTCTGGCTAAATGCTAACGGCTAAGTGCTTCGCGCGCTCTGCGCGCGACCGACTTTGTCGGTGATCTTACCGCGGGGGTTCCACCCGTTCCCATCCCGAACACGGAAGTTAAGCCCCGCAGGGCCGATGGTACTGCACGCGAAAGTGTGTGGGAGCGTAGGTCGTCGCCGGCATAAAATAAAGGCCACGTTGCGAAAGCAGCGTGGCCTTTTCCTTTTGCACTGAGATCCGACTGTGCTGCGCTGCGCTCAGGATTGCGGCGCGTGGCTCTGGAGATCCCTCGACTTCGCTCGGGACTTCGGCAGCAGACTCCCAGTCGTCTCCTGCGGAGACTCGTCCACGCCTGCTAAACGCCGAAGGTTAAGCTCCGCAGGGCCGATGGTACTGCACGCGAAAGTGTGTGGGAGCCCATTCGACTCCGCTCAGGGTAAACTGCGGTCGTCGCCGGCATAAAATAAAGGCCACGTTGCGAAAGCAGCGTGGCCTTTTCCTTTTTCCTGGTGTCGAAAATTCGATACTACAGGCCCTGCGCTTTCCAGAAAAATGAAACAGAACGGCGGCTGGTGAAGTTGTTAATGAGATTCATAGCCAGAATGCGCCGTAGCGTCTCTCTTACGATGAAGGCCAGTGAATCATCTAGTACGGCTATGTAACTAACCTGACCATTTAAACCGTGGCGGCCTTTTTGAAAATAGCCGTCGGCGATGCGCTCGCCATGCGCAATGCAGTTGCGGACGATGTTTATGTCTTCGATGACATCTCCGACAGTTGTCGGCTCTGCGGGAAGGAACTCGAACTCGGGGTGTTCATCGGGCGGGTAGATTAGGGTCGTTTCTCCCAGGAACGCTTTTATCCTACGGACGAGCTTTTCACTCTTAGGGGAGTAGAGAGCATGAAGAGCAGCCGAACCCCAGTAGAGAAAACGTCCTTTCCAATCATTGACCTCGTATCCCATGTAGTAATACTGCACTGCCATCCGAAAAGGCCAATATTCGCCATGCATGGCGGTAAGAAATGTTCCAATCAGAATTCGTAGTTCTTCAAGATCTCTGTTGCGAAAAGCGAAAAGTTTGAGCGCCTCAGGAACATCCAGCGCGTTGTCTGGGAACGTCGTTTGCCCGGGATTTAATCTTCCTTCAGTGGTCAGATAACCAGACACCGAACCCAGCCGACGGGTTGGCCTAACTATCCTTGAGCATGCGAAGACTTCATTTATTAATTCCCCTTTTGCTTTGACCTCTTTCTTCTGCTGTTCATCAAGGCGCCATTCCTCAGGTTCTTCGTATTTGTGAACAAGAGCGTGTTTTACATTGCCATGGAATACACGCATACGGTGCCCACCAACTTCAGCTCTCAGATACTCAAACATTGCCGGCGGCAGAAGGTCGGAGACATCAGCCACTTCAATGTCGGGCAGAACAACGAACGGCAATTGTGAAAGGTCGAATGGTGGTATGGACATCCGATCGAGCGGAACAAGTTGGAAATCAACTCTTATCGGCATTGTCGGTAGGTGCCCATTCCTGATAATAATGCACGCGAAGTATGGGAAAGCCCTTCGACGTCGCCGGAATACAGAACACTGTCGGGACACGACACAAAAACTTTGTGGAGCAGAAGCTCGCTTCGTTGTGCTTCGCATTAGCCAGGGCAGACGAAGAATAGGAATTCGGGAAATCTTGTTGAGTAAGAAGTCAAAATCCCCACCCTCTCGCAAAGTACGCGAGAAGGATGGGGCACCCTGCGAAAGTGTGGGGAGTCCCTTCGACAAGCTGAGGGTAAATTGCGGTCGTCGCCGGCATAAAATAAAGGCCACGTTGCGAAAGCAGCGTGGCCTTTTCCTTTTGATCTAAATTGGCCATGTGGCGCGGGCGCCCTCGCCCGCGAGTGTTGGTTTGCGAAGATTTGGGTTTAGGTCTCGAACTCCGGACTGATCCACAGCCATTGGTACTCTTCCGGTTCTCTTGTCAATCCTGCCCTCACCGGATTCTGCCGAATGTACTCGCACTTCTCTTTCAGACTTTCATCCGACCGCAACACATGGTCGAATGACTCTTCCTCCCAAACTGGACCAGATGTTTTGAGTAGATGGTTAATCCGATGAGCAGTCGCGCTCTTCAGGCATTGGAGAATGTTGATCAGCGGGAAGGGCCAACCGTTCTCATCCCGTAAGGGGGAGAGAAGCAAGTGAACATGATCGGGCATGATCACGGCTGCGTGTAGATGGATCCTGGGCTGCCAGCTATTCGCGGGCGAGGGCGCCCGCGCCACATTAGCCAACAGTCCACTTTCTCGTAAACAGTGCTCCAGAACCAGATCACGAGCTTGGGCCGACAACACCATTCGCCCGCCGGTGCAGAAAGTGACGAACAAGGCAGCATCAGCCTTCTGCAAATGAGGAAGCCGCCGCCGATAACGATACTTTGAAAGAATTGAGTTGCCGGACATTATTTGCTGGGCATGTGGGGCGGGCGCTCTCGCCCGCCAAGCCAAAATAAATTTTCATCACGGGGCGGGATTGCTGTCTGTGATAGATGAACATCCTCGGTCATTTTTTCCCAGTTGAACCGAACCACCAATTTCGCGGGCGAGGGCGCCCGCGCCACACGGTGTGGGGATCCCTTCGACTTCCCCCTCGGCTCCGCTCGGGGCTTCGGCAAAAACGGGATAAACTCTGGTCGTCGCCGGCATAAATAAAGGCCAGTCTGAGAAATCAGATTGGCCTTTTCCTTTTGGCGCCATCGAGGGAGGTCCTTCGCAAAGAACGCTCAGGATTTCGGCAGAAGGCTCCCGCGCGCAAAAGACGCGCGCTCACGCCTTCTAATCGCCTGAACTCTACGGATTCGGAGGCGGGGGCAATAACTCACAATGCTCGACGCACTTTACCGTGTTGGGCGGGTGGCCCGCCCTTTCGTTGCTTGGAACCACCACGATTGAGGGTGCCCCATCCTTGCGTTCTTTGCAAGGGTGGGAACCTCGGGCCTATGGGTCTGAAGATTCATCCCGACAATTGACGGTCCATGGCTGCTCGAAAAAATTCAAAATCCCCACCCTAGTCGCAAAAAACGCGACTTAGGATGGGGCACCCCTTGTGTGTGGTAGATCATGGAAATTCAAAAGCGTCGGACAAAAATGTCCGACCCACACGGACTGTGCCGGGCCGTTATAACGCGAAAAAAGGAATACTGTCGCTGCAGGTTGCCCACCCTTTCGCCCGAAGTTGGCGAACGGTGGGAATTCGCCTAGTCAAAAATCAACAATCCCCCACCCTGTCGCGCAGAAAAACGCGAGACGAGGGTGGGGCACCCTCAAGAGTTGAATCATTCGAATTCTGTCTACGGATTCGGCGGTGGGGCCAGCAGGTCGCAGTGGTCCACGCACTTCACGGTGTTGGCCTCGACAGTGGCTTTCTTGTGGCCGGAAACATCGATGTCGGGGAGGATCAGCAGCGTTTGCGTGCCATTGGCGACATTAAAAGTGCAGTTGAAGCTCATTGACTGGACGCCACGTTCCTTGCAGCCGGTTTGGTCGAGGGCGTCGGTTAGGGTTACGGTCTTGTCGTAGACCTGATCAGCAAGATGCGATGGCAGCAGAGCGACCGTCAGCGGGATGGGCGACTTGATCTTCAGGCTGAGTTCCTGGCCGTCGTGGTCTGGAGTCATCAGACTGTAGACCTTGGGTGCCGGCGTGATCTGGTATTTTTCGTCGAGAATGCGGCGCCAGTGAAACTCAGGCTGAAGGCAATTGTAGTACTGGATGTGGAGATCGTTGGGGGAAAAGAATTGCCGCGCTCCGGGTCCGAGGATGACGCCAATAGTGGTGATGACGGGCTTCTCGGGCCTGCGCTCATCGCGGAAGGTGATGATCATCGGCCGATCGGAGGGAAGATGACACTCGTAAATCGCGCTGGTGACATGCTCCTTCACGCAGAGGAAGCTGAAATTCGCAGGGGCTCCGGGGCGCATGGCGGCGTTCCATTCATCGGCCCAAGCCATGGCCACGGTGACCGGATATCTGGAGTCGATTTGCACATGCATGTCTCCGCCCCCGACAGCGGGATTGTAGACGCGGCCGGCGTGCAGGCTGGCAGGCTCCAAAGGGATGGTCTCGCTGTTGGCGGCAATCCAGACAGTCTGATTTTGCGCATACGAGTTCGCGGTCAAGGCGCAGAACAGCAGCGTGGCGAAAATCGAAAGGTTCTTCATACTAGAAGTATTGGCTGGGTCCAGGCGCGTACCTTAGCGAATTCGCGAGGGGAGGATTACGAAGGTACCAAGTGCCCGTGATCACGAGACCTCCCGCGCGCAAAGAACGCGGCTGTTAAGCCCCGCAGGCATAAAATGAAGGCCACGTTCAGAAAACAGCGTGGCCTTTTCCTTTAGGACGATGTCTCCGCCGGTGTAGTGCTCCGAGTGTTATGGCAGTGTTGAGGGCAAAACTGCCTGGTCGGTGCTTAGCATGAAGGACGCTCCGCCACCATCTTCTCGACCACCACCGTCTGGACCAAATACGTAAAACCCGTTCTCTCCACCGTTGAAGCTTCCAAAGTTTATGGTCACGTAACCATATTTGTCAGCGGTGATGCCCGTAACATTGATCGGAGGTGAGAATCCTCCGGCGCCGGTGAAGCTGAAATTACTCTTCTTCATAATAATGGCGTTCGGGCTCTGGTTCGTTCCGATGAAGAGGAATTTCGCATTGGCTGCCATAGAAGCCAGTGCTGAGGTTCCGCCCATGATGGGCAAGCTAATGGTCTTGATCAGAGTAACGGCGATAGTATCGAATGATGACGAGATCGTGTCTGTCTTCTTGTAAACAAACAGAGCGACGCCGTTCGAATTAGTCCCGGTCGCGATGTCCAAGACATAGATGTCGCGGGTGACCGTATTTGTAGTCAGATTTACCGATTGGTTCCCCTCGATTATTGCGCCGACTTTGCCGAAGGGTCCTAGTGAACCGCTGCCATAGCAGCCGGACGACCCTGGCAGCGAACCGCACACCGTAAAGGAAACACTGGTGTGAGTGGTAGTTATGTTGTAGGTGGTGAAGAGAGTGGCGTCGGGAGGGCCACTCGCCGACGCGGGAACGGCCGCGCTAAGAGTTAAGAAGACTATCGCGGACAGAGATAGCGTGGCCAGTTTTGCGGTGATCCTAGGTGACGTCATGACTCCTCCTCTAAAGATGAGCGTCCGGTGGTTTCGAAATGTTGCGGCATCGTCCAAAATTACGCAATGCATACTACCAAGACTCGACGAGAGCTTTGCTTACGGGCATGGCAGTCGTCAATGCAACGTGCATCATGCATGCTTCATTTATTACTCACGAGATAAACATCTGAAAGAGCGAGAACTAAGGAAAGCCTCACGCTCCTTCGCAGGAAATTCCGAAGACCAGTTGACGATACGTCTGGGGGCGGTTTCTTGTGTGCTCATTCAATCTTCGTTGCCTGATGGGCCACCATTTGCCAGCGGCCGTTCTTCTTGACCCAGACGTGCAGAAAGCAGGCATGCACGCTTTGATCATGACCTGCGGCGGTCACCTGGACGCGGACATGGCTGCTGATCAAGGCAGCGTTTCCATAGAAGCGTACATTGGCGCTCTCAAATTCGATGGAATGGTACTGCACTTCCTTGCTGCGCACCGAGGCGATGAACTCGTCTTTGCTTTGGGTGTTGCCGCTGGAATGGGTGTAGGTGAGATCGTCAGACAGGATCTGGTTGAGCACGGCAGCGTCGGCATGAATAGTGGCTTCGGCCCATTTATGGTCGAGTGCCTTAGCTTGATCCGGCGTCTCGGCATGGGCGGCAGTTAAAAGCATTAGACCGACGATCGCTGGCAGGCATTTGTGTACAAATGCAGGCATTTCGTTTTCTCCTTGAGCCAGAGACAATATCGCATTGGCGAGTGGAAATGAAAGATAAGGTCGGACAACACGCCCGATGTTGGAGCGGTGAGAGCCCGTTCCTTCCAACGTCTGTGGTTCCCACCCTTCGGCTCCGCTCAGGGCAGGCTCTTTCTCAAAAACCGCGAAAGATGGGGCACCCTTGTGTGTGGTAAGTCACGGAAATTAAAAAGCGTCGGACAAGAATGTCCGACCCACACGGCTGGTGCTGTGGCGCGGGGACATGCGGGGAGATAGACCGGGTAAAAGGCTCTTTCTGTTAGCGAAAAGCGGCTGTTTTCCTGCCTCTTCGCCGCAGCGACCGCCAGAGATTTCCGCTAGTGGCATGTGCAAAACTTCTGGGAATGTTAAAGGTCTGTAATTTCAGCAGTTAGGCTGGGGAAGCGTGCGGGCATGCGTGTAATTGGGTGATGGGCAGCAACTTGCAAGCATACGGCACTTTCGTGCTATCCGACCAAACGGTCGGTTTTCGCATAATTGGCTTGTCGGCTAAAGTGTTCCACAATCTTTCCACAGGCTGGGAACCGCGCATATCGCACGCAAAATGTGGGGTCTAAATCCGATAGGCCTCAGGAGCTGACTTGTCGGACAAGAATGTCCGACCCACACGGTCTTAATCAGGTGGCGGTCCCATGTCGCCGGTGGCCATGTCGGCGAAGGACGTAAAGTTCTTCTGGAAGGCCAGGTTAACTCGGCCGATGGGACCATTGCGCTGCTTGCCAATGATCAGTTCGGCGCGGCCTTCGAGGTCGGGATCGTCCTGCTTGTAGACCTCCTCGCGGAAGATGAACATGACGACGTCGGCGTCCTGCTCGATAGAGCCGGACTCGCGAAGGTCGGAGAGTTGGGGACGGTGATCGCCGCCACGGCTTTCGGGGGCGCGGCTTAGCTGGGAAAGAGCGACCAAGGGGACGTGAAGCTCTTTGGCAAGAGCTTTGAGTCCGCGCGAGATGGCGGAGACTTCCTGGGTGCGATTTTCATAGCGCTTGCCGCCGCCGGACATGAGCTGGAGGTAGTCCACGATGATCAGGTCGAGCGCGCCTTGCGACTGCTGCAGGCGGCGCGCCTTAGCACGCATTTCGCTGACCCCGATTCCGGGCGTGTCGTCGATGAAGATGGGAGCTTCGAGGAGCCTTTCGAGGGCATGCTGAATTTTTCGGGTGTCGTCCTGCCAGAATGAGCCGGTGCGGAAGCGATGAGAATCGACCTTCGCCACTGAGCACAACATGCGCTGCAGGAGGGCTTCTTTCGACATTTCGAGGGAGAAGACGGCGACTGTTTTTTTGTCTTCGATGGCCGCGTTCTCGGCAATGTTCATGGCGAAAGCGGTCTTGCCCATGGAAGGGCGGGCCGCGATGATAACCAGATCCGAGTGCTGCAGGCCGCAGGTCATGCCATCGAGCTCGTTGAAGTGTGTAGCCAGGCCGGTAATACGCTGGCCGCGCTGCAGCAGGGCATCGATGGAACCGAAGGACTCGCGGACGATCTCCGCCACGCCCATGAAGCCGCGGCCGATGCGCTTTTCGGAGAGCTGGAAGATTTGCGCTTCGGTATCGTTGAGGATCTCTTCCGCGGCATCGCTTTGTTCGGAAGCGCGCGCGATGGCGGCGGTAGCGGTGTGGATCAGGGCGCGCAACAGAGATTTGTCGCGCACGATCTTGATGTAATTCTCGATGCTGGGGCGGTCGGGGACGCCATCGAGCAGGCCGGAGACGTAAGCAGCGCCACCGATAGTTTCAAGTTCGCCGTGGCGGGCGAGTTCCTCGGACAAAGTGATCAGGTCGATGGAGTGTGAAGACTCGGAAAGATCGACCATGCGCGAGTAAATGCGCCGGTGCGAGTCGAGCAGGAAGTCTTCCGGCTTCAGATGTTCAGCGGCCTGGTTGTACGAAAGATTGTCGAGGAGAATTGCGCCCAGAATCGAGCGCTCGGCCTCGATGTTTGCGGGAAGAGTTTGCGCGGAGATGTAATCAGTGGTCGCCAATTAAGTTGTGCCGGTGTTTTTCGGAGGAGTTTTCAACCAACGCGAAAATGATAGTAACGCGCAAAACGGTTGTGGATGAACGGAAGTTGTTTTGGAAAACGAATCCGAAACTATTTTTATGCGGATTCATGGTTGCATGTATGTGCCGTCCCTTCGGGACTCGTGCGGTTTGTTCTGTCGACCCGGCACTGCCGTGCCGGGCTTTCCGATTCCGCCCTTCGGGCTGCGACAAATAAATCTGCCTTCTCGCGGTCACGTGCAAAAAGTTTAGAGCGAAGAAGAAGCGAAGGTCAAGAAAAGAATGATGGGGGCGATCCCGCGATCAAAAGGCTTTTAAAGATTTTAACCGCCGAGGACGCAGAGGATTCGCCGAGAGCGCCGAGCAAAGGTGGTTCTATGAGAACCTGCGGAATGCGAGCCGCGAAGAGTCGAGAGTAAAAACAGACAAAAAAATAATGCGGTCCGGGCCAGCCACCCGAACCGCATTTTGCCAGCGTGAATTTCACGTATACCCTTTGACACCGCAAAGGGCTGCCTAATCCGCGCCCTGCGCCAGCTTCGTTCAATACGCCGTTTGACGACGCTGTTCGACGCCAACCCCGAGCTGCGGAGCGCCTGTGCACCCGAAGATGCACCGCGTCCGATCGCGTCTGCCGGTTGCAGTCTCGCCATGCGAGACCGTTTTCTGAGGAGGCCGCAACGCCCTGGGCGCCCCAACGCTTTCACGTTTGGGAACCGCTCGGCAGCACATCCCTCTGAGTTTGGTCAGTTGAAGCCTTGCAGCTCGCTCCGATTTTGCCCTTTAGGACAACTGCCGCAGAACCGACTTTCGCAATCACTGGCAGCGTTACGTTCACGCTTGCAGTGATTGCAATTTCTCGCATTCGAGAAGGTTCAGCAATGAGAATTTGCAGCTCTGCTGTGCGAAAACTGTGGAGGTTGCGAGTTCCTTGTGGAAGATGGCGGAAAAAGTGGGAGAAACTCCTGGTTATTTCGACTAACGCGTAAGACGGGCGGGGACGCCCGTCTCTCCACAAGCTCAGATTATGGACGCCCGTCTCTCCACACCATGTGATCGCAAGGACGGGCGGGGACGCCCGTCTCTCCAGAAGCTTCAATATGCGGGGACGCCCGTCTCTCCACACCATGTGATCGCAAGGACGGGCGAGGACGCCCGTCTCTCCAGAACCTCGACCCGCTGAGGCGAGAGCGCCAGTCTCTCCACAACTCGCGAATTCTTTCAGCTACTTTCCTTCGTAGCTGACTCGCCAAATGGAACCGGTGCCGTCATCGCTGACCAACAGCGATCCATCTTTGGCAACGGCGATTCCAACGGGCCGACCCCAGACATTTCCATCTGCGGTCACGAAGCCGGTCAGGAAATCTTCGTACTCGTCTGAAGCTTTGCCTTGCCCGTGCAGAGGAACGCGCACCACTTCATAGCCGGTGCGCGGGTCGCGGTTCCAAGAGCCATGCAACGCGAGAAACATATCGCCGTGGTACTCGGAAGGGAACTGGCTGCCGTTGTAGAACGCGAAACTCAGAGGCGCGCTGTGTGGTTGGATGATCACGTCGGGGGTAATCATTTTGGCCCGAAGATCAGGGTGGCTGTCCGGCAAACGGGGATCGTGATTTCCGCCCATGTAATACCAGGGCCAGCCGTAAAAGCCGCCGTCCTGAACGTGGGTAGTGTAGTCAGGTACGAGATTGTCGCCGAGGGCGTCGCGTTCGTTGGTCGCGGTCCAGAGTTCACCGGTTTGGGGATTCACTGAAAGGCCAACTGGGTTGCGAATGCCAGAGGCGAAGACACGCAGACCGGAGCCGTCGGGATTGTATTCCAGAATATTGGCGCGATGAAATTCGGTCTTGTGAGTGTCAGGGTCATCAATGTTCGAACCTGATCCCACTGAGACAAACATCTTTTTGCCATCTGGCGAGAATGCGACGTCGCGGGTCCAATGTCCTTCATGATGCTTTGCGCCAGGGAATATTTCGGGAATGATCGTCTGAGCTTGACCGTTAGCTTTGAGGTCGCCGTTGTGATAAGGGAAGCGCATTACGGCATCGGTGTCGCCGATGTAAACCCACTGGGGATCGTTACCCGGAGGATAGAAGGCGATGCCAAAGGGACGGTTCAGCCCGGTGGCGAAGGTGGATTTCTGCTCAGGCTTTCCGTCTTTTGTGACGCCACGAAAAACAGTGATTTCGCCCTTGGAGCTCTCGGCCAGGAAAACGTCGCCATTTGGCGCAGTACGCAGCTCGCGTGGCTCATCGAGGCCGGTGGCGTAGACATCGACTTTGAATCCGGGTAGCGACTTAGGAATGGCGCCTTCCGGACGCGGTGTAGGAACGGGAAAATTGTTCGCGGACTTAGTGGCAAGTGGTGGCGGCAGATCTTTCGTCGTAAGTTTGTGGACCGTACCGGGGCTTTCGGCGCGGTAATCATAGAAAGGTGAGGAATTGCCCTGGGCGGAAAGAGTTACTCTTATCAACAGCCCGGCGAGAACGCAACACAAAAGCGCGAGAAAAACTGTGCTAAATCGTTTCATATCCACCTTATGAGTCAATTGAGTTTTGCGGGCAGTTACAAGGATGATTGCAGCTGGTCTGCGGTTGCAGAGATGGTCGAATCCCACTTCTCGCAAAAACCGGCAAGAAGTGGGCACCCGGGGATTTCTCCCGCCGTTCGCGGTACCCACTCTTCGCAAAGAACGCGAAGGATGGGGCAACCTCGCACCCATTCTTTGCGGCCTGTGCAAACTGTTAGAGATTCAGGCTGCGTTTTCTTTGTCTTCGTGTGGATCTGGTATAGACGAGGGAGGATCGCTTGCCGGAAAACTGTCCTCGATAGTTTTGTCGAGCGCTTCTTCTTCTGCTGTCTCTTGTTCCTCTTGGTCCGGCAGGCTTGGTTGCGGCTTGGGTTGCTCTGCGCCTTTGGGATCTCCGTGCGGATGCGTCGCCATGAGTTACGACCTTTCTTCTGAGTCTAGGGCTTAGATGTAGTATTGACGGAATTCGTCCCCCGCCAGGGTTAACGAAAACGGTGTGTGAGAGAAAAGGACTAGATTTTCGTTTCGGTGTTATTTGTGGCGGGAGCAGAGGCGGTGGTCGATGGGTCCGCGGGTTTATCCTTCATGCTGTCTTTTAAGGCGCGAAAGCCTTCTCCGATCCCCTTCCCCAATTCCGGCAACTTCTTGGGGCCAAAAATAAGCAGGGCAATCAAGAAGATGACAAGCAAATGCGTGGGTTGAAATAGACCTTCCATAGGAAACCTCCGGAAGTGCGTACTACATAAGAAGTTACTGAACCGGTGCGGTCCCGTCAAATCGGGAACGCGTCGAATTTTCAGGTGGACGAGACTCCGGGGCTGTACCTTTTCCTGCAACACCCTATTACCTACGTGACCTAGCCGGGATTACCAGCAGCTTCTATCTTCTTCACAGCGTGTAAGTTCCGGCAAGCACCAGCCGGCTTCGGAGTCCCCGTGCGCAGTAAAATACTGGTTGTCGGCCTAGTCTTATTCGGAGTCCCTCTTGCCTTCGCTAACAGCGGGGCACCGGTAAATTGCACACATCTTTTGGGGTGGTTAGCCGGAGAGGCTCCGACCCACAGTTTGACGCGAGCCATCGGCCTGCGCGGATCCGACGTGTCTCTGACGCCCAAGGTTGAGTCGCAGCTTCGCACAGCGGGAGCCAGTTCTGAGCTGCTGGATATGCTGCGCCGAGTGCAGCCGAGGAGTGCAGCCACTGAGACCTGTCCGGCATCGCTGGCCGAGGCAGCGGCAGACTCCAATAAAAAACAATTCGAGGCGGCCGAATCCATTGTGCGCGGGCTGCTGGAGAACGATCCGCATAACGCGGCGCTGCATTTTGCGCTGGGATATTTCAACCAGCAACAAGGCCGCTGGGACGAGGCCTTCGATGAGTACAGCAGCTCGAAAGAGTCGGAAGCCGATTTTCCGGAGGTCCACAATCGCTTGGCATTGGTTTTCTATCAGGGTGACGACGGAGATGATGCCATCGGCGAGGCGCGGACGGCGCTAAGCATGGATTTTGAAGACGCTGAGGCTTACCGGATGCTTGCGCTGGGTCACTATTCGAACGAACAATACGGTCCGGCGATGAACGCGTTTAAAGAGGCATTGTCTCGAGATCCGGGAAATGCTGATGTTTATTACGAAATGGGAATGGTCGCGCGTGACCAGGGCTCGCAAGATGAAGCCATCGAACTCTTCCGAAAGTCGCTGCAGCTGAAGGCAAATCTCTGGCAGGCGCATAGCAGCCTGGGGGCATTGCTGGGCCGCGAGAAGCACTTCGAAGAAGGCATCGCTGAACTGAAAAAAGCGCAGGTGCTAGCGCCGATGGAGCCATCGATTCTCGAAAACCTGGCCAGCATCTATTTTGCAAAAGGCGAGTACGATACCGCGATTGCGGAATATCACGAGTTGTTCCGGATAAATCCGACATGGCGGCACGGGCATGAGTCGCTGGCCCGCGCCTACCTGGCGAAGAATAAATACTCCGAGGCAATTGCGGAGTTGAAAGTGGCGGTGCAGCAGGACCCGAACAGCGCCCCCGAACACCGCGCACTGGGGCAATTGCTTTTGGCTGCAGACCAGCAGGCAGATGCGATCCACGAGCTTAGGACGGCGGTAGAGCTCGATCCTAATTCTGCCGCTTCGCATTATTTCTTGGGCACTGCATTGCTGGACGTTAACCAGCTTCCGGCCGCGCTCACGGAATTTCGGGAGGCAGTCAGGTTAGAGCCTTCCGCCGAGCACCATTACGCGCTGGCAGCCTGCTTGATGAACATGAGGCAGGACCGCGAAGCTCTAGCAGAAATGCAAATCGCGAGCCGGTTAGATCCAGAGAAGCAGCTTTATCATGCACGGGAAGCGGAGTTGATCCGACTGATGCGCGCGGGCGCGCAGTAGGCGTTGCGATATTTGCCGAGTAGAAGAAGGCAAAGATTATGAGCAGCTTGAACTCACAAAAAGATTCGGGGCAAGGACACGTAGCGGGTGCAGCTCCGGCGCGGCAGGTTGGCCATTTTCAGGAAGGCAATATAGGCCCGAAGCCCACGGGATATGGCCTGCCTTGTGCACATTGCAAGACGTATTACGCCGCCGATCTTCAGGCTTGTCCAGTGTGCAAAGGGAAGCAAAGAGTTTCCGCCACGGAGCCGCTGACCACGGTCGCTCCGGCAGAGCAGTTGCCGGATCCGAAGCAATTGGAAGAGGAGCGGGAACGCTTCCTGCGGGATTTCAATTCGCAAGTAGTTGCGGCGCCTCTGCCGCCAGACTCGCCAACGCCAGCGCTGCATTGCGACCGCCACGAGAAACATACGAACTCGCCCGCCGCAGCTACCATCTGCCAGAGCTGTTACGACGAATTGCAGGAGCGCGTGGATGTGCTCGAAGCGGCGATGCACATGGACATTCGCGAGGCGGCACAGATCGTTTACGACGCAGTGTGGGCTGACACTTCGGACCCGAGCAAGACCTATCAAAATGCCGCGCAAGCCCTGCTCATTGAACTGCGACGCCGCTCGGCGATCACGCAAGTCTTCGGACAGTTGCAGCCACCCATCAATTAGTTGTATCTGCCGCTCTTCCAAAAAACCTGAAAAATACGTGACCCGTGTTCGGAAACTCCGTATATTGCTATATAGCAGTTCCGGCCGACGCTGCTAGCGGCTGGCTCCTAGTCGACAGACATTCAGCGCGGAGTACACATGCCTCTCACTATTACGGACTGGGTGGTGATCATCGGGTATTTGCTGGTGAACCTGGCCATCGGGATTTATTACCGACGCCGGGCGAGCGGCAACACCGAAGAGTTCTTTGTCTCAGGACGCGATGTGTCGTGGTGGCTGGCCGGTACCTCGATGGTTGCGACCACATTTGCCGCGGATACTCCACTTTTTGTGTGCGGCGTGGTTGCGCGACAGGGAATTGCCGGCAACTGGATTTGGTGGGGATTCTGCGTTGGCGGCATGCTGACGGTTTTCTTTTTCGCGCGCTACTGGCGGCGGGCTGAGATTCTGACCGACGTGCAATTCTGCGAGATCCGCTACGGTGGAAAGCCGGCGGCTTTTCTGCGCGGATTCAAGTCGATCTATCTCGGACTTTTCATGAACTGCTTCATCCTGGGCTGGGTGACCCGAGCTATGGTAAGCATCATCACCGTGATCCTCGGCCCGGTGATCGCTGAAGGGCGAGTGCTCCATCTGGGAATTCTCGGCCAGCACACGTTAGGTGATCCTCAAAATACTGCCCTAGCGATCTGCATTTTTGTGGTCATTCCTTTCACCGGACTGTACACATTTATCGGCGGCCTATGGGGCGTGCTGGTTACGGATTTATTTCAATTTGTGCTCAAGATGACGATGATCATTGTGCTCGCCTGGGTCGCGGTGGCGAAGATCGGTGGCATGCATGCACTCGAAGCGCACCTGCAAACCATTCGTGCGAATGTGCAGGCGACAGGCGTGACCACTTCGGATCCGACTGCTTTCTTCCCCGACTTTCATCAAGGCCTGACGAGCAACGCCATCTGGACGCTGCCGGTGCTGACGTTCATCGTGTATTTGGGAATGCAGTGGTGGCTGGCGTGGTATCCAGGCGCGGAGCCGGGCGGCGGCGGATATGTTGCGCAGCGAATGTTCAGCGCGAAGGACGAAAAGAATTCGCTGGGCGCGACCCTGTGGTTCAACATCGCGCATTACGCCTTGCGGCCGTGGCCGTGGATCGTCACTGCGCTGGTTGCTGTAGTGGTTTATTCGCCCAATGGCGGAATCCATCCGAGTGCCGCCTTTGCGGCGAATCCTGAGCAAGGATACGTGATGGTGCTGCGGGATTATTTGCCTCCGGCGCTGCGTGGGTTAATGGTCGCGGCGTTTCTTGCGGCTTTTATGTCCACCGTAGGAACGCAGTTGAACTGGGGATGCTCGTATTTGGTCAACGATCTCTACAAGCGATTCCTGGTGCGCAATTCGACAGAACGGCACTATGTGCAGGTCAGCCGGGTAATCACAGTGCTGCTGGTGTTAGTCAGCGGATACACGGCGGCACAACTGAAATCGATTGGCGCGGGATGGGAACTGGTGCTGGGCGTGGGTTTCGGCACGGGTGCGGTTTATATCCTGCGCTGGTATTGGTGGCGAATTAGCGCATGGAGCGAAATCTCGGCGATGATCGCGGCGGCCGCGGTTACGATTGGACTAAGAGGGGTTTCGTTCGCCGGTAACGACGCCCTGGTATATGCAAAGAAAACTCTGATCACGGGCGGACTCACGACCATTGCTTGGCTAGTTGTCACATTTCTGACTCGCGCAGAATCCAATGCGACTTTGGTAGCGTTTTATCGACGTGTGCATCCGACAGTTTACGGATGGCGGCGCGTCGCGATACTTGCGCCCGAACTGCCTGAGGTCAAGGATGTGGCTGGCAACGCATTCAACTGGTTGATGGGCGTAATCCTGGTTTACGGCTGCTTGTTCGGAATCGGCAAGCTGGTATTTCAACAATGGGGACAAGGAATTTTGCTGCTGGGAATTGCCGGCATTGCGGGTTATCTAATCTTCTGGGACTTGTCCCGGCGCGGGTGGGAAACATTGTCAGGTAAGGTAATCGAGGCGACGCCGCAGACAGCTAGCGCGGACTGATCGAGGGCTGGTCCGCCCTTCGGGCAAGGTAACTGAGGCTGCTCCATCCGAGTGGAAGACGTTAGGCTGGAGATATTTGTGGCGCAAGCGGTCCAGGTGCCCACCCTTTGAAAGGCGCAAAGGGTGGGGCAGCCTCAGGTGAGGTGATACCGACAGCGAAAGGTAGGCAGGATCAGCCCGCACGACCGCTGTTTTTTTTTGGACTTGTGAGCTTGAACCAGAGTCCGCCTTTGTGCTAGAAAGTCGGTTATATCGTCCGAGGTATGAATCGGTCGGGATTTTAAAAAAACTGAAACTGTTTCGCACCCACGGTGCAGATAGCAGCATCAGATAAGCCATTGCAAATCCGGCGCCCACGGAACTCCTCCGACGTAGTTCCGCCGGTGTAAGACTTCGAACCTCCTAGCCAGTATTTTTTTTGGAGTTCGGATGTTGTTTTTTAGCAGGTCCGAATTAAGCGGGAGTTCCTCCCGTTGTCCCCATCTCGTAAAGCTGCGTGTCCCGCGAAATCCCTTTGCCGTAAACCACTTAGTCCCTAATCATCAGAAAATTCAGCACACCGCCGGAGGAAGATATGGCGACGAATTTTGTCAACATTGAGAAAGATTCTGAAATTAAGTCCCGTTTAGAAGCTGAGCGCGCGCGCCTGCGCAAAATTGCTGGACTTGACCAGCCCGAGCATTTTCATCGCCCGATTGAGCGGGCATTCACCGCAGACCAGCGTGCACGAACCACCATTCTGTTCGGCGGATTCACCTGGAAGCACGAAGACCTGATTCGCGCCGTCTTCCAGGGATGTGGCTACCGCTGCGAGAAGCTGCCGGTGCCGAATGTGGCTGCGTTTCAAACGGGCAAGGAGTACGGGAACAATGGCCAGTGCAATCCGACATATTTCACCGTCGGCAATCTGGTGCAGTATCTCCAATTTATGGAGAAGGAAGGCATTCCGCGTCAGAAGATTCTGGATGACTATGTCTTCTTCACCGCCGGATCGTGCGGCCCATGCCGCTTCGGAATGTATGAGGCCGAATATAGGTTCGCGCTGAAGAACGCTGGCTTCGACGGCTTCCGCGTGCTGCTGTTCAAAGACAGCGATGGAATCAAAGCCGCCTCGGGTGAGCCGGGACTGAAGTTCACCGTTGATTTTGGTTTCGGCATGCTGAACGCGATGCAGTTGGGGGACGTGATTAATGATCTGATCTACCAAATTCGCCCATACGAAGTGAACGCCGGGGAAACCGATAGCGTCTTCCGCGAAATGGTTGACGGGCTTTGCAATGACTTGAGAAACCGTAAGTCATTTGAGATCGAACAGAGCGCACCGGAATGGTTAAAGCCGAAGGTCAAGAGCAACAAAATCTTACGCAACACATTGAACGCATTCGGCAAATGGCACGAACACATGTGGGGCAAAGATTATCTGAGTGCCCTGCGGAACGCCCGAGAAAAGATGAATTCGATTGAAGTGGACCGCACACGCGTGAAGTCCACAGTGAAAATCACGGGCGAGTTCTGGGCGCAGATCACCGAAGGAGACGGTAACTTCCACATGTTCGAATTCCTGGAGCGAGAAGGCGCGCAGGTGTTAGTGGAGCCAATTGCGACCTGGGTGGCGTATCTCATGTACCAATCCAAGGCTCACGCGAAAGCGAAATGGCCGGTAAATCGTCCGCATCGCAATCCCGAGTGGTACGACTTCAAGAAGCAATTCGCGAACTACATCGGCCTCCGAAAGAAGCTGTGGGGAATCGGGGTGGGGCAGAAGATGTGGAACTTCTTCTACCATCGCACGGCAAAGAACATGGGCGGCATCACGCACCACCTTGCGCCGCAGGAAGAACTGGCAGAACTGGCCAATCCCTTTTACAACCAGTTGGCGCGCGGCGGCGAAGGGCACCTCGAGGTCGGAAAGAACGTGTACTACACCATTCACAAATTTGCGCACATGGTGCTGGCCCTAAAGCCGTTTGGGTGCATGCCGTCGTCACAGTCGGATGGCGTGCAGTCAGCCGTTATCAACAAATTCAAAGACATGATCTTCCTGCCGATTGAAACCTCCGGCGAAGGCGAGGTCAATGCTCACAGCCGGGTGCAGATGGCGCTAGGTGAGGCCAAGGTAAAAGCCAAGGCGGAATTCGAGCAGTGTCTGAAGTCCACCGGCAAGAGCATGGCCGAGATTCGTGAATACATCGACGAACATCCGGAGCTGAAGCGGCCGTTCTATCAGGTGCCACACCGCGAGGGAATTGCCGGAACGGCGGCGCAGTTCGTCCTGCACGTGAGCGACAGGATCGATAAGGACACGCGTTCCTGGAAGAAGTCACGGGTAACGGCAGCGACGCCTGCGACTGCCAGTGGGGATTGATTTTCGGGCGCGCATCAGACCCGTCATTCGGAGGGGGCTTTAGTCGTCGAGTTGTTTTACGAAGAAAAGCAGATTCCTCACCGCTAAAGCGGTTCGGAATGACAAGGGTTTTTTTTAGGACAGGGATTGTTATTAGGATAGGGACTGTTTTTAGGACTTAGCGTGAGGTCTTGTCGGGCCCAAGGTTCGTTTTGTAGTTAAAAGATTTTTAAGAGCAAAGATTTTGGAATCGGAAAAGAGGAAGTAATGCACGACCATAAAGGTCCCACGCTGATTCAGATTTCAGGCCTCGAACCCCAGCCGAAAATTCAACAGAAGCACGTCGAGAAGCCGCACGATCACAATACGAAGTTCCTGGTGGGACTCGACGTAGGTTCGACCACGGTGAAGGCCATTGTGGTGGATGCGGCGACCGATCAAATCCTCTGGCAGGACTATCAGCGCCACGAGACCAAGCAGCCGGAGAAGACCCTCGAATTCCTGAAGCGCATGGAAGCGCACAGCGGCATCAATCGCCACAATACACGTATGTTCCTGACCGGCTCAGGCGGCGGTGGGATTGCAGACCAGATCGGCGCCAAGTTCGTGCAGGAAGTTACGGCGGTGTCGCTGGCGGTCGAGAAAATGCATCCCGAGGTGTATTCAGTGATCGAGCTCGGGGGCCAGGACGCGAAGATCATCGTATTTAAAGACGACGCGGAAACGGGCCGCAAGAAAAAAATCCCATCGATGAATGACAAATGCGCCGGCGGCACGGGCGCGGTCATCGACAAGATCAATGCCAAGCTGAAGATTCCCACCGTGCAACTTGGCGAGCAGGGCTACTTCGGAATCAAGCTGCACAAGGTGGCGGGGAAGTGCGGAGTCTTCGCCGAAACCGATATTAATAGTTTGCAGAAAGTCGGCACGCCGCCGGATGAGCTGATGGCGTCGTTATTTGAAGCCATCGTGCTACAGAATTTGAGCGTACTGACTCGTGGGAACACGCTGCGTCCGCACGTGTTGTTGCTTGGCGGTCCGAACAGCTTCATTCGTGGAATGCGAGAGGCATGGCAGGCAAACATTCCACGCATGTGGCAGGAGCGCAAGGTCCAAGTTCCGGAAGGATCGAAGCCCGCGGACTTAATCAAGGTTCCGCAGAACGCACAATATTTCGCCGCGATCGGTGCGGTTGAGTTCGGAAAAAGCGAAGACGATTCCATCGGTTGCTATCTCGGCTATGACCAGCTCATTCACTACATCGAGTACGGTCGCCAGGAAGAGAAAGCGAAGTCCGGCGGCAAAGGCCTGGTGGAAAATCCCACAGAATTCGATTCGTTCAAGGAAGCCTATCGGCGAAAGAAGTTCACGCCCGCGGCATTTCAGAAAGGCAGCACGGTTGGCGGGTTCATCGGAATTGACGGCGGATCGACTTCCACGAAGGCCGTGCTGCTAAGCGAGAACGGCGAGATCCTCTGCAAGTCTTATCAGCTTTCGAATGGCAATCCCATTCAAGACACCATAGAAATGTTCGAAAGTCTGCGCGGGCAAGTCGAAGCGCAAGGCGCGAAGATGGAAGTTCTCGGCGTCGCGACGACCGGTTATGCGAAAGACATTCTGAAAGATGTACTCAAGGCCGACGTAGGACTGGTGGAAACCGTGGCGCACACGCAATCGGCGCTAAAGTTCTATGACGACCCACATGTGATAGTTGATGTGGGTGGGCAGGACATCAAAATTATTATTCTGCACAACGGCCGGGTGAAAGATTTCAAATTGAACACGCAGTGTTCCGCCGGCAACGGATATTTTCTGCAATCTACCGCGGAAGGGTTCGGGCTTGACGTGAATCAGTACGCAGATCTGGCCTTTTCCGCGAAAGCCATGCCCGTATTCGGCTACGGCTGTGCGGTTTTCATGCAGTCCGATATCGTGAACTTCCAGCGTCAGGGCTGGCAGGCGCAGGAAATTCTCGCGGGATTGGCAGCTGTTCTGCCGAAGAACGTATTCCTGTACGTAGCCAGCATTCCGAATCTGGCCGCACTCGGCACGCGCTTTGTACTGCAAGGCGGAACGCAGAACAATCTCGCCGTCGTAAAAGCCGAAGTCGATTTCATCCGCAACAGCTTTCGGGCTGCGGGCAGGCATCCTGAAATCATTGTGCACGAGCACTGCGGAGAATCAGGTGCGATCGGCGCCGCCGAAGAAGCACTGCGTCTATGGAAGAACGGCCAGCAGACCACGTTCGTTGGCCTCGACGCCGTCCGTAGGATCGAGTACCGAACCACGCGGAATGAATCGACGCGCTGCAATTTCTGCAAAAACAATTGCCTGCGTACGTTTATTGACGTCAGGACCGAGCCGACAAAAGAGTTCATTCCGATCAAGAAAGTCACTAAAGTTCCGCTGATGTTTGGCGAGCAGCGGCTGATTATCGCGACGTGCGAAAAGGGTCTGGTCGAAGATGTCAACGAAATGAAGGACATCAAAGCGGGTCTCGACAAGCTTCGCGATCAATACCCGAATTTTGTCGATTACGCTTCGAAAGAAGTGTTTCGTCCGACGAATGCGAAGAGTGTCGCCGATCCGCTGCCCACACGTGGGTGGGCGGGCTGGAGCAAGGGAGTGAAGGAACGCCTCGCACTGATGGAGAACCGGAAGAAGGTGCGTATCGGCATTCCGCGCCTCCTGAATATTTATACTTACGCGCCGCTTTTCAATGCTTATTTCGAGAGTCTCGGGGTGCAACCGGAGAACATTATTTATTCCGATTACACCAGCTCGGATTTGTATCGAGCCGGCGCGAGCCGCGGGGCTATCGATCCTTGCTTCCCGGCGAAGATTGGTATTTCGCACGTTTATAACCTGATTCAGGAGAAGCACCGCAAGAAGCCGCTGAACGCCATCTTTTTCCCCATGTATGACGTTCTGCACTCGCCGTTAGTGAAGCTGCAAGGTTCGAATGCTTGCCCAACCGTGACGGCGACGCCTGAAACTGTGAAAGCCGCATTCACGAAAGAGAACGACGTCTTCGCAGAGAACAACGTGAAGTACATCGACCCGGTGCTGAACTTCTCCGACCGGAAGCTATTTGCGTTCCAAATGCTGTCGGCGCTGCAGCCGGTGCTTGGTTTGTCTGAAGAAGAGAATGACCGGGCGGTCGAGGCCGGATTCGAGGCGTTGAAAAATTACGAGAGCAATATTCGACGGCGCGCGCGCGAGGTGTTGGATCAACTGGAGCGCGAAGACCGTATCGGCATCGTCATGCTGGGACGGCCGTATCATCATGATCCCGGTTTAAACCATGAGATCCTGGATGAATTTCAGAAGCTCGGGTATCCCATCTTTTCGCAGAACACGCTGCCGCTTGACGAAGATATGCTGGAGCGGCTGTTTGGCGAGGAAGTTCGCGCAGGAGTGATCAGCAGCCCGCTCGACATCGGCGATGCATGGAAGAACTCCTATTCGTGTAGCACCAACCACAAAGTGTGGGCGGCGAAGTTCACGGCGCGGCACCCAAATTTGGTGGCGCTGGAAATTTCGAGCTTCAAGTGCGGCCACGACGCGCCAATTTATGGCGTGATCGAGGGCATCATTGAGCAATCCGGCACGCCGTATTTCTGCTTCAAGGACCTCGACGAAAACAAGCCCACGGGGTCAATCAGAATTCGTATAGAGACCATCGACTACTTCCTGCGCCGCTACCGCGAGGACGTTATTCGGAAACGCAAAGCCGTGCAGGACATCGAAGCCCAACTGGCAGAGTTGGAGTCGCAACTGCGAGGAGAGCGGGGACTTTCATCCGATGCAGAGGGTGAAACGGAAATGCCGCCGGTCGAGCAAGTAGGGACTCGCGAGATACAGGAGATGGCAGCGGATTGAATCGGCGATTATCGTGGATGTCCTACGCGGCGTCGCGTTGCTGCTGCGACGCGCACTGAGGGCAATGGGACTGAATGTCGCTTTTCTTCCTGTTCAAGTAGTTTTCAAATGCGTCCCACCAGCGTGGCTTCAGCAGCGTGACGCCGGAAGCGGCATCCTCAGCACGAGCTACGGATCGGGGACGCAAGGTGACTTTGCTGCCACTGGGTTCAGGATCGGAAAATACGTTTGTCATACGTTCTGGAAAGAGCTCGGCGGGATTTATTTCGAGATCGCTCGATCGGTGGCTTGTCTCGCCGGCCGAACTGGCTTGATCGGAAACACGTTCTTCGGGTGGGGTGATAACCCGGTCAGAGCCTTTCATGTGCATTACCGGATCTTCTTCCCAATACTGTTTGAATTCCTTCTCGTACTTGTCCCAGTCAGCTTTCGATCTGAGCGACTTTTTGTCGTATTCCGGAGCATTTTCGATTTGCTGCTTGCTAGCCGAGGTCGAGAGACCGGAGTTATGTTTTCTGTCAGCGGAAATGCTGTCGGCGGGGAGCAAAAACGTTCCTACTTCCAACGAGCCGTCGCTGTCCACGACGAGATAGCGAATCTCCATGGTGTCATGATCGAAGATCACGTCATTTACTTTGCCGAGTTTTTGGCCCTCTGATCCGCGAACAATAGTGCCGCGAATGTCATGAAGGTCCTCGGGTATACGCTGGTTCCCCATACCGCCGCAATGAGCCATTCGCCGCCTCCTGTTGCTCAAACCAATAGGGTGCGACGATGATCGCGCAAATTCAATGCGACAGCGTTGATACCCGTAACTACATCTTTAGATGTAAGGCGGTCGTCAGCTCCTATGCAGCTTTGGATTCGCTGGTCTTTTCCCAATCCTCGAAACTTCTTGCTCCGCCTTTCATGCGGTTCTTCACCAGGTTTGTCCACACGAACTTGATCACCCGCGCGTCGTTGTAGCAGTACGCGAGATTGTGGTTCAACGTGGAGAAGCAATGCTGCTGGCAAGTCTTCTTCATGCCTTCGAGTTGCACAGCGTCAAACTTATGGCCATCAATGTTTCCCCAGTCATAGGTGGCGGCATACATTGGGAAACACGGCGCTACGGTCCCATCGGTTCGGATGATTACGTTGTTCTGCCCGGCGCGGCAATTCCACTCAGCAAAGTGCAATTCACCTTTCGCGTCCTGCACAATGCCAGGCATGTGTGCAATTTGCTTGGCGACGTTGCCATTGGTCCCGGTGCCGTCGCCGTTCCACCCGAGACGCTTCAGATCCGCTCCGCTAGCCATTCGGACGAACGCCTTGATCTCCTGCAGACGCTGGACGGAGTTCACCATCTGATATCCGGCGTTGTTCTTCTCGACCAGCCAGTCGACCAGCGAGTCGATTTCCGGCCAATCCTCTGGACGAATGTAAGTCGGATTGTCGCTCAAATGTTTGAAGTGTTCGTCTTGTTCGAGCATGGGAGTTTCGTTGATGTGATAGTCGGTGGCGATGCGACAGTCGTGGGCGTATTCCGTCAATTGGCGAATGTCCTGCATATTGTTGCGGCAGATATTCATATTGAAAAAGACCATGTAGCCGTACACGTACTGTTTCTTCAGGAGGTGTTCCAGGTGCTTCCTTACGGGGACGACGGCTTTGGGCAGACTTGGCTTTTCGTCCCACGAATCGACCGCAAAATTGAAGACTGCGGCGCCGGCGTCGCCCAGTCGGTCGGCAACTTCGGGGCGCAACAAGCGGCCGTTGGTTCCGATATAAATCCAGAAGCCTTTCTTCGCGGCGTAATTCACTACCTTGTGCGCGAACTGCGGACGGAGCAGGGGCTCGCCGCCCATCAATGCCAGCACGCGACAGCCGTGATCGTAGAGCCAGTCGATTGAACGCCGTGCAACGTCCTCGGTCATGCCTTTGACTTTGTTGTTGTAGGCCCAGCAGTACCAGCAGTCCAGATTGCATTTGTACTCGACGAAAAGATAGGCGGTGATGGGATGAAAATCGCCCGGCAGAACCCGCGAGCGGACATAGGGGAACAGCCAGCCCCGCATCTTGCGGTAGACCTCAGGCCAAGTCCAATTGCGGCTTTCAAGGGGGGTTGCGGGACCGGGATCGTTCAGCTTCTCCGGAAATTGGGGGAATACGGGCTCTGGAAGCGTCAACCCCTTAGGGGCAGGCACCCTCACCAGTTCGGGCGAAGCCTGCACTAGAAGATTATGAATATCTACATCAATACGGAATTTCGGGGTTGTGGCCATGCAGGTTCTCCTCGGTGCCTGTATGGATTCAAATCGCAGGAGAGGGGTGCGTGAAAAATGCTCGGATATGCGCCAAAATACGACATCAGTCGTAAGGAAGCGAGAGCGATCCAGGCCGTGAGTATCGGTAAACGAAATTCCGAGCACTTGATGGGGCGAGCCAAATCCGGGTACGCTCAGTGCACATGATCCTCGCAGGAGACCTTGGCGGTACCAAATGCACTCTGATTCTGTTTGCGGTTGAAGGCCAGAGATTGCGGCCTGTTTACCGGTTGAACGCGCTGACAGCAGAGTTCTCGAATGTCGAAACCTTTGTCGACATTTTTTGTGAGCGAGCTAGTAATGAAGGCTATCGGCTAAAAGACGGAGACTTTGCCTCCGCGGGATTCGGAGTGGCCGGCGCGATTGTGAATGACGAAGTCGTTTGCAATAACCTTCCGTGGACGATCAATCGCAAAAGAGTCGCGGAAAGCTTGAGGATTCCGGTGGGTAAAACGCTGCTGCTCAACGATGTGGAAGCGGCTGCATCCAGCCTGGCGCACCTTGAAAGCAAAGACCTGCTGGAATTGAATCCGGGGATTCCGCAACCGCGGGCGCCGAAAGTTTACGTGGCTGCCGGGACGGGACTAGGCGAGTCGATTTTATTCTGGAATGGCAATCGCTATCAGGTCTCTGCGTGCGAAGCCGGATTGACTGACTTCGCTCCCGGCACGGATCGAGAAATAGTAGTGCTGCAGGCATTGAGAAAGCGTATGCCACGCGTATGCACCGAAGAAATTGTTTCCGGCCGCGGCTTCCGGGCGATCCACCAGGCCATTTTCCCCGAAGTGCACCATGCCTTTTTCGACGATCCGACCGTTGATGCCGCGGCAAACATCACGCAGCAGGCTTTCGCGAGAACCTGCGCGGCGTGCGAACAAACCCTGCACATGTGGACGGAAGCGTACGGTTCCGAAGCGGGCAACATGGCGCTGCGAGCCCTTCCGTTCGGAGGAGTTTATATAGGTGGCGGAATCGCGTTAAAAATTCTTCCGAAATTAAAGGATGGGGCGTTCGTGCGGGCATTTTGCGACAAGACAAAACTCGCGGCCGAACTCGCGAGGATTCCAATTTACGTTGTATTGAATCAGGACGCGCCGGTGTTAGGTGCTGGGTATGCAGCGTTGGCCGCTTCGGGGACATAGGTCGATGCAGACTTTGGACAGCCGAGAGCTTGCCCTGAGCTTTGTCGAAGGGGCGGCTGTCCCCACAAAAACCGTGCCGTTTCGCAAAACCAAAAGCTTTTAACCGCAGAGAACGCGGAGGAGTTACAGAGCACGCGAACTCGAAGAGCATCATGTCGGGGCTGTGCTGACGTCACGCCAGATCCCTCATCCCGCTGGTGAGAGCGCGGGACTTCGGGATGACGCATCTCTGGGAGAACTGGACGACGCAGTAAGCCCGATCCCGGGCGCATTCCGTTCCATGATTTTTCTTGTCTAGCTTGCACGCCGGGACTATGCTGGCCTCCTTCCTCGAAAAAACTCATTTGAACACAGGAGTCCTATGATTCCCTTCGACGGCCAATTTGCCGAAAATATTGTGCTGCCCCTTGCCCAGGCTGCATACGACAGCACCCAAGCTCCGCAAGGCTACACACTGAATCAGACTGCATTTGAGATCCTTGCGAATCCCGCGCACCCGGCGGTGCAGGCTCATCTTGCCAGGCTTGCGCCGCTGCAAAGAACCAAGCGCTAGAAGATGCTGCAAAGCATGTTCGACCAGCCGAAGCAACCGCAGAGAGCAACGAGTGATGCAGCGGTGCGCACGCTGGCGGCGGATCCCAATGCGAATCTGAACTTCGGCTGGTTCTGCCTGGACAAGCCGAATCAGCGCCTCATCGTGGCATTTCGCGGGACGGAGTTTATCCACGACTGGCTGGACGATTTTGATTTTGTACCTGCGCCATATGCGCCAGTGCCGGGGCGCGGAACGGTTCATGAGGGATTTCAGCTTGTCTATCTAGCGGTGCGCGACAATCTGATCGCACTGTGGAACAAATATTCCGGCGGGTATAGCGAAATATTGATCACGGGACACAGTCTCGGGGGCGCACTTTGTCCGCTTGCGACTCTCGACCTGTTGAATGTGAATCAGAATCTTTCGCCGGTTGTTTATACCTGGGCGGAACCCCGGGTGGGGCATGACGATTTTGTCACTTTCTTTAATACGCATGTGAATGTTTGCTACCGGATTGTAAATGTGTGGGATGTGGTGCCACACCTGCCGCCTGATATTGCGCAGTATGAGCACGAAGGAAGCCAGGTCACGATCGACAGCGGGTTCTCGCTGGATGTCGTCCACAACCATGTGCTGGGGACGGGATATGTTCCGGGAATGGCGATGTGGAACAAGGATCATCCGCTAGAAGTGACGCGGCATTTCGGGACTATGGCGGTGGCGGCGCTGGTAGGGCAGGTGAGATGAACGGGGAAGTGGTTCCCACCCTTTGAAAACCGCAAAGGGTGGGGCAGCCTCATTTGAAGAGTAAATAAAAAGGGTCGGACAGGAATGTCCGACCCACACAGATATTGCTAAAGCAATCAGATCTTGCTGAGACCTACTCTTTGTCTTTTTCTTCCTTTGATTCGGCTTCGTTGGCGGCCGATTCTTCCCGCTGGTTAGCTTCCTCCTCTTCCATGTTTGAAGGGTGAATAAAAAAGGTCGAACAGGAATGTCCGACCCACACAGATATTGCTCGGCCAATCAGATCTTGCCGATATCTACTCTTTGTCTTTTTCTTCCTTCGATTCGGCTTCGGCCGCGGCCGCTTCTTCGCCACGCTGAGCTTCCTGCTCTTCCATGGCTTTGCGGGTCTCTTCCGCTTTCTTGGCGCGAGCTTCGGCGCGCTTCTGCCGCTTTTCGTCCAGTAGTTGCTCGCTGCCCAGCAACTCGATGAAGGCTTTATCGGCGCCGTCACCTTTCTGCCACGCAGTCCGAACGATTCGAGTGTAGCCGCCGTTGCGGTCTCCGAAGCGGGGGCCGATGGTATCGAACAGCTTGTGCACGGCTTCGTCGGTCATGAGATAAGCTGTGGCCTGGCGGCGCGCGGCGAGGTCTCCGCGCTTGCCGAGGGTGATCATCTTTTCGACGGTCGGGCGAAGAGCTTTGGCTTTAGGGACCGTGGTCTCGATGCGCTCTTCCATGATGAGCGAAGTCGCCATGTTGCGCAGCAGCGAGCGGCGATGCGATGTGGTACGTCCGAGTTTGTATCCTGCTACTTTGTGACGCATGGAAAACCTCAGTTTCAAGTTTCAAAGTTTCAGGTTTCGAGTGGTCAACTTGAAACTCGAAACCCGAAACCTGAAACTGCTTTCTTTAATAGTTGTCGTCCGGACCGTAGGCTGATGCCGGCAGCACCTGGTTTGACGTCGGGCCGGGGACAGCGTTCCCGTGCTCGTCGATCTTCATGCCCAGGCTCAAGCCCATGGTGCCGAGGATTTCCTTAATTTCATTCAGCGATTTGCGGCCGAAGTTTTTCGTTTTCAGCATCTCGGCCTCAGTCTTCTGTACCAGCTCGCCGATGGTCTGAATGTTGGCGTTCTTCAGACAGTTGTAGCTGCGGACGGAAAGCTCGAGTTCCTCTACCGAACGGTTCAGGTTCTCGTTCTTGATCTCAGGCTTGCGATCTTCGGTAGTGCTGCCAGTTTCAATATCTTCCTCGAAGTTGATGAAGATATTCATGTGGTCCTTCAGCAGCTTCGCCGAAAGCCCAATCGCGTCGGCCGGAGTGATGGAGCCGTTGGTCCAAACTTCGAGCGTGAGCTTATCGTAATCGGTGATCTGCCCAAGACGCGCGGCTTCAATGGTGTAGTTGCACTTGCGCACCGGCGAGTGGACGGAATCGATTGGGATAAATCCGATGCCGAGGTCCTCGTCGAAATTCTTGTCGGCAGAAACGTAACCGCGGCCGCGCTTGAGGCGCATTTCCATATCGAGCTTGCCGCCTTCGCTGACGGTCGCGATGTAGACGTCCTTATCGAGGACTTCGACATCGCCGTCGGCTTCGATCATGCCAGAGGTCACAACGCCGGGCTGGTCGGAACGCAGGTAAATTGCCTTTGGCGCATCTCCGCTGAGCTTGAAGGGAACTTGCTTCAGGTTCAGGATGATGTCGGTTGCATCTTCGACCACGCCGGGGATCGACTGGAACTCATGTAGCACGCCATCAATCTTAACCGCCGTAACCGCAGCGCCTTCGATCGAGCTCAGCAGCACGCGGCGAAGCGCGTTGCCGATGGTGGTGCCGAAGCCGCGTTCAAACGGCTGCGCCCAGAAAATGCCGTACTTGTCGGTTAGGGTTGAAGTGTCAACTGCGAGGCGTTTTGGTTTTTGAAAACCCTTCCAAAGCATTTGTTTCTCCTTCGGCCATGTGGCTCAATGCCGACTCGCTGAGTGGTCCGACTCAGGTCAAAGTCAGCAAAGGCTGATCTGGTGCGAAACGTGGACCGGTAAAATCCAAGTTTCAAAGTTTCGAGTTTCAAAGTTTCGGGAGTCCGTGTCGCTTAACGCAGCACTGCACACCCGAAACTCGAAACTCTGAAACTTTGAAACCTTCTATCTGAAAGCTGCTATTTACTGTAAAGTTCCACAATCAACTGCTCGTTCACCGGCAACTGGATGTCCTCGCGCTTCGGCAGCGCGGTTATGCGGCCTTTAAAGTTATCGCGGTCAATCTCTATCCAATTAGGTGCGTTCTGGTGGGCAGCGAATTCTTTCGACTGCTCCAGAATCGGCAACTTGCGGCTGCTCTCGCGAATCGAGATTTCCTCGCCGACCGCCACCTGGTAAGAAGGAATATCGACCTTCCGGCCATTGACGGCAACGTGCCCGTGACGCACCAGCTGGCGCGCCTGGCGGCGGGATATACCGAATCCAATGCGCAAGACAACGCTGTCGAGCCGGCGCTCAAGCTGCTGTAAAAGCAGTTCGCCGGTCACGCCTTTGGTGCGCGCGGCCTTCTCGAAGTAGTTGCGGAACTGGCCTTCCTGCGTGAAGTAAATGCGCTTAGCCTTCTGCTTCTCGCGCAATTGCAGGCCGTATCCGACGATTTTGGCCTTACGGTCTTTGCCGTGCTGGCCGGGGGCGAAGTTGCGCTTTTCGATGGCGCACTTATCGCTGAAACACTTTGTGCCTTTGAGGAACAGCTTAATGCCCTCCCGCCGGCACAGGCGGCATACTGCATCTTTGTATCTTGCCAAGTTTTCTTCTCCTTAAATTACGTCCAGTTTACGGGTCTGGCTGACCTTTCTTCCTGGGCAAAATCTGCTATTCGGTGCCGTCCCTATGGGACTCGATCTCACATCACTCTTCCCGGCACTGCCGTGCCGGGCTTTCCCATTCCGCCGCGTTGCGGCTGGAGCTGTGCCGCACGCTCGTCACAGCAATCGTCTAAACTCTTCGCCTCTTTGGCGGACGGCAGCCGTTGTGCGGAATCGGCGTGACGTCTTTGATCGCGCGAACTTCAATGCCGGCGGCGGATAGCGCGCGAATTGCCGACTCGCGCCCGGAGCCCGGACCGCTGACGCGGACTTCCACGGTACGCACACCGTGATCGCGCGCCATGTTGGCGGCGTTCATCGCAGCCTGCTGCGCCGCAAACGGCGTGCCCTTGCGCGATCCACGGAAACCCAGCGAGCCTGAACTCTTCCAGGAGAGTACGTTGCCAGCCTGGTCCGAGATAGTCACGATGGTGTTATTGAAGGAGGCCTGAATGTGCACCACGCCAAACGAGACGTGCTTGCGTTCCTTCTTTTTGAAGGTCTTTTTCTTGCCCTTCTTCTCCGGCGCCGCTGCGCCCGCTGCTGCTGCTGCTGGTTTTGCCATAAAACCTCAGTTTCAAAGTTTCAAGTTTCAAAGTTTCAAAGGCGAGATTCCGAAACCTTGAAACCTCTGAAACGTTGAAACCTGCCTTTACGTCTTTGCTGCCGCCTTCTTCTTGTTGGCGACCGTTCCTTTGCGCGGACCTTTGCGGGTTCGGGCATTTGTGTGCGTGCGCTGTCCGCGAACAGGGAGGTTACGGCGATGACGGAATCCGCGATAGGAGCCGATTTCGATGAGCCGCTTGATGCTCATCGAAACTTCCTTGCGGAGGTCACCTTCGACCATGCCTTCGCCTTCAATGACCTGGCGGATGCGATTCACCTCGTCCTCGCCGAGGTCCTGGACCTTTTTCATGGGGTCCACTTTTGCCTGATCGAGGATGCGCGTAGCACGCGCCTGTCCGATCCCGTAAATGTAAGTCAGCGCGATAAACGTCCGCTTGTTGCGGGGAAGATCGACGCCTGCAATTCGTGCCATAAAATCCTACCTCAGCGGCTAAAGCCGCGATTCAAATAGCTGCTTTCGGCACGAGTAAACTCGTGCCCTTCCCAAGTCCTTTAGCCTTGCCGCTGTTTGTGTTTCGAGTTGGTGCAAATCACGCGCACCACGCCTTTGCGGTGGATGACCTTACATTTGTCGCAAATTTTCTTTACCGATGCTCGTACTTTCATAATTCCCGTCCCCTGATAGTCGCCGAGCAAGCTCGGCCGGACGGGCGAGGGCGCCCGTCCCTACATGGTCATTTGTATCTATAAACAATACGTCCGCGATTCAGATCGTAGGGCGAGAGCTCGACCGCGACTTTGTCTCCGGGGAGAATGCGGATGAAATTTTTTCGCATTTTGCCGGAAACGTGCGCCAGAACCTGGTGTTTGTTGTCCAATTCCACCTTGAACATGGCATTGGGCAGCGGCTCTACGACCGTTGCCATTACTTCAATCGCGTCTTCTTTGCTCATCGACTCCTTTGTAATCCGATTCCGAGTTCCCTCGCTTTGCTTCGGGATTTCGGCGCGGGTCTCAGACGCCCCGCAAACGCCTCAACTTTGCTCATCGACTCCTTACAAGCTATTAGCTTTCAGCCATCAGCTTCGTCGCTTTGTCTGAAAGCCGGCGGCTGATAGCTGAGAGCTTATTGCGTCAAGATCACTGGCCCGTTTCTTGTCACTGCCACGCAGTGCTCGAAATGCGCGCTGGAGCTGCCGTCGGCCGTGACTGCAGTCCACTTGTCGTCCAAAACTTTTGCTTCCGGGCGACCCGAGTTCACCATTGGCTCGATGGCCAGCACCATGCCCTCACGCAGCCGGGTGTTCGCGCCATTCGACCGAAAATTCGGAACTTGCGGCTCTTCGTGCAGCTTGGTCCCGATTCCGTGGCCAACAAACTCTCGCACCACGCTGAAGCCGTTGGCCTCAACGTATTCCTGCACCGCGCCGCCAATATCACTGATGCTGTTGCCGACCTTTGCCTGTTCAATGGCTTTGTAGAGCGACGCCTCGGTTACTTCCAGCAACTTTTGCCGCTCCGGCGAAATTGAATCGCCGACAGCGACGGTGACTGCAGCATCACCGTAATATCCGTCGAGCACTACACCGCAATCGATCGAAACAATATCTCCGGCCTTGAGCACCCGCTTTGGCGACGGAATACCATGCACAATCTCTTCGTTCACCGACGTGCACAGCACGCACGGATAATCGTAATAACCTTTGAACGCAGGCTTCGCGCCCAGTTCTTTGATCTTCTTGTCCGCGGCCTTTTCGAGATCCATCGTGCTCACGCCCGGGGCGACCATTGCCTTTAGTTCGTCCAGGACTTGACGCACGATGTGACCGCTGCGCCGCATCTTTTCAATTTCCGACTGCGACTTGCACACAATCGCCACGTTTCTAATTTCCCTTAGCTTCGGTTCCGCTTGCCACGCCGCAAGCGCGACCGTCAATTTCTTTCAAAATCGCGGCGCTGACGTCATCCACCGACTGATCGCCATTAATGGTCACCAGGCGGCCAAGCTTGTCGTAGTATTCTGCCACCGGCTTGGTCTGGCGCTCGTATGTATCAAGGCGCTCGCGAATGACCTCGTCGCGGTCATCATCGCGAATGACCAGCTTGGTGCCATCCTTGTCACAGATTTCGTCAACGAGCGGCGGATTGGAATGAACGTTGTAGATCGCCCCACAGGTGGGGCAAGTCCGCCGTCCAGTGATCCGGAGCAACAACTTATTATAATCCACTTGGATTCGGATCACAATCGGCAGCCACGACGCCCATTTCCCAGTTTCAAAGAACTCAAACTTCAAAAACGAATCCAGCCACGCAGCCTGTTTTTGGGTGCGGGGGAAGCCATCCAGGATGAATCCGCGGTCGGCGTCCGGCTGCCTGAGCCGCCAGGCGACGATGTCGCAGACCAGATGATCGGGGACTAATTCACCCCTGGCAATGATCGCCTGCACCTCGATCCCTAGCGGCGTTTGCTGCCTGACATGCTCACGCAGCAAGTCACCGGTCGAGACCTGCGGGATGTGGTAGTGCTCAGTGATCCTCTTCGACTGGGTGCCTTTACCTGCGCCCGGTGGCCCGAGAAGCACAACGGGTCCGATAGTCCGCAAAACCTGCTCCGCCATCGAACTGGCCCCAAGCCGCTCCTGTACCAGAGTCACTGCCAAGCAAACGATCCGCCTTATTCAGGACTACGAGCTACGCCCAATTGCGGCGGCCCCGAATTCGCCCGCTCTTGGGGGTGAACCCATCATAGTGCCGCATGATGAGCTGAGATTCGATCTGATTTACCGTGTCCATTGCCACGCCGACTACGATCAGCAGCGACGTCCCGCCGAAATAAAAATTCAGTCCCAGGCCGTTCAGCATACCGTTGGGCAAATTCTCGAAGAACCTGCCGACCGGACCGTATAGATGGTTCAAGTGAATGCCGGTAATCATCCATTCGGGAATCAACGAGATGATGATGAGGTACATCGCTCCCACCAGGGTGATGCGCGTCAAAATCTCATTGATGTGGTCGGCAGTACGCTTGCCAGGCCGGATGCCGGGAATAAATCCGCCATACTTCCGCATGTTGTCTGCAACCTCGTTGGGGTTGAAGACGATAGAAATGTAGAAGTAGGCGAAGAAAATGATGCCGGCAGCGTAAAGGACGGTGTACATCGGCTCGCCCCAGTAGAGCGCGCGCAGGATCGGACCGAAGTGCGGATTATCCCGCAGCCCAAACAGCAGAGTTTGTGGGATAGTGACGATCGATGATGCGAAGATGACCGGCATTACTCCGCCCGAATTGACTCGTAAAGGAAGGTGAGTGGACTGTCCGCCCATCATCTTCCGCCCCACGATGCGCTTGGCGTATTGCACTGGAATGCGCCGCTCGCTGCGTTCGACAAAGACGATGAAGGCAACGACTGCAACCATCATCGCAACCAACGCGATCAGCCACACCGGAGTAAGCGGTCCCCACGCGAAGTTCCTGGCCTTATCCCACAGGTCAAAGATGCCACGCGGCAGTCCGACCACGATGCCAGCGAAAATAAGCAGCGACATGCCGTTACCGACGCCGCGTTCAGTGATCTGCTCACCGAGCCACATAATGAACACGCTGCCGGTGGTGAGCGTGAGCACCGTCATCAGGACGAACTTAGGACCAGGGTTCAGAACAAAACCGCCGCTCTTCTGCAAGGTGAAGGCGATGCCAAAAGATTGGACCGCACTCAGGCCCAGGGTCAGATAGCGCGTCCATTGCGTAATCTTCTTGCGGCCGAGCTCGCCTTCTTTCTGTAGTTTAGCGAGAGGCTCGTAAACCACGGTGAGCAGCTGCAGGATGATCGATGCCGTGATGTATGGCATGATGCCCAGCGCGAAAATTGTCATACGGCGGAACTGGCCGCCGGAGAACAGATCGACGAAACCCAGCAAGGTCCCGCGATTCTGTTCAATGAACTGCTGGAACATCTGAGAATTGATTCCGGGAATGGGGATGTGCCCGCCGACACGGTACACCGCCAGCAAGCCCAGCGTGAACAGGATGCGCTTGCGCAGGTCGGGAATGCGGAAGATGTTTGCGAACTTCTCGAGCATTACTGCAAAACCTCGAATTTGCCGCCGGCTTGCGTGATCTTTTCCTGAGCGGACTTGGAAAATTTGTGCGCCTGCACGGTGATGGCGGATTTAAGTTCACCATCGCCAAGAATTTTGACCTTGCGCTTGGTGCTGATGACTCCGGCTTTGCGTAGAACGTCGGGATTGATAGTGCTCTCGCCCAACTCCGCCAGCTTCTCCAGGTTCACAATGCTGTATTCCTGGCGAAAGATGTTGGTGAAGCCGCGCTTCGGCACACGACGGTGCAGCGGCATTTGGCCGCCTTCGAAGCCGCGCATCATGCGCGAACCGCTGCGCGAGCGCTGGCCTTTGTGTCCGCGGGTGGAAGTCTTGCCCATGCCGGAGCCCATGCCGCGGCCTACGCGCTTTTTGTTTTCCGAAGCTTTCTTCGGCGCTCGGATATTGGATAGGTTCATAGCAGTTCCAGGTTTCAAAGTTGCAAAGTTTCCAGGTTTCGAAAGTTCCAAGGTTCCCAGTCAGGTTAGACCGTGAAACCTTGGAACCTCAGAAACATTGAAACCTTAGTTCTGAACAATCTCTACCAAGTGCGGCACCTTTGCTACCATGCCGCGAATGGCTGGCGTATCGGGCCGTTCAACCACCTGATTCAGACGAGTAAAGCCTAATCCGCGAACCACTTGTTTGTGCTTGACCGGGGTACAGATCACCGAACGAACGTACTTCAGTTGCAGTGTGCCAGCGCCTGCGGTTGTCTTCGGTGCCTTTGTCTTCGTCTTTGTGGTCGCCTTTGCCGTCGCCATGATTACAATTCCTCCGCCGTCTTGCCGCGAACGCTGGCGACAAATTCCTTGTTCTTCAGTTTTTTCAGCGCGTCAAAGGTCGCCTTAATCACGTTATGCGGGTTGGTGGTGCCAATGGACTTTGTGAGCACATTCTGAATTCCGACTGAAGTCATAATGGCGCGCACCGCACCGCCGGCGATTACACCGGTACCTTCCGGGGCCGGCTTCAGCAGTACCATGCCGGACCCAAAGCGTCCGAGCACCGCGTGCGGAATGCTGGTGTGCGTCAAATTCACCCTGACCAGGTTTTTCTTCGCGGACTCAATGCCCTTGCGAATGGCCTGGGGAACTTCCTTCGCTTTGCCGGAGCCGTAGCCGACTACGGCGGCCGTAGGATCTCCGACGACAACCAATGCCGCAAACGACAGGTTCTTGCCGCCCTTGACGACTTTAGTGACGCGATTGATGGCGACCACCTGATCTTTCAACTGGTAGGCGCCGGGATCAAGTTTCTTGATAACAGTTGGCATTCGTTACTTTTCCGATCTCCAGCTGATAGCTTTTAGCCTTTAGCTCTTAGCCAGACATGTTCCGCTTGGCTAAAAGCTAAGAGCTAATAGCTAAAGCTTGGTTTCAAAACTGCAATCCCGCTTCCCGTGCGGCATCTGCGAGCGCCTTCACGCGCCCGTGGTAAATGTATCCGCCGCGGTCGAAAACAATCTTCGAGATGCCCTGGGCCTTGGCGCGCTCGGCGATAGCTTTACCCACGGCCTTAGCTGCCGCCAGATTGCCGCCGGTGGTGCGCGATCCCTTCTTGCCTTCCCCGCTATTCGCCGAGACCAGGGTGACACCTTTCAGGTCATCGATGACTTGCACGTAGATGTTGTTCAGAGACCGGTACACATTGAGCCGCGGCCGCTCGGCAGTGCCGAGGACTTTTTTACGAATCCGCTTGTGCACCCGGCGTCGAGTTATGTTCTTCGATGATATTGTCAGCATGACTTGAGATCCTTCGACTTCGCTCAGGATGATCGCGGCGGACTCAGCCGCCCGCCAATCGCGATCATTTCGCTCCCGTCTTTCCAACCTTCTTTTTCAGACGCTCGCCCACATAGCGGACGCCCTTGTTCTTGTAAGGATCGGGCGGACGCAGCGAACGCATTTCCGCCGCGACTTGTCCGACCTTCTGCCGATCGATGCCACTGAGTGTGAGCCGCGTCTGCTTGGGATCGACGGCCACATCAACTCCCGCGGGCAGGGGATACTCGATAGGGTGGGAATAGCCCAGCGTGAACACCACCATGCCCTTGCCCTTCATCTCCGCGCGGTAGCCGATGCCAACAATTTCCAACTCGCGCGTCCAGCCCCGGGTCACGCCCTCGACGGCATTGTTAACCAGGGCGCGGGTTAACCCGTGCAGCGCAGCTTGGGAATCGTTCTCGCGCAAGGCGACGATGTGGCCATCCTGCTGCTCGACGCGGATCCCACGAGGAACGACGGTGTCGAGTTTGCCCTTGGGCCCCTGCACCGCGATCGTATTGCCTTCGATTTTGACCGTCACTCCCTTGGGGAGGGAAATCGGTTTTTTTCCAATTCGTGACATAAGTAAGCTCTCAGCTATTAGCTATCAGCCGTCAGCGTTTGCCATCTTGCTGATGGCTGAGAGCTGATGGCTGAATGCTGTTCTTCTACCAAACTTCGCAAAGCACTTCGCCGCCGACGCCCTGCTTGCGGGCCTGCCGTCCGGTCATAACTCCCCGGGGCGTAGTCAGAATATTGATTCCCAGTCCACCGAGGACGCGCGGAATCTCGGTGCGGCGGACGTACACGCGGCAGCCGGGACGCGAGATGCGCGACACGTTCGAAATCGCAGCATCATTATTGGTGTCGTACTTGAGGTAGATGCGGACGACCTTATGGCCCTCCTCTTCCGTAGCCTTGAAGTTCGAGATAAAGCCTTCTTCTTTCAGGATGCGGGCAATCTCCACCTTCAGCTTGGAAGCGGGTACATCTACTTTTTGGTGCCGGGCGCGGATCGCATTGCGAATTCGCGTCAGCATGTCTGAGACCGGATCGGTCAGATTCATTGTTTTGCTTCTCCTCGGCCGTCCGTATTTTCCGCCTCAGCGGAAAACGGCAACGGCATGTACAACAGAACCGGGCTTCCCATCATTCCGCCGTTTGGGCGGAGGCGGGATCCTCCTACCAGGAGGATTTTGCAACACCCGGAATTTCGCCACGCAATGCCAGGCCGCGGAAACACAGGCGGCAAAGCCCAAACTTGCGCAGATACGCGCGCGGACGTCCGCAGATCTTGCAGCGGTTGTGTTTGCGCGTGGAAAACTTAGGCCGCGGCTGCTTATTGTCGCGCGCCTGCTTAAACTTTTCCTGGATCTTCGCGTCTTTGACTCGTTTTGCTGTAGTTGACAAATCAGCTCCTAGCTCTAGTCACTTGCTTGTAGTTCAAAAATCTAATTCGCCCGAAACGGCATTCCCAGGTGGCGCAATAGCGCTCGTGCCTGATTGTCATCCCGCGCGGTGGTCACGATGGTGACGTTCATGCCTTTCAACTTATCGACTTTGGCGTAGTCGATCTCCGGAAAGATCAACTGGTCGTGCAATCCAATGGTGTAATTGCCGCGGCCATCGAACGACTTGGTGGAAACCCCACGAAAGTCGCGGACACGCGGCAGAACAACACTCACCAGCCGATCGAAAAATTCGTACATGCGGTCGCCGCGCAAAGTGACCATGGCGCCGATCGGCATGCCCTCGCGGACTTTGAACGCCGCAATGGATTTCTTGGCGCGCGTGACCACCGGCTTCTGGCCGGTAATCTGGCCAAGTTCGTTCACTGCCGGGTCGAGCAATTTAGCGTTCTGGGTAGCTTCCCCCATGCCCATATTCACTACGATCTTGTGAAGATGCGGGACCGCCATGGGATTATTGAGTTCGAACTCCTTCATCAGCACGGGAGCGACTTCCTTGCGGAAGCGTTCTTTCAGCCGCGGAGTTTCCTTGGCACTATGGCGAGCTACCTGCGGCGCACGCTCTTCCTGCTGCTGGGGCGCGCCTTTCTTTTCTTTTTTATCTTTTGCCATAAATTCAGCCTTTAGCTTTTAGCTTTTAGCTCTCAGGAACCCCAACTCACAGCTAAGGGCGAAGATGCTTACGAACTAGGTTTTATCCAATGTCGTGCCGCACTTCTTGCAAACTCTGACTTTGCGGTCTCCGCGGACTTCGTGCCCAATGCGCACCGGACCGCAGGTGGAGCACATCAGTTGCACCTTCGAAACCGATACCGGGCTCTCCTGCTCGGCGATACCGCCTTTGGACTTCTGGCTGGGGCGAAGGTGCTTTTTCACCATCATTACGTGCTCGACCAGGACTTTGCCCTTGTCGGGGAACACGCGAAGCACGCGCCCCTGCTTTCCCTTGTCGCGGCCGCTCAGCACCTTTACGGTGTCGTTGCGCCGAATATCAATTCGCTTGTGTGCGGTTGTTGTTTCCATAATCAAAATCCCAAGTTTCAACGTTTCTAAGGTTTCAAAGTTTCACAAGCACTTGCGTCCCACGTCTCGATGTAAAAGCTCTATTTCGGAAACTTTGAAACATCGAAACTTTGAAACCTGCTTGCCTACAAAACTTCCGGCGCCAAACTTACGATCTTCAAAAACTTCTTTTCGCGCAATTCTCTAGCGACCGGTCCGAACACGCGGGTGCCAACCGGCTCGCCCGCGTCATTGATCAAGACCGCCGCATTCTGATCGAAGCGGATATAAGTGCCGTCGCGGCGGCGATGCTCTTTGCGAGTGCGCACGATGACCGCTTTTACGACGGTGCCTTTCTTGGTCTGGCCATCCGGCGCAGCTTCCTTCACGCTGGCGGTGACCACGTCACCCAAGCCGGCGCGCAACCCAGTCGATCCACCCAGCGGTAGAATCATCTGCAGCTTGCGAGCGCCGCTGTTGTCAGCGACTTCGAGCATGCTTCGCATCATTACTGTCATAAGATCTTCCCCTGCGGAGCGTTCTGCAGCTAGCACTAGCTTCTAGCTGCCCAGGCCTTTTACTTCTGCTCCCCTACTCCCGCAACTTCCAGTCCCACCACTTCCGGCACCAGCGCGGTTTTGCGCACGATTTCTTTCAGCTTCCAGCGCTTCAGCTTCGAGAGTGGACGCGTCTCCTCGAGCCGGACTAAGTCGCCCACGTGGGCTTCGTTCTTCTCATCGTGGGCGTAGAACTTTTTCGCCTTCGAAATCACCCGCGTGTATAGCGGGTGGGCCCGGCGGCGGATCACCTGCACTACGATGGTCTTCTGCATGCGGTTTGAGACCACCTCACCGACTAATTCCTTGCGCCTTCCGGCAGCTTTTGTTTCCGCCATCACTTCTTCTCCCCTGCCGCGGCGCGCTCGTGGGCGATGGTCTTCACCCGGGCAATGTCCTTGCGCAACCCGCGGAGCTTTTTCAGGCTCTCGGTTTGTCCCATGTTGAGCTGAAACTTCAGCTTGAAAAGCTGATCGCTCATTTCCTGTTCCTGATGATGAAGTTCTTCGTCGGTCAAGTTGCGAATTTTTTCTGCTTTCATATCAAACTCAGCTTTCGGCTTTCAGTTTCAGCGAACCCAACCGTCTTGACGGCTGATAGCTGCTGACGACAGCGATTCAGTGCCCCTCGCGCTGCACGAATCTCGTGCGCAGCGGCAATTTATGTGACGCCAGGCGCATGGCTTCTGCCGCGTCCTGTGGAGTCACACCTTCCATCTCGAACAAAATCTTGCCGGGCCGCACCACTGCAACCCAGTGGTCGGGCGCGCCCTTGCCTTTTCCCATACGGGTTTCGGCAGGCTTCTTGGTGACCGGCTTGTCGGGAAACAACCGAATCCATATCTTCCCGCCGCGCTTAATGAAGCGGGTCATGGCCACACGGCTGGCCTCGATCTGGCGGTCGGTGATCCACCCCGGTTCGAGCACTTTGAGCCCGTAATCCCCGAAAGCCAGTTCAGCGCCGCGCCAGGCTTTGCCGGTCATGCGTCCGCGCTGCTGCTTGCGGTACTTAACTTTTTTCGGCATCAACATAAAATCAGCTCTCAGCCTTCAGCCTTCAGCTCTCAGCTCTCAGCTAAACCTCGCCGTTCTTACTGACGGCTGAGGGCTGATGCTGACCGCTATTTCAAAATGCTCCAACCGCCACCGGGGTCTCACGCTTCTTGGCTGGCAGGATTTCTCCCTTATAAACCCAGCACTTCACCCCAATCACGCCATAGGTGGTGCGCGCCTCGCTGAAACCGTAATCAATATCGGCGCGCAAGGTGTGCAGCGGCAGGCGTCCCTGGAGATACCACTCCGAGCGAGCGATTTCATTTCCGTTCAATCGTCCGCTCACCCGCACCTTGATACCTTTGCAGCCAAAGCGCAGAGCGGAGTCGACTGCCTTACGCATGGCGCGGCGGAAACCTACGCGTTTTTCAAGCTGCAGCGCGATCGATTCCGAAACAAGTTGCGCATCGAGCTCAGGCTTGTGCACTTCCTGAATGTCGATGTAAACCTCGCGTTTAGTGCGCTTCTGCACTTCCTGCTTGAGCTTGTCGATCTCAGCGCCCTTGCGGCCGATGATGATTCCCGGACGCGCGGTCTTGATAATGACGCGAAGCTTGTTCCCAGGACGCTCGATCTCGATCGAGCTCACGCCCGCCGACTTGAGCTTGTCCTTCAATTCGTTCTTCAGCTTGACGTCTTCAAGCAGCAGCGTGTCGTAATCGCGCTCCACAAACCAGCGCGACTTCCACGGCTTGGTGTATCCCAGCCGAAATCCGTAAGGATGTACCTTCTGTCCCATAAAGCTCCTGAACTACCTTTTGCCGGCAGTCTTCTTGCCGGCGAACTTCTTGGCCACGGCTTTTTTCTTTGCCTTGGTGCGAGGCTTGCCCGCAACCGCTTTCGTCGCCGTGCGCTCTTCTCCCACCACCGTCGCCAGCGCTGCGCCATTTTTCCCACGTTCGGCAAGAGCGATTTCAATATGCGCCATGCGCCGTACGTAACGAAAGGCACGACCCATTGGCGCCGGACGAATTCGCTTCATGCGCGGACCCTCGTTGGCGACCGCGTGCTTCACGTAAAGACTGTCGAGATCGACGTCGACGTTCTTCTCGGTGCTCAGATAATTGGCATTCTGGACTGCCGAACGCAGCAGCTTTTCCACTTTGGCGGCAATGCGCTTCTTAGTGAATGCCAGGGTGTTCAGCGCATCTTCGACGCGCCGGCCCTTGATGAGTTCCAGCACCAGCCGCGCCTTCTGCGGCGACACGCGAACGAAACGGGTTTGAGCTCGAAATTCCATTTTCTCGTCTCTCGCTTAACTCTTAGCTCTTGGGCGCCGGGGCAGAGGAGCCAGCAGCCGGAGTAATTGCTCCCGGCCCGCCCGGCACTCCCGCCGGTCGCGCGGAAACTTCCGTCGCCGCCTTCATCGAGTGTCCCTTGAACTGGCGGGTGAAGCTGAACTCACCCAGCTTGTGTCCGACCATATTTTCGGTGATGTACACCGGAATAAACTTCTTTCCGTTGTGAACGGCGATGGTGTGCCCCACCATCTCCGGGATAACTGTCGAGCGGCGCGACCAGGTGCGCAGAACTTTTTTCTCGTTGCGCGAGTTCATGCCCTCGATGCGGGTTGCAAGATATCCGTCAATGAACGGCCCTTTTTTAGTTGAACGCATAAAATCAGCTCTCAGCCTTCAGCCGTCAGCTCTCAGCTAACAGCAATAACTCTCTTTGGCTATCCCTTCTTCCTTCGGCTCACAATAAACTTATCGGTGCGCTTGTTATTGCGCGTCTTGTATCCGCGAGTCGGCTGGCCCCATGGGGTCACCGGATGCCGTCCGCCGGAAGTTTTTCCTTCGCCGCCGCCGTGCGGATGGTCCACCGGGTTCATCGAAACTCCGCGGTTGTGCGGGCGTTTACCCAGCCACCGCGAACGTCCGGCCTTACCGATAGTGATGTTCTCGTGGTCGATGTTGCCGACCTGACCGATGGTGGCCATGCAATCCTGCGAAACTTTGCGGGTCTCGCCGGAAGGCAATTTCACCAGCGCATACTCGCCTTCTTTCGCGACTAGTTGCGCTGATCCGCCGGCTGAGCGCACCATCTGCGCGCCTTTGCCGGGACGCAACTCCAAGTTGTGGATCGTCGTGCCCGGCGGAATGTTTTTCAGCGGCAAGGCGTTCCCGACCAGGATGTCGGCATCCGGCCCGCTCACGATTTTCGCTCCCGCCTTCAAACCCTCCGGCTGCAGGATGTAGCGCTTCTCACCGTCGGCATACGCCAGCAGCGCAATTCGCGAAGAGCGATTGGGATCGTACTCAATCGAAATCACGGTCGCGGGAATGCCGGTCTTGTCACGCTTGAAATCGATAAGGCGCAGCTTGCGCTTGTGTCCCCCGCCACGAAACCGCATGGTGGTGTCGCCGGAGTTGCGGCGCCCGCCCTGCCGATACTTCGGCTCGGTCAGCGGCTTGTGCGGCCGGTCGGTAGTCAGGTCCGCGCTCGAAAGCGTGGTCCGATAGCGCAACGTCTGAGTTGTCGGTCTATAAGTCTTGATTGCCATAAAAGCTCTCAGCTCTTAGCTGTCAGCTTTCAGCTTTTCTTGCTGGCGCCGCCGCTTTTGCTGAAAGCTGACGGCTGAAAGCTGATAGCTATTTACAAATTCTCCGCGTACTCCGGCATTTTCTCGCCAGCCCGCAATCTTACGAAAGCCTTCTTCCAATCCGGACGGTAGCCGGCAAACTTTCCGCGACGGCGTTCCTTGCCCGGATAATTTGCAGTGCGCACCGAGCTTACTTTTACTTTAAAGATCGACTGCACTGCTTCTTTGATCTCGGTCTTTGTAGCTTTCGGAGCAACCTGGAAGACCAGCGTGTTCTGGTTTTCTTTGATGCCCAGGCCCTTCTCGGTAATTACAGGCCGGCGAATGATCTGATATGCGGTCTTCATCTTGTTACGCTACCTCCGCCGCTTTCTTGTGGCGGGTACGCGGGCTGCGCGCCGCCTTCTTCTGCGCTTTCTTCTCGCCGTCACCCTCGCCGGCTTTGTGTTCGCGCTTGGAAGACAAATTCTTCAGCGAGAGCTGCAACTTCTCAATTGCCGGCTGCGAAAAAATCGCGCGGTCATAACGCAGCAGATGGTAAGGATGTACCTCGGCGCTGGTGACCAGTTCGATCCCCTCGAGGTTGCGCGAGCTCAGGTGGAGATTACGATTTCCGTGGTTCGCCACGTCCACCAGCACAGCGCCTTTATCCACCTTCAACGAATCCAGCGCTTCGCGAAACGCCTGCGTCTTCGGTTCCTTTACATCGAATGCATTCACCACGATCAACTTTCCGTCGGAAAGCTTCGCCGCCAGCGCCGACCGTAATGCACCGAGCAATTTCTTGCGGGGGAAACGATAGTCGTACGAACGCGGCTGCGGTCCGTGGACGGTGCCGCCGTGGCGCCATAACGGCGACCGGATTGAACCGACGCGGGCGCGGCCAGTGCCTTTTTGTTTCCAAAGCTTCTTGCCCGCTCCCGAGACCAATTTCTTGTTCTTGGTGGCGTGAGTGCCGGCGCGATGCGCGGCGCGGTAATGCGTCACCGCCTCATAGAGCAGGTCTTCGTTAATCGCGCCAAAGACCTCGTCGGCGAGCTCCAGCGTGCCCACTTTTTTGCCGCTCAAATCGTGAATGTCAATCGTTGCCATTTCGTTTCTCTCTGGTCACTGGCCACTCGCCACTGACAACTGCTTATCCCTTCTTCGCCGCTCGCTTTGCCGCCTTTAGCGGATCGACGGTGGCAGCACCGGCAAATCCACGGCGCTCTCGTGGCGGCTTCTTGGCTTTCATAATCACCAGATAGCCACCGTTCGGTCCGGGCACGCTGCCTTCAACCACCAACAGGTTGTCGTCTTTATCCACACCCAACACACGCAGGTTTCGGACTGTGACGCGCGCGTTGCCCATGTGTCCGGACATCCGCATTCCCTTGAAAACCCGCGAAGGAAATGCCGAAGAGCCGATCGAGCCCGTAATTTGGAACATGGAGCCGTGCGACTTCGGGCCGCCGCCAAAATGATGGCGCTTGACCACTCCCTGAAATCCCTTGCCCTTGCTGACTCCAACGATATCTACGAATTTTTCGTTGTCAAAAATTTCGACCAGCACGCGGTCCCCGGCTTTCACCGCCGTATCGCCGTCGGCTTCGATCGGAACTTCACGGATGAATTTCACCGGTGGAACATTATTCTTACCGAGATGACCGCGCATAGGCTGCGTGAGGCGCGACTCTTTTACGAATTCGACGAGACCAATCTGAGCCGAATCGTAACCGTCTTTAGTCTGCGACTTATGCTGCGTAACCACGCAGGGACCGGCTTGCAGCACGGTCGCCGGACGCACATCACCCTTGGTATCGAAGAGCTGCGTCATCCCGACTTTCTTCCCTAGAATTCCTGCTACCTTTGCCATTTATTTCTCCGTCCCAGCTTGGCTTGCGCTATTGGCTGGTCGTGTGGCGCGGGCGCCTTCGCCCGCGTGTCGTCCCTGAAGGGACTCAATCTCTTTTTCCTGCCTCACCCGGCACTACCGTGCCGGGCTTTCGTATGCCGCCCCTTCGGGGCTCGTTTCGTTCGAGATCCTTCCGCTTCGCTCAGGATACCGTCGCGAGGCTCAGACGGCCTCGCAAACGCCGCTACTTATGCTCTTTGCCGAACGCCTTGATCTCCACATCCACTCCGGCGGGAAGATCGAGCTTCATTAACGCATCCACGGTTTGCGGCGTGGGATCGAGAATGTCCAACAGGCGCTTGTGCGTGCGGATCTCGAACTGTTCGCGCGACTTCTTGTCTACGTGCGGCGAACGCAGCACGGTGTACTTGTTCTTCATCGTGGGCAGCGGAATCGGCCCGGCAATTTGCGCGCCGGTGCGTTTCGCGGTGGCCACGATTTCTGTCGTCGACTGATCAAGCACGCGATAATCGTATGCCTTCAGCCGGATGCGAATTTTTTCGTTTCCTATCACGTTTCGTTTCCTGACCCCTTCCGGCTTCTCCGGAAGGAAAGAGCTGGCGGCATGCTGCAAGCCGCAATTCCAAATGCAGAAGTGAGAATTCAGAATGCAGAATTTCAGGTTTTACTTCTGCATTCTTACTTCTAACTTCGGCCTTCCCTTACTGAATAATCTCGCTTATCGTGCCCGCGCCCACCGTGTGGCCGCCTTCGCGGATAGCGAAGCGCAAACCTTTTTCCATTGCCACTGGCGTGATCAGTTCAATCACCAGCTGCACGTTGTCTCCCGGCATCACCATTTCGGTGCCGCTTGGAAGTTCGGCCACTCCGGTCACATCCGTCGTTCGCAAGTAGAACTGCGGACGGTAGCCCTTGAAGAATGGCGTATGCCGTCCACCTTCTTCTTTGGTCAGGA
>JAOAPC010000002.1 GCA_025462735.1 Acidobacteriaceae bacterium | reverse complement strand
GTTTCACCATGCGAATCGACCCGCTCAAATTGATTTCAATCTCGCGAGTGATGTCTTCGAGGCTTCCAGCTTTGTCGTGAACATTGATCTCACGCATGATGCCGGCGTTGTTGATCAAAATGTTGAGCTCAGGAAATTGTTTGGTGACCGTTTCGTAAAGAGTGGCGATCGCTTTCGGATCGGAAACGTCGCTTCGAAAGGTGTGAATGTTTGGAAAGGCCGCTTTCGCACGGTCCATCTTAGCTTGATCGCGGCCCGTGATAAGAATCGTGTTACCCAGTGCCGTGAGTTGTTTGGTGAGTTCGTATCCGATGCCGCTGGCACCGCCGGTGATCAAAATCGTATTGCTCCTGAGCTTCATAATTAAATACCCCCGTAAGTTTTCTCATGGCATTGTTTTCCATGCCGTTCCTCGTCGTTCGTTATGCTCTGCCGCGTCCTCGGCGGTAAATTCCGACCCGCCCTTACATCGCGCGAATCCAGTCTTTGAGCCGCCCAGTCTCTAGCGCGACCAGAGTGGGCTCCTGGAAGCTGTTCGACAGCACAGCTATGCCTTGCAAGGCCGACAACAGATGAATCGCGAGACCCCGCACGTCGTCGTTACCGCCCATCGCGCGGAACTGTACCTCGATCCACGCCAAGTGCTCTGTAAAGAGCACCGCGGCCAGCTTAGCGAGTGCTCCCCCCTCCTTGCGCAGTTCGGTGCAGAGCGTTCCGACTGAACAACCGCCTCGCGCGAGCGCCTGTGCGTTTTCGGCTGTCGTCTGCACGCAGGCACATAGCCGTTCTTTGGGAGAGTCCATTTCTTCCCACGATTGCCGCGATGTTTCCAGTTGCTTCAGACGGTGCTCGACAATCGCTGCTGCGAGTTCGTCTTTCGTTTTGAAGTAGTAGTAAACGTTGCCCAGCGGCACTTGCGCTTCTTCGGCGATATCCGCAAGAGTGGTCTTCCGGAACCCCTGCCGGTGGGCAAGTTTGGCTGCGGTCTGAATTAGCCGCGATCGCTTGTCGGTTTTGGTCTTTTGCATAAAAATGAAAGTCAGTCAGCTAACTAACTATGAGCATAACACGATCGGAGGGGCCGCGGACATGGGGGCGCTGGACGGTCTGTGCAAAGGAAAGGGCTGTTGAATAGCGCGGCCGACCCTCGACTTGGCGCGCAAATCCCGCACCGTTAAACTGGAAGTGTGAAGATTGCGCTGGGCCAGATCAATCCGATCGTCGGAGACTTTGCGGGTAATTCGGCGAAAATTATCGACTACGCGAATCGAGCGAAGTCGCAAGGCGCTGGGCTCATTCTCTTCCCGGAATTATCGGTGTGCGGTTACCCTCCCCGAGATTTAGTCGAACGCGCTTCCTTTGTGAGTCACAACCGCGAAGCTGCCGAGCGTATTGCCGTTGAAACCCCAGGCATCGCTGTGATCTGCGGCCTCGTGACCCCGGCGCATGCGGAGACCGGCAAATCGGTGATGAACTCCGCTGCCCTTCTGCTGGATGGTCGCATCAAGTTCGTTCAATCCAAAATGCTGCTGCCCACTTATGACGTTTTTGACGAGATGCGTAATTTTGCTCCCGCCAGGAGCCAAGTGCTGTTTCCATTCTGCGGAAAGCAAATGGCGCTGACCATCTGCGAGGACGCGTGGAATGACAAGCACTTTTGGAACCGGCAACTCTACAGCGTGGATCCTGTCGAAGCGCTGGTGCGTGCGGGAGGGAATTTCGTGCTGAACATTTCCGCGTCGCCTTTCTGGGCGAGGAAGCGGGAGCTGCGAAGAGACATGCTGGCCACGATTGCGAAGAATGATCGTGTGCCGGTCGTCTTCGTGAATCAGGTCGGCGGAAACGACAGCTTGGTGTTCGACGGCTCCAGCATGGTCTTCGACCGGCAGGGGAATGTCATCGCACAAGGTAAGTCGTTCGAAGAAGATTTAATCTTGTTCGACTCAGACACTCTGACCGGAGAGATGCATCAGCAGATCGAAGGCGAGGAAGCAAGTATTTATGCCGCGCTGGTGCTGGGCACTCGTGACTACATACGCAAATGCAGCTTCCGGCAAGTCATTATTGGCCTTAGCGGGGGAATTGATTCGGCTTTGACCGCGGTGATTGCGGCCGACGCTATCGGTCCGGAAAACGTGATTGGCGTAGGAATGCCGGGGCCATATTCTTCGGAGGGTTCCGTCAGCGATGCTCGGGATCTGGCAAAAAAGCTCGGGATCCGCTTCGAGGTGCTAAAAATCACCGACATTTTTGAAAACTACAAATCTACTTTGCATGATGTCTTCAAGGGATATCCGGAAGATGTGACTGAGGAAAATATTCAATCGCGGATTCGCGGTTCGCTGCTCATGGCCCTATCGAACAAGTTTGGCGCGCTGGTCTTGAGCACCGGCAACAAGAGCGAAATGGCCGTGGGTTACTGCACTCTCTACGGCGATATGGCAGGCGGGCTTGCGGTAATAAACGACGTTCCCAAAACGCTGGTCTATCGCCTGAGCCGATATGCAAATTCGCGCAATCCCGTAATTCCGCAAGCCACGTTAGAGAAGCCGCCTTCAGCTGAATTACGCCTCGACCAAAAAGACACCGACAGCCTGCCTCCTTACGAAGTTCTCGATGCTATTCTGGAAGACTACGTTGAGGATTCGCACTCGGCGGAGGAAATTTCGCGCAGCCACGGGTTTGATTTGGCGCTGGTGAAGGACGTGATCCGCATGGTGGAGCGAACTGAGTACAAGCGTCAGCAGGCGGCTCCCGGAATAAAAATTTCTCCCAAGGCCTTTGGCTATGGACGGCGTTTTCCAATCGCTGCAAAGACGGATATCTGAGAAGGCATTCGTGGAGGCGCGGGCATCTGCCGGTGCCGGCATGCGCGCGAAGCCTCCGAAAGAAATTTGCACATAAAGGATGGACATGCGCAACCGGTCGAAACTATTTGTGGCGCTGCTGGCGCTTTCGATCTTCGCTGCGGCACAACAGAAGCCGGCAACGAAGACAAAGTCCGCAGACCAGCTGGGCACACACGCAACCGCGAACTTACCCTCGGAACAGGATGTGAATGCATTCCTGCATGAGACCTTTGGCTACGATCCGCAGCTGACCTGGAAGATTACTGGCGTCAGGCCGAGCCAGGCGGAAGGTCTGGCGGAGGTGACTGTGCAGATCAGCGGCCCACAGGGCCAGGGCGAGCAGAAGTTTTTCGTTACGGAGGACGGTAAACACGCCGTGGTCGGCGATGTTATTCCTTTCGGACCTCATCCTTTCGACAAAACCCGTGAACTGCTGCAGAAGAAAGCTACAGGTCCGGCGCGTGGACCAGCGAGTGCCCCAGTCACCGTCGTTGAGTTTAGCGATCTGCAATGCCCTCACTGCAAAGAAGCGGGCCCGACGATTGAGAGACTGCTGACGGAAAATCCGAACATTCACTTTGTTTTCCAGAATTTTCCTTTGCCCATGCACAATTGGGCGCGGAAGGCTGCTGAGTACGCAGATTGTGTCGGCCAAACCTCCAACGATGCATTCTGGAAATTCATTTCCAGCGTTTATGGCGCGCAATCCGACATTACTGCAGAAAATGCCGACCAGAAGTTGACTGATCTCGCCGAGACTTCCGGCGTGAGTGGTAAAGATGTCGCTGCTTGCGCGGCCAAGCCCGAAAGCCAATCGCGAGTCGATGCCTCGGTCAATCTTGGCAAATCGGTCGACGTGAACGCGACTCCGACTTTGTTTATTAATGGCCGGCCGGTTGGCGTGAATGGCAACAATTACGACGTGCTGAAACAGATTGTAGATTTTGCGGCAAGCGAGAAATAGGTTCGATCATCGGCATGGTGCGGGCGGGCGTGGACGCCCGCCTCCTACTTGGGCAAATACACTTCTGTAGCCTGCCCCATGGCGCGCCGCGTAATGTGGGGCGTGATCACTACGAGCAGTTCGTCATCCTGAACCTGTTTGCTGTTGGTTCCTGTAAGCTTGCCGAGGCCAGGGATTTGGCTCAACCCCGGAATCCCGCTCAGGTCGCGGGTTTCGCTGCGGCTGACTTGGCCCGCGACCACCGCTGGTTCACCATTCTGCAGATTAATGCTGCCTTTGTACTCGCGGTTCCCGATAATCGGCACGCCGTTAACGGACTGGCCGGCGAGCGCGCGCAGGTTAATTTCGAGCTGCAGGTTTACATTGGTGTCTGAAGTGATTGCCGTTTTCGCTTTCACAGTCAGCCCCAGGTCTTCATAGTTGAAGGAAGGAAATGCCGCCTGAAAACTGTTGTTCTGCAGCACCTGTGAAATCGCAGCGCTGTTGAATACCGGAGCGAAACTCGCATTAAGGATCGGGTAGCGCGATCCCATCCGGAAAGTGGCGTCATTTCCCTGCGACGCCCGCAGCGTCGCCTGGTCTAATGTCTTGACCCAGCCTTCGTTCAAGGACAACTCGGCCGAAAGGTGGTCCAGGCTCACGCCGGTGAGCGTCTTTCCGCCGCCGAAGGTCGCAAGCGGCTGGCTGAAGATCGAACTTGAGCTTTGCTGGCTCTGCAACTGGGCTAGTAGCGCCGAAATCGCCGTGTTATTTGCCTGGTTGATGCCGCCACTCGAGATCAATTGATTGATCAAGCTCTGAATATTTTGCCCGCCTAGAGCTGCCAGCGCGCCGGCGGGAATGTTGAACAAGTTGAAGTCGTTGGGAATGTGCACTCCGATGTTACGCGCGAAAGTGTGGCTCACCTGGTAGACATGCACATCGAGCATGACCTCAGGCCGGGAAGTATCGAGGCTTCGTAGCAACTGGGTGGCAGCATCCAGTACAGCTTGCGGCGCTCGGACCACAATGGTCGCCGAAGCCGCATTGGGGGTAATGAACCTGATCTCTAAGAGGTTTCGCAGCAGGTTTACGATATCGGTCATTACAGCGGGCGTGTCCACGCCAGGAATGTAGAACGTGCGCATGGCCATGCGCTCATACTGGCGCCGATTTTCGGGGGTATCGGCAGCGACCAGAATTTGCTTCTCGCCGAGCGGCGACCAGAACGTCTTGGTTACCGCGCCCGCAGCCATCATCGCTTTGAAAAAGTCGACGTTGTCGATATTAAAAAACACACGGCGAGATTGCACTGAATCCTCAATCTGTGCCGAAACCTGATAGGAGCGTGCAATCGTCGTAAGTAATTCCTTGCTCTCGCCGCGAAAATGAAAGCTAGCTAGAGTCTTCGACGGCGCAACTTGGATTTCCGGCGACTCGTCAACCACTGTCGGCAAAGCCGGCGGCTTCGGCGCTGAATCGCCGAGGGCATCTCTCATTCGCTCCTGCGCGAAGCGGTTGCTCGGATCAAGATTTACCGCGGCCCGAAAGTCGGCCAGCGCCTCTGCTTGCTTACCTGCTTGCAGTTCCGAATTTCCGCGCTGAATGTGGTTGTAAACCAGTTGCTGCCGCGCCACCTCCCGTGTCGTCATATATTCGACGTTCCGTGGGACGAGTTCAGCTGCGCGGCTGAACTCCTCGAAGGCGGCATCGGGAGCGCCTCCCTGGAGCTTCATTCCACGACTAAATGCAGCCCGGGCCTGTTTGATCTCTTTTTTCGACGGATTGCATTGACTCTCGCTGGCCCCTTCAGGGCAGGGAAGCAGTGGGGCATGAGTCTGAGCGCTCAAGAGAGCGGAGACAAGCAGGGACACAACGACGCCGCAGGCCCAACGCATCTCACGATTGTAACCGGGAACACCGGCTGCAAAGCCATGTTTCAAAAGGCACCTGTACCTTCGTGGAACGCCGACTGCTTGGAAACTTGCTGCTTTTTGGCGTATAAGAGTTAGTTGGTCGGGACGTCTAATTTCCCGTGTGACCAACAACGAATTCAGCTACCCAGCGAGGAACAATGTCCAGCCTGACTATGACGCACGCGCCCAAAGGGCTGGAGGGCGTGGTCGCCACTACCTCGAAAATTTGCTACATCGATGGCGAACAGGGGGTCCTCGCCTATCGTGGGATCGACATTCACGAACTGGCCGACCACTCCACATTTGAAGAAACCTGCTACCTGCTTTGGAATGGAGCATTACCCACAAAAAGCCAGCTCAAGGAACTGCATGAGCGCCTGGCGGCGGAACGCAAGCTGGATCCCGCGATCATAGACATGCTCCGCAGCTTACCCAAAGGCGCCATGCCCATGGACGTGCTGCGCACAGCGGTCTCTGCACTTGGTCTTTATGATCCTGAGCAGAAAAAAGGTGATCACGCAGCAAATGTGAGCAAGTCGATTCGGCTGACATCGCAAATCGCGATGCTAGTGGCTGCCTACGACCGCTTGCGAAAGGGAAAAGACGTGGTCAAACCAGATCCGTCACTTTCGCACTCAGCAAATTTCCTATTGATGCTGAATGGCGTGCCGCCTTCGGATACCGCCGAGCGAGCGCTGGATATTGCCCTCATTCTTCATGCCGATCACGAACTGAACGCTTCCACGTTCGCCGCACGAGTGACTGCGGCAACGCTTTCAGATATGCATTCGGCAATTACGTCAGCCATAGGCACGCTGAAAGGGCCGCTGCACGGTGGAGCGAACGAAGCCGTTTTCCATATTCTTGAGGATATCGATTCGCGCAAGGCTGATCCGGTCGAGTACGTACGCGAACTGCTGGCGCAAAAGAAGAAGATTTCAGGATTCGGGCACCGGGTTTATCACACCGAAGACCCGCGGGCCACGCACCTGCGCAAAATGTCAGAAGATCTTTGCAAGTCCAGCGGCCAGCCGAAGTGGTTTGAAATGTCGCGCAAGATTGAGCAGTTTATTAAATCCGAGAAGAAGCTGAATGCCAATGTGGATTTCTACTCAGCATCTACTTATCATGTGCTTGGAATAAACGTAGATCTGTTCACGCCAATTTTTGCGGTGTCAAGAATCAGCGGCTGGAGCGCGCACGTTATCGAGCAACTCGATGACAATCGATTGATCCGACCCCGTGCCGATTATATTGGCCCCGCTTATCCCCAGCACTGGGTGCCAATAGACAAGCGCTGACCTAATGATCTTACCTGTGAGGCGGTGCTCCTCCGGAAGTGCGAGAACTCGGACCTGACATTCCTGACCCACGAGGCATGGGTTCCGAGCGCGGCATGGGTGACGAGCGAGCCGTAGGTTGCGAACCTCGTGACGAGCCTCCCGTTGGCGCTCCGGACGACGGCTGTGCCCCTGACGAGCTTCCCCCTCGCCCTCCCGATGGAGGCATTGCCACCGATTGCGTCGGCATGCTTTGGGTCACCTCTCCCCGGCTCTGCGCTTTCTGCGATACCTTTGCCAGATTCCCAAGCTGGCCGCGGGGAACCCCTAAGCCCGCGGAGTTGTTCCGCACCACTAGCTTGTTTCCGGTAAATGTCGACGCCGTCCCACGATTAACAACCACCGTGTTGGTTCCGGTTGCGGGGGCACGTGGAACTGTAAATCCTTTCGGCGCGTTTAGTACTCGCGGTTGCGCGTACCAGTTGTTCCAAGCACCTCCGGGCTGCCATCCCCAGCCGTATCCGGGGACGAACACCCACGATCCGTAATGGTAGGGCGTCCATCCCCACTGGTACGCCGAGACCCACCCAAATCCCAAGCCCGAGTTGAATGCCCACGCGCCATTCATGAACGGATCCCATCCCATGCCGGCCAAGTACGGTTGCCACATCATGCCGTAGCCGGGAACATTGGAGAAGTTTCCATAATAGGCAAGATCGCTTGTGCCGTAGGCGTAGGGCGAGTAGTTGTTATTAGACTTTGCGGCATAGCGAGCGTGGTATTCGTTTTGCTGATCGTCCCACGAATCCCAAGGCGCTTCGTGAATGTTCTTCGCCAACTTGTATTGGTTGCTCTCTAAGTCGAAGGTGACGGTCTGGTTCTTCTTTACTTCGATGGCGCCTGAAGGACTGTCAAGCTGGACGAGCCCTTTGAAAACAGCGACAGACGAATCCTTATCTTCAAGAGCAATACGAAAATGTGCGGCATGGGAAACCATGATCTTTTCGTCGCCGAATCGAACGGAAAATTCATCGTCTTTCGTTCCGGCGAAATTGACGTAGGCGGTTCCGCTCTTCACTTCCACGACTGAGACTTTTGCGCCTGAGTCCCTCAAAGACAGCTGCGGGAATTCGACCACGCTGTCGGCAACGATGCGCAGCGTGCTCCCGTCCTCAAACTCCACCTCTGCACGCCCGTCGGAGGTCTTGAGTTTTGCGCCTTCCGCGATAGGCAAGTTGACTATCGCTTTTTCGTAGGTCTGACCGGCGCCACGGGAAATCTGCACGCCGCCTTCGATATAACTCAAACGCACGATGCGTACATGCGAATCGGCGATAGAGGGAAGAGAAGCGGCTACGGCAAATAGAGTTGCAACCAGGATATTGCTGATGTGGGAGTTGGGGCTGGACATACGCGCCTCCGCGAAAACCATCCTAATTAGAACACTTTTGAGGCGGATTTGTTGTCTATTCTTTGTCTCCCATGCTGGCGTGCTCAGGACGGATTTGGCAGCATCCCAGAGCACCGTTCTGGGCGCGCCAACGCTCAGCACAGCCCGTTAATCAATGCTGGGAATACAATAGAGACATGCGCCGGGTCTACCTGGACAATAACGCCACGACGCCCGTCCTACCGGAAGTCCTGGAGGCGATGCGACCGTATTTTGGCGAGCGTTTTGGCAACGCATCATCTATTCACCACCATGGACAGGAGACGCGTGCGGCCGTGGAACGTGCGCGGGAATCAGTGGCCGCTCTGCTCGGTTGCCGGCCGGCCGAGGTGGTATTCACCAGCGGCGGCACGGAAGGTGACAATCTGGCGATATTTGGATTGGTTCGTCCGGGAGATCACGTCATCAGTTCGACCATCGAGCATCATGCGGTCCTCAATTCCTGCAAGCATCTTCAAGAGAAGGGGATTGATGTTACGTATGTGCCGGTGGATGGCCGTGGTCTGGTTGATCCCGACGATGTTCGTCGCGCGCTGCGTCCGAACACACAACTAGTCACGATCATGATGGCCAACAACGAGACTGGCGTTTTGCAGCCGATCGAGGAAATCGGGAAGATTTGCGCGGAAGCAGACGTTTATTTCCATACCGATGCAGTGCAAGCGGCTTCGAAAGTGCCAATCCGGGTAAAGCAAATCGGTTGCGATCTGCTTTCCATCTCGGGGCACAAATTTCATGCTCCGCAAGGCGTGGGCGCGCTTTTCGTGCGCAAGGGAACGACCCTGGAACCCCGGTTCTTTGGCGGGAGTCACGAGCGCTCGCGACGCGCCGGAACCGAGAACGTGCCCGGAATTGTCGGCCTGGGCAAAGCTGCCGAACTGGCTCTAAAAGGTTTTGAAACGAGAGAAGATCGCGAGATTGCGGCGTTGCGGGATCGTCTGGAGGCGGCAATTTTGCATCGGGTCGAAGCAGCAGAGGTAAATGGCAAGGGCGCTCCGCGGGTTCCAAATACTTCGAATATTTACTTCGACTATATCGAAGGCGAACCATTGATCATTTCGCTGGACCTAAAAGGACTAGCAGTTTCGACCGGCGCAGCTTGCTCCTCCGGTGCAATCGAGCCTTCGCACGTGTTGACCGCGATGGGACTGCGGCCTGATCGTGCCCGTGCCAGCATCCGCTTCAGCTTGGGCAAGCAGAATACGGGCGATGATGTGGACTTTGCCATCGAACTGGTTCCCGCGTCTGTGGCGCGACTGCGCGAGTTGTCGCCTTTGTACAATAAGAACGCTACCCAGGCTGTATAGCCTCTGACATTCACACGTTTGCCCACGTCGTCCTAGGTACAATTGGATTGTGGAGCAACGGGCGTCCTCGCCCGTTGTTGATCCCCGAACGATGAACTCAAACACCATCGCCGTTGCCATGTCGGGAGGAGTTGACTCCTCGACCGTTGCGGCCATGCTCCGCGCCGAGGGCTCGAACGTCATCGGTTTGACTATGCAGCTTTGGAACCAGCGGCGCCTTGCCGGACGCGAGGGTATGCCAGAGTCCGTCCAGGGGCGCTGTTGCTCACTGGATGACGTCTACGATGCACGCCGCGTCGCCGAGACCATCGGCATTCCTTATTACGTGGTGAATCATGAAGACCGCTTCGAGCGCGATGTGGTCCGTCCGTTTGTGCAGGAGTATTTGTCCGGCCGCACGCCGATTCCGTGCAGCCTTTGCAACAACCATTTGAAGTTCGATCAGTTGATCGCAATCGCGCAGCAAATTGGCGCCGATGCAGTTGCGACAGGGCATTACGCGCGCGTCGAGTTCGATGAGAGCAGAGATCGGTGGCTGCTGAAGCGTCCTACAGACCGTTCCAAGGACCAGACGTACTTTCTATTCGGCCTCACGCAGGAGCAGCTTAGCCGAACTTTGTTTCCGCTTGGTGGAATGACCAAGCCCGAAGTACGCGCGCTTGCCCGCAGGTACGGCTTGGCGTTGGCCGAGAAGCCCGACTCGCAGGAGATTTGTTTCGTTCCAGGCGGCGATTACAAGAAGTTTCTGGATGCTTACCTTTCCGAGCAAGGCGACTCGCTTCCGGATACTGCCGGAGAACTGGTCACTACAGATGGCCGAGTAATCGGCGAGCACGGCGGGATTCACAACTTCACGGTGGGACAGCGCAAGGGACTTGGGGTTGCGACCGGCTCGCCGTTGTATGTCTTGCAGATTAAGGGCGATAAGCACCAAGTGGTTGTCGGTGAGCAGGAGAATCTCTACTCGCGCACTCTACTGACGCGGCGAACCAATCTCATCTCAACAGATGAATTGCGGGAACCCACGCGGGTCAGCGTGAAGATTCGGCATCGTCACGAGCCCGCCGCGGCAACGATCGAAAAGACTGGCGCTGATGAAATTGTCGTTATGTTCGACGAGCCGCAGCGCGCGGTTACGCCCGGCCAGGCGGCGGTTTTCTACGATGACGATATCGTCGTGGGCGGCGGCTGGATAACTTAAAGCCTGATCTAAGCTGTGGTACTCTGAGCCAGTTTCGCACTCTGCCCAAGTTTGGCCTGCCGAAATATGCCTGATGTCCTCGAGCGATTAAAACAATTACTGGATTCTTCAGCGCCCATCATAATCATGGAGACGGTGGAGGAGATGCGCGCTGTCCGACTGATTCGTGCAGCCGCTTCGCCGCTGAACCTTGCGGTCTTTGAGTGGACGATCGCGACTGGTCTGGTTCGTTGCGGAACCGAAGCGGTCATGCATGAACCCCGGTTTCCGGCGAGACCACATGGCTCGGCAGCGGACTCCGCGGCAGACCAGGGCGCGCAAGCAATCTATAACAGCCGTGATCCTGCGCAAGCGCTGAGTAATCTCGAGGCAATTTCCACCGAAGCGGTCTTCATCTTGAAGGACTTCCATCGCCATCTGGCAGATCCGGTGGTCGTGAGGAAGCTGCGCGATGTGGGGCAGAAGTTTTCGACGAACCGCCGGACGATCGTGATTACCGCGCCCGCTGTTGAAGTTCCGCCCGAACTGTCGAATTTAGTAGAGTTCCTGGAGCTACCGCTGCCAGACAAAGAGCGACTACGTCAGCTTATTGATGAGGTTTTTACGCGCCTGACGCAGACCCACAGCCTTCGCCGAACCTTGGACGCGGCCGGCTTGGATGCGGTGGCCGAGAATTTGCGTGGTTTAACCGAGGAGGAGGCTGATCGCGCGATATCGCATTCAATCATGTCACGCTACGGCCTAACGCAGGAAACCGTCACTGACGTGCTCCGAGCAAAGGAAGACTTGCTGCGGCATTCAGGCTCCCTCGAGTTTGTAGATGCTTCAGAGAATATGGCAGGGGTTGGCGGGCTCGAAAACTTGAAGCAGTGGCTAGCGCAACGTAGCGGATCGTGGGAAGAGTCGGCGAGGCAATTTGGTATCGAGTCGGCGCGCGGCGTCATTATTATGGGAGTGCAGGGCTGTGGCAAGTCGCTTTGTGCGCGGGCGATTGCCGGCGAATGGAAGATCCCGTTGGTTAAATTCGACAGCGCAGCAATATTTGATAAGTACATCGGCGAGACCGAGAAGCATATCCAGAAGGTCTTTCGTGTCACAGAGGCCTTGGCGCCTTGCGTCTTATGGATCGATGAACTGGAAAAGGTTTTTGCTGGAAGCGGGCCCGATTCTGCCTCCGTTGACGCCGGCGTTTCTTCTCGCATCCTCGGATCGTTTCTCTCGTGGATGCAGGAGCGGAAAGCGCCGGTATTTGTGGCTGCAACCTGCAATAATGTGACGGCTCTTCCTCCCGAACTGATTCGGAAAGGCCGGTTTGACGAATTGTTCTTCGTCGATTTACCGAACCAGTCCGAGCGCAAGCAGATATTCACGCTCCAATTGAACCGGCACAAACACGATGCTGCGAACTTTGACTTGGACCGCCTTGCGAACGAAACGCGTGGATTTTCCGGCGCCGAAATTGGCGCAGCAGTCCAGAGTGCGCTCTTCGCTGCCTACAGCGGGAAACGAGAACTGACCACGGAGATGTTGCTCGACGTGCTCACAAAAACCGTTCCGCTTTCAATTACACGGGCAGAAGAGATCGAGGCACAACGGGCATGGGCGAAAACGCGGGCTGTCCCCGCGTCGGCGCAGAGCACGATGGGCGAGTCAGCTTAGACTTAGACGAAGATGAAAAGCCAATAATGGTACTCCCTGGCCTAATCATGCTTCTTCTCGCTGCGGAAAGTGGCCGACAAGCTTATGTTCATGCGGCTCACTCCACCGTGCGAGCATGTTCAGATGGCGTGGTTGCCGTTATCGGTCTTTTCGGTGCAGCCTGCTTTTTATATATCGGGATCAAAGGGGCGAAGGACCAAAACTCGGGTGCGGGGCTCATGAAGAATGAAGAGGAGCGTTCGAGGGGAGACCTCCTGGTGTGGTTGGTTAGTAGCATAGTAGGCGCTGGGGTTGGAATCTCGGTATTCCTTTCTTGGCTTTATAAATAGCCTCCGAACGGGTCAGAGAGCACAAGAGATTTGGAGCAGGAATTGAGCTTGGAAGATCGGAGACATGAATGGCCACCCTCGGCCTAATCGAATACAAAGAGGCGAGCCCCGAAGTCCGTGCCGTCTATGACGACATCATGGCGACACGCAAGACCGACTGGATCAATAATTTCTGGAAGGCGCTCGCTAACGATCCAGTCACGCTCAAGCGAACCTGGCAAGACATTAAGCAGATCATGGCGCCGGGCGCGCTGGACCCATTAACCAAGGAACTCGTCTACGTCGCCGTGAGCGTCAGCAACCAGTGCGGATACTGCATTGCATCGCACACTGCCTCGGCACGGAAAAAGGGCATGACGGATGATATGTTTCGCGAGTTGATGGCCGTGGTCGGCATGGCGAACGAGACCAATAGTCTATCTGCGGGCTATCAGATTGAAGTTGACCAGCAATTCAAGGTGTAGGTATTCGAGGTTGATACATGGCACACAAGTTCAGCACTGCATACATCGAAGATTCTCTGTCGCTGTTTCGCTACTACAAGAAGCTTGCCGAGGGTGCGATGGAGCAGGTGTCGGACGAGCAATTGTTCACCGCGCTCCACGAAGAGATGAATTCGATCGCCATCATTGTGAAGCACATGGCGGGCAACATGCGCTCGCGATGGACGGACTTCCTGAGTTCCGACGGAGAGAAACCGGACCGCAACCGCGACACTGAGTTCGTCGCGCCGCCGTCAACTCGCGGAGACTTAATGCAAATCTGGAACGATGGCTGGGAGAGAATCTTTCAGGCGCTGGAACCCTTATCCAACAAGGACCTTGAACGCGAGGTTTTCATCCGCGGCGAGCCGCATTCGGTGATGCAGGCCATAAGCCGACAGATCGCGCATTACGCCTATCACTGCGGACAGATCGTATTTTTGGCCAAGCACCTCAAGGGAAATAGCTGGAAGACGCTGAGCGTGCCGCGGAATAAATCTGCAGAGTTCAATCGCAGAGTGCTGGCCGGAGAAGCCAGCCAGAGATGATTCTTCACGTCTGAGTTTTTCGTCTGCTCTTAGCCGTAGCGAACCGGAATTCGTACGCCTTCATGTCGACCTTCTTCCCTCGAAAGCGTACCCCCTCAGCTTCCAGCCGGAAGCGCTGTTCCATAGCTGAATCGCCGCGCAGTTTGATTTCGCCGCCAGCGCCTAGAACGCGCTGCCACGGCAATCCAAAAGAGGAGTGAAGGGTGCGGGCCACTTGGCGCGCCGAGCCAGGAAATCCTGCGGCGCGTGCTACCGCGCCATAAGTCGAGACTTTGCCGCGAGGTATTTGCCTGATCGCTGCCCGAATGCTCGCGTGAATCGGCGAAGGAGTTTTCGTACGGGCGCTTCGTGCCAAATCGCTATGCCGCAACACCTTTGCGGAATGATTGAATGGCTTCTTCTTCCGTGTCATACACGTCAAACACGGTCAGCAGTTTCGTAACTTGCAGCAGGTCACCGACCCGGCGCGTCAAGCGGGCCAGTTTGATAGATCCTCCAGAACTGCGCGCGCTGGTGTAAAGCGCCACCAGCGTCCCTAACCCGCCGCTATCGATGTAGGTCACTTCGCCGAGATTCAGCACCACCCGGCTGCCTTGCGAAATCAGCGCCTTCACGCGCTCCCGCAGTTCGGAAGTCTCTTCGCCGAACACAATTCGTCCGGAACAATCCACCACGACGATTCCATCATCGAGTTTGCGGGTATTCAGCTTTAGTTGCATGGCAGGCCTCTCTTCTGAGACAAGAAGGGTAGCTCCAAACCAGCCGATAGGCAAGCAGTTTATGGCGGAAATGGCCCCGCGGCGAGCCGACAATCCATCACCAATGGCCGTTTTGAGATCACGTATAATCAGTTGATCTCCTTCCATGAGCTACCAGGTCCTTGCCAGAAAGTACCGTCCGCAGAAGTTTTCCGAGGTCATCGGGCAGGAGCACGTCACCCGCACCCTGAAGAATGCCATCGAGCAGGAGCGGATCGCTCACGGCTATATTTTCAGCGGGCATCGCGGGATCGGCAAAACGACTGTCGCCCGCATTTTGGCGATGGCCCTGAACTGCCGTTCGTCGGATAAGCCAGTATCGGAACCATGCGGCGTGTGCGACTCATGCACCGAAATTCGCGCAGGCAATGCTGTCGATGTAATTGAAATTGACGCTGCCACCAACCGCGGCATCGACGAGATTCGCGAACTGCGTGAGGCAGCTCGTTATCGGCCTGCCCGGGACCGGTTCAAAATTTACATTCTCGACGAGGCCCATCAGATCACCGATGCGGCGTTTAATGCACTCCTCAAAACCCTGGAAGAGCCGCCGAGCCACGTTGTCTTCATGCTGGCTACAACTCAGCCGGAGGACATTCCCCAGACCATCCGTTCGCGCTGCCAGCATTTTAGTTTTCGCGCAGTGAAGTTCGAGCAAATCGTAGAGCAGCTTAGAGACTTGTGCGGCCGGGAGAACATTCAGGCAGATGAAGACGCGCTGGCCCTCCTAGCCGAGGCCGGTGACGGGTCGATGCGAGATGCGCTTTCCATTCTTGATCAGGCCATTGCTTCGAGCGAAGGTAAGTTGTCCGCAGATTCAGTGCGGCAGTTGATCGGAGTCGCGCCTTCAGGAGTTCTCGAAGAAATCATGCAGGCGGTGGCGCGGAGTTCGAGCCAAGATATTTTGCAGACGGTTGACCGCTTGCTAGCCGATGGACAGAATCCGGTACATTTCGCCCGGCAATTGGTACGGTTTCTGCGCAATGCGACCGTAGCTAGAGTTGCGGGCACCGACTCTTCCTTGCTCCAGATTTCGTCGGACGAGCGCGCTCGCGTCGCCCGAGTTGCCGAACTCTTCAGCGAAGAGGACCTGGCGCGACATCTGCAAATTATGCTGCGGACTCACTCTGAGCTTGGCTACAGGCAGGAGCAGCGTTTCCATCTGGAACTGGGACTCTTAAAACTTGCACATGCCCAACGCCTGCTGCCGCTGGAACAGTTGCTTAGTGGAGTTGAAGCGAATCGAGGCGCTATCACCGAACGCAAACTGACACTTGCGCCGGAGCCGAAGAAATCGGAACCGCCAGTCCCTTCGCGGCCCTTCGTCTCTCCATTCGCGGCTGATTCGGCGCGTAAGGGAACACCACGATCGGAGTTTTCTGCCGAAAATAGTGGAGCTACGGTTAGACCTTCGACTGCCGCGACCGTTACGATGCCGATAGTTATGGGATCAGCAGCACCAGCCGTGGCCGCGCAACCGGCACCGGAAAAAGAAACTGGACCGCACCCCGGCGGCGTCGAGCAGGTTCGTCTTGCAGTAATGAACGCGCTTGCGAAGGCCGATCAGAGCATTCTCTGCTCCATGCTCGATGCGGGAGAGTGGAAGGTCGAGGGAAGTCAGTTGATTATTTCAATTGCAGCGTCCGCGGCGCTGGTTGAGATGTCTGTGAGCGTCGAGGCGAAGCGACTGATCATCGCCGGCGCCAGCGGAGCGATGGGACGTCCCATGAAGTTGCAGATTGTGCCAGGCGCAAATCCTGTAATGATGCCGGGAAAATCCACTCCTTCGTTCGCCAACGGAAGCAGCCGTGCCCGTGCCGAACAAGAGCCGGTGGTTCAACGAATGAAAGAGAAGTTCGGCGCGGAAATCAGAACGGTCATCGACTACCGAAAGAATAAGTAGGCAATCATGAGCGGATTCAATTTCCAGGAATTGATGTCCCAGGCCAAGCAACAATACGAGGTCCTGCAAAAGAAAATGCAGGAGACGGTGGTAGAAGGCTCGGCAGGCGGTGGAACGGTCACGGTAAAGATGGATGGCCGCAAGCAGGTGTTGAGCATAAAAATCGATCCCGAAGCGATTAAGTCGGGTGACGTCGAGATGTTGCAGGACCTAATCACGGCCGCCATCAATGGCGCCGGCAAAAAAGTGGACGACAGCATGCAATCGGTGATGGGCGGAATGCTCGGAGGAATGGGGATACCGGGAATGTAGTGACTGTGTAATCTGGAAATCGTGTAATTTGCAATCGACGCTCTCTCGGGTTTATCAATTACAAAATTACTCAATTTCCAAATTACTCAATCCATCTATGTCTCGTTTCGCTGAACCTATGGCTCGTCTCATTGACGAGCTGAAGAAACTTCCGGGCGTTGGGAGTAAGTCTGCCCAGCGGTTGGCATTTCACATCCTGCGCTCGAGTGAAGAGGATGCCTCTGCGTTGGCAGGCGCGATTCACGAAGTGAAAGCCAGCCTGCGCCTGTGCTCGGTTTGCAACAACATTACCGATGTTGATCCGTGTGTTTACTGCTCCAGTCCTACGCGCAACCAGCGCCTGATTTGCGTTGTCGAGGAACCCACGAACATTGCAGCAGTCGAAAAAACGAGGCATTACAACGGTGTTTATCACGTCCTGCACGGGTCGATTTCGCCGATTCACGGTGTTGGGCCTGAGCAACTAAGAATTTCGAATCTGATGAAGCGCGTGGAAGATGAGCAGGCGGACGAAGTCATTCTCGCGACCAATCCCACGGTCGAAGGCGAGGCCACCGCGACTTATCTCTCCGGGCAACTCCGTCGTGCCGGGTTGAAGGTCACGCGCATTGCCACCGGCATCCCCGCTGGCAGCGATATCGAATATGCCGACGAAATCACGATGCTCAAAGCCATGGAAGGTCGGCGAGAGCTTTAGCTCGATCGGTCACGCTTGCTCTGGCAATTCGCTTTCTCCGAGAGTTATCATGTACGCGATGCGAACCGCGCGCCGCGGCTTTACCTGAATCATCCCTTCTGAGCACCGTGTGTGTCTTCGAACCCCAGGTCAGTAACCGAAGATTTTCCCTTTCAGATCACTCAGGAGATGAATTTATGCCGCGCAGGATCGCGTTTTCATTTGTGTTATTTCTGGCTCTTCACTGCCTGGCTTCAGCTCAGGCGAGCCGGCACTTCACCTTTCACTACGGTTTTACGCTCAAGGACGTCCCTGCCGGAGAGCGGGTGCGCATCTGGTTTCCCGCCGCACATTCCGATGAATATCAGCAGGTGCGAGTCGTTTCCGCTAAGGGCGACCTGTCGCTGAAGAAAAGCCGCGAGTCTCGCTTCGGAAATGAAATTTATTTCGCGGAGGCTTCGAAGGCAAAGGCCGGTGACCTGCATTTTGAAGTGATTTATGACGTGGTCCGCCATGAGCATCTGACACTTGGTTTGAACCGCCCGCGATTACAAAATGCATCGCTCGATAAGAAAGACAGCGGGCTTTATTTGAGTGCGGATAAACTAGTTCCGATCACCGGCGTACCTGCAGACCTCGCAGCTCAGGTAACTGCCGGGAAGGATTCTCAACTCACGAAAGCTCGCGCTATTTACGATTACGTTTTTGCGAACATGAGCTACGACAAGAGCGGCACGGGATGGGGACACGGCGACGTGCTCTACGCGTGCAACGCAAAGAAAGGCAATTGCACTGACTTTCATTCTCTGTTCATTGCGATGGCGCGTTCGCAAGGGATTCCTGCGCGGTTTGAAATTGGATTTCCATTACCCGCTGACAAGCCATCCGGAGAAATCGCCGGTTATCACTGCTGGGCCGAGTTCTTCAATCCGCAAAACGGATGGGTCCCCGTTGATATATCGGAGGCTTGGAAACACCCAGAGAAGAAGGATTATTTTTTCGGCGGCCATGATGCGAACCGAATCCAACTCTCGATGGGCCGGGACTTAAAACTCAATCCCGCGCAACAGGGTGAGCCACTGAATTATTTTGTGTACCCCTACGCTGAAGTCGATGGTAAGGAGTTCTCAAAGGTGAGTCTGGCTTTTTCTTTTGCCGACGCCAATGCCCATGGAGCCAGGTAGCAACTCAGGGGAGCAACTAACCTCAAGCCAGTCTTGGACATACCGCAGTCTCGCTGAATTGTTAGCTGAATGTTAGAATGACTAACCCAGTCGGGGGATGGTTTGTCTGTTCCCCGATCCCAGCTTCTAACGTATGCAATCCAACGAATCAATTAACAATCATCTGCAGCTGAGCGTTCTGCAGAATCAGAGCCGTCTTGTCTTCGAACGGATGAACCGCTCCATTGGGCGACTTTCGAAGAGCATTACTCCGGAAAATGTGCACCGCTTCCGCACCAACGGCCGCCGGGTCGAGGCTCTGATTGAACAACTTTCTCCGGATACTCGGAACAAGAAGAAAGTCCTTAAGCTGGTCGCCAAACTCAGAAACAGAGCGGGTAAGCTGCGGGACATTGACGTTCAGATCGCGTTCTTAAACAACCTCAAGGTCCCAGATCGCCAAAACCATCGCGCTCAGATGCTCGAATTGCTGGCGGAAGAGCACGCGCGACGCTCGCGCAAATTATCCAAATCGGCCGACTCCGCGGCGCTGCAGGAACTCCGCAAACGGCTGCGCCGTGAGCAAGCCGAGATCAAGCTGGATGGAATTGACCCTTTGCGACTAGCTTTGAACTCTCTCCCCAAGCCGAGCCAGGTACCTTTGACAGAGAAGACTCTGCATTCTTTCCGGATTGGCGTGAAGCAAGCACGCTATCTCGCAGAACTCGCGGTCGAAGCTCCCGAAGCAAAATTATTTGTAGACGAGTTGAAGCGCGCGCAGGATGCGGCTGGTGAGTGGCATGATGCTGTGAAATTGAAAGAGAAGGCCGAGAAGCGCTTTGGAAGCGCTTCGGAATCTGCTCTGGTTTCAATTCTCCAAAACATTAGCCGCTCGCGCTTCCGCAGCGCCAATAACGCGCTAATGACGGCAGTGACGACTCTCTCTCAGCGGCGACAACCGGCAAAGGCGTCGGCGCACGTGCAACATAACGGTGCGGCTTCGAATACGACTGCACGAGGCACTGCTGTAGCCTAGCCGCAGGGCCTCCCATTTTCTGCAAAAATCGTGTTCCGGGGAACTGTGTGACATCGGCTACACTTGTTGCTGAATGCCCACCTTCGCCGCCGTTGACATTGGCTCAAACTCTGTCCGACTGAAAATTTCTCGCCTTGTTGGCCACCGGCTGGTTGAAATCCACGAGGACCGCGAAGTTACCCGCCTGGGTGAATCCGTTTTTCGTAGTGGACTACTTTCGCCCGAAGCAATTGCGCTTACGGTAAAGGTGTTGCGGCGTTTTCATCGTGCCGTGCAGAAAGCGGGTGCAGACACGCTACGCGTAGTCGCGACCAGCGCTTTGCGCGATGCTAGAAATTCCCGCGCTTTTCTTGAGTGGGTACGCTCGGCGACAGGCTGGCGGGTCGAAATCATTTCGGGCTTAGAAGAGGCCCGCCTGATTCACCTTGGCTTGACCGCAAGCATGCGGGTGAACGCTTCTCCGGTGCTAATGATTGACCTTGGCGGCGGCAGTTGCGAATTGACAATATCGAGCAGGGGCCACATTCGCGAAACCGTAAGCCTTCCGCTCGGCGCGGTGCGCCTGACCAACGACTTCCTGCATCACGATCCACCCCGCAAATCTGAGATGAGGCAGCTGCGCAGCTTCATCGTCCGCGAAGTGGGCCGGGTGGCCGGGCGCATTGCCGGCGCGAAGCCGAAGGTGGTGATCGCAACATCAGGCACCGCGGAAGCTCTGGCGGCGGTTTGCCATGCGCTCTATCGAACCAAAAGTCAGCGCGGAATGACGGTTACGCGTCTGCAGATGCGCCGCATTGCCAAGATGGTCGCGCGATTGTCGTTAGAAGAGAGAAGAAAAGTCTCGGGTATTGGGGTGCGCCGTGCGGAAATTATTATCGCGGGAGCCGCGGTTTACGCCGAACTACTCGAGCGCTACAAACTCGGTGGATTCCGCTTTTCTCCGCTCGGTCTTCGGGATGGGCTGCTGGCACAAATGGCAGCCGATTACGATCATGCGACCCGCTCCGGAAGGCAAATTGAATCCGACCGCCGCGACTCCATCTTGGCAGCGGTCAAGCATTATTGCGTCGATCTTGATCATGCCGACCGGGTGCGTGAATCAGCGGTTCACCTATTCTCAGAATTGCGCGCCATTCATCGCCTTCCTGGCGAGTACCGAGAATGGATCAGCGCGGCCGCAATGTTGTGCGAGGTGGGCGATTACCTCAACCGCACCGGTCGCCACCGGCACACCTACTACATCATTTCTCGTTCGGAGATTCTGGGTTATACGCCGCAGCAGCGAAAAATTATTGCTGCCATCGCGCGCTATCTAGGAAAATCGCGGCCTTCGCCTGAAGATGGACCCATCAAAGTCCTGCCGCCGTCGGACCAGAAGCAGATCGAGAAAGCCTCGCTTCTGCTGAGGCTCGCGTGGGGACTTAATCTGGGCCGCAGCGGCGCGCTGAAAACGACCAAAGTGAAAATTCGTGAAGGCTCGGTGAACCTGACACTGGTTCCGAAGCGCCCATTGAATGTTGATTTGGAATTGTGGGCGGTGGAGAAAGAAAAACCCTACTTCCGCGAAGTTTTTGGAGTCGATTTTTTTGCCACGGCTGCTGCCGCAAGCTGAATTTCCCGCGCAATTTTTGGAGTAAAGAACCAGTTCAGAGTCGCCGAATGGCGTATGGTTTCCACTCTTGCTACCGCCCCTTTCTTGAAATCGACGAATGCTTCGCATCCCGACTTGGAGATCAGTCGCGCCAAGAATTCTGAAATGCTGGGGTTGTGCCCGACTACCATAATTGCTTCGTACTTTGCATATTTGTCTAGCATGCGCCGAAAATCGGCGAACGTAGCTTCGGGCCGCAATGCCGGCTCAAGTAGCAGCTTTCCTTCGTAGCCCAGTTCATTGCCAACCAGCGATGCCGTCTGTGTCGCGCGCTTCAGCGGACTTGAAATGATGACATCCGGTTGCGCATTCAGTGCGGCAAGCGCTCGGCCGACGAACCCGCACTGCTCTATACCATCGGCATCGAGAGGACGCTTCTCATCTTTTTTAGGATTGGTGAGGTGCTGGCCGGCGCTGGCGTGTCTGACGATGTAAATGATCATGAGGTCCTGATTGTCTTTCGTGCCCGTGGTTTCGACGGTTTCTCCTCAGGCACTTGAGGCAGAGACGAAAGCGGCTGCTTTCCCTCTGCTACGGCAAGCAAAAAATCCTGCGCACTGAAGCCGGGTACGGGAGGCTTCCGCTTGCCGGCGGCCTGCCATGCCCGGACGTAGGATCCATCGCTCCGGAGCACTCGCGCCTTCACCGTGTCCGTCAGATAAGCGTCAAGTATTTCGTGTCGAATGCGGTCGCGCAGCATTGGGTCCTTCACCGGGAACATCACTTCTACGCGTTCGTAGAGATTGCGCGGCATCCAGTCGGCGCTGGAAATGTAAATGGCATCCTGCCCGCCATTAGCAAAGTAGAAGATGCGGCTGTGCTCGAGAAATCGCCCGACGATGCTGCGCACTCGTATGCGATCGCTGACCCCGCGTATTCCAGGGCGAAGCGCACACATACCGCGGATAATCAGGTCGATTTCTACTCCCGCCTGGGACGCCCGATACAGCGCCGCGATGATGTTCTTATCGAGCAGCGCATTCATTTTAGCGATGATGCGCGCCGGACGGCCGAGCCGAGCATGTTCGGTTTCCCGGGCAATTAAGTCCAATGTGTGTTCCGCCAAATTGACCGGAGAGACCATCAGCGGCGCATAGCTGGGTTGCTCGGAGTAGGCCGTTAGGAAAGCAAAGACGTCATGCACCGCCGCAGTCGTCTCCGGGTCAGCGGTAAGAAGGCTGCAGTCGGTATAAATGCGCGCGGTGGTGGAGTTATAGTTGCCGGTTCCCAAGTGCGCATAACGTCGAGAAACTCCGTCCGGATCTCTACGGACGATGAGCGCCAACTTGCAATGCGTTTTCAGGCCGACCAGGCCATGGAAGACCTGCACCCCGGCATCCTCTAAATCTCGCGCCCAGCGGATATTCGAGGCTTCGTCGAAGCGCGCTTTGAGCTCCACAACCGCCGTGACTTCTTTCTTTGCCGCGGCAGCAATGAGCGCTTGAACGATCCTCGAATTTTCGCCGGTACGGTAGAGAGTTTGTTTGATCGACAGCACGTTTGGATCTTCAGTGGCGCCTTCAATAAACGAAACCACGGCGTCGAATGAATCAAAGGGGTGGTGCAGCAGCACGTCATGGCGGCGAAGCTCTTCGTACAGGTCCTGCGACTTCGCCGTCAACCGAAGTTCGCGCGGAGCAAACGGTTTGTACTTCAAATCGGGACGATCGGTCTGCTCGTAGATGTTGAATAGGCGCGGCAGATTGACCGGTCCATCGACTCGAAAAACCTGCCAGGGCTCCAGCCCAAAGTTGGTCCGCAAGCGCTCGATTATTTCCGGATCAGCATCGGCATCGATCTCCAAGCGGACCGCATCGCCTTTGCGGCGATTGTGCAGCTCGGTACGTACCGATTCGAGCACATTGCGCGACTCTTCTTCAGCTAGATACAAGTTGCTATTGCGCGTGACTCGGAAGGCGGCCGAAGAGACAATGTCATACCCGTTGTACATACGCGACGCGTGAAATGAAACCAGGTCGGCGAGAAAAATAAAGTCGATGGTGTCTTTGGAAGGAAGCCTTACCAACCTTGGCAGCGCACGCGGAACCGTGACCACACCAGTGTAGGTCAGGGAAGAACGCCGCCGGCGCCGCAGCAAAAATGCGACGCATAATGCCTTGTTGATGACTCGCGGAAACGGGTGCGCAGGGTCTACTGTCACCGGCGTTAGCAGCAGATCCAACTCCCGTTCGCAATAATCTTCAACAAACGCACGAGCATCTTCATCGAGCTCATTCAAGCTGAGGACACGAATTCCTTTTTCCGAAAGCTGCGGACGTAATTGTTCGTTCCAGCACTGGTATTGCTCGGCAATAAACTTGTGCACTTCCTCCGAAATCAGGTCACGCTCCTCGGTGAGCGTGAGACCATCAGGCCCAGCTTCGGTGTAGCCATCTTCTATCTGCTGCACCAGGCCCGCTAGGCGCACTTCAAAAAATTCATCAAGATTGCTGGCACTGATGGAGAGAAACTTCAGCCGCTCCAGCAGAGGATTATTTTCATCCTGCGCCTCTTCAAGCACGCGATGATTGAATTGCAGCCACGAAAGCTCGCGATTGATGTAATAGGCCGGATTGTCCACTGAGGTTCGTGCCATGACGTAATCTGAGGAGAGTAACGCGAAAGTGGCAGGCCGCCAAAGGTATGCTCAGTCAGCGCCGCCATAACCAGTATAAAGCAGCCGCTCCCCTCTAATCTCATAAGGAATCTAGCTGGGAAGTGTTAAAGAATTATGAAAGTGCGAAGTGAAATCGGACTTCTTCACGCAGGGACACGGGCTTCGCTAGTGACTCGAGTCGAGCCTTGCAATCTCCTCAGCGAACAGGGGATTTGAAGGGAATTGGTCGCGCAAAGATGCCAGCAGCTCGCGGGCGCGAGGCTTATCGTGATCGCGCGCATAGGCAATCGCCAATAGAATATTCGCAAAGGGCGCAAGATAATGTCCGCGGTCGGCGACCAGTTGCAGCTCTTGGATTCCTGCCTTCTTGTCGCCAGAAACCCCGCCCAGGCGCACTAGCCAGCGCACTGGCGCCGCCATGCTGCCGATAATGTATTTGCTTATGCCACCGGCAATGTGCGCGTCGTAACAATCGTGGTCGACCGCTAACGTCTGTGTGGCCCAAACTGTCGCTTCTTTTGTGTAGTGCAATGAGGCGAGATTCCGTTTTTCAACCAGCGCCGCGTAGTCGGCTTGCAAGCCACTGGTCAGCGTCATTGCAAACAGCGCGTCTTTATCTTTTGCGTTTGTCGCCAGGCGGGCCCGCGCTGCGGCTTGGGCCTTTTGAATTTCGGCGTCAAACCGCGCTCGGGTCACCGGATCTGGGCTCAGCTTGGCCCGGTTTTCAAACTTCTTGTCATCTTCGAAGAACTGCGCTTCCAGCACTCCCAGGCGGTGGAACTCAGAAAACAACAAACCCGCCGCATCGAACGTTGCGCCGAGCGGGTCGTCGGGATGTCCCTGCTCCCACCCCGCAAAAATCGTGTGCGCGTGGTCAAAATCCAGGTTGTAGAGGAGTTGAAAACCGTGATCGAGTGGGGTCAGCGAAAGGCTGGCAGTTGCGGCGAAGGCCGGCAATGAAAGCAACAACAAAGCCACAATCGTAAGTTGAGGTTGCAATCGCTTTTGCATTCAGGGCCGTATAAGTATAGATGCGTTCTGCTCGGCTTCCTGTGTCAATCCGTGTAAAAGAGTTGTTAAAGCGGGTGCTCTGATGTGAGTGCCTGCTGAGGTGCGGAATTGGGAAAGGCATAAGTCAGCGGTTTGACCGGCTGCAGCGCCTCTGCTAACGTCAAACGTTTCGTCCGACTGAATTGCCCATTTTCCTTCGTGCACCTTTGTGTGCTTAGTGGTTTCTGTTTTGGAAAGCATTAACCACGAAGGACACGAAGTATCACGAAGGAGACCGATCCAGCCCCGGAAAACAGAATCGAGCTTTTTATGGCCCTAAAATTCCGCGGAGTGGATTTCATCGAGTTCGACACTCTGCTTACCGATGACGAGCGCCTGGTTCGCGACACGGCGCGCCGCTTCATCGAAGACAATCTCATTCCCATCATCGAAGAGTGCAATCGTGCCGGACGCTTCCCGCGCGAACTAGTCAAGCCAATGGCCGATCTGGGATTCTTCGGCGCAAGCCTAAAGGGCTATGGCTGCGCCGGAATGTCGAACGTTGAATATGGTCTGGTCACGCAGGAACTGGAGCGCGGCGACTCCGGCGTGCGGTCGTTTGTCAGCGTACAGTCGGCGCTGGTGATGTATCCCATTTACGCGTTCGGCAGCGACGAGCAGAAGCAAACCTGGCTGCCCGCGATGCAAAAGGGCGAAAAGCTAGGTTGCTTCGGCCTCACCGAGCCCGATTTCGGCTCCAATCCCGGCGGCATGCGCACCCGCGCGCGCAAGTCCGGCAATGAGTACGTGCTCAACGGCGAGAAGATGTGGATCACGTCGGGTTCCATCGCCGATGTCGCCGTTATCTGGGCGAAAACCGAGGACGCGAAAGATGCCAACGACGGCAGTAGCATTCGCGGATTTCTGGTCGAGACCGACCGGCCTGGGTTCCGCGCGGAAGATATTCACGGTAAGTGGTCGCTGCGTGCGTCCGTTACGTCGAGCCTCTCGCTGCAAGATGTGCGCATCCCCGCGTCGAACCTGCTGCCGAAAAGCGGCGGTCTTAAATCTCCGCTGATGTGCTTGAACCAAGCGCGTTACGGAATTGCCTGGGGAGCTATAGGCGCGGCCATGGCCTGCTACGATTGCGCGCTGCAGTATTCGCTCTTCCGCAAGCAGTTTCACAATGAGCCGATCGCGTCACGCCAACTGGTTCAGGAGAAGCTGGCATGGATGATCAGCGAGGTCACCAAGGCGCAGTTGCTGGTGTTGCAAGTCGGCCGGCTCAAAGATCAGGAGAAGGTGAAGCACCAGCACATTTCGATGGCCAAGCGAAACAACGTCTGGATGGCGCTCGAGTGCGCCCGCATGTCGCGCGACATCCTGGGCGCGAACGGTGTCGCCGACGAGTACCCCATCTTCCGCCACATGGCCAACCTGGAGTCGGTCAAGACTTACGAGGGCACCCACGACATCCACACGCTGATCATTGGGCAGAGCGTGACCGGGATTGATGCGTTTTGAGGCCTTGGGTAGTGTAAAGCTGGCGACCAGTTCCAGTGCCGCAGGCACGATATCGGAAAGCCCGGCACGTCAGTGCCGGGGCGATGAAGAATGAGCCCGAGTCCCGAAGGGACGCGACTAACCCAATGCATCCTCGATATCAAACTGCATTCCGGATTTCCGGACCATTGCCTCGAATTCCGTTTCATACGAACGACTGCGATGATGGTCGGCTTGGTGCTCAATGTAATCCACGACCACGGCCTTGTTCGAACTACTTACGCTGAACGCTCCGTATCCCTCTTGCCATGTAAATGCAATTCCGTGTTGACGAATCCATCTCGACGAGTTCGCCTTTAAAACCTGAACCGCTTTGGCCGGTGCCAAATCGGACGGAAGCACAATCAATAAATGCGAATGGTTCGAAGTTCCGCCCGCCGCGAGCACGGGAATTCCATGATTCTGGCCAATCCCTGCGAAATATTTCCAAAGCCGCGGAAGCAATTCGGCCGGGATGAGGTCCTCGCGTCCCTTGGTGCTGAAGACGAAATGAATGATGATGTTGGGATACTTATGCGCCACGTCTCAAAAATATCCACATCCGGTGAACGCGTGTCTGTGCCAGCTGTCACAAGGGTAAGGTGCCTTCCCTAAACGGGACTCGGAGATCATTGAATTCGCGTACCCGGCATTTACATGCCGGGCTTTCCTATTCCGTGCCTGCGGCACTAGTCTCAACGAGCTAGAATTGCCTCTTTCACGCCGAACACAGTTGCTTTTGAGCGATGAAAAGAATACCTGATGATTCCTCGACTATCGCGTCAATGGGTTATGACGCAGATAGCCTTGAGCTAGAGATTGAATTTCGCCAGAGCGGCGATGTGTATCTGTACTTTGACGTTCCCGCCGAGGAGTACCGAGATTTTATGGCGGCCGATTCGAAAGGTACGTACCTGAACTAAGTATTCAAACCGAGAGGATATAGGTATGTGGTCATCAAGAAGGCGAAGCCTTAGCTGGCACTTGTCGAAGATCGTCTACTCTGCGGTGGTTAGCCTTTTTATCAGTATTCCTCTACATGCCCAGTCAAAGCCCGATCGCATCATCGTGCACAAGCAAGCCCGCACGATGGCCCTGATGCGTACTGGTCAAGTGATCAAGACGTACAAGATCGCGCTCGGAGGAGAGCCGGTCGGGGCGAAGACGCGGCAAGGTGATCATCGGACGCCCGAAGGCGCGTACATGATCGATAGCAGAAACGCGCACAGCCAATTCCACCGCTCGCTACACATTTCTTATCCCAACACTGCCGACAAAGAGCGAGCAAGAAAATTGGGCGTCGTGACCGGCGGTGATATTTTCATACATGGCCTGCCAAATGGCTATGGCTTCATCGGTGCCGCGCATCGCGCCCGCGATTGGACTGACGGCTGCATCGCTGTTACCAACCAGGAGATCGAACAGATATGGCTTCTGGTGGACGATGGCACGCCGGGGGAAATCCAACCGTGAATGGAATTCGGCTGGTCCGTGCGGGCTCCTCCATCAAATGCATTCTGGACGCAATCAGGCGATTTTCTCCCAGTTCCGATTCATGTTGTCATGGAGCTTTTCCGCTGTGCGGTGTAGGATAGGCGTTCGTTTTTCACTTCCCCTTGGGAGACCTTCCGCATGAGAAGAGTGTTTCTAGTTTTGCTCTTTTCCCTGACCGCGATTGCGCTTAATTCTCAAACTTACGACCAGAAACTTTTCGGCGGAATGCACTGGCGCAACATTGGCCCGTTTCGTGGCGGGCGCGCGCTGGCCGTTACGGGCATTCCCGGCGAGCCCAATACCTATTTCTTCGGCGCGGTAGCGGGCGGGGTATGGAAATCGACGGACGGTGGCGTGAACTGGAAACCGCTGTTCGAACATGAATCGACTTCATCGATCGGGGCCATTGCTGTTGCCGACTCCGACCACAATGTTATCTACGCCGCCACTGGCGAAGCCTGCATCCGCGGCAATATGTCCTACGGCGATGGGGTTTTCAGGTCGATTGATGGCGGCCAATCCTGGAAGAACATTGGACTGCGCGATACTCAGCACATTGGCGCGGTCATCATTGACCCGCGAGATCCTAACGTAGCATTCGTGGCCGCGTTGGGGCACGCCTACGGCCCCAATTCCGAGCGCGGCGTTTTTCGCACACGCGATGGAGGCAAAAGTTGGCAGAAGGTTCTCTACAAAGATGACCACACCGGCGCAATCGATGTGGTGTTCGATCCTAACAACTCCAATGTCCTATTCGCCTCGCTATGGCAGGTGATGCGCACTCCGTACAGCCTGGACAGCGGCGGACCGGGCAGCGGACTCTATAAGTCCAGCGACGGCGGTACGACCTGGAAACGCCTGGAGGGAAATGGTCTGCCGGACGGCGTCCTGGGAAGAATCGGAGTAAGCGTCTCGGGTGGCGATTCGAGTCGCGTCTACGCTCTGATCGAGGCGGAGAAGGGCGGCCTCTACCGTTCTGATGATGCTGGTGAGCACTGGATTCGGGTGAATGACGATGAGCGCTATCGCCAGCGTGCCTGGTATTTCACTCACATCTTTGCCGATCCGAAGGCCATCGATACGGTTTACGTTCTTAACACCGGGCTGTTCCGTTCCACCGACGGAGGCAAAACCTTTTCTCTGCTTCCAGTGCCGCACGGCGATCACCACGGACTCTGGATCGATCCTCTGAACCCGAACCGGCTGATTAACGGCAACGACGGCGGAGTCACGATTTCGGTTGACGGAGGGCGCGCCTGGACGCAACAGAACAATCAGCCGACCGCCCAGTTCTATCACGTCATTGCGGATAACCGGTTTCCGTATTACCTGTACGGTGCTCAGCAGGACAACACAACCATAGCGATTGCGACCCGTGATACCGACGAATGGGTGATCTCAGATAAGGATTGGTATGACGTGGGCGGCGGCGAGGCTGGCTATATCGCGCCCGATCCGCGTGACGGCAACATCGTCTATGCAGGCGACGGCGGCGGCGTAATCACTCGCTTCGACAAGCGAACTGAGCAGGCGCAGAGTATCTCTCCGTGGCCGCTCGACACTTCGGGACGCGGCGCCGGCGAGTTGGAGCACCGGTTTCAGTGGACCGAGCCAGTTTTACTTTCACCACACGATCCAGACGTGCTGTACACGGCCGCCGAAGTGGTTTTCAAGAGCACCGACCATGGCATGAGTTGGACGGCGATTAGTCCTGATCTGACGCGCAACGACAAGAGCAAGCAAAAGCCCTCGGGCGGGCCGATCACGCTCGACATCACCAGCGTCGAATACTACGACACCGTCTTCGCGGTTGCGGAGTCACCGGTGCAGAAGGACTTGCTCTGGGCAGGAACGGACGATGGCCTGATTCACATCACGAGAGATGGCGGTAAGAACTGGGCGAACGTGACCCCCTCTAACAAACTGCTTCCGGAATGGAGTTTGATCACTCTGATTGACGCTTCCCCGCACGATGCGGGCACGGCGTATGCGGCAGTCGACCGTCATAAGAATGACGATCTGCGCGCTTACATTTATAAGACCAGCGATTTCGGCAAGACTTGGACGAAGATTGCTAGCGGAATTCCCGATGGGGCCTACGTTCACGCGGTGAGGCAGGATCCGAAGAACAAGAACCTGCTCTACGCCGGCACTGAACTGGGTGTATACGTGTCGTTTGACGACGGAGCACACTGGCAGCCGTTACAGCTCAATCTGCCGACGACCCCGATCACAGATCTCATAATCAAGGACGACGATCTCGCGGTCGCGACCAACGGCCGCTCATTTTGGATCCTTGACGATGTGAATCCGTTGCGCCAACTGACTCCGCAACTCGCCACCCAGGATGCAGTCCTGTACAAGCCGGCGGCAACCTATCGCCTGCAATTTCCCGAGCAGGTGGACAAGCGCCGTCCTGTAGGAGAGAACCCGCCTAATGGCGCGATCGTTAGCTACTATTTGAAAGCTGAGTCTAAGGACGAGATCACGCTAGACGTTCTCGACAGCGCGGGAAAACCGGTGCGTCACTATTCCAGCAAGCCAAAGAATAAATTCGAACAGCCGCCGGAGTGGCCTGACCAGGAGCGTCCGCCGGAGTTGTTGCCAACAGCGGCTGGCATGAATCGCTTCCCGTGGAATCTGAGATACGAAAGCCCAACTGAGCTGCCCGGGGCATTCTACGCGGGCAATGGTCCGCAAGGCCCATACGTTCTGCCTGGAACTTACACGCTCAAACTGACCGTTGCCGGCAAGAGCCAGACGGTTCCGCTGGAGGTGAGACTCGATCCTCGCCTTAAGACCTCGCCAGCTGATCTGCAAAAGCGATTCGACTTGCAGATGAAAGTTCGCGGCGATATCGAGGAATTGCACAGTGCGGTAAACCAGCTGCGCGGCGTACGATCTCAGATGGAAGTCGTCAAGAAGCGATTGGAAGAAGAAGGCGAGAAGGGCAAACCCGTGATTGCAGCTTGCAATGAGCTAGAGAAAAAGATGTCGCCGGTTGAGCAGGAACTCATTCAGGTGAAGATGCAGAGCTCGGAAGGGAACCTTCGCTACCCCAATATGCTGGATGAGCAGTACGATTCCTTCCGCGCAACATTGGAGAGTGCCGACGCTACGCCAACTCAGGCCGAATTGGCGGTCTTTGATCAACTGCATGGCCGGCTGGAAAAACAGGTTGCCGTGTGGAAACAAATTGCAGCAACGGACGTGCCGGCCGTTAACGACCTGGTGCGAAAAGAAAATATCTCACTGGTCGAAGTACCGGCCGGGAAATAGCAGCCAGGTTGTGCTGGCCCCTTCGCAAGGTGACGGCGAAAATCGGTCGCTAGATTAGGCTATTAGCCAGCAAACAGATTGTCCAAAATTGAACAGACGCGCTTCCTCGTGGCTTCTAGGACGCAACCGCGCAACGAAAAACCACTGGATGCCATCCGATGTTAGCTGGACATTGCGCGCTGCTCGTTTGTAGCAGTTGGGAACCGCAGATCAAGAAACAAAAATTTAGGAGGAAAGCCTATATGCCCCACAAGATTACAAAGCTTTCATTTTGGTTAATTGCCGCTTTGTTCGTTAGCCTCTGCTCGTTCGCGTTGCAAGCACAGGAGACCGCGGCACCTGCAAAGACTGCCAAGCCTATGCACTCCAAGGTTACGGTTACCGGCTGCCTGCAAAAGGGCGACTCACCGGATGAATTTGCAATTACGGGCAAGAATGGCAAGACCTGGGAACTACGTAGTAAGACCGTCAAGTTGGATGAGCACGTCGGCCACACCGTGACCGTCACCGGCGTGCGCCACCACGAAAGCAAGGCAGAGGAAGCCAAAGAAGAAAAGACAGAAGGGAAAGAGAGCAAGGAAGCAGAAGCCAAGGAAGCCGGCGATCTTCGGGTCACTAGTCTGAAGATGGTCAGCGAGTCCTGCAAGAAGTAGCGACACTACCGGAGCCCATCAACGAACATGGTCAGAAAATCGCTTCTCTACCTCGTCGCGCTCGCAGCGTTTCTGCTTTGCGCAGCTCCCGGCTTTCAGGCAGAAGACCAAGACCGATGTCAACGCCGGGTCGCTCACGCGGAGCATGAACTCCACGAGGCAATCGACAAACACGGACGCCACAGCCGGCAAGCAAATCACGAGCGTCGTGAATTGCACAATGCGCGGGAGCGTTGCTGGCGTGAGCAGCATCGGTGGTGGGATGAACACGAACACCGCTGGCGCACGGATCGCGACTGGAACGAGCACGACCACGACTGAGGCAAACCTGATGGGCCGGACCCAGTGCCTTGGCGGAAGCACAACCCCGCCCTAACTAACAGGCTTGTGCCGCATTACGGTTGGTCGTGCGCTTGCTTTAAACCCTTGATGTCAATCTTGTCCATTTGAAGCATGGCCTTCATGACCCGGTTTGCTTTCACAAGATCTTTGTCTCCCAGCATCTTACCTAACGCAGTTGGAATGATTTGCCACGAAAGACCATATTTGTCTCTCAGCCACCCGCATCGGTTTTTCTCTCCGGCTGCTGAGAGCTTTTCCCAGAGCTCGTCCACTTCTTGCTGAGTATCGCAGTTCACGAAAAACGATATGGCTGGCGTGAACTGGAATTGCGGACCGCCGTTCAGCGCGAAGAATTCTTGTCCCTCGATCTGGAAGGTTGCAGACATGACACTCCCCTTGGGGCCGGGCCCGGCATCTCCGTAGCGAGTTACCCGTCCAACCTTTGAGTTCTTGAAAATCGAAACGTAGAAATTCATTGCCTCTTCGGCTTTGCCATCCAACCACAAAAATGGAGTGATTTTTGCATATGATCTCTTTTCTATCGCTTTTCTTACATTAAATTCAGGTTCTCCAGTGTACTGGTTTGCTTTACCGATCCGTTTCTCTTCTATAGAATCGAGAGTTTGCTGCCTGCAAGTTTTTCAGCCGCAAGCGTGCCCCACCCGATTCGGGAAGCAGAATGAAAATTCACGAGTATCAAGCTAAAGCAATTCTGAAAAAATATGGTGTGGCCGTGCCTCGCGGAGAAATGGTGGAGAACCGCGATCAGGCTGAGGCTGCCGCGAAGAGTTTGTTTGACTCTGGCGCGAGCGGCGTAGTGGTGAAGGCGCAGATTCATGCTGGAGGCCGTGGCAAGGGTGGCGGAGTCAAGATTGCAAAGTCGGTGGAAGAAGCCGCGGATCTCGCCGCAAAAATGCTGGGCATGACGCTGATCACGCACCAGACGGGGCCGGAAGGGCGAGTGGTACGTCGGCTCCTAATCGAAGAGACTCTGCCGATCGAAAAAGAGTTGTACCTCGGGATCGTTATCGATCGCGCCGAGGCCAAGCCGGTATTCATGGCGTCGAAGGCCGGGGGCATGGAGATTGAGCAGGTCGCCGAGGAAAACCCCGATGCCATTCTCAAGGAGTACGTCACACCAGGGATGGGGCTCGAGCCATTTCAAGCGAGAAAGCTGGCCTTTAAGCTTGGATTGAAGCCGCAGCAGATTAATCAGGCGGTGCAGTTCATGACTGGACTGTATAAGGCATTTGAGGACACCGATTCCTCGCTGATGGAAATCAATCCGTTTATCACATGCGCTGATGGCCGGCTGTTCGCGCTCGACGCGAAGATGAACTTCGATGACAGCGCATTGTTCCGGCATCCGGAGCTGAAAGAATTGCGTGACGTCACGGAAGAAGACCCGCTCGAAGTCGAGGCTTCGAAATACAGCCTGAATTACATCAAGCTGGACGGAAACGTCGGCTGTATGGTCAATGGCGCTGGTCTGGCGATGGCCACCATGGACATCATTAAATATGCGGGCGGGCTGCCGGCCAATTTCCTCGATGTAGGCGGCGGCGCCAATGTGGAGCAAGTGACCCACGCCTTTGAAATCCTGCTGAGTGACAAGAACGTGAAAGCAGTGCTGATCAACATTTTCGGCGGCATTCTGCGCGTGGACACGCTGGCGCGCGGAGTTGTCGAGGCCGCGAACAAGACGCAGATTCAGCTTCCAATCGTGTTGCGCCTTGAAGGAACGAATGTGGAGCAGGGTAGGGAAATCCTCAAGCAGTCGGGACTGAATTTTATTGTGGCTGAAACGATGAAGGACGCTGCCGAGAAAGTGGTCGCAGCAGCGGGGTCGTAACCGGCAAATACATGAGCATTCTGGTAGACAAATCGACACGGGTAATCGTGCAAGGTCTCACCGGCCGCGAAGGAACGTTTCACGCGAAGGCGTGCGCGGAGTATGGGACGAAGATCGTTGGCGGGGTCACTCCCGGCAAGGGCGGTACCACGCACGAAGGTTTTCCGGTGTTCAACACTGTTCAGGAAGCGGTGGACAAAACCGGCGCCGACGCTTCGGTGATTTTTGTTCCCCCACCGTTTGCCGCCGACGCGATTATGGAAGCCGCGGATGCTGAGATTGAACTCGTTATTTGCATCACCGAAGGCATTCCGGTTCTGGATATGGTCCGCGCGTGGGAGTTCCTACAGACACGCCGCGCGCGTCTAATTGGACCGAACTGCCCGGGAATTATTTCTCCGGGCAAATGCAAAATCGGAATCATGCCTGGACACATCCATCGCGAAGGTCCCGTCGGCATTGTGTCGCGCTCAGGGACCCTGACTTACGAAGCGGTGCATCAGTTGACGACCCGCGGCATTGGTCAATCGACAGCGATCGGAATAGGTGGCGATCCGATCATCGGAACGAACTTCCTGGACGCGCTTGACCTATTTAACCGCGACCCGCAGACCGAGGCGGTGGTGATGATCGGCGAAATCGGCGGCAATGCGGAAGAAACCGCGGCTGAATTTGTGAAGACGCGGATGAAAAAACCCGTGGTCGGCTTTATCGCCGGGCAAACCGCGCCTCCGGGGAGACGCATGGGTCACGCTGGGGCCATCATCTCGGGTGGGCATGGCACCGCGTCGGAAAAAATCAAGGCCATGCAAGCGGCAGGAATTCGCGTGTGCAAGTCCCCAGCTGAAATTGGTGAGACCGTTGCGGCTGCGATGGCGGCAAAGGTGAGCGCCTAGAACGAACTATCGACCAGATAACTGATTTATGAAAACTCTTCAACGCACTCTGACCATAGTCAAGCCGGATGCCGTGCGCAAAAACGCTATCGGCGACATCATCGAGCAGTTTGAAAAAAATCATTTCCGCATTCTCGCGATGAAGATGCTCGAAATTTCCAAGCACCAAGCGGCGCAATTCTACGCGGTGCACGCCAACAGGCCGTTCTTCAACTCGCTGACTGATTTCATGTCGAGCGGCCCTATCGTCGTTCTGGCCCTTGAAAAGGAGAACGCGGTAGCCGATTTACGAAAGCTGATGGGCGCCACCAACCCGGCGAACGCCGAAGAGGGCACGATCCGAAAGAAATGGGCCTCGAGCATCGAGCACAATGCGATTCACGGCTCCGATGCGGAAGATACTGCGCGATTTGAATTGAGTTTCTTCTTCGCTGGATATGAGCTGGCGCAATAGCTCTAGCTCTTTCACTTACTGCGCGGCTAACTCTTTTCAGCCCAGCGGCTCGTAAAGTTGGCCATCAACCCGGTCCCCGATCTTCGGCAACTCTTTCTTGACGAACTGAAGGAAATGTGGCGCGGCGCGGTGAGCTTCGAGCGCGGCGTCATCCTTATACTGCTCGTAAATGAAGAAACGGCGCGGCTCGGTCCGGTGACGGTGCACTTGATATATTGCGCAGCCCGGTTCCTTGCGCGATTCAGCGGTGAGCTTGTTGAACAGTTCGGCAACTTCTGTCTCCCGCCCTGCCTTAGCCATCCACGTAACTGCCAGAACGACCATCTTCTCCCCTTCTTATTTCGAAGCAACTCGCGACGATACAGGACCAGTCTTCGCCGCCGACTCCAGTTCATCCACGAACTCGTCTACAAAAATGGTTTCCTCGCGACCGGGCCCAGTCGAAACCATTCCAATACGCGCGCCTGCTTCTTTCTCGATGAAGGCCAAATACTCGCGCGCCGCTTTCGGCAACTTTTTTAGTTCCGTGATGCCTTGCGTCGGAGATTTCCACGCCGGCATCTTGTTGTACAAGCATTCGATTTTGTCCCAGCCGCTAGCTTCCGCCGGAATTTCATCGGTGTGACGTCCGTTTACTTTGTATCCTACGCAGACAGGAATTTCGTCTAGTTCATCCAACACGTCGAGCTTGGTCACGACCAGCCACGAAGTGCCATTGATCATTCCCGAATAGCGCAACAGAGGAAGGTCAAGCCAGCCACAGCGGCGCGGGCGTCCGGTCACTGCCCCGAATTCATTGCCCCGCTTGCGAATGTGGTCGCCGACTGAGTCAAAAAGTTCCGTTGGAAATGGTCCTTCGCCAACACGTGTGCAATATGCTTTGGTCACGCCAATCACGGAATCGATTGCGGTTGGAGCGACCCCGGTGCCGATCACGGCGCCCCCCGAGATGGCGCTGGAAGACGTTACAAACGGATAAGTCCCGTGGTCAATATCGAGCATTGTGCCCTGCGCGCCCTCGAACATGATCGAGTGCCCTTCAGCAATTGCACGGTTCAGCAGTACGGCCGTATCGCAGACGAATGGCGCGAGCTTGCGCGATGCCTCAGCGTATTCCGTGTACATTTTGTCCGCGTCGAGCGGCTCGGAGTTGAAAAGGGCGTGCGCGATCATGTTCTTTTCGCGGCAGGCATTCTCCACATGCTTTTTGAGCAGGTCGAGATCAAGCAGATCGATCACTCGTAATCCACGGCGTCCGGCCTTGTCTTCGTATGCAGGACCGATTCCGCGAGAAGTCGTACCAATTTTCACCCGCCCTGGCGCGTTCTCCGAGGCCAATTCAATCATCCGGTGATACGGAAGAATCACGTGCGCGCGATTACTGACGAACAGGTTGTCATCAACCTTTACGCCCGCATCTCTCAGAGCGGACACCTCTTTGAGGAAGGCGATTGGATCAAGGACGACGCCATTACCGATTACACTGCGGCAACCCTCGCGCAACACCCCGCACGGAACTAACTGCAGGACAAATCGCTTGCCATTGATGATGACGGTGTGGCCGGCGTTGTGGCCGCCAGCATAGCGCGCCACCACGGAGAACCGCTCAGAGAGCACATCAACAATCTTGCCCTTGCCCTCGTCTCCCCACTGGGCGCCGACTACTACCGCCGTTTTGCCTTTCTTCAATGCGACTCCTGAATCTCCCTTGACGTTCTACTCTCTAGGTTTACACACACACGCCCGCAGCATTACGCCGAAACAAAGAATCAGGGATTGCCGGGGCAGAGGTGTACTTAGAATGATAACCCGCTCACGTGAGCGCAGCCAAGCTGATTTCGCCAATCCCAAAATTTAACGTTGTATGGTGCCGCGGATATCGGGGAGGTCCTGAGGTTCACCAACCAGCGTATATTCTGTCTCGGTACTGACCTCGGTAGGTTGAGGTTTCTTGCTGATCCAACGGTTCATATAAAAAACTACAATCACAGTCAGCAGAAACTCCAAGAATGATCCGAAAAGATTTTCCCAAGGGATCGGCTTCCCTCTCGTACCTGGGAACAGCACCGATTCTGTTTGCCCTGAGAAAAACCTGCTAATTACCGGCATTATAAAAAACCAAGTAAAAGAGTTCAGAAGACGCCAGCCGGCCTGCGCGAGTACGACTGCCAAGGCGATCTGGCCAACCCTCTTCTTGAGAACTGACGAACGCAGTTCTTCAAGAAACGCTTTCGGGGTGTCGTCCATAACGCTTGCACTCTAGCTTCTCTCGACTCCGTGTTCAAGCCAAAAATGTAAGCCTGGTTCATAAGTGGTAGCAGAAGCTCCTGATTGACGCTGTCCCCGCCAGAATGCTATAAAGACTAGTTTTGTGCGAGTCCGTCAAGGGAGATTCTAGCCTCCCACCTTGCAGACGGAACGCAGAAAATGTCCGACGCGGCCAAATCAGCACTCCTTCAATTATGGTGGAAGCGTGTTCGGAAATGCGGCGATTCCCGTGCCTGAGCGCGGAGAATAGGCCTGAACGCGTAGTCATCGTGTACGTCAAATCGGAGGAATTCCATGCGCCTCGGCTTGCATAGGATTGCGTCTACGTCACACCGCTTTGCACAATCGGCAGCAACTTTATTTCTGTTTCTCACCCTTGGCGCCTCGGCGGCCCTAGCGCAACCCGAACCGGTCAGTGGCGAAGCCAATCTGAAATTGCCCGACCTTTCCAGCGTCACTTTTCTGGATGGGATCGGAATGGCAATTGACGGGCACAAGCTGCTGACGATTGGTATTCTGTTCTGTATTTTTGGTTTGGGATTTGGCCTGGTGATCTACTCGCGGTTGAAGAACCTGCCCGTCCATCGCTCCATGCGTGAAATCTCCGAGCTTATTTATGAAACCTGCAAGACTTACCTGGTCACGCAAGGCAAGTTTCTGCTGCTGCTTTGGGCATTCATAGCTGTCATCATCGTGCTCTACTTTGGCGTGCTCGCGCCCGTTCCCAATAAGCCGGTCTCAACCACGCTCCCGATGATCCTGCTTTTCAGCGTGATCGGAATCGCTGGCAGTTATGGCGTAGCCTGGTTCGGAATCCGGGTGAACACCTTCGCGAATTCCAGGACCGCATTTGCCAGCCTCGGCGGCAAGCCATATCCGCTTTACCGCATTCCACTTTCGGCGGGCATGAGCATTGGCATGATGCTGATCAGCGTCGAGCTGCTCATCATGCTCTTCATCCTGCTGTTTATTCCGCGCGATTACGCGGGGCCATGTTTCATCGGCTTCGCGATTGGCGAATCGCTGGGGGCCGCAGCGCTGCGTATCGCGGGCGGAATTTTCACCAAGATTGCGGATATCGGTTCCGACTTGATGAAGATCGTATTCAAAATTAAAGAAGACGATGCCCGCAACCCCGGCGTAATCGCCGATTGCACTGGAGACAACGCTGGAGATTCTGTCGGGCCGTCAGCAGATGGGTTCGAAACCTATGGCGTGACCGGCGTCGCTCTGATCACCTTCATTTTGCTCGGCGTCAAAACTCCGACGGTCCAGGTCCAACTGCTGGTCTGGATTTTTGTGATGCGCATCATGATGCTGGTTGCCAGCGCGGTCGCTTATTTCCTTAACAGTGCGATTGCTAAGGCGCGCTACGACGGTAAGAACGAAATGAATTTTGAGTCACCGCTGACTTCGCTGGTTTGGATCACTTCGCTGGTTTCGATCGGACTTACCTACTTGATTTCGTATTTAATAATTCCGCAAGTTGGGGACGATACCACGCAATGGTGGAAGCTGGCTTCGATCATCTCCTGCGGAACCCTGGCGGGCGCGATTATCCCGGAACTGGTGAAGGTTTTCACTTCGGTTGAATCCCGGCATACCAGGGAAGTCGTGATCTCGGCGCAGGAAGGCGGTGCGTCATTGGGGATCCTCTCAGGTTTCGTTGCCGGAAACTTTTCCGGCTATTATCTCGGCTTGTCCATGGTCATCCTGATGGGAATTGGTTATTACGTCAGCACCTTTGGACTTGCCGAAGCCGCAACCATGATCGCTCCCGCAGTGTTCGCCTTCGGACTGGTTGCATTTGGATTCCTCGGCATGGGCCCGGTTACGATCGCAGTCGATTCTTACGGCCCGGTAACCGACAACGCACAGTCCGTCTATGAGCTTTCTTTGATTGAGAACGTGCCTACAGCGGAACTCAAGCGGGACTTCAATCTCGACGTTAATTTCGAACGCGCGAAGCACCTGCTCGAGGCGAACGACGGTGCCGGGAATACATTCAAGGCGACGGCTAAGCCGGTGTTGATCGGAACCGCGGTGGTGGGCGCGACCACGATGATTTTCTCGATCATTATGGCTCTGACTAATGGGCTCACTTCCGATGTTGAAAAACTATCTCTGTTGCATGCGCCCTTCGTTTTGGGCCTGATCACCGGCGGTGCCATGATTTACTGGTTCACCGGAGCATCTACGCAGGCGGTCACGACCGGCGCATATCGAGCGGTCGAGTTCATCAAGGCGAACATCAGACTGGATGGCGTCGAAAAGGCCTCGGTCTCCGACAGCAAGAAGGTCGTGCAAATCTGCACCCAGTATGCGCAAAAAGGCATGCTCAATATCTTCCTTGCGGTGTTCTTTGCGACGTTGGCTTTCGCCTTCGTTGAACCGTTTTATTTCATCGGATACCTGATCTCGATCGCCATATTCGGCCTGTATCAGGCAATTTTCATGGCCAACGCCGGCGGTGCCTGGGACAATGCCAAGAAAATTGTTGAAGTCGATCTCAAACAGAAGGGAACGCCTCTGCACGACGCGACCGTAATTGGGGATACAGTCGGTGATCCCTTCAAAGACACTTCATCGGTTGCGATGAATCCTGTCATCAAGTTCACCACGTTATTTGGACTTCTGGCAGTTGAGTTGGCCGTGTCGCTGGCTTCGAAGAATGCGACATTAACCAGAGTACTGGCGCTGGTTTTCTTTTTAATCTCGTTCTTCTTTGTCTACCGTTCCTTCTACGGAATGCGGATCGGAGCGGAAGTACGAGGAAAAGAAGCGCGGGCAGCTGCAGATTAATAATTCTGAAGCAGGCTGATTGCGAACAGACGCACGTTACTGCGTTGGGCGGCACTCAGCGCAGTATCCGCCGATTTCAAGGCGGCTCACGAGGATGTGGAAGTCGCACTCGCGCTGGATCTGTCCTTTGAGGCGGTCGAATAAGTCGCTTTCAAATTCGGCGATCTTTCCGCAACGTAGACAAGCCATATGAATGTGATCGCGCTGCGGCCGCCGCTCATAGAAGTGCTTCTCGCCTTGCATATGCATCAGGTCAAGTTCGTCTACAAGTCCATAGCGCTTCAGCAGCTTTAAAGTACGGTAAACCGTGACTCGGTCGATGCCCGGGTCGACTTTTCGTGCATGGCGGAGAATCTGTGACGCATCCAGGTGCTGCTTGGCGGTTTCTACAATGCTCAGAATGGTCCGACGCTGATGGGTCAGTCGCACGCCGCGGGATGTCAGAGCTGCCTGCAGGTGACCCGGCGCTTCGGTTTGAGGCAATGGCACAAGATGCTCCTTGCGAGACTTTCAATTCCAATAGTCTAAAAACACACTAAGTCAAAGTAAATGTCTTATCGAGGATGCGTCTAATTGCTGCCGCGCATTCTTGTTTTCACGTTGTGCGCCAGCTTCTCGATTTCCTCCGCTTTCTTGATTACGTCGACAGAGAGGATGTTCGAGTTGCTTTTATCTACATATTCCTTTAGTTCAGTTGAGAGCCGGAGGAGTTTGTCGGTATCGCGCTTAAGCTCCGCCTGGCGTTGCTCGTTCGCTTTTTTCTCCATGTCCTTCTGTATTCGCGGAGGAACGCCGGAGTCGGGGTCATCCGGCTGCGGCATGCCCAGCCGTGGAGGCACAGGCTGTTGCTGTTGTTGTCGTGAGGAAAGCTGCTGCGGTGCACAGAACGCCAGGAGCAAGCAAACAGAGCCGATAATTTTACGCACGGTGGACCTCAGTGGATCTTACAGTGCTTAAATTATAAGGGCCGGGCGGCAAACCGACAGTTTGGCATTGCTATAATCGACCGGTGAAATGAATCTGTTAGACATTCTACAAAAACCAATTCTTCCCAGCGGCACCAACTTTCCCGCTCTGCTACGCGACTGGCGCGAAGACACTATGAACTTCCTGCGCCATGACGTGCCAAAAATAGTCTTAGTTTTGATTGCCAGTTATGTGCTGACCCGGTTACTTCACGCGATTGCGCGCAAGAGCGCCGAGATGCACGTTCGCAAGCTGCCTTCCGGAGTGAGTGTCCAGCAGTTCAGGACTGTCACCAGCGTAGTGACCAGCGTCAGCGTATTTATCATCTCCTTTGTTGCGGCACTGGAAATCCTTTCGTTGCTGGGCCTGAATTTGGGTCCAATGCTCGCCAGCGCGGGCATTGCTGGGCTGGCGATCGGGTTCGGTGCGCAAACCCTGGTACACGATTTCATCAATGGCTTTTTCATTTTGCTGGAAAACCAATATGACATTGGGGATACGGTGCGCATTGCCGGTGTAAAAGGGACCGTGGAAAGAATGAGCCTGAGGATGACTGTGCTTCGCGATGACGACGGCACACTCCATCTGGTTCCCAACAGCGCGGTGCAGATCGTTTCGAATACCACGCGCGATTGGTCGCAACTAGCGCTGCGAGTGACCGTCGCCTACAACGAGCCGAGTGACAGAATTATCAAGCTGCTGCACGAAATTGGTGAAGCAGTCCGGCACGATCCTGCTTTCGAGAACGACATTGTCAGCGATATTCAAGTCCCGGGAATTGACCGCGTGGGAAATGGCGAAGCCGAGTATCTAATGTTGGTTAAGACGCGTCCCAACAAGCAGTATGCCGTGAGCCGCGAGCTACGCCGACAAATCAAAGGGTGCTTCGAGAAGAATAATATCCAGGCCGCGGGCCCCGCAAAAATCTACGTTATGGACCAGGGAACCGGGAAAGCATCTTAAGACTACTTCTGGCAGCGAGGGCAGTAATGGCTGCTGCGTCCCGCAATTACGATTCGTTTAATTGGAGTTTTACAGACAAGGCACGGCTCGTCTTCCCGGCCATAGACTCTGTGCTTGAGTTGAAAAAAACCTTCTTCGCCATTGGCATCAACGTAGTCGGAAATACTAGAGCCGCCGAGCCGGATGGCCTCTCGCAGAACTTTCTTGAGCGCTGAATGCAGCTTTTTCAACTCGTCACGTGTGAGAGAAGCAGCCCGCCTGCGTGGCCGGATGCCCGCCCGGAATAGAGCTTCGTCGGCATAAATGTTACCCACTCCGCTTAGCAGCTTCTGATTCAGCAGCGCGCTCTTGATGGGAGTCTTGCGGCCGCGAAAAAGCGCGGCAAAATTCGTGAAAGAGATTTGCAGCGGTTCGGCGCCGGGAGCTTCGAATTTCTCAATTACACTCAGGCGCCCGAAACGGCGAGGGTCTACGAACCTTAGCTCCCGCCCCGAGGCAAGCCGCAAAATTGCGTGGGTGTGCTTTTCAATTTCCGAGTCTACCGGGCAAACCCGCAGGCTACCGGTCATTCCGAGGTGTACGATCCACTGGGATTGGGTCTCAGCCGCATGGCGCTTACCATTGGCGGCTGGTGTTAGATCGAAGACGATGTGCTTGCCGACGCGCCGCACGCCGGAAATGGTCTTGAATTGCAGAGCAGCGTCGATTTCTGCAGCCGATGACTTGAGCGGCTCAGGTTTGGATCCCAGCCACACGGACTCGATAACGTCTCCGGTTACTCTTTTGTCGAGGCCGCGGGCGATGGTTTCGACTTCGGGAAGCTCGGGCATGGGAAGATCTTCAATTGCGACGCAAGCAAGATTCAGTTGCGGCGACGGGACCGCAACCTCATTCTTCAACGTTGACCTAGTTGATCTACTTCATCCCCAACTGCCAAAACAGAAATGAATAGATGTCGGTCAGGTCTTCAACTTGCTTTGCAATCGGTTTACCGGCGCCGTGTCCGGCTTTGGTATCAATACGCAACAGGATTGGACGCTCGTGGCTGCGACCGTTGGCAGCTTCCGCTTGCATCAATGCTGCCATCTTCTTGGCATGCATGGGATCGACACGAGTATCGGTGTCGGCTGTCATAAAGAGAATCGCCGGATACTCCTGGTCTGGCTTCACGTGGTGGTACGGAGAGTAAGCGTAGAGCCATTCGAACTGCTTAGGATCCTCAGACGACCCATATTCCGAGATCCATAGCTTGGCAATTTGGAAATTTTGATAACGCAACATATCGAGCAATGGGACCTGGCACACGACGGCACGAAACAGGTCAGGCCTTTGCGTTAGGGCGGCTCCCATAAGCAGACCGCCATTCGACCCGCCGCGTATTGCGAGATGGTCCTTGTCGGTGTATTTTTGCGAGATCAAATATTCGGCGGCAGCGATGAAATCGTCGAACACGTTTTGTTTTTTCTCGAGCATCCCAGCGCGATGCCAATCTTCGCCGAATTCGGCGCCGCCCCGCAGATTCGCTACAGCAAACACGCCTCCGTGCTCCAACCACAAATAGCGATCTCCGACAAAGCCGGGCGTCAGGCTGACGTTGAATCCGCCGTAAGCGGTCAGCAGGGTCGGGTTTTTGCCGTCAAGCGACAAGCCCTTTTTGTGAAACACGAACATGGGCACACGTGTGCCGTCTTTGGAGTTAAACCAGACTTGCTTGACTACATACCGCGCCGGATCGATTCCCGGAGCGTCAACCTTGTTCCACAGCGAAGTGCCTCTTCCCTTTAGATCGATCTGGTAAACAGAAGCCGGGATGGTGAAGGAGTGAAATGCGAAGAAAACTTCTTTGCGGTTCCACTTGCCGCCAAGTCCAAAAGCGGTTCCGATTGCCGGCAGCTGAACATCACCGAGTGGTTTGCCCTGGGTATCGAACAATTTCAGTTGTGAGCTCGCGTTCTGCTCGTATTGCCCGAGCAGAAGCCCGTTAACCACGGCGGCTCCCTGGAGCACAGCTTCGCTTTGCGGAATTAGTTCCTTCCAATTTACCCGGGCGGGTGAGTTGGTGTCCGCAACAAAAGCCCGATAACGGGGAGCGTCTTCATTCGTAGTGATATAAATTTTTCCATTTACAATTTCGCCACCATAGACGAAGTCTTTGCCCTCCGTGATCCGAATCGGCGGCGTCCCGGCCTTCAGGTCCTGCAAGTAGAGTTCGGACTTCGTCCAGCCCATTTCAACCGTGATCAGAAGCCAGCGGCCGTCATTCGAAACGTCAACGTTGGGCCAGTCCTCGGGGCTCCGGCCTTCTCCAAAGATTAGGGGATCTTTTGCGGAGTCAGAGCCCAGGGCGTGATAGAAGACGTGCCGGTTATAGGCTTCCTGCCCTTCGGCAACTTCGCCCTTCTTTGGGTAGCGCGTGTAGTAAAAACCGGAGTTATCGAGCTTCCATGCGAGACTGGCGGCGCGAGTTCGTTCAATCAAGTCGGGAAGCCGTTTGCCGGTTTCCGTTTCGATCACGTGCAGCGTGCTGATTTCAGAACCGCTGGGCGATGTGCCGTACGCAACGTACTTGCCATCGTCCGACGGGGCCCACCAATCGAGTGCGATAATTCCGTCCGGAGCGAGCGCATTCACATCCACTAGAGAACGGTCCTTGCCTTGCACGCCCTCCCGCACCAGAAGCACTGGCTGATTCTGCGTGCCCTGTCGCTTCGTGTAAAAGTAATATTTGCCGCCAATTTGGGGCGCGGACATCGTGCCGATCGAGAGTAGCTCGCCTAAGCGCTTGTGCAGCTCGTTCCTTCCCGGCAGCGGGTCCAAAAGGCTGCGGGTATAAGTAAGTTCTTCACCCACCCACTTCTGCGTCTCCGGGCTCTTTGCGTCTTCAAGCCAGCGGTACGGGTCGGCAATTGTGTGGCCTTGCACAACTTCTTCCACCGTTTTTTTGTCGGTTGAAGGAGGTTCTGCTACCGAGGGGGCAACGGACGCATCATCAGCAAATACCGCGACGATAAAGACAACAAAGAAAAGCACCAGCAGAAGCAATCGGCTGCCTCCTGACATAAACACCTCGTAAATGTCTGAGCGAACCCTCAGAGTAGCAAAAAACCATGTCGGGATGCAGGAATCGAAGATTCTGATACCATTCCTTTTTTCTTGGTGTAGGTTTCTTCTTGCTTCGGCCTGACCACTTCTCCGAAAGGTCGCTATCGCTCATGAAAGTTTCCTGCTGCCTGCTGTTCTGCTTTCTTGCGATCGGGGGGTGCCACGGGAAAGATAAACCCGTCATCGAGAGCCTGCATGCTGAGCATGATGCTACTTTGAACACCGACCCAGCGGCGCCATTCTGGCGCGATTCTCGTCCTTTCTATGCGGAGGTAGACACCGCAGGTCATGTTGTTCCCGAATACCGAACCGAAATTCGCACCCGCTGGACCAGCAATAACATTTATTTTCTTTTTATTTGTCCTTACAAGAATCTCTATCTCAAACCGGGGCCGGATACCGCGCATGAAACTAACGAGTTGTGGAAATGGAATGTTGCCGAAGTGTTCATCGGCTCAGATTTCAAAAACATCCAACGCTACAAAGAGTTCGAAGTTTCGCCTCAGAACGAATGGATTGATCTGGATATCGATCTTAAGAAGCCACACCACGAAGACGGATGGTTGTGGAACTCCGGTTTTGAGCACTCGGCGCGCATCGACAATGGGAAACACATTTGGTACGTGGCGATGAGGATACCGTTCACAGCGCTTGACACTCGCCCTCCCGCACCGGGAACCACGTTTCGCGTGAATCTTTTTCGCACCGAAGGATTGCCACAAGATTCGAAAGAGATCATGTGGCAGCCGGTCATGGGCAAGACGTTTCATGTGCCAGAGCGCTTCGGGCTGCTTCGGCTGAAATGAATTCACAGGTCTTGCGCTTGGCAGCTATCCTAAAAGCCATCAGGAGAGTACATGTGCCAGTTCGATGTGACCATCGCCGGCGAGCTGAACCTGGATTTAATTCTGTACGATGTTCCCGAAGAGATCCCGCGTGAACGCGAGTTGCTGGCGTCGGATTTGAATCTCACTTTGGGCAGTTCGTCGGCGATCGTAGCGCACAATTTGGCTTCACTCGGGAGCCGCGTGGGATTCGTTTCCTGCATCGGCGACGACTCGTTTGGAGAGCTGGCGCTCGCTCGCCTGGCCTCCGCTCAGGTGGATGTAAGCAAAGTCTCCACGTTGCCGGATCGCAAGACCGGACTCACAGTCATCATGCAGCGCGATTCGTGGCGCAATATGATCACATATTCAGGCACGATATTCGATTTGAGGATCGAGAGTCTCGATTTAGACTATCTTTCGTCCGCAAAACACTTCCATCTTTCTTCCTATTATCTGCAGCGGGGCCTACGGCCAGATGTGCCCATACTTCTGAAGAAAATGAAATCCGCAGGTCTCACCACATCGCTAGATTGCAACGATGATCCCGATGACCGATGGGAGGGTGGAATTCGCGAGACTCTGCGATATGTGGACGTTTTCCTCCCCAATGCGCGCGAGGCTATGCGGCTCACCCGATCAGAGGACGTGCACACCGCGGCGAAAGAACTTGCGCGGACAGTTCCGTTGGTTGTGGTGAAACTCGGGTCCGAAGGCGCCCTGGCGCGCCGCAGGGATGAGCAGTGGTCCAGTCCGGCGTTGCGGATCGAAGTGACTGACCCAGTGGGTGCCGGCGATAGTTTCGATGCGGGATTCCTGCACGAATACCTGCGCGGCTCGGACGTGAACTCTTGCCTGGCCGCAGGGAACTTGGCAGGAGCGCTTTCGGTTACGTGCGCCGGAGGCACGGAAGCGTTTCGCGATGCTCGACACCGGGAACGCTTCCTTGAAGAGCATCGCGCCTTTTACGCTCGAGATTTGTAAGACATAATGCCCGCGAGAACCTTACCAGCGGTCACTTCGTTGCTCATTACCCCAATCGCCTCGGCCCCACCCGCGGAACTGTGAGCCATCCACGGTGCTGCCTTCACGAAATTCAAACGTCCGTTCGCGCCCATCCGGTCCGCGGGTATGAATCCTTAGCGCCTTCCGTCGTCCCGGCTCGGGATCGACTCCGAAAGTGCTATTGCCCATCACAAAGCTCCGATCCTGGCGGGCAAGTTCTTTCAGGCGATCGGTGACGTCCACGTGCCGGTGCTGCGTCCCATAGTGCGCGCTCAGAATGACGTATTCACCGGTGTCACGATTCTCGCCACGGTTATTGTCGCCGCGGTTATCATTGCCGCCTTCCCAGCGGCCACTCCAGCGTGCGGTTCCCCAATCCCCACGGCCCCAACCCCGGAACTGTGAGCCGTCGACGAGGCTGCGTTCGCGATATTCGAACATGCGCTCGCCTCCGTCAGGCCCGCGGGCATAAATCCGCAGCGCTTTCACTCGTCCGTAATCGGGATCGACTCCGAAAGTGTTGTTACCCATTAAAAAGGTACGGTCCTGGCGGGCAAGTTCCTTCAGACGATTGGTAACGTCTACGTGGTTGCGATCCGTCCCGTACTGGGCGCTCAGAATCACGTACTCACCAGAGTCACGGTTATCGCCACGGTTGTAGTCACGGTTGTCGTCACGCCTATCGCCACTGTTATCGCCACCCTGATCGCCGCCGCCTTCCCATCGGCCGCTCCAGCGTTCTCTCCCCCAATCTCCCTCGCCCCAACCGCGGAATTGTGAACCATCTACCGGAGTGCCTTCGCGATATTCGAACATGCGTTCGCGTCCATCCGGACCACGGGCATAAATCCGCAGCACTTTCACTCGTCCGTAATCGGGATCAACCCCGAAAGTGTCGTTACCCATCAAGAAGGTACGGTCCTGACGGGCGAGTTGCTTCAGGCGGTCGGTAACATCTACGTGGTTGCGTTCCGTCCCGTACTGGGCGCTCAGAATCACATAGTCATCGGCCTCGCGGTCGCCACCACCGCCGTCACCGCCTTCCCATCGGCCGCTCCAGGCTTCTCTTCCCCAGTCCCCTCGTCCCCAGCCCCGGAACTGTGAACCGTCGACGGTGCTGCCTTCGCGAAACTCGAACATATGCTCACGCCCATCTGCCCCGCGAGCATAAATCCGCAACGCTTTCACTCGTCCCGGGTCGGGATCGATGCCAAAAGCTCGGTTACCCATACGGAAAATAAGATCTCGGCGAGCAAACTCTTTAAGTCGGTCGGTGACATCAACGTGGTGCCACTCCGTCCCGTACTGGGCGCTCAGAATGACGTACTGCCCGGAGTCACGGGAATACTGGGCTTCGAGTGTTCGTGGTAAAAAAGCCACGGTCAGCAGCAAAGAGATGGCGAGCCGAATGTGAAGCATGAGACCCTCCTGTTACATCGACGTCTGTATACGTTCGAGCGATTGCACGACGGTCCGAAACCCAAGTGGCACGTTTTGGAGGCATATTAGGTCGGAGAGATAGGTAAGGTCAATCGGGACGTTGTCACCAGAACAACTATCGTAACTTCGTATACTCGGCCTTACCCTTTCAGGATGGCAACGTCGGGCAGTGCCTTTAGAGTGCAAGGGAGTATTGGGTTGATTCTCCACAGGGTCCGCATTGTCGAGATTTCTTTCAAATCGGCAGCTTCCGCCGATTAATTAGCGGCAAAATGAAATTCTGCTCTCAGGCGTATGTGGGTGAGGAATATTCACAGCTTTTTCCACTCGGTCAGCGAAACCAGTTCGTCCAGAATTTCCTGCAATCTCTGGAGCCGACGTTCATGATCCGATCCGGCGCCGGGAATCTTTTTGCCGCCTTGCACATAAAGCCGGTTGGCTTCCCTGATTTGCGCTATTTCTTCCCGCATCTTTGCGATGCGCTCTTTGACAGGCTGCTGCATGGCGATAGGCTAACAGAACAGACGGATCAAAGTCGCAAAACGCGGTTATGAATGAAATCGCCTGATTAAACAGCTATCCAAATCCTGCCGGGTTTCATCGATCTCGCCTTCGATCGCAGCTTCCGTTCGCATCCAGCCAGTTCAGCAGGGTCGTTACGCTGCTGCGAGCCAGGGCAATCGAGCAGTCAGCAGCTCCGTAGTAGATATTGATAGTGTCACCATCGGCGTCCATAGTGCTTCCGCACGGGAACACAACATCGTCGACGTCGCCGTGGCGTTCATACTCGGCTTCTGGCCCAAAGATCCACGAATCGCCCCGTGACAAACACTTTTCCGGATTCTCAAGGTCGAACAATGCAAGGCCCAGTCTGTACAAACATCCAGAAGGCGTGTGCCGTACTCCGTGATATAGGACAAGCCATCCTCTGGACGTCTCTATGGGCGGCGGCGACAAACCAATCTTGTTTGCGTCCCACCAGGCGCCGCGGCGCGCTTCCAATATGAGCCTGTGTCTGCCCCAATGGCGCAGGTCAGGAGAATAGGAGATCCACATGTGGGAGCCGAGTGGCGTCATCGGCCGATGGATGAGTGCCCAATATCCGCCAATTCGCCGCGGCAAAAGCGCGGAGTCCTTATCATCCGGCGGCATGATGACGCCGTATCGCTCGAAGTTGCGAAAATCCTTGGTCAAGGCCAAAGAAACTCCCGGGCCGCCGCGCGAATACGAGGTATATGTAACTGCATACTGCTGCAGTTCAGGCACGAAAGTGATCCGAGGGTCCTCGATACCCCAGAGCTCTTCGGGAAATTCCTTCGGGCTCGACAGTAACGTCGGCTCGTTGTCAATTTCCCATCCGTCCACGCCGTTTCGGGAGCGGGCGGCATTAAGATGCGAAATGCCACGTCGGTCCTCCACCCGGCACAACAGCAGCGTCGATCCATCAGCCAACAATGTCGCACCTGCGTTGAAGACGCTGTTGATCGAGTAAGGCCAATCTTTGGCACTTAAGATCGGGTTGGCGGGATGCCGAAGCAGCAGGGGTTCGTAACGAGTTGTTATGGCAACGCTCATAGGATTTCACAGTACATTTACGACGGTCTCAAGACTATTGTTGTGCGCGATGAATAGGTCACGTTGTGATCGCGGATGATCGACTTCTTCGAGAGAACGCATTTCGACCACTGCCATCAGGAACGCGAGGGTCGACTCTGCTCCCTGGTTTTCATTTACTCGCTCAGGGTGCAAACCATCTCGGCAACCACCGGTCGAGGGATCGTATAGGGCAATTTGCAAGTCGTTGTCACCCAAGAACCAGTTGAAGGCGGACCAGGCCTCTTTGAGCCAACGATCGTCCCCAGTCGCACGATAAGCTTCGAGGCACGCCGAAACGGCTCCGCCGGCTTCCACGGGCTGTTGGTCGAAGCGCGCTTTATCGCGCCCCTTACGGTAAAACCCTTGCGAGCCAATGGGGACAAAATGGTTATTCTCCGGCTCTGGCGAATGTTGTATCTCGGTCAGCCAATTCAGCGCTCCTAGTGCGGCGGATATCATCAGGTTATCCGAGCTGCGACGGCCGGCGATCAAAACCGCTTGTGGCAGTCTGGCGTTTGAATATGCCAAAACATCTTCAAACCAGTTCCACTCTGGAGACTGGTTCGAACCGTAGAGTTCGAGCAGCCGAGACGCGAGTACCGATCTCGTCTGTTGAGCATCCCGATCTCCTGGAAAGGAGTCGAGGTACTCCTGAATGCCAAGCAGTGCGAATGCCCACGCACGTGGACTAGTGAAGGCAATCACAGCCGGAACGGCAATTTCGAAAAGACGTCCTGCCGCACCTCGGAGTGCGTCATTCTTAGAGCGTCCCAGAACAGTTCCTAGCGCCCACAGTGCCCGCCCATGACAATCTTCCGAGCCCGCTGTCTCCGTCCATTTGCGTTCGTAGGTCAGGAAGTTTCTGAACCTTCCGTTTTCTGGATTGAACGCATACCCCAGAAATGCCAAGTACCGCGAGGCAAGTTTTTCAATTCCTGCCGACTCGATTCCTCCAAGTTGCTCGATAAGAACGGTTAGAACTAGCGCGCGGGCATTATCGTCGGTGGCGTATCCCTCGTTGTAATTGGGCACAGCAAAGGTTGCGTGCTGGAGCATGCCGGTCTCGTCGGTCAATCGATGCAGGTGATCCAGCTTTAACTCGGGCAACTGATTCAGGTATTTTTCCAACGACCCGTCCGCGAACATCGTGTGCGGCTGTCGCGTGCGATCAGTGCGAGCTTGAGCAAAACTTGCCATGTACCCCTGCGCCACACTTTTCCAGACCATAGCTCGTGCGTACTCGTATGCACGCTTGCGCATAGCGTGCCGTATGGCCGGAGTGTCCAAGAGTTCGACGGTTTTCCGCGCAATCGCGTCCGGGTCTTGAAAAGGAACCAGCGCACCCCGGCCGGCGTCCAATAACTCGATCGCATGCCAGTACGGAGTTGAGATGATCGCCTTGCCCGCACCCAGCGCGTAAGCAAGCGTCCCTGAAACGACTTGGGCCTCGTGGCGATAAGGAGTGATATAGATGTCCGCCGCGCCAATAAATTCGACCATTTCTTCCGGGCTGACAAAGCGGTTATGGAAGATCACATTCGACTCGACTCCAACTCGCTTCGCGAGAGTCTGCAAGTAGGCTCGATAGCGATCACCCTCGCGACGGAGAATATGCGGGTGGGTCGCGCCTGCGACTATGTACACCACGTTCTTGTGCTTCGCCAGGATCTGCGGCAGCGCTTGAATTACACTTTCGATTCCCTTGTTCGGCGAGAGCAGGCCGAACGTAAGCAGGACGGCTTTTCCCTCCACGCCAAAGCGGTCCTTGTAGAAATTGGGATCCAGGAATGGCAAATCGGGAACACCATGGGGAACCATGTCGATCTTGCTGCCCGGCACCTTAAAGATTTCCTGCAGGAACTGGGATGAGAGCTGACTCATGACAATGAGTCGGTCCGATATTGCAGCAATTTCTTCCATCACCAGCCGTTGATCGGGATTCGGTTCGCGAAGAACCGTATGCAGCGTAGTTATGACCGGCATCTTGAGGCGACGTAGCAGACTTAAAATGTGACTGCCCGCCGGGCCTCCGAAGATTCCGTACTCGTGTTGCAGACATACCAAATCAAAATTTGTGAAATTCAGGAAGTCAGCGGCTTGCTCGTAAGACGATAGATCGTCCTGCTGAAGGGCGAGTCTCACCCGTGCGGGGTACGCATATCCCGATTCCGTATCGTTGACAGCCAACGCGAATAGTCGCGCCGAGCCATATTCGCTAGAAATTGCTTCGCATAGGTCGGTGGTAAAGGTGCCGATCCCGCACTGCCGGGGAAGGTAGTTGCCAACCACGGCGATCCGGCTGGGCAGCCCTGCACCCGAATGCCGCCGAAAGGGAGCCATGGGGTGCTTCTTGACGAATTCGGGGATTCCGGTCGAAGCTACTGTTTTTTCTGACAATGAATGTCCTGGATTGCTCGGAGCTAGCGTGGAGAAAGTTGGTTTCGGGACGAGTACCCGCTCGTCGGCGTTGGATCAAGAGTGGGCGATGACGGTTCATTTCGCCCTATCGGGAATGTCTCGCGGACACCAATTCTTCAATCTTTAGTATCAGCTTGTTGGGCAAGGATGACTGATCAAAATTGACCAGTTGGCAGTTCAGCAGTGATTTGGCGACTCTCTAGGCTGGTTTGAGCGACCTGCCGCATTCCAGGCAGCACGTTTTCTGGCGTGACGTAATCAATCCGCAAAACGGGCACATCCTTTGCGGTCTAAAATCCACGTCTTCCGGTTTGAGCGTCGCATGAACCTTCGTGAACGAATCAGTGATGAAGGCGAGCTTTCTACGTAAGCGAGTAAGGAACCGACGAAGGTTGGCTTCCATAATCTGACCAATGCTCTTTCTCCTCAAAGGCTGATTGTTCCGCGACTGGCCAGTCAATGGCCTGAGGGAGTGTTTACGCCCGGCAGTTCCGGCAAGTTTTAGGATGACACGCTTTGCCGTTCTAATCTGTGCGCGATTGCTCACATTCAGGAAAGATTTTCAGCCTCAGCTAACCGAACAAGGGCTTGGTGAACACAGCCTGATATTAGTCGGAAGTGCACACGCAACCACATCCTTCGAGATCCTTCGCGCGCAAGGAAGACCAGTGTTTATGCGGTGATTTCGCAATTCTTCCTTCCACAGACTTTCGTACATGTCCTTCTGTGACCTGATTTGCACATGGTTTTAAGGTATTCGTCTGATTGTTGATGTACAGGAACATTTGTAGGTTTGCGCTAGGGGCTCCTTCCTGAATTTTTGAATTAACCGGCACGACTTCGCGGTCGTGGGCTCGGATTCGTGTGGATTGGGGAGGATTGATGAAGCTTCTTGCGTTGGTGCTACTTATTCTTATTGGCAGCGCGGTCTGGGCGCCGAAGTTTTTTCTAAGCAGCGCGCAACAGCCGGCCGCGGCTTCCATTTCGTCGACCGACGCCGACTTTTCCATCGTGTTGTTCCCCGACACGCAATACTACAACTCACAGAATGCCTACGTGTTCAGCGACCAGGCGAATTGGGTGGTTGCGCACCAGGCAGCAATGAACATAAAAATGGTGATCGGACTGGGAGACATCATCGATGGCGGAGGCTATCCCATCGACAGCAACGGCAACGTGAACGGTACGTGCGGTACGGCACCGTCCTCGTCGTGGCAAACCCAGTGGCGGCAGGCGCAGGCGGCGGTCAAAATTCTGACAAGTCATGGAATTTATTTTCAGCCCACGATTGGGAATCATGACTATGACTGCGAGGGTGATCGGCCACAGCCACGAGGGACAACGAATTACTTCCACTACTTCGGGCCGCCGACGATCAATCCGACAGCATACATTCTGGATTCTTCCGGACACCGCACGCCTAACTTTTACAAAATCATGAAAATCGGGTCGACCAGTTACATGATGTTGTCTCTAGAACTTTTTCCGCGGAGTTCGGTAGTGAACGCGGCGAACAACTTGATTTCGAATTTTCCCGGGCCCGTAATTGTCTCGACCCATGCGTATCTCGCGAATGATGGCTCAGGTCCCACGTTCGGCTCAACATTTCCCGCGGGGTCTGCGTACCCTCTGTGTTCCGGATTTCCGAGCGGTATCTACAATTGTTTGGTGGATTCGCTGAATTCTTACAGACCGGTCGGTGGCGGCACCGATGGAATTGGGCTGTGGTACGGCTTGATTGGAGCTCATCCTAATGTCTTTATGGCCGTGAGTGGGCACGTGCGAAATCCCAGCCCAGGGAACTATCCAAACGTCCCCAATTACAACGGCGTCGGCCATGTGGATTGCACCGTGCAATCCTGGACGACCCTTTGCTCGAATCCCTACCGGCCTATTCAGATTCTTTCTGATTTCCAAGGACAAGGAAATAACGGCTACTTTGGATATGGTTATCTGCGGATACTGACAGTGAGTCCTTCGAAGAAGACGGTAAGTGTGTTCACTTACTCTCCGTCCATTGCGAGTCGACCTGGAAACTTCCCAGCGCGAATCCCAACATTCAAGACGGATACCTATAATCAATTCACCATGAAATTTCCCCCCACGTTTGGCGGGCCTGATACCGAGATCACGCACATCAACAGCCCGCTCGACGGCAGCCACGTTCCGCTGATATTTGGGATTTCAGCTAAGGCTTCCGGACCGGATAGTGCGAGTCACATGCAGATTTACGTGGACGGAATAAAACAGGCTGATTACCTGAATGTGAGCGCGTTGCCAGGTGGCGCGACGGTTAAGCTGCCCGGATCAGGCGTTCACCGAGTTGCGGTGCAAACCTACGACACCACCAAAGCGGTTTGGATTAAATCCCTCATCTATGTCTCGAACCCCTAAGGGAGAGATGCGCACGCAAAGGTTGCTGGGCTTGCTGAATCGGTCGGTCGTTTTAACTGATTGTTCACTGATTGTGGCTTCGTCTATCTCTTGAAAGATTGGCTCCTCAGGTAGGACTCGAACCTACAACCCTCCGGTTAACAGCCGGGCTGGGTAAAAATCCAAATGCCTTGTTGTCCGTCGCTTACAAGGAACGCCAATCCGAAATTCGCCCTTAATTGGGCTACTGGGCTACAATTCCAACCGCGCAAATGACCGAAGATGGTTATATGACGTTCGAAGACGTTGCGGAACGAATGCAATCACGGGCTGCACGCATATACCCAAGCATCGCTTATGAAAACAGATGTGAACTAGAAGGAACAAGCCTCGGCTTCTATCACTACTGTGAATGGTTTGAGATCAACATCCACAATGCGAAGGCGTTCACGCCGGAAGATGCTTTGAAGCTTCTTCAGGAAAAGCCAGGCGTTCGCTTAGACAACTCCGACACTGATAAACACAATGTTAGGCGGTGGTTCGGCGGCGGATGGATCGGCGACCATCACGTGCGTGTTTGGTACAACCCACAGGCGTTCTGACGCCCAGGACCTTTGCGACTTACGCATCATCGGCGGGCCTAGAACAGGCTGTTGAATTCTTCCATTTCACGCGCTGACGGGCGCTGGAATTTTCCCTGGAATCGCACATCGAAAATGACGGTATCCACCGCCAGGTTCAATACGCGATACAAGAAATCGCTTTCATCGGCAAAGTACAACTCCAACAGCCAATCCGTTGGGGCGGCGCTTTTCACGATGCGATTCGATTGCGCGTTCCGGGCGAACTTCTTCACGACATCATCAGGGATTTGGATATGCTGTACTTTGTTGTGCTGTTGCACAAAATCACGCGCATCCAGATATTCATACCCTGCTTTGTTTTGGACACGTAGGTTGCCGGACATATCAACCGTAAGGCAAGCTTGCCCACCCACCACGCCAAAGGCAAAATTCCTGCCACGCATGTTGTTTGAAAAATTGCCCGAGGAATATCCCACGTGCATTGAACAGGAACTTTTGCGAATAATGCGGTTCATTCCAAACAATCCTCCGCTGCCTAATTCTGTCAGAGCACCTTGTCTGTGGCATGTTACGACGGTTATGGTGGACATTTCCGGCTTTCTCTGTTGTCGTCTCGACCAGGAGGGCCGCATGGCTACAGCTACCAAATATAAAAAGGTCCGATGGAATCCGGCGCGCATTCGCCGCGCCTATCGCGCAGGAAAAACTGTTGCGGAAATCGCCAGGTTAATTGGCTACCCGCAGGGGCATGGGCAGAACCGGGTTCGCAGCCTACTGACGAAGGCGGGTTTGTACAAGGCTGCTTAAAAGTTCCGCGCGAATCCAGCACAGCCCGGCGATATGCCGGGCTTTTTCTACGCCTGTTCGCAGACATTCGTGAAAGCCGGGAAAACTTCAGAGATGCAGTTGTACTTCGCCTGGAAGATATTCAAGGCCCACGCTTAGATTGCCAACTCCCTTGGCATTATGGCCTTTTCGAAAGTTCCGGCCAAAATCGGTCACGGCTGTAAGTTTGTCGGTGTTGGAGTAGAGAAGAACGGTGCCTGCCCAATTCGGATGGGCATATTCGCTCAGTATCCCGTACTGATGGCTGTACCCTTCAATGTCTTTTTCTGCGTGCTGTAGAAATGTGCCGATTCTGACAGGTCGGGGCAACCTAATCTCATCATCGGGGGAGGAATCCTCTGGCCAATTTCCCGTAGCTGTACCCATGGTGAGCTTCGTCAGGTATTCATCAAAATCACCAATCATTCTGGTGTCCACAACAGCGGTGACTTTCGTACACAGATACCACAGCGCCGCACTTGGCTCTACTGCTGCGCGCGTTAGCACAATACCTGAAACAAGTCTGTCATTGCTGAGGCTGTCAAAAGCACTGCGAGTCAACTCCGCAAAACGCCATGTTAGCGCCTCACGATATAGAAGAAGTTTCCAGGGCAGCTTCGACTTTTGCGAAAGGGCAAAGCCGTCAATCTCCCTGGGAAGATTTGCTTCGAGTAAGTCGAGGCTTTGACGAATTTCATCCATTAGGGATGCAGTTCTTTTGGATGTTTCCGCTTCATTCATAAAATTACAGAGAAAGCTCACTACCCTTCCATCCTCGATAAAATCCAGGTATTTTGATTATAAGTCCCTGTCTCAAAGCTGGAGGAAGGAGCAAAATGAAGTCAGAGAAGTTGTCCATACAGTTGCTGCCCTCTATCGAAGACGAACCCTTGCGAAGCGCCGAATGTCAAGCGGCCCTGGCTGCCTTCGCCAAAGAGTTGCAGGCGAACGGCATGAATCCGTCGATGGGTATGCATTTTCAGGAATCTGCTGAGTCCCATTCGTTCTTGTTAGGTAGTTTCAGCCTTGAACTTGGGAAAGTAATTGTCGTGCCCATATGTACTGCTGCCGGTATCTGGCTTCATGCTAAGTACGGTCGCAAAGTTCGGCTCAAAATAGGCGAGACTGAAGCTGAAGGACAAACCGTCGAAGAAGTTAAGCAATTGCTCGAATATGCGAAACAGCACAAGAATTCAAATTGAATGAACCCACACGCCCGGCAACGCGCCCGGCTTTGTTGGTGACAGGAGGAGTGAAACAACACTACGTTCCTGCATTTACTCATTAAAGATAATCGCGAGACTTGCTTTATGGACGAGCTGCTTGAAAAACGAAAAAATGAAGCTGAAAGGCTCAATCGTCGCAGGCGGGCTGCGGCAGATACATCAATAGAAATTATCTCGCGCCGCGAGGCGTTTTTCGACCGATTGGCGCTGTTAAATGCAGGGGCGCTTACGTTCAGCGTCACGCTGTTGAGTAACGCGGGGTTGACATCGGGCCTGTCGTGGCCGCTATTTCTCTACATCGCCTGGGGTCTCATCCTGCTTGCGATGGCTGCCTGTTTAGGGCGCAATCTGTTCCACCAACATTTTCAGATGTCTGATGTCATGACCAAGATGGCAGAATCGGAAATTGCGTATTTGGATGTTGACCTTGAGATCATGAATTCGGGAATCATAGGCGGATACAGCGATTCTGCCGAACCTTTTGATCTCCAGCGCGAAACAACCGTGAACCGTTCCAACCGCGATGACTGGCAACGTAGTTTGACCGATCATCAGCGAAAGGTGAAGCGGAACTGGGGACTTGTCGTTGCTGCAGAATGGATAGCCGGAATTTCAATGCTTATGGGCTTTGCTTGTCTCATCGCTTTTGCCGTCCGCAACATAGGCCATGGAACGCATACTCCAAGGGGAGCCGGACTTTTGTGGGCGCGCGCAATTGTCGTTCTCACAAATGTTGCGCCCGGCTTTTTCGGTTAATCGTGGAACGCCACCGCGTGAAGAACGTAGCTGAAGCCGCCTGTCGCCACGATAATCAACAAATCGTCAAATCCTTAAGCGAGAAAGGCACACTCGAAGGTTGCTGGGCTTGCCTGAACGGTCGGTCGCTTAACTGCTAGAGCTGGTGGTATCGCTGAAAGTTTTTTTCGGTAGCTTCAGCTCCAGCCTAATTTCCGCTCCTCTTAATTGTCTATTTTCGTATCTGTGTGAGCACCCTCGGGCATTTTCACTCATTAGCAGCCCACACATTAAAGCTGTTCAAATTGCAGGCGATGAGAGACACGGCACGGGGATTCACTTCTGTTGTCGCGCGGTAGCATCGACTCATTGGGATATTTCCACTGTGATCTGGAACACTAGGTGTAGTTATTCGAAACCGCAGGGCGATGGAGCACCTCATCCACTTTTCTCAGAAGGTCACCTCGTGATAGCGGCTTCTGCAGGAGGATGGCTCCCTCCGCGATGAGTTGTTGAGCCACGGGGACTCCAGCATATCCTGAAACGTATAAGACTTTCGCTTCCGGATGCAACGCCCGCACTTTCGTCGCAACTGAGGGTCCATTCATGTCAGGCAGCACTACATCGCTGACGATCAGAGCAATAGGTCCCTTGTATTGCTCGGCCACGTCGATGGCATGATTTCCGCGACCAGCTTGCAGGACGTTGTAGCCGTTCGTGGTGAGACACTCGCACGTCACTTGCCGCAGAGATTCTTCGTCTTCCAACAGGAGAATTGTTTCTGTGCCTCGTGGATACTCGCTTCGCTCTTCCACGCCGGTAACCAGTGGCGGAGCTTTTTCATCTACCCGCGGCAAATAGATGTCGAAGGTAGCACCGGCTCCTGGCGCGCTCGAAAACCAGATATATCCGGTACTCTGCTTAACGATTCCATAGACCGTGGCCAATCCCAGCCCCGTACCGCGCCCCTCTGCCTTAGTAGTGAAGAACGGCTCAAACACACGGTGCCGTATGGCATCCGTCATCCCCACTCCCGTGTCATTGACCGAGAGGCGAACATATCGCCCAAGCTTGGCGTAGGGATGGAGGGCCACATGGTCTGGCCCCAGTTCGGCATTCCGAGTTCGGATCGTGAAGGTGCCACCGTTGGGCATAGCATCGCGCGCATTTGTGGCCAGGTTCATGAGGATCTGCTCAATTTGTCCAGGATCAGCCCGGGTTGAATCCAGGCTCGTCTCCAGGTCTGTCACAATCTGCACGTCCTCTCCAATTAGGTGTTGCAGGATCTTCCCGACATCGCAAACGACCGCATTCAGGTCCAGGATGGCCGGGTGGAGTATCTGCTTACGGCTGAAGGCTAGCAACCGCCGGGTCAATTCAGCCGCACGCCGAGTGGCTTTCTTGATCTGCTCCGTGTAATGCTGCTGCACTCCGGTCGGTGTTGTTTCGAGGAGTAGGTCAGCATTTCCGAGAATGACGCCCAGAAGGTTATTGTAGTCATGCGAAATTCCTGCTGCCAGCAGCCCCACGGCTTCCATCTTCTGCGCCTGACGGAATTGTGCCTCCAGGCTCCGTCGTCCAGTAATGTCTTCCACGATGACTTCGAAGTACGAGCCATCCTGTCTGCGGAAAGCCCCTCCGCTTATACGAACGACGATGATCTTGCCGTCTTTGCGTTTCCAATTGACTTCCCCGTTCAGGCGCCCACTGGGCCCGTAACTGTCAAGAATCGACCTGCGGTCGGCCGGATCCTCATAGATGTCGCGGTTCAAATTCCGCGTGAGCAACTCTTCTTTTGAGCTGTAACCCAGCATGGCTACTAGAGCTGGGTTCACGTCCAGCAAAGCTCCGTCCAACTTTGATTGAAATATGCCGTAGGTTGCGTTCTCGAATAGTCCTCGATACTTCTCTTCGGATTGTCGCAGCGCTTCTTCTGACTGCTTGCGATCGGATATGTCGAGGAAAGAGACCACCGCACCGACGAGTTCGCCGGTTTTATACATTGGATAAGACCAATACTCGGCCGGGAAGCTCGTTCTATCGGCACGCCACAGCACTTCATCGGTGAGGTGACTGGCCCTACCTTCGCGGACGGCTACATAGATTTCGCAATCTTGTTTCGAATAGGGGGTCCCATCCGCCCGCGTGTGATGGATGAGCTCATGCATGTTCGTTCCGAGCAGGTCTTTGGAAGCCCCGTAGCCAAGCAGACGTAGGCATGCAGGATTACAGAACGTGCAATCTCCCTCTAAATCGAGGCCATAAATCGCTTCTGCGGTCGAGTTCAACAGCAACAGGTATTTCTCTTCACTCTCCTGCAGCGACTGTTCAGTTTTCTTGAGGTCGGTAATATCCACTCCTATGCCAAGCATGTGAGTGGACCCATTACTAACCATCACGCCGTGCGCGTCGACCCAGCACGTAGTTCCGTTCGGCCACACCAGCCGATACTGCTGTGCGTACTCGGCTCCGCCCGCGATCACCTTTCGGATCGCATCTTCTACTCTAGGCCGGTCTTCCGGGTGAATCCTTGTAACAGCATCTTCAACCCGACCGGAAAATGTGTCCCGCGTGTATCCGAACTGGCGGTAGGTCTCGTCCGACCAGATCACAGTGTTGGCCACTGCGTCCCAGTCCCACAGTCCAATCCGAAGGCCAGCCTTCTGTGCCAATACCAAGCGTTCTTGCCAATCTTGAACTGCTCGCTCTGCCCGTTTCCGATCCCTGATATCGCGTGCAACCACCTCGATCGCCGGTGCTCCGTTCCAGCAAATTGGGATCGCGACAGCTTCGATTTCGACGGACGACCCGTCACAGGTGATCAGAACGGACTCCATTGGAGGAGACGCCGTTCCGCTCGCGTAACAATCCTGGATTCGATTTCTTATTGCTGGCAGGTCGTCAGGATTGACGATCTCGTTGATGTCCTTACCGAGGAGTTGCTCCGGTCCTGCCGCGCCCAGTAATCGCGCACAGAATGGATTCACAAAGACTATTTTGTCTTCGCTATGAACGAGAATGGCATCAGGTAACGCTTCCAAAAGTGTTCTAGATCTCTGCTCACTCTCTGCAAGCGCCTCCAGGGAGACCTTGCGATCATTGAAAGGCGTAGTCGCTTGTCCTGACGTGCCGACCATACTCAACTCCTTTGCGATGTTTCAGGTTCGCGAATGTCAAAGAACGATCTGTGGCGCGAATCACAAATTCCGCGCAACGTTATCCTCAAGGAGTCTAGTGGTATAAGTTCGTTTCCTTGGGACTGCCGGCCAGTTGGACCCTAGGCCCGCGCTCGACGAAGCAGAGCATAGCCTGCTTCAATTGCGAATCTACTTCGTCTGCGATAGTGATCACGTCCAGCAGCACCGCGCTGAAGTTCACTTTGCTCAGATTGTTTTGCAAGGTATTGAAGATGCTGACCTGTAGGATTCGAGATTCCTCCACCAGCATGGCGGCGGTGTAGCCTTGTCTGCGCCGCAGACCTCCATGCTCGCGTGCGGCGATGGAGATTTCGGCCGTCGCGGTGCGCGGAGTTCGTAAGCGATAAATTAAATCAGCAAGAAGATTAGGAAGGTGGCCGGTGCGTTCCTCGAAGCTCAGCGGGATACAAGTCAACTCTTCATCATTGTCCACCAGTTTCTTCCAGTCTTGAATGGTAACGTCAAGGTCTTGCTCTAGTATGGAGGCCACGCTTTTGGTGGAAAACGGTTTGCGCGGTACGCGGTTTGCGAGTCTCTCGTGGATGATATCCCGCAGTGAGGCGATTCCGATTGGCTTTACAAGAACGTCATCGGCCTGAGAACGGATGGCGGAGAGTGCCTCGT
>JAOAPC010000020.1 GCA_025462735.1 Acidobacteriaceae bacterium | reverse complement strand
GATTCGACAGTTGAGAAGTTTGGCCGCCTTGATGCTCTTGTGAACGACGCGGGGATAAACGACAAAATCGGCCCGGAGCATGGAACCCCAAAGCAGTACTTAGAATCACTCGGCCGCAATCTGCTGCACTATTTCAACATGGCGCATTTCGCGCTTCCGCATCTGAAGAAAACGGGCGGCTGCATTGTGAACATCAGCTCAAAAACCGCTATAACTGGCCAAGGAGGCACGTCGGGATACGCGTCGTCGAAGGGGGCAATATTGGCTCTGACACGCGAATGGGCAGCGGAGCTGCTGGCTTACGGCATCCGCGTGAACGCGGTCATTCCTGCAGAGGTCATGACTCCGCTTTACCAGCAGTGGCTCGACACATTCCCTGATCCCGAACAGAAGCGTCAGTCTGTCCTGTCCAAGATCCCCTTGGAGAAGAGAATGACTTCTCCCGACGAGATCGCGGCAATGGTGGTATTCCTGCTTTCTGCCCGCGCCTCGCACATAACCGGCCAGCATGTGTTCGTGGATGGCGGCTACGTGCACCTCGATCGAGCTTTGACTTAAGACATGACAACCTCAGCACCCATCACCGAGCGGCGATATGTCGCCCCACTCATTCTCGTCACCACCCTATTTTTTCTCTGGGCGCTGGGAGTCAATCTCAATGATGTTCTCATCCCGCATTTGAAGAAGGTCTTCGATCTGAACGACTTTCAATCGGCGCTCATTCAGGTGGCATTCTTCGGCGGTTATTGCCTTTCCGCGTTGCCTGCAGGACGGCTGCTGGAAATGATCGGCTACAAGAATGGAATCGTCGTTGGTTTGGTTACATGCGCGGCGGGCGCGTTGCTGTTTATTCCCGCGGCGTCAATTCAAGTGTATGGATTATTTCTTTTTGCTTCCTTTGTTATGGCGTGCGGCCAAGGGGTACTTGAGGTCGCTGCTAACCCTTACGTGACACTTCTGGGGCCCACCGAGAGTTCAGAGCGGCGGTTAAATCTAGCACAGTCGTTCAACGCCGTGGGCGCAGTGGTGACGCCTTTCATTGGCGCGGCTTTTATCCTCTCAGCTCTCGAGTATTCGCGCGAGCAGTTGACGACCATGACGCCCGCAGAGATGGCTGCGTATCGCACGGCCGTGGTCAGCACCGTGAGGATCCCTTACCTGGTCATAGCAGGAATTTTTCTCGTATACGCTGTTGTGATTTTTATTTCCCAGTTGCCGGAAGCCGGCGCAACCGATGGAGCGGTGAAGCAGGAATCAACCGGGGAAGAATTGCGCGATATCTGGCGTTATGGCCACCTGGTAAAAGGAGTTATTGCACAATTCTTTTACGTTGGCGCTCAAGTTGGCGTGGGCAGCTTCGTCATCCGACTGGCGCAGCATAGTATTCCTGGAATGCTTCAAAAGGATGCTTCGTTCTATTTGAAGTTGCATTTGATTGGATTCATGATCGGAAGGTTCTCGGGTTCTTACATCATGAAGCGCGTGCCTGCCGCCAGGCTGCTTTCATTGTTTTCCCTGTCGACTTTGGTCTGTCTCCTCGTCGTCCTTCTCGGCTCCGGCGTGGCACCCCTTTGGGCGGTAGTCCTGATCGGTTTCTTTCATTCGATCATGTTCCCAACTATCTTTGCTTTAAGCATCAAGCAGCTTGGGCGATACACAAAGCTGGGGTCGTCTTTGTTGGTGGCTTCGATCATCGGTGGGGCGATCTTCCCCGCTATTATGGGATTCATCTCCGACCACAGCACTATTCGAGTGGCGTTCATAGTGCCCCTAATCTGCCAAGCTTATGTGCTCTACTTCGCGGTGCGCGGCTACCGGCCTGTTCTGGTTGGGGAGTCCCGAGCTGCTGAACTGAGTACCGCGGAATGAGCCGCCGATTCTGCTTCACTCTCGACCTGAAAGACGATCCCGCTCTGATTGCCGAGTACAGGAAACACCACGAGAAAATCTGGCCCGAGATCACGCAAAGCTTAAAGGACTCTGGTATCGAAGATCTGGAAATCTACCTGCTCGGCACGCGCATGTTCATGATCATGGAAGTAAATGAGAGCTTTTCGTTTGAAAAAAAAGCCAAGGCTGACCAGCAGAATCCGAGGGTGCAGGCTTGGGAGCAGCTCATGTGGAAATTCCAGCAAGCGTTGCCGGAAGCGGAGCCCGGCGAAAAATGGCTGCGCATGGAACGTATTTTTAAATTAGAACCTTAGCTGGCGAGTTCGCAGACCTGACAACGATTAGGGACCTCGAATGCCATACGCCAAGATCGATGCTCACCATCACCTATGGAAATATTCCGCTCCCCAATATCCCTGGATTTCGGAGAACATGGGGCTTCTTCGGCGTGACTTCCTGATCCAAGATTTAATGGAGGTCCTCGAAGAATCTGACATTAAGGGCGTTGTTAGCGTACAGGCCAGGCAGACATTGGCGGAAACTCGATGGCTGCTAGATCTTGCGCGCAGTCACGAGGTTATCCGAGGTGTTGTTGGGTGGGTTGCGCTCACCGATCCGAAGGTTGACCGCGATCTGGAACACTTCTCCACGCACGCCAAGTTGAAGAGTGTGAGGCATGTGCTCCACGACGAACCCGATGACTTGTACGTTCTGCGCGAAGACTTCAACCGCGGTATCAACTTATTGAAAGACTTTGATCTGCGCTACGATCTCCTGATACTTGAGCGTCATCTGCCGCAGACGATTCAATTCGTTGACCGCCATCCCAACCAGATATTTATTCTCGATCACATTGCGAAGCCCCGAATAAGGGAGGGCACGATATCCCCATGGAGAGAGAACCTTACAGAACTGGCGCGACGTGAAAATGTCTTTTGCAAGCTTTCGGGCCTAGTCACTGAAGCACGTTGGCAGTCCTGGACAGAAGCGGATCTCGGTCCCTACTTGCAGATTGTTCTGACAGCCTTCGGAGCAAAGAGAGTCATGTTCGGGTCGGATTGGCCGGTAATGCTGCTCGGCAGCTCCTATAAGCGCTGGGTGGATACGGTTCGGTGCGGTATCTCTCAGCTGTCCGAATACGAGCAAGAGAGAATATTGGGCACGACCGCCGTGGAAGTTTATCGGCTGTGAGCGAGACGACGTGCAAGTTGCCGTCCAGTGGCTGTGCTGCAAGAATGGTCAGCGTCGGGAACGATTTTTATTGACAGATACACTATTTCAGTAATAGAAAAGTGCGATGCGTATGAAGCGAACGTCGAAAAAGCCACTAAATCGCGGCTCAGGCTCGGCATTTAAGGAACGGCGGTCCTTCATTGGCGGCATGGCAACCTTGGGGGCAGGGTTAGCGAGTTCTGTCATCTTGCGGAAGAGCGCGGCAGAGCCCATGACGGACGCTCCGTCGAAAATAAAACCTGTAACAGGCGGTTGCGGTCGCAGCTTGGTTATCGCTTCTGACGCCGCGACGGTTGCCGAAACGACCTCTGGAAAAATCCGCGGCTTCAAGCGGAACGGCGTCTACATTTTCAAAGGCGTACCATATGGCGCCTCAACCGCTGGCGCCAGGCGCTTCATGCCGCCAGTCAAGCCTGAACCGTGGACGGGAATCCGCAACGCGCTGCAGTATGGCCGTATTTGTCCATACCAGGACTCCGCGCACTTTGATACTGATGGCGGAAACCTGGCGAACCACGACGAAGATGCATTCGTGCTGCATCGCGGTGCGTTTCTAACTGTGCCTGGAGAGGACTGTTTGCGTGTCAACCTTTGGGCGCCGGAGATTAATTCGTCACGCAAACGCCCGGTCATGGTCTACATGCATGGCGGAGGGTTCACGGCGGGCAGCGGACACGACCTTCTTTCCTACGATGGCGAAAGTCTCGCCCGCAATCACGACGTTGTCGTAGTCACTCACAACCATCGTCTGAACGTTTATGGCTATCTCAACCTCGGTCACCTGGGAGGAGAAGAATATGCCACTGCTGCCAACGTTGGGATGCTCGATATAGTCGCTGTCTTGGAGTGGGTCCGCGATAACATCGCGAATTTTGGCGGCGATGCCAGTAATGTAACTATCTTCGGTCAGTCTGGCGGGGGAGGCAAAGTCATCGCACTTATGGCTATGCCAGCGGCCAAAGGCTTGTTTCATCGCGCGATTGTGCAGAGTGGCCCCTTTCTAAAAGCGCTCTCTCCTGACTACTCCGGACAATTGGCTGAGTTGGTGATAGCAGAGCTCGGCTTCTCCAAGTCACAAGTAAACGAACTGCAGAAAATTCCAGTTGATCGGCTTTCGGGTGCTGCTGCGGAAGCAATGAAGAAAATGCCCCCGCACAAATATTCTCTTCGTGAAGTGTACGATGAAGACAACTGGGGTCCGACGGTGGACGGCAGCATTCTTCCCCGCCATCCATTCGATCCGGGAGCTCCCGAGATATCAGCGGACGTTCCCTTGCTCACTGGCACAAATCTCCATGAGGCCATAAGCGGACTTGACCGCGCCGATGTGAACGCCATGCGGATAGAAGAAGTCCACAGATTGGTGGGTGAGGAATTCGGCGACCGCGCCAAGGAGATCATCGACGCTTACAGACGAGATTATCCTGAAGCGACGCCCTTCGACCTATACGCCACAATTGCAGCGGCTCCTTTTCGCCGTCCTGCCTTCGAGCAGGCGACTAGGAAGGCCGCATTGGGTACTGCACCTGCGTACTCTTATGTTTATTGTTGGCGCACGCCGGTACTGGATGGCCGTCCTGGTTCGTTTCACGCGGCAGAAATAGCATTCACTTTCGACAATGCTGAACTTTGCGATCATTACAGTGGGGGCACCACAGAGGCGTTGCTCCTATCGAAGCAAATCAGTACTGCCTGGGTGAATTTTGCCCGAACAGGAAATCCTAATCACAACGGTCTGCCGCATTGGCCGGCATACACTTCGGAGCGGCGGGCAACGATGTACTTTGACGCGCCCTGCGCAGTGCGCAATGACCCAGAAGGAGAAGGATTGAGACTGATCGCGAAGTCCTAAGTGAAACATCGCGATAACCGTGCATCCGGCGAGGCTTGGTTGCGACGAGTGATGCCGGAGCGCTATATATATGGAGCTCATTTTTTTGAGGAACTGTAATGCTGTGTACGCACAATCCCTTTGCCTTCTTCGATTGTCAGAATTTGCCCCGCCGCTGCCGACTTGAAATTTTCCACTTTGCCGTCAAGCCAGCGGACTGATATGTCCGCTGTGCTGGCGCTGCCAAGGCCAAAGTGCAGGCGAAGATCATTTTGTGAGATGTAGGAGCCGCCGCTGCGCACTTCGTCAATTTGTTTGTGCCCCCCAGCAGTGACGGTGATGCGCGCGCCAATAGCATCTCGCGCGGAGGTGAGAGCGCGCACCAGCAGCGAATTCCCGTTATCTGCAAAGTTTTTTAGCAGGGACGGTGCTTCACCCATATTGCTGATTAAGACTTCTTCGCTCCCGTCATTGTCCAGATCGCCTACGGCCAGACCGCGTGACGAGTGAACATCGGTAATGCCCGAACCGCCCTGCGAAGAGAGATCAAAGAACTGGCCGTCACCACGGTTCCAATAGAGAAGCCGCGGCTCCTTGTACTTTTCGGCGGTGTGGCCAGTATCCACTTCGGGATAGACATGACCATTCGCGACAATTAAGTCCTTCCATCCGTCATTATCAAAGTCAAGGAATGCGGTTCCCCAGCCCAGATACTTTGTATTCACTGCAAGACCCGAGCCGATAGTGTCGTCTTCGAAATTATTGGCGCCCTGATTCCTGTACATGGTGTGGGTGTCGTCGGCGAAGTTTGTCTTGAATATATCGAGTAATCCGTCACCGTCGAAATCAGCGGCGGCAGCGCCCATACCCGCTTGTTCGCGTCCATCTTCGTTGTACGCAAGGCCAGCCCGGACGCCGATCTCTTCAAACCTCTTTCCTCCGAGGTTGTGATAGTACAAGCTCGCCGTCGAATCACAAGCCACAAAGATGTCCGGCCAACCATCATTGTCGAAGTCCCCGGTCAACGCAGTGAATCCGTAGTAGTTCCTAGGACCTGAAATGTGGAGCTGATCCGAAACATCGGTGAAGTTTCCGTGTCCGTCATTTTGATAGAACGAGAGCGTTTCGGGCGGCAGGCCCCGCGGGCCGCACATGACTGGCTTCCCTTTCCATTGGCACTGGCTGGTCTGGCCAGGATGAGGCGTATGGGCCAGGTCGAAGTCCACATAGTGAACAACAACCAAATCCAGAAATCCGTCATGGTTGAAATCGAGGAACGCGCAACCTGTGCTCCAGCGCGGCTTTGCCGAAGCCAAACCCCGCTGCTTGGTTTCATCCTTGAACGTGCCGTTACCAAGATTTCGATAGAGAACGCTCTGTCCCCATTGTGTGATGAACAAATCCGGATACCCGTGGTTGTCTACGTCGCCGACACAGACTCCCTGTCCCCATCCGGTAAGTTTGATTCCCGCCTTATCGGTAACATCTTCGAATTTAAGTCCACCCAGATTGTGATAAAGGAAATGCTTCGGCTGGACGGCGTCTTTGTCGAGTGACCCGGAGTTGACCAGAAAAATGTCGGGCAGGCCGTCATTGTCAAAATCGAAGATCGCGACTCCGTTGCCGGTAGTCTCTACGATGTACTGCTTTGAAGTTTCTGAACCGGAGATGTTCACGCCATCAAGGCCTGCTTGTTTCGCGATATCCCGATATTCAACTACCGGAGCTTTCATTCCGGCAGGAAGCGGCCGGGCGGGGACCGCAGTACCTCCCGTAGCCACACCTTGTGCATGCGCGGGCTGAGTGAGCGCAAACGTTATTAGGCCTGCCGAAAAAAGAATCTGGCCAAAAATCCATTCACCCAAACGTCCCATGCTCATTATTTCGCGATCATAACATTCGGGCTGAAGTGGTCCAGCGCTTGTCTGCTACGATGGAGCGCTAGCGGGAGCAGATGGTGAGATTGCTGAGAATGTTGCGTTGGCCGCGAATTGCTCTCTGCGCCTGGGTTGTACAGGCATTCAGCGCGATCCTATTCGCGCAAATGCCCGCTGCATGCAAAGCTTCCGCTGAGTTGGAGAAGGCCATCACAACTCAGCCGTCGGCGGCTATATACGACGCATTAGGTGCCTACTTCGGCCAGCGGCACCAGTTATCGTGCGCGATCGCTGCTTTTCAAGCTGCTGTGCGGCAGGACCCGAATTCGTGGGAGCCGCGTTTCAATCTTTCATTGGCACTTTTGCAAAAGCACGACCCTGCGAGAGCTGCCCGGGAATTGAAAGTTGCAGTGCGCATAAAGCCCGATGATCCGTTGGGACACACTGCTCTTGGAGAGGCGCTGGGTGAGCTGGGTCAAAATGATACCGCAGTGGAAGAATTCAAGTTTGCTCTGAAATCCGACCCGAAGTCCGTACCTGCTCTAGACGGGCTTGCGAAAGCGTTGATCGCCGAGAAGCGTTATTCTGCCGCAATTGCATATCTGAAAGATTGCCCCGTGAATCCCGCGCTTCAGGATGATCTCGCGGTGGCATATTCGAGCAACGGTGACGTGGCGGAAGCCGTCAAACTGCTGGCAGAGTTAGTACAACAAAATCCTTCATCAGCGGACCGGCACAGCAGGTTGGGCCTTGCCTACACGCAGGAATCTCAGTTCCGACAAGCTGTTGATGAATTTCGCGAGGCGTTGCGGCTCGATCCGAGCAATGACAGCACCAGACTTTCATACGTCAAGGCGTTGATTGTCCTGGCGGAGTTCCAAACGGCGTTGCCCGAAATCCAGAACTACTTCCGGCGCAAACCGCATAACTTTGACGCCCTTTACTTGATGGGGGTGGTTGACCGCGGACTTGGGAACTACACGGCGGCTAAAGACTTGCTCAGTCAGGCGATAGTACTCAATCCAAACCATTATGACACTCGCTACAACCTGGGATTTGTTCTTGCGAAACTTGGAAGGCCGCAGGAGGCACTAGTTCATCTTGAAAAGGCGTCACAGCTGAATCCAGCGTCAAGCGAAGCGCGATTTCAATTAGCGCAAGTACTGCGAAGCCTAGGCCAGGACCAGAGAGCCCGCGAGGAGCTCGAGGGCTTCCAACAAAAGAAAGAGCAGGGTGTTAAAGAGAATGTCGCCGGGACGAAGGTCAACCAAGCTAACGAATATTTTCAAGCGGGCGAGTATCAGCGTGCTGCCGATCTCTACCGCGAAGCTCTAGCTGAGGACCCCGCCAATGCGCGCACCTACTACGATATGGCCTTAGCCCTTGATCGTCTGGGCAAGATTGCGGAAGAGCACGAGGCACTACAAAAAGCCATTAGCCTTGACTCCACTATCGCTCGCGCACATAACCAGCTCGGGTTTCTGAGCCTTCAGGCTGGGCATGAGGCCGAAGCAGAAAATGAACTGAAAGCAGCGATTGCTCTGGACCCGGGTTATGCAGAAGCGCAAAACAATCTCGGTGTGCTATATGGGCAGCAAGGGAAAAACAAAGAAGCAGAAGAACTTTTCCGTCAGGCGACAGAAAACAATCCGCAATACACGCAGGCATTCATTAATCTCGGGCTGATCTTTGCTGGCGAATCGCGTTTCGCTGAGGCGGAGGAGGCAATACGTAGTACGCTTAAGATCAGTGCAGACAATTCTCAGGCGCTGACGGCGCTTGCGATGGTACTCACGCGCATGACGCGGACGGAAGAGGGCATTAGCTATTTCCAGAAGGTCGTCGAACTGGAACCCAAGTCTTCAGGCGCACATTTGAATCTAGGAATTGCATACGCTGACGAGTTCAACCTGGAAGGCGCCCTGACCGAGTTTTCTGAAGCTGTGAAACTGGACTCCGATTCTGCGCCCGCGCACTATAACAAGGGGCGAGTTCTGGTCGACTTGCGGCGCGATCAGGACGCCAAGCCAGAACTTGAGACTGCGGTGCGTCTTGATCCTCGGTATGCGGAGCCGTGGTATCTGCTTGGACTGATCGAAAAATCAGCCGGGGATGCCACGGCGGCAGTTCAGGCACTTCGGAAGTCGGCAAACCTAGATCCAAAAAATCCAGACCCCCTTTTCGTGCTTGGTCAAGAGCTTCTGCACGCCGGAGATCGGGCTGGCGCAATCGCGCAATGGCGGAAAGTGATTGAGATTAATCCTGAGCACGGTGAGGCACTTTACAACCTATCCCGCCAACTGGCGCAAACCGATCCTGATGAGGCCAAGCGTTTTCAAGCCCGCTTCGAAGCGCTGCAGTCCCAAAAGCAAGTCATGGATCGGGCCCAGACTCTAGGGAACTTCGCGTTGGCTTCCGCCGCTGCCCACGATTGGCCGGAAGCTATTTCACAATTGAAGGAAGGTATCCAGGTCTGCGGCGGGTGCACCGCGCTTGGCCAATTGCACAAAGACCTTGGGCTCATCTACCTCCATTCAGGCGACACAAAAGATGGACTCCGGGAACTGCTCGAAGCAAAGAAGCTTACGCCCGCCGACCCGGATATAGATAAGGCCATTCGCATCGCGCAGACTACCCAGAGGTGAAGTATTTTAGAGTGCTCACTTGGGAGCTACGTAATTCTTCTTGCCTAGTTCAAGGAAACCACTCGCCGGGCGCATCGAGTTCCTCGAAGGTGTTTTCGACGTATAGATATTGCTTGTGCATCGGCGCGGGGCGATTGGTTTGCCAGCCACCGTCGTAGGTCAGGCGACCGTCTGGGTCTGTGCCGGTGGGACAGCTGCAAGCGACCCATTGGTTGACGTAATTCAGACATGCGCTCTAGGAGTAAGCCAGGAAATTGCACTAAGCACGCGGGGATGCGAATGGAGCAAGTGCAGTTCGCCCAGTTCAATGCCTGATAGCACATTGCTTCTGGTGTTCCGGCCATTGTGTATTCGCTTTGCGTATGGATCCCAACTGTGCCCGAGCGGCGGCCGATACGGTGCTATGCACTCGAGCGAAGCGATTGAAAACAAACCAGGTCAGGATTTTTGGAAACATTTAGCAAACCGCCGCCTTCAGCCACTCGGCCATCTCTCCGGTTTTACGATCAACAATAAACAAAGCACCGATTGTCTATTATCCAATATTCATTGCGTATGCAACATATATACGCTACTCAGCATGGACATTGCAGAGCTTCTTCGGCGCAATTGGACACGGTGCAAACAGGTCGGGCAAATCATCGAGACTCGCACCGCCTTCTTTGGTCGATATTATGCCAGCGACACCTGCGACAACAGCGCGTTTCATCAATTTGCTTTCACCTTCCTTCGTTAGCCTTTACACTTCGGCTATGCGAACGATGTTTTATTTGTGCACCATGATCTGTTTTTCCAACTGCTTACTGAGCGGGCAGGACTACCCGAAGGCCGAGATCTCAAATGGCTTGATTCACGCGGAACTTATGCTGCCCGATGCTCAACACGGCTCGTACCAGGGCACGCGGTTTGACTGGTCGGGGATTGTCTCCAGCCTTCAATTCGGGGGACACGAGTATTTTGGCCGGTGGTACGAGCACCACGATCCCAAGATTCATGACGCAATCACTGGGCCGGTGGAAGAGTTTCGGACAAACGACTCGGGCCTCGGCTATGACGAAGCTAAGGTCGGCGGCACATTTGTTCGAATCGGCATTGGCACGGTCCGCAAACCGGACGAAAAGGCATACCGCCCTTATGAGACGTATGACATTGTCGATCCCGGAAAATGGACCATACGCAAGCACAAGGACCGCATCGAGTTCACGCAGCGCCTGCGTTCCGACGAAGGATATGCGTACGTGTATCGCAAAACTGTGCGCCTGGTGAAGGACAAGCCGGAACTTCTGCTGGAGCACTCACTGAAGAACATCGGTCAGAAAGCAATCGATACGACTCAGTACAACCATAATTTCTTTGTAATCGACCACGAGGTCGTCGGGCCGGATATCGTGGTCAAATTCGAATTCACTCCGGTCGCGACGCGCGGTTTCAACGATCGCGCCGAAATTGTCGGAAACGAAATTCATTTTCCCCACGAGCTGGTCGGAAAGAATGGAGTTTTTTCGGAGCTGACCGGATCGCAGAACGACGTGAAAGACTACGATTTTAAGGTTGAGAACCTAAAGAGCGGGGCCGGTGTACACATAACAAGCGACCAGGCGCTCGAGAAGGTTAATTTTTGGGCGATTTCAACGGTCGCTTCGGCCGAGCCTTACATTCATCTGAAGATTGAGCCTGGTAAAGAGGCGCACTGGACGGTCCGCTACGACTTCTATACTCTGGCAGCCAAAACGCCGCAGTAAAGATTCACGATGTTACTGTTTTGCAGGAACCCGGACTCCGCCGATCCAGACGGAATCGATCTTGCGAGTGTTCCTGATGTCATCGAGCGGGTTCGCGGACAAGATCACGAAGTCGGCCCACTTGCCTTTTTCTAGTGTTCCGGTGCGATCGCTAATGTGCAGTAGCTTGGCTGGAGCGCTGGTTGCCGAGACGAGCGCCTGCATGGGCGTTAGACCAGCCTTGGTCTCGTATTCCAATTCCAGATGTTCGAAGTAGCCCTGAAACCGGCCCGGCCCACCACCGCTGTCCGTCCCCATTACAATATCAATGCCAGCATCCGAAACGGCTTTGAGATTGTGCATCGCTACCGGAAACTGTTGCTTATACCACTGCGCCGCTGAATCATTTCGGACGGTTTCCTGATGCTTTGGATCAGCCATTTTTGCGATCTCTGCAGAATCGGCCTCCTTCAGAAAAAAAGGATCGCTGAAGAAAGCGGGCGTCTCGGAGTAAGCGAAGATGGCTACCTCACGGGTGAAGGTGGGGCAATAAAAGACATGACGCGCTTTCATGAGCCCGATGAATTCAGCGTCCACTTCGCGGTCGCGGACGCTGTGCGCGATGTAATCGACTCCGGCCCGCAGTACGCCCTTTGCATCATCCAACAAAACAATGTGGGCTGCGGTGCGGAAACCATTCTTGCGTGCTTCATCGATGATCGCGGCGTAGACATCAGGAGACATTTTGGCGCGCGCGCCTAGAAAATCATCAACACGTAGTTTTACGATGTCCGGCTTGTTGTCTGTAAGTTCATCTACGCTTTTACGTGCTCCCTCAGGATCTTTTACAGCCACAGCCCCGGGAATCGCAGTGGAATCCTGGATAGGGCCGGCGACGTAGAGATGTGGCGCGGTTCCGGGCGGAGCCTTCGCAGCTTGGTCGCGCAAGGCAAACTCTTTATTGCCGCCCAAGCTCAGTATGGTAGTTACGCCATCGCGCAAATATATGCCGAACTGACTAGCATCGTTGACATGGCTGTGTGCGCTAATTAACCCGGGAATGATGGTCTTCCCATTGGCATCGATGCGCTGCACACCAGCCGGAAGCTTCACGCGCTTCCCTACCGCCTCGATACGCCCATTGCGAATATATAAAGTTGCATTTTCGATTGGCGGTCGACCCGAGCCGTCAATGATTGTGGCTCCCACAAGCGCTTGTCCGTTATTGCCAGGGGACGCGATGCCTTGATTTTGAGCTGCCGCGACACCGCCAATGCCAAGCAGGATCGGTACGATTACACCAACGCAGAAACGCATTTTCTGGAGGCTCAGCAGCGACATAGATTCAAAATAGAGTCCAACAAAATCAGGCAGCAGGAGCATGCTGGCATTAACGCTGCAAAACCGCGTGTTCTTTTCTCGACGAGGCGGCTGGGACTTTCGGCGCGCCGTCATGGTCCTCGCTCTCCAGAATATGAGCGTTGCGTTCCGCGGCTGCAAGATGTGCCTGCATCGCGCGACGGGCCTTTTCTGGATTGTTCTCACGGATCGCCCGGTAAATTGCCCAATGTTGCCGTAGTCCGGCTTCGGGCACTCCAGGCATTTCGTTGGTGCGGCGGCTCACCTCGGCGAGCGGCGCAGAGATAGCTTCAAGCACCATGATTGCAAGCGGATTACGCGTGGCCGCAGCAACCGCTTTGTGGAAACGGACGTTCGCGTTGCCAATGGCCTCGTAAAAAATCATAGTGCCGTGGCGAGTACTGCGGTCCATTTTGATAGCAGCTTCCTGCTCCGCCAAGACCTCTCGCATGACCACCCAGTCCGCCTCGTTAGCTTTTTCCGCAGCCAAAGCAACTAATCCCAATTCGAGGACCTTGCGAAATTCGATCAAAGACTCCGCCTGCTGCATGAAGGCCGAGGTTGAAAGATACTCAGCGTTGATGAGAGCAACTGGAGTGGGCTCGAGAACAACTGCGCCAATCTTCGGCTTGACGCTGATGAGTTGTAGAGATTGCAGAGACTTGATGGCTTCGCGAACGCAGGTCCTGCTGACCGAAAGTTCTTCGGTCAACTGCTTCTCCGTCGGAAGGCGCTCACCGGGTTTTACGTGGCCCTTTTTTATGAGATCGAGGATATAGTTAATGACTTGGGCGGTAATCGTCTGTCTTCGAATCAGGCCCCTACCCTCCGGCGCAAAACCATTAGCGGCGCTCCATTTCGGGTATCATAACACCATTGTCGAAAGTTCCTACGATTTACGCGTTCCTTCCGATGTAGCTCTACCCTGATCGCTCTCACGGTTTGCTGGCAAAAACTGCATCGAGATAAGCGCCAGTAACTCTGCCCTCAACTTTCTGAAACCCGGCGTCTTCCAGCAGTTGTCGATACTCGCTCAGCGTGCGCTCCTTGCCCTCAGTGCAGACCAGCATGTTCAAAGATTGAAGAAGAGCGGTCGCGGGACCACTTTTGTTTTCGTCGAGTAGCTTTTCGGAAATAAGTATTGCTCCGCCAGAAGGGAGGCGATGGAAAATCTTCTTAAGCAAGGGACGAATCTTAGTCTCGGGCCAGTCGTGAAGAATCCGCCCCAGCGCGATCAGATCGGCTTCCGGCAGCTCATCGCGAAAGAAGTCGCCTGCCATTAGGGAGACGCGCTCTGAGAGCGGACCTGATTTATTGATGTAATCGTCGGTAATTTCGGTCACCTCGGGAAGATCGAAGACGATGGCATGGAGCTCCGGGTAATGCTGGCAAGCAGCAATCGCCAGATGTCCCGTCGCGCCACCCAAATCCAACATTCGTCGGAACCGTGAAAGGTCGAAGGCTTCGACTACCTTAGGTGAGCTCAGCAGACCAAACCCATGCATGCCATGGAGAAAGGTCCGCTTGGCATCATTCGTGTGGAAGAAGTGATCGAAAATTGTCCCTTCGGCCCCGAATTCCTGCTCCCATCGCGGTGTCCCTTCTCGGAGCGCATCTTCGAGGTGACCCCATAAAGGAAACAGAACATCATTCGAATAAAGTATGTAGCCGACGAGCGCGCGTTCACTGGCGCGGCACAGATAAGTGCTGGCTACAGGTTCGTTCGCATACAATGCACCGTTTCGCCGCAAGAGCTTGAGTCCTACACAAGCGTCGAGCAGGCGTTCGAGTGGCTCAGAGGCGAGCTGAAGAGCCGAGGCAACCGTGTTCGCTTTTGCCGGAGCGCGTTCGAGGGTATCGAAAACGCCTAAGGAGACCGCCGCGAACATGGCTTTCGACCGGCGGAAAGAATCGATCAGATCAAGGACGAGAGAGCAATCGGGGAGACCTGCTTCTTTGTGAGGATGCTCCGCCAATGGATGGTCTTTCACGCAATTCTGCTCTGGGGCGCGTTTGCGAAAGGTGCGCGTTCAGTGGTGCACGTCCGGTGACTGCCGCGAAGCAGTTATCTTAGTGCCGATCCCTGCCACCCAGACATTTCACATGGTTGCAGCTTCGACTTGAAAGCGGACTTCCTCTTCAGGGTTGGTTATCCTGCCCAACCCTGTATTGGTCTTGGCTCTCTGAATGCGGTATCCGAAGCGCTCAAGAATCGGCGCCACGACGTGCTCCTCGCCATTTTCATCGCACCGTGTGCTTACCCCAAGAGCGATGACGGTATCAATTTGTTTCTCGACTTCGCGCACGAGCCGGAGAATCTCTTCGGTGCGATCGACAGTCACTTTGATTTCCACGATTGCCGAAAGAACCTTCTCCCCCAGGATGTCTTGCTTTAATTTTCCGGTCGCAACGTCGCTCATCAACAGAGTTAGAGGGTTCTTTTTCTCGAAGGGAATCTTCGCCTCTGCCAAAGCTTGAGTCATCTTCTCGATGTCGCGGAACCAGACCCCGACGCCGGGCCTGCCGAACTCGATGGTGAAGCCAACTTCGCCCTGCCTGACGCGCTTGGTGACGTCATTGGTCTTGACTTCTTCGGTGCCGCGGCCTTGAACGCCGGTGGACTCGTGGGTAGCGCGGGGATCAGAGAATGCCCGCCGGACAACCCGCGGCCATTCGAGATGGTCTGGTTCGAAGGCAGCGGTCGGGCAAATATCAGGCTCGGGATCGAAGCGTACTCTTCCAAACTGCAGCAATTTTCGAACCGTGCGCACGAAGCCTGGATTCAAATGCTCAGTGCTTAGCCCGTAGTAGCACGCGTAGCACTCTACGCATTCATTGCGGTCAATGGTGGCGCGTTTCAGGGTAGGATCAACGTAAATGGCTCCAACCGGGCAGACATAAATGCAATTGCCGCAGGCGACACATTTGTCAGGATTGATTTTCATCGCGGTAGACGTGGGCTGCAACAAATCATAATCGTCATATCATACTATCACGGTCGAATTTTGCAGCAGATCGAAAACGCCAGAGTCGCCGTTCGACTCACCGTAACTCTCAGACGAGTTTTTTATCTGCATCGATGGCCAGACTCAGCACAGCGCCCGCAACACAAAGTATAGAGCACACCAGGAACGGCACATTCCAACCGTACAGTCCGACTAGATAGGCCAGCAGCACCGGCGAGACGGCGCTTCCCAGGTTGCCGAATGTATTCATCACCGACGCTATCGTGCCGGCGTACTCGCCACCTATATCCAGCGGAATCGCCCAGGACACACCCACGGTGACTTCAAGCCCAAAGACCGCTACGCAAGAGTAAAGGACCGAAGCCGTGGAGTGGGACGTGAACGTTGCAGGAATAATGAAAACGGCCGCAAGAACAAAACCAGCCAGTGCAACCAGGCGTCGCGCAAGTTTCAAATTGCCGAAGCGCCGGGCGCAGCGGTCCGAAACTGATCCACCCAAAAGATCGCCGGCTGCCCCTGCTAACAGAGGCAGGCTTGCATAGAAACCCATCTGCGTGAGGTTGAAACCGCGGTGGTCATTCAGATACTTGGGGAACCAATCCAGATAAATATCGATACTGTAGCCGTAGCAGAAATACATCAGCGATAAAGTCCACAACGAGGGGCTGCGCAGGATTAGACCCCAAGGCACCGTACGTGTCTGCGCGGGACGAATGCCTGTTGAGTTCTCGATGAGAGATCGTTCGGCGGCGTTGGTGTGCCGGTGCTCGGCGGGAGTGTCGCGGTAATACCAGTACCAAGCGATTGACCAGCACAACCCAATCAGGCCGAAGAGAAAAAACGGCATGCGCCATCCGAAGCGAACCATCAGCAGCACGACCAAGGGCGGAGTCAAAGCCGCGCCCACTCGCGATGCAGCATGGGTCAGGCCCTGCGCGAAACCTCGCTCCGTCGGCAACATCCATCCGGAGAGAGACCGGGTTGCGATCGGGAAAGCCCCAGCTTCGCCCATGCCGAAAAGAAATCGGCACACGCCCATTGAGAAGGCATTCCACGTAAACGCCGTCAGCGACGTGAAAATCGACCACCATACGACAACCACTGACAGAGCCCGGCGTCCGCCGATGCGGTCGCCCATCCATCCACCGGGGATTTGAAAAAAAGCATACCCCCAGCGAAAGGCGGCGAAGATCCAGCCGATGGTAATCATGGAGAAACCGAGATCCCGCTGGATCACGGGAACGGCTGATGCCAGATTCACGCGATCCATGTACGTGATCATGTAGGCGCCGACCACCAGCGCCAGCACAACGTGGCGAGCATGGGTTGGACGCGCGGGTACGTCTCGAGCGGTAAGCGTGGTCTCTGTCATTGGGCCGGCAGCACCTGTGAGACGGAAGACGAAAAATTAGAAGCGCTGTTTGGATCGTGACGATAGCGCATGGCAGATATCTGACGAAGTGTTAGAAAACCAGCCGGTCTTTGTTGCTCTCAATCTTACTGGCTTCGATGCCGGGCACCTTGGTCAGATCGCGCCATTCTTTGAACTTGCCATTCTGCTCGCGGTAGGCAACGATAGCGGCGGACTCGTCGGATGAGAGTCCAATCGTAGCGGACAATTCCGCGGCGGTGGCCTGATTTACATTGACTGGCTGAGCGGCGGAATGCTCTTTCTCTGTTTTTTCGGAGGCTGGGGGTGGGCTGTCCAAGCCAAAGTTCTTGGCCAAGTACTCGACGACGGTCTCGACTTCCTCGTCCGTGCCCTCGGCCCCGCGTGAGACCATTTGATCGACCAGTTGCGACCACTGAGCTGGGGACGCCCTCTTCGAGGTCACAACCTTAAGCGCGTGGCAGGAGCTGCACATTCGCTCGACAATTTCCTTACCTTTGCCGGGAGGCAGAGGGGGCGAAGCAGTGGAGACAGCTAAATAGAGTGCGGTGACGAGGACCATACGCGAAATATCGTATCATAAGCTGATTACTGCTTTTTTCCGCGAGATACACCCACCTGCTCCTAAAATTACAAACACGAAAATGTACGCTGGCCCTCGCAACTAGTATTGGGTTGGCTGACTTCGCAGGCCGAGCATCTTGCGAGCCTCGGCAGGGGTTGCGATCGGTCGGTTTAGCTCGTGCGCAATGCGAACTGCACGCTTGACCAGCTCGGCGTTGCTCTTGGCTTTTCGTCCACGGGAGTAGTAGACGTTGTCCTCCAATCCCACGCGCACATGTCCGCCCATCAAAGTAGCGAGGGTTGTCAGAGGCAGTTGAAACGATCCGATCGCGGAACACAACCACAAGGCGTCATCGGGAAATTCTTTTAATATCTGGAGGACATTTTCGACCGTGGGATAACTACTGGTCTGGTAGCCCATGACTGTCTGCATCCAGTAAGGCTTTTCCAACAGATCGTGCTCAATGAGATAGCGCACCACCCACGCGCACCCGGGATGATAGAGCTCCAACTCCGGCTTCACTCCACGCTGCTTCATCTCCGCGGCGAATTCGTGGATTTGTCCGTAGGTAAATGGAATACACTCGTCAATCTCAAGCGCCGGCCGTGGAAAAGGCAATGGCGCCGGCCGCTCTTTTAGATGGAACTTGCTCATATCCGGCGCGAGGTTTAGCGATGCAACTTCCGGCCCCGCAGCCAGGCAAGCCGACCGCTCCTCCATGGTCATGCCTGGACCAGCGCCGGTCGTCGAGTTGATGATGATCTCGGGACAGCGCGCGCGAACTTTTCGCAGAACTTCGCGCCACGTGTCGGTGTCGCGTGCGCCTTGGGTCAGTTGCCGCGGATCGCGCGCGTGGATGTGCACCATGACGGCGCCGGCTTCGTAAGCACCTTGGACCGACTCGGCGACTTCGTCAGCGGTTTCGGGAATAAACTCGTTTGCCTCTTTACCTTGAATTCCGCCATTGCACGCGACACAGATGATAAGCGGGGGCATTCCCGAGCGCACTCGCTCCATGAACTCATAGCTGTCGGTGTAGTCGAACCATGCGGCTTGCTGCGACGAGTCCCTACGTTCTTGAGACACGGCATTCCCTTTCCGACCACAAATTCACATCTATTTACTGCAGATATTTACTTCAGACTGATGCACTTCGTCCAACCCGGGCAAGTTTACACTGGTGCGTTTATGGATTGACTGTGAAAGCGGACTGGCCAACGCGACGCCCAAGCGCAGGACTTCCACAGAATGGTATTGCGCCGAACTCATTAGCCTGCCGTGATTATTCGCTTGACAGTGAACTTTACATTGTATTATATGACAAATGCTCGGTGCCGGGCATTTTTCGCGCTTCCCTACAACGTTACGAGATCCAGATGTTCCGGCTTAGCCAAGGAGAAACTGGATCGCACGATTCTTCAGACTAGACGAACTCGCGCTCGTAGAAATAAAGAAGGTGTTCGCATGATTTCGACTGCGTTCACAAACACGACATCGTCGCACAATCGCAAATCGAGGGGGCTTATGCAACGTCTTACTTATCGATGTTTCTGTCTCTGCCTGCTGGTCCTGCTTGGAAGCGCCAGCCTGATGGCAGACGTGACTGGGTCTATCCAAGGATATGTCCGTGACAGTTCCGGTGCGGTTATCAGCGGCGCTCGCGTCACGGTCACGGAGACCGCAACCAACTTTCAGCGGGGGGCCACGACTGACACCCAGGGTGCGTACATCTTTCTGGCACTGCCGCCCGGACACTACCGAGTCAACGCCAGCATTTCCGGATTTCGGCAAGCCACACTCAACGACATCGACCTCAGAGTAAATGACGAGTTGCGATACGACCTGACGCTCGCCGTCGGCGGAGCGCAGGAGACGGTGTCAGTCGAAGCGAACGCTGTGCAGGTCGAAACCGTAAGTACGGCGACCGGCACCACGATTGAATCGCCGCAGATTCTTGCCATGCCGCTCAACGGCCGCTCGTATCTTGATCTGTTGTCACTTCAGGCAGGCGTTTCTCCGTTGAATACCAACAGCGGATACTCCGATCGCGGCCCTTCTTCCGGTCTCTATACCTCGTCGGGCAATGTCTCCACGGACGGTCAGCCGGAATGGGCCAACGCCTTCCTGGTGAATGGCGCCGAGGTCAACGAAACCAAGAATATGGGCGCCGGCCTGATTCCGAACGCCGACTCAATCGCTGAGTTCCGCCTGCTGACCAACAGCTTCAGTGCTGAGTATGGCAAGTTCACAGGTTCGGTCATGAACACGGTCACGAAATCCGGAACCAACCGCTTCCATGGAACGCTCTTCGAGTTCTACCGCAATCAGGGTTTAGACGCGAAAGACTACATGAGCGGGACGAAGGCGGCGTTAAAGCAACATCAGTTCGGCGGTGTGTTCGGGGGTCCGATCTGGAAAGACAAGATCTTTTTCTTTACCGACTTTCAGCAGACCCGTCAGGTAGCCGGAGTCAGTACGGGCCCGATGTCGGTTTTGAGTAATGATGAGCGGAAAGGTATCTTCCCGGACGACGTGCTCAACAGTTTTGTCCAGGGCAATGCCTGGGCGGCAACCCTCATGAGTCGCGGCGGTGGAACCATAGTTGGGCAGGGGCCTTCGTGTCCAGGACCTCCGGTTTGTACACCTACGACGTACAACCAACTCGGCACTCCGGTGACGACTACCGAACTCGACTCTAACGGTAATCCGATTAGCGTGCCTGGCCACAACATCTCTGCCTACATAGATCCCATCAGTTCAGCGACGATGAAGTTCATTCCCGCCGCAAATCAATCAGGTGGATTCATCTATTCTGACTCAAGCCACAGCGGATCGCTTATCGATACCAACATGGCCCAGAGAATTGACTTCCTAAGCCAGATGACTGGCAACTGGTCGGGTTACTATCACTACGATGATTCGACCGCGACCCAGCCTATCTACCAGCAGGCATATCAGGGAGTAACGAATGTCCCGGGCTTTCCGGCGTTGGTGCCGTCGCGCAACCAGCTGTTCGCGATGAGCAATACCAAGACTTTCGGCAGCACCGCCGTCAACGTCGCTCGCATCCAGTTTTTCCGCACGGCGGTTCGGACCTCGCAACCGTCTGCCAGTTCGAAGATTTCAAGTTACAGTCAATACGGTTTCAATACGGACCCCACAACTTACGGTCTCATCAACACTGGAACGCCCGGATACCCATCATCACTGCCAATGATGCTGTTCAATAACTTTGCAGTCGGCAACAACTGGTTGAATCTGTATCAGCCTGACACGACCTATGGCGTTAGCGACACCTTCAGCAAGACGATGGGTAACCACTCCCTCAGCTTTGGTGGCGACCTCCGGTACTACCGGCTCAACGTTCGAAACGAATGCGGCCCCAACGGATATTTCCAATTCAGCGGAAATGAAACAAATTCAGATGTTTCCGATTACTATATCGGCGCTCCGGGAACGTTCGTGCAATGCTCCGTTCAGCTTCTTGACAACCGAACGCGATACGGCGCGCTTTTTGGTTCCGACACCTGGAAGGCTACTCCCAAACTCACGGTTAACCTTGGTTTGCGCTGGGATGTTGCCCGGCCATGGAGCGACGTCTATGGCCGCCTGACGGCTCCAGTACCGGGAGAGCAATCGGTCAAGTTCCCCAACTCACCTCCGGGCAACGTCGTCCCGGGAGATCCGGGAGTTCCGAGCACGATCTCGCCGACCCAGTGGAACAACTTCGGACCTCGTATTGGTATCGCCTATGCACCCACGGGCGGGATTTGGGGTGAGAACAAAACCAGCATTCGTGCGGCTTACGGTGTCTACTATCTCGGCGCTGCGGATAACGGCAACTTCGGGATTATCGGTGACGCTCCCTGGGGCCTTTACTGGGCATCCCCGGCACCGACGGAGTTTGCAAGCCCGTATGTGACTCGTGCAAACGGCGTACCACAGGGACAGCACTTCCCTTTTACTTTTCCATCGGGTCCCGGGCCATTTCCGAACTTCAAGTTCGGGTCGCTCATGCCTCTCTACCTGCCGGGATATTACAACCATAACAAGACGCAAATGGCCGAACATTACAACGTCTCGATCCAGCGGCAGCTCGATAAGTCGACTGTCCTGACCGTGTCATATGTGGGGACCCAAGGACATCATATTCAGCGCAGCGAAGACATACTGTGGGGCAACGGCCCGCTTTGCCAGTCGCTTTCAGCGGCAGGCTGCGGGCCAAGCGGCGAAGGCAGCGTCTACACGCAGGGCGGCCAAACCTACTACGGCACCTTTACGGGTCTGATAAACAATCAAGCCATCAGCCCGAACTATACAAATTCCAACGGGGGTCCGGTAGTGGCCTTCGCGTCGGCGACTTACCTGAAGAACTCGGCGAACTCTAACTACAACTCGCTGCAGGTTTCGGCGGAACGCCGCGCTCGTGACTTGACCTTACTGGTGAGCTACACCTACGCCCACTCGTTGGATAGTTACTCTGCCAGGTACGACCCTCGCGATCCGTCTCGAAACTACGGTCCTTCGACGTTCGACATGCGGCATAACCTGGTGGTGAGCTACAACTGGGACCTTCCGTTCGCGCGCCTGTTCGGCCAGCGTCGGGTTGCCACCGGATGGCACATTACCGGCATCAGCCGATTTAATACTGGCACTCCAATCAGCCTGAGGAGCGGGGGCGATTTCGCGCTGACCAACATCGGGCTCGACTATCCTACCTTCGTCGGTCCGCTTCAGAAGGTGAATTCGCACACAACGCTTTCTGGCAGAGTGCACAACTACTTTACCAAGTCGGCATTCGCCTTCAACCTTCCTAACTGTAGTGGCGTGCTTAAAAGTTACGAAGCTTGTGGCGTGACTGGGAGCGCGAAACAGTTTTCCTTCAGCGGGCCGGGAGCGATCAACACGGATTTAGGCGTGGAAAAAGACACGAAAATCACCGAGAGCATGGCATTCAACCTGCGCTTCGAGATGTTCAACGTCTTCAATCATGCCAATTTCCTGTCCACTTCTGTGGTGGGAAATGCGAACAGCAGCCAGTTCGGTCAGGTTACCCAGACCGCACCTACGCGAGTCGGTCAGATAAGCGCGAAGTTTATCTTCTAGTACGAAGTTGTTATTAGGGTGTTGAGGGGTGGAGATACGGGTGCGCAAGCTTCCGAATCTTCACCCCGTTGTTTTGCACCAATTATTTTGCGAATGTGGGGACAGCCGGCCTCGGCTGTCCTGCTCGGGAATTGAACTTCTCGGCTCTGCGTCATTCCCGGCGAACTCTGCGGTTTAAGTTCGGGCAGACCAAGAGCTTTTAACCGCAGAGAACGCGGAGGATTCGCGGAGGGCGCAGATAAAACAGGAAAGTGATCAGCTTTGTCCGAGTCGCTGCGCAATTCGCCCGCAGCTACTTCTTAATCGAGGAACTGACAAACCAAAGGAATTTCACCGGCGTGTCACCGGTATTGATATTCGAGTGGGTCATAGATTGATCGGGACGGATCATGTAGGCCATTCCCGGATGCTGCACTCGCAGCTCAGTCCCGATGAAGGCAAGACTGTTGCCGTCGATTGCCGCCCATATTTCCTCCTGACCCGCATTATGCGGATGCGGTTCGCCCATGGTCATAGGAGCAATGGTCACGGTGATGAGATCACCGATGGTGGCCAGCCCGTCAGTTTTTGAAAAGAGATCCCGTACTATGTGCGCCCAGTGTCCGGACGCGCCCGGCAGAGTAAATGGGGACGCGGCCATCGGAGTTCGCACCGGAACTTGAGCCTCGTTGATCGCGAGGATTGCCTTCCCAGGGACGAAGCCGTCGGGAACCGGTTCGCTGACCACATACATGGTGAGGTCCTGATCGCCGGTACTGGTCACGACAAATTGGAGATCCGCAGGGATGAAGACGGCAACATCTTTATGCAACGCAGTGGTCTTCCCTCCTGCGGTAATTTCCCCATTGCCACCAAGAATATAAAAAACATTCTGCTCGCGCTGCAGGCTGGTGGGAATAGTGGAATTGCCAGCTGCCAGCCGGCCGAAGGCAAGATAGTTCGCGGCTTGAAGAACTGCACCGGGTTGCGGCGGGGCGTAGTTGTCGCCTCGCGTCAGAATGTCGCGCAGCACCAGGGAGCCATAAATATGACGCGGCATCGAGTCACGCCAGTCGCCGATGAACATATCAATGCGTCGATCCTGGACATCTCGCGAAGGCTGATACCGAACCGCTCCAGGTCCGTCGAAACTATTGCCGCCTGCGCTTGGCGTCTTTACCGGGGGCTTGGCAACCGTCTGTGCAGCTGTGGGCAGCAATGCCGCGCCTAGCAGGAATGGCGCTAAGCCAGCAGCATAATTTCGGAACCATGATCTGCATAAGCATGATCTGCAGAAGCATGATCTGCAGAACGACGACGTCCCTGTTCGACTCATACTGGTCCTCGATCTCGTATTTCTGACTGAAGTGCGGCAAACTTTGCGAGTCGGAATGCTCGGTTTACTTGGCAGCCGCCCAAGCCAAGCCGTCGGCACCCTTGCCTGCATCGATGATCTTCTGTACCTTCCAGTCCGCAAGACTGATGGCCGCAACCTTGCCGCTCTGGTCGCAGGAGACGTATGCCGTCCGGCCGTCAGGAGCGATCAGCACTTCCTGCGGCCTGCTGGGCGTGTCGATTGTGTGCGCGACCTTCATCGTGCTGAGGTCCACCGCAGCGACTTGGTGCACCAGCGGCAGCGCAATCACCAGCCACTTGCCGTCAGCCGTAGTTGCGCTTCCATAGCCCAAGCCGGGCAGAGGGATCCACGTCTTGATTTTGTTGGTGTGGGTGTCGATGACCGCGAGTTGAGGCTTGGTTACATCTGAAGTGAAGGCGAATTTGTCATCGGTCGAAAGCGAGATCCGTTGCACTTGTGGAGAGACAGGAATGACGGCGAGCACTTTGCGAGCGGCCAGATCAAGAACCGAAACTGTTCCCGGTCCCACGTTCGCGGTATATGCGCGGCTGCCATCGCGCGTGATTGCGAACATGTGTGACTGCTCTTGACCTGTGGGAACCGAGCCTATGATTTTCAGTGTCGCGGGATCGATGATGGTGATGGATTTTTCGAGTTCGGTGCTGACGTACAACAGGCCATTTTTCGGGCCAAGAACCGGAAGGTGCGGCCTAACGCCCTTGCCGAAATCGAGATTGCCAACAACTTTTCGCGCGGCGATATCGATCACGACCAAATTGCTGCCGTCAGTTCCCGGCTGGCCGACGCCGGAGTTTCCGTAGATCGGAACGTAGGCAAGCTTGCCATCGCGTGAAGTGATAATTTCGTGTCCGGTTACGCCGCCTTCTGGGACCTCAGCAACTTGCCGTCCGATTGCCGGGTCGATGATGCCGAGGCTGTTGTCTCCTTTATTAGCCACCAACAAGAGCCCAGTCGATGAGGTGGTAATGGCAGATTCCGCCCAGGCAGTCCCAGCGATCAGTAGCGAAAGAAGCGGGATAATGAAGGCAGTTCGCATGGTCACTCCGTTCTCAGGTGAAATCGGTTCCTATGTGAAGATCAGTCTTACATGAAACTCAGTCTTCTATGAAGACCAGACGTCACAGATTGGCCACGCTCGTGCGAACGCGAAAAGCAGTTGACACAATTTTCAATCATATTATCATATGAGCCATGAAAACACGCCTGCTCATATTGACTGCCGCGTTTACTTTCCTAGCTGTTGCCCAACTACAAGCCACTATGCCCGCTGGCGGATTTGCTGGCACCTGGAACGTGAACTTTGCGAAATCTAAGTTTCCCGGACCGCCACCTCAGATAGACATGTGCACCGTCGATCCCGATGGCACGGTCACGGTTAACGAAACTAATTCCGAAGGCAAGAGTTCTTCATGGCATTACACCCCGGTCGCCGGAAAAGCTGTATCGGTTGAGGGAAGAGATAACACCACCGTGATCGTAACCAAGATAGATAGTCACACCAACGAGCAGGTCTGGAACTTCAACGGCCGCTCCGCCAAGAGTAGAGCAGTGCTTTCGGAGGATGGCAAGACAACTACGTTCACCATGGACGGCACAGACAAAGACGGCAAACCATTCCACGAGATGGTGGTTTACGACAAGCAATAAGATTGAAGCAATTTATCTTAAAGACCCAGTCGCTGGGCTCTCCGTTGAGACCCGGCGACTTTTTTTGCGCAAGAAAAACTTCGGGAGGTTCGCGAAAGGCCGCTATGGCAATGCAAAGGCGATAACCGAATCGCCTGCGGTCGGGTCGTAGAAGCTGCCGCCGGTGGCAACCAGGACTACGTATTGTTTACCGTTCTTTCCTCGGTAGGTCATGGGCACGGTATACGAGCCGGTCTCGAGTTTGCTTTTCCACAATTCTTTTCCCGTCGATGCTTCGAAGGCACGGAAGATCTGGTCGCGGGTCGCGGCAATGAATACTAGTCCGCCTGCGGTAGTAATCGATCCACCGAAATTCAAGGTGCCGGTACCGTGAACACCCTTCGAATCTAGCTCCGCATCAACACCGAAAGGAATTTTCCAAGCCACTTCCCCGGTATTCACGTTGATTGCCCACAGTTCTCCCCAAGGCGGCTGCTGGCACGGCCAGAACTTGTCGGCATTCCAGAACCGCGCATACATGCCCCATGGGCTTGCGCGATCGTAAGGGGGATCGGCGCCTTCCTCGGACTTCGCAATTTTCCCGACATCCCCAAGATTCACGGTATTGAGGAACAGGTATCCGAGATCCGGGTTGTATGACATTCCGGGCCAATTGGTAGTGCCCATGGACCCAGGAAAAACAATCGTTAGTTTCGGTCCGTAATGGGTATAGGGGCCGCCGCTGGCCATTCCGCCTTCGGTGGCCAAAAGATTGGTGCAGAACTGTTTCTGTTCAGGCGTCACTGTGGCAATTTCATCGGGGGTGAAACTGTGGCGGCCCAATGGCACTGGCTTCAGCGGAAAAGGCTGAGTCGGAAAACTGGGTTCGCCAGGAACATCACTTGCAGGTACGGGCCGCTCCTCGACCCCGAAGATGGGTTTTCCGTTTCGGCGATCGAGGATAAAAATCAGCCCGAGCTTTCCAGTAACCGCAACTGCGGGAATTTTTTCTCCGTGTTGGGTCACATCCATCAACACCGGCGCCGATTCCAAATCGTAATCCCAGGTGTCGTGGTGAACGGCTTGAAAATACCAGGCGAGCTTTCCCGTATCGGCGTTTAGCGCTACCAGCGAGTTGCCGAAAAGATTCTTGCCATTTCGGTCGGCGCCATAAAAATCGGAACTAGGAGAGCCGAATGGAAGAAATAAAAGTCCGCGTTCGACATCGACGCTCATGAAACCCCAAACATTGGTTCCGGAGCGATTCTTCCAGGCCTCACCTGGCCACGTATCATGTCCGACTTCGCCTGGATGCGGCACCGAGTGAAAACGCCACACCAGTTTTCCGGTGTGCACATCCCAAGCCAGCGTATCTCCGGACGCGCCTGCCGCCGGGGCCTCCTGCAGCTGGCCCCCGGTAAGCACCAAATCCTTGTAAACCGTGACCGGAGAGGTGATATCGAATTGAGCGTTAGGAATTCCGTTGAGCACTTCGGGCTTAATGTCCACCACACCATCGAGACCAAAGCCAGCGGTTGGTTGTCCGGTCTTCGCATTTATCGATATGAGTCGCCCGTCGGATGTACCGAACAGAATTGATGCCGGAGTCTTCGCATCTCCGGGCCAGTAAGAAACACCGCGTCCGGCGGGCCGTCCCTGAGGTAGCTTGTAACTCCAGACCTCGTTGCCCGTCTCCGGCTCGAGGGCAATGACCGTGCCGTACGGTGTCGGCATATAAAGTACGTCATTCACCACGATCGGCGTGGCTTGAGACGAACGCCGCCCTCCGCCTCTGCTGACCGCTCCTGCCGATAGGGGCCGCGGGCCTTCCTTTTTCAGGTGATAGGTCCACGCCGGCTGCAGGAGTTGAACATTCTTAGTGTTGATCTGGTTCAGCGGCGAATAGCGCGTGCTGGCGTAGTCGTGGCTGTACATTGGCCAATCGGATTGCGCAGACGCTGGTAAGCCAAGGGAAAAAACACTACAGAGAAAGGCAGTGAACGCGCTGAGTTTCAAGCTTCGGTCCCCGTGATTGAAGTCATAAACCAACCGACATCGCCGGCGTACTTCCCTTTTCCGCCGCTTCACTCGATCTTCTTGCGCGCGTCTTCGAGCAGGCGTTTGGCGCGAACTGGATTGAACACGCCACAGGAACAGAAGCGCTGCATATAGGTGACGGCCTGGGCGGGAGTGCGTCGGCCTTCCTTTACCCAATCGATCATTTTTCTAGCCAGGTTGGACGATACCATCCCGTGACCACACATGGTCGTTAGCTTGAGCACCTGCGAGTTGGGCAGCTTCTCGGTGGAGCCCTCGAAACCCAGCGAGTAACCGACGCTGTGGCGTGTAATGCCGGCATAGCGGCAACACTCCTCCGCGCCTTCGATGGAAGTTGAAACATTCACGGATAGGCCGAGATCAGCGTCGGCTACGACCTTGAGAAAACCTTCTGCGGATTCCTGATTATCGAAGATGGCAGCTACTGACGCAGGCGCGTCAATGCCATCAATCACGGCGCGGAAGTTCGCAGTCATATCGCGCTTCCAATTCGACACGGTGGTCAGACTCCGTGACGGCCGTAGCGCGCCGCCGTGGACCGGATCGCCAAGGTTTACTGGATTAAAAGGGAGGGCCATCTCCAGAAAAGCCTTGAGCTTGGGAACACTGTCGCTATCATTCTTGCCGCTGCTGGGAGTGGCAAAAATAATGTAGTCATCGTAGAAACTTTCAGAATCGCCGTAACGGTGCAGAGTGTTGGTCATCGAATTAAGCCTAGTCCCCGATCATTTTCCGGTGTAGCTAATACGCCAAATCGAACCTGAGCCATCGTCGCTCACCAGCAGCGAACCGTCTGTCGCGACAGTGACACCAACAGGACGCCCCCAGACATTCTCGTCATCGATGACGAAGCCGGTAAGAAAATCCTCGTACTCGCCGCTTGCGTGCCCAGTCTGGTGCAGGGGCACGCGGATCACTTCATATCCGGCACGTGGTGAGCGGTTCCAGGAACCGTGTTCTGAGGCGAAAATATCTCCTGCATACTCCGCCGGAAATTGCTTGCCGTCATAGAAAGCCATTTGCAGGGACGCGTTATGCGGCTGCAAGATGACGTCGGGGGTAATGACTTTGTCTTTTAATTCCGGATGTTTTCCTGCAAAGCGCGGGTCCTGGTTGCCACCCATATACCACCATGGCCAGCCATAGAAGCCACCCTCCTGCACATGCGTGATGTAGTCGGGCACCAGATCATTACCCAATCCATCGCGCTCGTTCACTGAACACCACAGCTCGCCGGTAGCCGGATTAATTGCGATACCAACCGGGTTGCGAATACCGGAGGCATACACACGTAAACCCGAGCCGTCCGGATTGAGCTCAAGAATATCGGCCCGGTTTTTTTCTGCAGGAGTATCGTCGACGTTCTGCTCAGACCCAACCGACACGAACATCTTCTTGCCATCGGCAGAAAACTGGACATCACGCGAACGGTGGTGACCGCCGCTGGGCAAATCGAGCAGGTGCTGAGGCGGGCCGCTGCTGGTCATGTCGCCATTGTGATAGGGGAAGCGGACGACCGAGTCCATGTTCGCGACATACACCCACTCCGGATTTGGGCCGAGGGGATAAAACGCAATCCCAAACGGTATGTTCAAGCCAGTCGCGAAGACTTTCATCTGTTCCGGCTTGCCGTCCGCCGTCATTCCACGGAAGACCTTAATATCGCCGGCGCTGGTTTCCGCAAGAAAAATATCTCCGTTGGGCGCGGTGCGCATTATTCGGGGATTGGTTAGCCCTGTCGAGTACAACTCGACTTTGAAACCCTCCGGCGCTTTCGGCCAAGCGTCCTCTGGGCGCGCGACGATCTTCGGACCGTTTGTGGCCGAGCTGGTGGCGTACGGTTCGGGGAGATCTTTGAGCGTGATGTGACGAATCGTTCCAGGACTCTCGAAGCGATAGTCGGTAAACGGCGGCTTGGGTGGCGGAGCATTCGATACGGCCGGCCCAGATGCGGCTTCAGGCGCCACGGAAGCGGAAGTTGTAGCTGCTGGAGACGTGCTTCCGAGCGTCTTAATATAAGTGACGACTTGCCAGCGCTGTTCGGCCGGCAGACTTGCCCAGGATGGCATTCCGTTCTCGATATCACCATGCGTGATGTACCAAAAAACTTCGCCATCGGAAGCTGTCTGGGCGGGTCCGTGTGCCAGGGGCGGCACATTGCCACTTCCCTGTCCTGATGCGCCGTGACAAGTGATACAGCTATTCGAGTAGACAGTTTTTCCGGCAGTAGCCGCGTCGGCCTTTCCAGCGTAGGGGTTTTTATCTGTTTTTGTGCTTGCGGGCGCGTTGTGAAATGAAGCGTCCTGGCTGAATAATAAGGAGGGCGCGAAGCTGGCGCTTAAGAGCAGAAGCACAGACACGGAAAATTTCAAGAATAGATTAGCGAAACAGTTGCTCCGAACGATCATTCCGATACCTGTCCGATTTTTTACAGTTATATCATATGACAAATACAAACCAGCGTACGAATTTATCAGTACATCGCCTGTGCCCTCTACCTCGAGTGCATCACACCGGTTCAGTGGTCGGCAGGTACGAATTTGAGGCAAACTGGGGTGTCGGCTTTGATCTCTTTACCCGTCTTCGAAAGCCGTCCGGTTTTGCGGTCGATTGCGAAAACCACCACATTATTACTCAGTTGGTTGGCAGCCAATAAATAGGCCCCGCTTGGATCAATATCGAAACTACGCGGCATAATTCCCCCGGAAAGCACTTGCTCAACAGGCGCGAGGGTTCCGGTTTGTGGGTCGATTGAGAAAACTCCAATTGTGTCCGGACCTCTAACGGTTTCGCCTTGAGTGCGGCGGTTGGTTTCGTAGAGAAATTTACTGTCCGGTCGCACTTCGATTTCCGCGCTGTGGTTACCACCGAAGAAATCGTGCGGCACAGTCTGGACCCGCTGCACCTCGGTCAAAGTCCCTTCAGAGGAGTTCCAAGCGAAAACGTCCACCATCCCGCTCATCTCGCTGAGCTGATATCCAAACTTCCCCTTCGGATCGAAGGCAAAGTGACGAGGCCCGCCACCGGGGTACACGGTCACAAAGGGAGCATCGAGCGGAGAAAGTTTTCCCGTGTTCTGATCAAAATGAAAAATGAATACTCGATCCAGGCCCAGATCTGAAACGATGACATATCGATTGTCGGGTGAAACTCCGACCCAATGAGTATGGGGCTCGGTTTGAATCGATGGATCGACGCTGTGCCCGACATCCTGGATGAAAGCCGCGAGCTCGCCGAGAGAGCCATCATCCCTGACCCGCACTACTGAGATGCTTCCGCTTCCGAAATTTGCCATGAATACATATTTCCCGGTCTTATCGATCGATATGTAGCAGGTGCTGGTTCCGTTGGCAGGAACCGTGTTTACCAGGCGCAACTTGCCGGTGGCAGGATCAATCGCGAAAGCGCTAACGTACGACGAATGATCTTTTGGCGGGCCAATGGAAAGAGGGTCCTCACTGATGGCATAAAGAAATCGATGATTTGGAGAAATAGTAAGGAACGACGGGTTGGTGATCTCCGCAGCTAACTGAGGCTCGCTAAGATCTCCCGTGCTTGCATTAAATCGGCTGACGTAAATTCCCTTACTGTGGCTGTCTCCAACTCCCCAAGTGCGGCTGTGGTGCACATATTTGAACCCGGTGTAGGTGCCGATGTACACGAAGTAGTCGTTGTCTTGGCCAGCGGCTTGGAGCTTTACCGTGAAGGCCAACGCCATCACTAAACAGCACGCGAACGAAATTGATCTCGTTGAAGGTTTCATCATTGATTTAATTAAAGTGCTTTGATCTCCTCACCAGTAATCACCGCAATCGGTCGAGCTCACCTATGCGCGGGCACGAACACGATGCACACCGGAACGTCGATCTTCACTTCATTATTAGCTGGCGTAAGCCGTCCGGTGTTGCCATCAACATGAAACAGTACGACGTTGCCGCTGAACTCATTAGCTGCAAATAAATATGCTCCCGTCGGATCGATGGCGAAGTTACGCGGCATCGTGCCTCCGGGCGGCACTTGCTCCACCTCTGACAATGTCCCTTTAACCGGATCGATGGCGAAGACGCCAATTGTGTCAGGGCCCCACAACTCCGGCCCGCGGAAGCGGCGATTGGACTCGTAGAGAAACCTTCCGTTGGGATGTATCGCAATCTCGGCGCTATCGTTTGCGCCAACAAAATCGGGCTGCAGTGTTCTAGCGTCCTGAATTTTGGTGAAGCTGCCATTCGCCGAGTCCCAGGCCATTACGGTTACAAAGCCGCTCATCTCGTGGAGCGAATATCCGAATTTACCGGCAGAATCAAAAACAAAATGACGTGGACCACCACCTGATTCTGATTCGACGAATGGAGGCTGATCGGGCGAGAGCGCGCCGGTAGACGCATCGAAGTGGTACACGAACACTTTATCCACGCCGAGATCAGAAACAATGGCGAAGCGGTTGTCGGGAGAAACGTCGATCGAATGCGGGTGGGCTTTCGATTGAAATGCCGGATCCCTGCCGCTTCCTATGTGCTTCATGAACGCGGTCTGTTCGCCTATCGAACCGTCATCCTTGATTCGTAGCACCGTGACGCTGCTGCTGCCGAAGTTCGCGAACAGCAGGTAATGCCCCGACTTGTCGATCGACAAATAACAGGTGCTGGTGCCGCCCGTAGGCAGGCTGTTCAGCAGGTGCAGCTTGCCAGTTGCTGACTCGATTTCATAAGCAGTCACATAAGACGCATGGTCAAAGTTCGGCCCAACCGAAAGAGGGTCCTCGGTCACGACATACAAAAAGCGTTGGTTGGGATGAACTGCGAGGAATGCCGGGTTCACAATCTCCGCTGCGAGCTCTGGCTTACTTAGTTCCCCGCTTGCAGGTCGGAAGCGGCTGACGTAAACGCCCTTGCTGTGGCTTCCGCCGGCCGGGAGACCTTCTTTCATGTAAGTGAAGCCGGTGTAGGTGCCGAAGTAAACGAAGTATTCGTCCGAAGCTGCTGGAGAGCTCCATGCAACTGTGGTCAACAGCAGGACCGGGAGCAACGACGAGACAAGATAATTTTTCAAGCTCGTGGTTCGCATCGATCTATAAAGAAGAACGGTCTTATTTAGGTGCAGGCACAACCGCGTGGGTGTAATTGTCGCCCTCCGGAAATTTTGCGAAATAGAGAAACTTGACGGGCTTGTCGCCAAAATTAATATTGGAGTGAATTGTAGTCGCATCCGGCGGCAGCATGTACGCCATGCCCGGCCGCTGCATACGGAGTTCGGTGCCCAAGAAGGCTAGGCTGTCGCCGTCGATAGCAGCCCAGATTTCTTCCTGGCCCGGCCGGTGGGGATGCGGTTCGCCCAGCGTAAGCGGATTGACGGTCACGGTAATGACGCTTTGCTCGGTCGCAAGTCCATCCGCAGGCGAGAAAAGTTCTTTCACAATGTGCGCCCAATGTCCGGAAGCGCCGCCTACAATAAACGGATCTCCGCCAGCAGGAGTTCTCTGGTGCGCACCGGCTTCATCCTTTACACCCATTTTGGTTTTCGGGTGAAACTCGGCCGGCGTCGGCTCATTAATGACATACATGGTTAGCGCTTCATCGCCAGTGGACCTCATCACGAACTCGAGTCCAGCAGGCATCAGGATAGCGACGTCTTTGCGCAGCTTTGCTGTGTCGCCGCCCGCCGTGACCTCTCCCTCACCGCCGAGGATGTAATAAACCTCCTGATGTCCTTCGAGCCGCGAAGGCGTAGTCCAATCGCCGGGAGCCAAGCGGCCAAGAGCGAGGAAGTTCGCGTAACGCAGTACAGCGCCTTTTTCCGGAGGCGCAAAGTTGTCGCCACGAGTCAGAATGTCGCGCAGCACCAACGAACCATGCTCAAAGCGGGGCATGGATCCTTGCCAATCACTAAGGAATAGATCGATTCGCCGATTGCGCGGCTCGCGATCGGGCGAGTACCTGACCAGACCCGGCCCGGGATACGAGTTAATGCCGTTGATGGCGTTTCGAGTGCCGCTGCTCGGCGGTGGAGTCTGGGCCTTGGCGAAACTCAAAAGCGCGAATACGACCATCCATGAACTTAACCAGGCAATTGCGCGCCGCATAATGAGATCTCCTTTTTCGACTCGCACTTCTCAGCTCGCACTTCGGATTCACTTGCGGAGTTCGTGCGGATGGTAACGAGCAAAATAGAGAAAACTCACTTGAGAATCTTCGCTTTGGTTAATGTTGGTATGTGGTGTTTTGTTGTCTGGGATATGGTAAAAGGCCATCCCCGGCGTTTGCCGTCGCAATTGATTGCCCACAAAGGCGATGCTGGTGCCACGGAGTGCTGTCCATACTTCTTCGATATCGTCGTGATCAACGACGTGCGGACGCCCTATAGTGAGCGGATCGAGCGCTACCGTCAGCACACTCTCAAGCGTGGCAAGGCCATCGCTGGTTACGAATAGTGTCTTTACTATGTGTGCCCAGTGGCCGTCGCTCGAAGTAATGGGAAGCTTATTTTCGTCCCGGACCAAGATGCTGGAATTGGGGCGGAAACCGGCCGGCACTGGTTCATTGATGACGTACATAGTCAGCGGCTGGTCGCCAGTGTTCTTGATCGTGAACTCTAAATTCGCAGGCACCAGAATCGCGATGTTGCGGAAAAGGTCGGAGGTTTGTCCGCCCGCAGTTACGGTGCCGTGACCGGATTCAACAAAGTAAACTTCCTGCTGACCATCGAGACGGGTCGTCTGGCTTGAAGCCCGGGGCGCGAGAGTGGCGTAATCATATGAATTGACAAAACGGAGCACCGCACCTTTTTGGGTGGGCGCTTGTGGATTGCCACGTGTAAAAATGTCCCGTAGCTGAAGCCCTCCTCGGATGGTATGTGATGAGGATGTGTGCCAATCGCCGAAATACAGCTCGATAGTATCCCCGACGCTTTGTGCCGTCGCCAAAGATGAAAGAAGAAGCGCGGCGATAAGAACCAACATCAACGATGCGGGAGTCTTTCTCTGCATGGAGGCAGTTTCTCCTTGATGTGATGGGGACGCAAAAATCTGTTCGGGACTATTCTAATTATTATATGATGATTGTCGAGCGAGAAATTTACAACTCTTCAGTTCAGCATCGCTCATGCTTTCGTGATTCGATTCAACAACTGAACGATGACCACAGCTTTTGCGAGTTTTGCGAACAACTCATCGAGGGGAGATCCGCAAGATGAAACTTATACGCTTTGGGGAGCCAGGGCAGGAAAAACCGGGCGTGCTCCTAAAAGACGGCAGTCGCATCGATGTATCGGCGATAGGTTCGGACTACGATGAAAGTTTTTTTGGGAAAGGCGGATTGAAGCAACTGGAGACATGGCTGAGGAAGAATGCGGCTTCCGCTCCGAGGGTCTCGCCAACTACGCGGCTTGGGCCTCCGATTTGCCGGCCCAGTAAAATCGTGTGCATTGGACTTAATTATCGAGACCACGCTGCGGAGACGAAGGCCGAGCCCCCAAAGGAACCGGTTCTATTCTTTAAAGCGACAACTTCGCTGATGGGGCCGAATGATGCTCTGGTGATGCCACGCAACGCGACCAAAGTCGACTGGGAAGTGGAACTGGCGGTCATTATCGGCAAACGTGCTCTCTACATCGATAAAAAGAACGCCCTCGATTACGTCGCCGGCTATGCCCTCCACAACGATTACTCGGAGCGCAGTTTTCAACTCGAACGCGGGGGACAATGGGTAAAAGGCAAGAGCGCGGACACGTTTGCACCGTTAGGCCCCTTCCTCGCAACGCCCGACGAAATCCCTAACGTTGGCAATTTGAAAATGTGGCTCATGGTAAACGGAACGAGCCGTCAAAACAGTTCCACTTCAAACATGATCTTCGATGTCGCCACCCTAGTTTCCTACGTGAGCGAGTTCATGACCCTTCTTCCCGGCGACATGATCAGCACTGGAACGCCGGCCGGAGTTGGCTTGGGCATGAACCCTCCCGTGTATCTGAAGGCTGGCGATATCGTGGAACTCGGCATCGAAAACCTAGGGGAATCACGGCAACGAGTCACGGCATACCATGGCGCCGCCCACTGAGGCCATCGAGAACGCCCCACGAAGTGCGGTGACCGTCGTCGGGCGCAGTCACGTGCGCTGGAATCTCATCTTCTTGTTGTTTGTGTTGAGCGGGGTCGCTTTTCTAGACCGCGTGAATATCTCCATCGCCGGCGGCTCTATTGCCGCAGCCTACCACTTGAGCAATGTCCAATTGGGTTGGGTGTTCAGTGCTTTTCTTGCGGGCTACGCCCTTTTTCAAACACCCGGGGGAAGGCTGGCCGACAAACTGGGACCGCGACGGGTGCTTGCCGCTGGAGTGATCTGGTGGGGAGTGTTCACCGCTCTGACGGCATCGGTGCCATCTGGAATCACTGGGGCTTTGTGGCTATTCGTTTCTGCGCGATTCTTATTGGGTGCAGGCGAAGCAGTAATGTATCCGGCCTCAAACCAATTCGTTTCCCGGTGGATCCCAGTGCATGAGCGCGGAATCGCAAATGGCTGGATTTTCGCCGGGGTGGGTGCCGGGGCCGGGCTCTCTCCGCCGCTGATCACTTACGCGATGCTGCATTACGGCTGGAGAACCTCGTTCTGGATTTGCGCCGTGATTGGCTTACTGGCCGGGCTGGTGTGGTTCATTTTTGCGCGAGACATTCCGCAAGAACACCGCCAAGTGTCGGCCTCAGAACTGGCATTTATTAATGAAGGAATCTCCGCGGGCAAATCCGTCGACACAAACCAGCGTCTGATCCCCTGGACCTCCATTTTAAAAAGCCGGGATGTTCTGGCCATCACCTTCAGCTATTTCAGTTTTGGGTACGTTGCCTGGATATTCTTCAGTTGGTTTTATTTATATCTGGCGCAGGTCAGAGGTTTGAACCTTAAGGCCAGCGCGTTCTATGCCATGTTGCCATTCCTGGCGATGGCAACATGTTGTCCAATCGGCGGATTCATCAGCGATCGTCTGGCCCGCCGATGGGGCGCACGTGTGGGACGCTGCTATCTGGCGGCGGTGGTTATTTTAATGGCTGGTGTTTTTCTCGTACTGGGCTCTGAAGTTCACGGTGCGAGGCTCGCCAGCGTGGTGCTGGCCGGCGGGGCAGGCGCCTTGTATCTGGCGCAGAGTTCTTTCTGGTCTGTAACCGCCGGACTTGCGGGATCATCTTCCGGCTCGGTTTCTGGCTTTATGAATATGGGGGCGCAAGTCGGTGGCTTCGTGACGGCTTCGTTGACTCCGGCAATCGCCAGCCGATTTGGTTGGACGGCGTCATTCTTGGTTGCGGCTGGATTGTGCGTGCTAGGGGCGCTGGCGTGGATGATCGTGGATCCGGAGCGAACTATTAAAGGCAGCGAGCCTGTTTCAGTGAAAACCTGAATTTTGCAACGTTAGGGCCGTCTGGATCGCTTTGTTGGTTTTCTGCACCCTGAACGGCGTCCCGGAGTCTCCTGTTAACTTCGGCGAACTGGTTGAAAACAGACGGGGTCAGCCTTTTGGGGAGAATTACCAAACCGCCGCCTTTAGCCACTCGGCCAACTCTCCGGAGTCGGAATCAATCAGCTTGTGGGGCGATGCTTCGTGTTGCAACGAACCTTCGCAGGCATAGCCCAAATAGGGCTGGGGACCGCAGGAACAAAGGACGAGCGATTGAAACAGAACGATTTAGCTCCTTCGCATTACACCAACAAATTACGAGAATGATCAGCCGAAGAACCACTGACCTGCCTTCGGGGCTACCCCTTCGCAGCGTTCAACGCAAGAATCGCGTACACTAGGATGTGCAGACTGAAGCGCAGCTAAAACCCGAGACGATTGAACGCCTTGAGGAGCAGAGTGGGTTCCTGTTAAGGACCTACGAGCTGGAATTGGGGAAGGATCCGGCCAGCCGTGCTACGGAATCCGCGCGCAGCAACCTCATTGCCCTGCGCCATACCATTAATCAAATTTATGGAGAATCCGCGGCACTTGACGTAACGGACGCTTTGGGTTTTGCCGTCGTTTCCGTGTCCGGTGACGAGCAGCCATGAGCGCATCTAAGCAATAGGGCGCGCTTTTCAGAATTCTGATTTCTGATCTGAAGAACCAAGGCTGTTCCGGCTTTCGGTTCTTGACTACATGAGCTTTTGCCGACGTCACACATAAAGAGACAAATATGCCAGGAAGAAAAGACTACGTTGTCGACCAAGAAGTGGATGAACTGACCCCGAACGACATGGAATCCGAACAGGACGGGGATGACTTGCTCAGTGCCGTGCGCACACAGGGGCTGGATGTGCTTGCCAGCGATCCTGCATTGCCATGGTTAACGCTGGACCAAAAACTTGACAGCGAAGACGAACAGGTCGAACTCGACCTGAGTTCTGGCGCTCCCGATACGTCCAGCGATCCGGTGCGGCTTTACCTGCACGAAATGAGTGTATCGCCGTTGCTCACCCGCGAAGGCGAAGTGGAGATCGCCAGGCGGATTGAGCACGGACAGCGCACAGCGTTGAAAGCGCTTTCGCGTTCGCCTATTGCTATACGCCAAATTTTTACGATAGCTGAAGACCTGAAATCGGGCCAGCGCTCGATTCAGGAGATGGTCACCTTTCCCGAGGAGGAGCTCACTGAGGACAGGTTACGAAAACGGCGCGACGAACTCATCCGCCGAATCGAACAGCTGCGCAAGCATTACACCGTAGCCTGCCGGCTGGCAGAACGTCTGGGTACCATCCCACCGAAAAAGAAGGCAAAACAATACCGCCGCTGCAGGTCGCAACTGGGCCGCGAAATGGTCCGAATTTCACTCATCATCCGGACTCTGGGACTTACTCACTCAGAACATAAGCGGCTGATTGATAGGGTAAGTAAAACTGCGGAAGCTATGCGCTCGCTGGATCGCCAGCTCAGCCTTCTAGAGAAGAAAATCTCGAAAACGGCTAGCGAGGAGCTCAGGAGAGGCTACCACGCTACCCAGCGCCAGCACCGCGCTGACATAAAAAAGCTCGAAAGCGATGCGGGAATGACTTTCACCGAACTACGCAATGTGCAGCGCGCGATCATCCAGGGTCAGATGAATGCTGACAAGGCAAAGCACGAGATGATTGAAGCGAACCTTCGGCTGGTGGTCTCGATCGCCAAGAAATATGCCAATCGCGGTCTTCATTTTCTCGACCTGATCCAGGAAGGCAACGTTGGCCTGATGAAGGCGGTGGATAAATTCGAGTATCGCCGGGGCTATAAGTTTTCCACTTATGCGACCTGGTGGATTCGTCAGGCAATAAGCCGGGCAATTGCTGACCAAGGACGCACGATCCGCCTGCCCGTGCATATGACTGAGGTGGTCAACAAGATGATCCGCACCTCGCGGCGACTGGTGCAATCGTTGGGGCGCGAACCCAGTTCAGACGAGATTGCCAAGCAGATGGACATTCCGGAATGGAAGGTCCGCAAGGCGCTGAAGATTATGCGAGTGCCGGTCTCACTGGAAACGCCGATTGGCGAAGAGGGAGACTCTCATCTCGGCGACCTGATCGAAGATCGCACCGCCGTCTCACCCGCAGAAGCGGTAATCGGCGTCAACCTGAGAGAACGGGCCGAACTGGTCCTGCGTACTCTTAGTCCGCGCGAAGAAAAGGTATTGCGCATGAGGTTCGGCATGGACGACGGTTCGGAGCACACGCTGGAAGAGGTCGGCCGCTGTTTCGCAGTCACCCGGGAACGCATTCGCCAGATCGAGGCAAAAGCGTTGCGCAAGCTGCGGCACCCATCGCGCTCGAGCGAGCTCCGGGTGCTTCTCGATCGCCAGTAAGACGGCGTTCTCGCGGGAGATTTACTCGAGGTGAGCGGGCATTGCAATCGCTGGGTTGCCGCCACGCCACGCAATTCGGCGCAAGCGCGCTGGTAAGAGAGATGACGCGCGTTCTCGGCCCATGGTCATCTTCTGGTAACTGGGCGTTTCCAATACCCTGATCAGGGTGGCAGGCCGCACTTCTCTCCTCACTATTGCTGTCGCGGACCTTTTAATACACTGGTTACGCGTGACCGAATTAAGCCAACAGGCAGAGACCGACCGAACGCAATCGCTGACGGACTCGAGCGAACCTCGGGATATCCCGCAGCCGCAATCGTTGGTGGACACGCGGGTTTGCGATCTTGGATTGTCGATCGAAGGATCCTCGGTCGAGAAATTCGTGAAACAGCTCTATCGCGAGCTGGAGCAGAAAAAGATTTTAAAGTTCCGGCCAGCATGTTATTTGACGGATGAGTGGGGATGCCCCTCGGGTGAGCCGGTGATAGGGATTCCGTTCTATCTGGCACGACCTGACGTCGCGCAGATTGAAAGGGAGAACAATGATCTCGAGAGCGATCGCGAGATCATGATGTATCTGCGGCACGAGGCTGGGCACGCATTCAATTACGCGTACAACCTGCATCGCACGCCGGAGTGGAAGCAGTTGTTCGGACCTTACCGGCGTCCGTATCGCGAAAACTACCGTCCGGTGTTGTTTTCGAAAGATTACGTGCGCTACCTCCCAGGCTGGTACGCGCAGAAACATCCGGACGAAGATTTTGCGGAAACGTTTGCGGTGTGGCTGACGCCGCGCTCGGGTTGGCGCAAGAAGTACCGCGGCTGGGGCGCGATAGCGAAGCTGCGCTACATGGACCGGATCGCGCGCGAGTTGGGAAATGCTGATCCGCTGCGCAAACGCGGCTCGCCGGACATTACCGCTGCGGAAATGGAAATGACTGTTGGTGAGTTCTACCGCAACACCACCGACCAGATTCCGCTGCTGGATGTGACGCAGGACGCCGATCTTACGGCCATGTTTAACGCGTCTAAGAAGAGCAAGAGAGCGCAGCCGGCGGAGGCTTTCCTACGGGAGCACAGAAAAACTATTGTGGATCACATCGCGCGGTGGACCGCCATGCAAAGACCCGCAGTAAAGAAATTGATGGATTCGATTGAGAAGAGGAGCGGAGAGTTGCGGTTGATGATCGACAAGAAAAAAGAAGCCGAATATCTGTCGGAAATTACCGTGTTCGCGACCACGCTGGTGATGACCCATCTGGCGCGGTGCAAAGCTTTTCAAGCTTAGGAGCGGGGGATGGGCGATACATTAAAAGTCGCGGTGCTGTATGACGTGTGGGGCGAGGAAGATACCTCCGAACCAGAGGCCACACAAGCCGGTCGCAAGCGCAAAGTAAAAGAGGACCGGGAAGAAATTTTCGACGCGCTGGGAAAACTTGGGCACGAACCTTCTTATTACGTTCTGGATGGACGTCCGCAGTCGCTCTACGCATTGGGGAAATGCGGCGCAGACCTGGTCTTCAACCTTACCGAGTCTTACGCGGGCGATGACACCAAAGAAATGAACGTGGCCGCGTATATGGACCTGCTCGGACTTCCCTACACTGGCGCGGGCCCGCACGCGCATTTTCTTGCGCAGGACAAGGCAACGGCGAAAAAGATGTTCGCTTTTCACGAGATCCGCACTCCGTTTTTCGCAACCGCGTATCGCGGAAACATCGATCACGCGCACGACGTCAAATTTCCTTTGATTGTGAAGCCGCAATCGGAAGACGGATCGATTGGGATCGATGCCGAGGCCGTGGTGACGGGCGTGAAGGAGTTGATGGAGCGAGTGGAGTATGTGCAGAACGAGTTTGATTCTCCGGCCCTGATCGAGGAATACATCGAGGGCCGCGAGATCTATGCGGCGATTCTTGGCAGTTATGAGAAGACGGAAGTTTTGCCGCTGGTCGAACTTGATCTCTCGAAGCTGCCGGAAGGAACCCCGAGAATAGCCAGCCGCGATGTGAAGTTTGAAACGGATTCCAAAGCTTACAAGCTGACTAAATCAAAAATCGTCGAAGACCTGGACGAAGCCACTGCACAGAAATTGCAAGAAACCGCTATAGCCGCATATCGCGCGGTGAAACTGCGGGACTACGGACGAATCGACATGCGGCTCACTCCCGAGGGTGAAGTTTATGTGATCGAAGCCAACCCGAATCCGTGGCTCTCGAGCAAACACGAATTTGCCATGGCAGCAAAAAAATCTGGTCGCTCTTACACCCAGCTGATCGGTGAGATTGTAGAGCTGGCGGTGGAACGCAACCGGCGGAGCAAAGCGTCGGGAACTTAGGTATCTTTTGGTTTTTTCCTGCCGAATCCCAATATCTTTTTCTCGGGCACACCAGTCTCGATTCGATTTCTTCCGCTGCGCTTGGCCCGATAGAGGGCTTTGTCCGCCTGATTGATAATTTCATCGGAGCTGAGCTTGGGTTGCGATTCCCCGATTCCAATGCTCACCGTTACGGAGAGTGAGACGGCGGAGCTGGGAGTCAGGCGAGGTGTTTCAGCTTTCTTACCTTTTGACCTTCGGTCAGTTGGACGCTGCACTTTGCGGCGCTCGTCTCCGCTGCGGACACGGAAGGTGGAGCTTTCGATATTCAGCCGCAGCAGTTCGAGCGTATCCACGATTTCTTTCCCGGTTCTTCCTGGAAACAGGATGGTGAATTCCTCGCCGCCAACGCGGTAGGGATCGCCGCCGCCGCCCACGCGTGTCAATTTGGATGCGACCATGCGCAGCACCTGATCGCCGATATCGTGTCCGTAGGTGTCATTGATGCTTTTGAAGTGGTCGATATCAACTGCGGCGACGGCATAGGGCGGTTTCAGGCGAAGTAGCGCGTCGTTGTAAGCACGGCGGGAGTGGAGACCGGTCAGTTCGTCGCGGTAAGCAAGAGCATAAGAATTTTCCACTATGGAGCTGGCGAGAATTAATGCGGCGACTCCGAAATATGCGCTTCCGACTTTCCCTATCCCTCCGGCATTGAGCGCAAGCCAGGTTGCGATCAAAGACCAAAACATCCCAATGATGGTCGGCTTCTGAAAACGAATCAAACGAATAAGCAGATAAATGAGGGCGAGAGCAAAGAACAGCAGCGCGGGTTGAGGAACCCGTGAATGAATCGACGCAACCGGTGAAACATGCAGGAGCGCGAGCACAGGCTGATCCGGACGTGCGATGGCAGCAACGAAGACAGACTCAAAGAACAGTAGCGCCAAAAACCAGAACAAGCTGCGGCCTTGATAACCCCGCTCCGGAAAGAAAGTGAGCAGAATGAAGTTCAGAGGAAGCAGGAGAGCGATGGCCTCAAATGCGACTCGGCCGGGGCCTGAAGGAACAATGCGTCCCTGCGCAAAAAACTCGAGTGCGCGGTTTGCCAGCAAGAGCACGATGGCGGCGAGAAGAATGCGCGTGGTATGGAATCTCCAAGAGAGCAGTAAGGCGGCGATGAAGACCGCGAAATAAAAAAACTTCACTCCGTAAACCGAGGGATTAATCGATCCGGGGCCGAGCAGCAGGAAAGCGCCGAGCAGAATGGCGCCGCCGGGAAGAAGGAAGGATTGTAGAAATCTCTTGTTCCAAGGCTCCATGATCTATTTCCTTATCCTCCGGCGTAAGACAGGTAAATGGCGAGTGGCATGCGAGGTTCCGCTTGCGACCAGCGCGCAGACTATTGCCACGGAGACGCAGCTTTCGGAGAGATCCATTGCGATTGCTGGGTTGCAGCGCCCTTCGTGCCTTGCTTCAAAGCTGATGGTCTTTAAGAATGAAGCGTCTCTAATCCATGCTATGCGGGTATTAATTGCACAAGACGACCCGGCTTTGGCGACCTTTGTAAAAAAAGGTCTTGAAGCGGAACATTATGCGGTGGACGTGACCCACGATGGCGAACAGGCGAAGACCATGGCCACCGAAATGGACTATGACCTCTTCATGCTGGAATTGGACCTGCCGGGGGTGGATGGAGTGGCCATTCTGCGGCATCTGCGGCCGCGAAAACCGAGTATGCCGATTTTGGTCCTTACCAGCAGAAACAGGGTCGAAGACCGAGTGCAATGCCTGGACCTCGGGGCTGATGATTACATGGGCAAACCATTCTCATTTTCAGAGCTTTCAGCAAGGATTCGCGCCCTGTTGCGAAGGAGCCACTTGCCTGCGGCCTCGGTGCTCACGGTCGCAGATTTGAAGCTCGACAGAGTGGAACGAAGGGTGGAACGGGCGAGCAAGCGCATAGAACTTACATCGAAGGAATTCGGCTTGCTCGAGTACTTGATGCTGAATGCTGGACGACGAGTCTCGCGCGCGATGATCATCGAGCACGTCTGGAATCTGTCCTTCGACTCGGGAACAAACGTGATTGACGTTTACGTGAACTATCTGCGCCGCAAGGTCGACAATGGATTCGGCCGTCGCCTGATCCACACGGTGCGCGGGGTGGGCTACGAGCTGAGCGCAACCGACAGTTCGAGGCCCCGGCCTTGAGCGCTCCAAGTTTCCGACGTCTCTAAAGCGAGAGCTGCAGCCAAAAGGCTTCCTCTTGATCTGTCCGCAATTCCCAGTTTGTGTCCCTGTTCCGATCTGGCAAATAACTTGTCATGCCAAGAATCTTCTAATCCTCTACTAATCGCGTTCTTATCTTCTGCTCATTAAATCGGAAGGGTTCCCGATGAGCTCCGCCCGTACTGGTGCAGGTTTTGGCTGCTCCGACGAGCAAAGCTCAACCAATGAGACTCCGGATGATGAACAAGAGCAAACCAGCTTCTAGCGCCTGGCAGAACGAAGGAGAGCGCGAGCGACTGTTGATTGAGCAGTTGCCGCAGGTCCGTTACACAGCCCGACAAATACACGAACGGCTGCCACGGCATGTTCTGCTTGAAGACCTGGTACACGCGGGGGTAGTGGGGCTTATCGACGCATTGCAGAAATTCGATCTTGGCAGACACGTGGGGTTCGGGTCTTACGCAAAATTTCGGATTCGCGGTGCGATACTCGACAGCCTACGCGAATTGGATTGGAGCCCGCGTGATTTGCGCAGGCAGGCACGCCAAGTGGAAGAAGCAGGCCAGAAGCTGCGAGCGGCATTGGGCCGCAATCCCACAGAACCTGAACTTGCCCGCGAGCTAGAACTAAGTCTGCCGCAGTTGCAGAAGCTGTCTGGCGACATCGATGCGCTCGAAATTGGCAGTCTGCGAATCGTCTCCCCTGATGACGGCAGAGAACAGGATCTCTGCGAATCGTTATCCAGCGGCAGTGGAAATGATCCGTTGACGCAATGCCTGCATTCGGAAATGAAGGATTTGCTGAGTCGTGCCATCTCCGAACTGCCGGAAAAAGAGGGCCAGGTATTGACCCTGTACTACTTTGAAGAGCAGACAATGAAAGAGATCGGAATGGCTCTGGGCGTGGGCGAATCGCGGGTGTCGCAAATTCACTCGGCGGCGGTGGTGCGATTGCGGACACTGATGGTCAGCTCGCCCGCCCTGGTGAAAAGGCACGCAATGGGAGCAACGTAGAAGGTAGACGAAGCAAGAAGTATTTTTTTGCAGGGGACCCTACGAACTGTTAAGCGAGCTTGACGACCAATCCGGCACCTTGAGGCAAATATCCTTTCCGCCTGAACCAATCTGCCATTGCTTCTCTCAATTTATCCAGCGGAACTCGCTCACCGATTTCCATGAGCCCGTCGCCGGCAGGTATCGTATCGTCGAAAATGCTGGCATTGGTGAAATTGCGCATGGAAAAGCTATCGAGCCATTTCAGCGGACAGGGCACGAGCTTGCCATCCAACTCGTATTCCACACGGATTTTGCGGGAGAACATCCTCGGGAGATTCTAAACAACAAACAAGCCCTACATAGCAGGGGACGAAGTGGCAGGCGCATGGGAGCTGGTTTCGCCGTTCACCAAGTCTTTCAGTTCCTTGCTCGGCTTGAAGAACGGAATCTTCTTGGCGGGAACATCCACGCGGTCGCCGGTTTTGGGATTGCGTCCGACACGGGGCTTGCGTTGGCGTGTGCGAAAGCTGCCAAAACCGCGGATTTCAATTTTGTCGCCAGCCCGCAACGAGCGGACGATGCTGTCAAAAATGGTCTCGACGACCACCTCGCTATCTTTGCGGGTCAACTCCACCAACCCGGAGACTTCATCGATCAGATCCGCTTTCGTCATGGCTCTTTATGCTCCCCAATTTTTCGAGAATACTGCAGCCGGGGCCCAGCCTTGCGACTGGCCTCGACCCGCAATCCGCCTGCGGATGGAAACCCTTCCGCATAACCTTCTCAAATTTCAGGGCTTGTTGGCAAGAGGCAGATGCGATCGCCGCCTGCTATTTCCACAGATAGTAAAACCCAACCTGCTGATCGAGCAACTTTTCCTTGGTGGGCAGCCACTGGGAGGCGTCCCCGAACAGTAGGTCAAGCAGCGACTTGCGGTCTTTCTCCGGATGCACCAGCACCGGCTCGCCGCTGATGTTCACGGACTTGGCAGTGTCGAGCACGGCAGAGCGAAAATCGCCAATCTGGTCAATCAGATGCAAGTTCATCGCTTGTTCGCCAGTCCAGACACGGCCATCGGCAATCGATTTAATATCAGAAGTTTTCGCGTGACGGCCATCGGCCACGGCCTGCACAAACTGTCCATACATGTTGTCGATGAGGCCTTGCATGTATTGACGCTCGGCAGGCGTCAGCTCGCGCGTAGGGTCACCGGTGTCTTTGAATTGCCCGACTTTTAGCACTTCCGGTTTGAGCTTGGCCCAGCGCATGAGATCGCCATAGTTCACCCATTCGGCGATCACCCCAATCGATCCCACAACGCTGCCGCTATCAGCATAAATTTTATTGGTGGCGGAGGATACGTAATACGCGCCGCTGGCGCCGACCGTCTGTATGGACGCCGTTATGCGCTTATGCTTCTCGTCGCGGACGCGCTTGACTTCGCGATAAATTTCCTCCGAGGCTGCGACTCCGCCGCCGGGCGAATTCACGTGGATGATGATTGCCTTGATGGAATCATCGTCAGCGAACCTGCGGAGATCTTCGACAACCTCGTTGGGATCAACAATGACCCCATCCAGATCGACGACGCCGATCTTGTCGCCGAAAGCGTGTATTCCAGCCTGGCGCCCGCTCGCGTGCAGTGCAATGAAAACCAGGGTGAACACGGCCAGCACGAAGAGGAAGAAAGCTCCTCCTCCTATCAGTACCCATAACCAGACCCGTGAGCGTCCGTTCTCAGCCATTCAAGATTGTAGTTTAGCACCGTCATGGGGAAAGACGTGTCTATTCCGGGACAATGACCTGCAAGGCCTCGTGCGCGACTCGAAATTCAGCCGGAGTTCGGCACACATATTCGCCGTCGGCGTAAACCTCGAATGGCGCCTCGGTCTCGATGCGAACGCGATCGGTTTGATCGTATTCGACTTTTTTCGAAATCAAATGTCCGCCGAAATAAACTGTGGGAAAGAGGCAAAACAAGTTGAGCTTATCCATGGCGCGCAAGACGCATAGATCCAGCTTGCCATCATCGAGCTTCGCCTTGGGCGCGATCTTCATGCCTCCGCCATAAAAAGGCGCATTGGCTACGGCTGCTAGCATGGTGGGCCGGAATTGGCTGGGTGCGCCGTTGGAACAGACCTTCATGGGAAAAGGCTGGAAGCGAAGGAATTCGCGCGGCGCAGAAAGACCATATCCGCCGTGCCCGCGAATCCACCGCGGAAGGGCGTTAGCGCGACGGGTGATCTCAGCATCAAGACCGACGCCGGCAGCACAACAAAAATAACGCTGAACGGTAGGAACGGATTGATCTGTATTTGCGCCGTCAGCAACTACATTCTGAATTACTCCGAGATCGATCGTCCGAATATTGCCAGTGCCGCTAGCAAATTTCTGCCAGGCGGAAAGCGAATCGCGCGGAGTCTGCAGTCCGAGGGCGCGCGCGAAATCATTTCCGCTGCCGCACGGAACGACCATCAACGGAACGCCGAGTTCGACCAAGGTTCGAAGATGGTGATGAATGGTACCGTCGCCGCCGAAGATTATGATCGCATCGGCCTGCTCGATCAGCGATGTCCATTGCGTGTAGGCCGCGCGCTGAAATGCCGCGAGCGGCTTAGCAACATTCCCCGGCCCAAGAATGGCGGCAGCGTGCATGTTTCCGGCATTTAATCACACCGCGCGCAGAACGAACAGTCCGTCTCGGTATACGAGACAATTCAAACCGAGCCTCGCCTATCGCCTTCAAACAATCAGTTTCCGGATGCGTTAAGGAGTTTTGGAACGGCCCGGGGACGTGTCCGATAAAGAATTGCGGATTTCGCTCCCAGTGATTTCGCGGCGTTCACTCAGAGTGCTATCAGGAATTATCACCGCCACCCAAGGCGTCTTCGGCGAGACTACGTGCGCGCGCCAGACCGCCTCTCGGACACCTCCCGAAGTCAGATCGAGCTCCTGTTTGCCTGGTTCCTTTACGGTGAGATTGTCGCTGCGAATCGTGAACGTGTGACGGCCCGCGCCCTCTGCCGAGACTCGCAATGACACTTCGTTGTGACCGAGATCCTGATATGTCACTTTGAAGTCGAGGACGTAGTCAGTACGCAGATCGACATCATAGGATCCGCCCGGGAGAACGGTAACACTCGTGTGTGCTAAACCCTGCCGCACATCGTAGTGACCTTCCGGCAAGTGAATATTGAATTCTCCAAGCGGACTCGAAGTCGCGGTTGTGACCTGACCGTTTTTTTGTTCGTAGAACTCGATCGGCACGTGGCTCGCAGGATTGGACATTCCTCGCACGGTCGCAGGCACACTAATGTCTTGCATCAGCCAGATCCACTGCCCGACCGGCTGGGTCCATACCTCTTTATAAGTCCAGCAAATCTGGTTGGGCCAGTAAGGAGCGTCGTCGAAGCCTTTAGTTTCAATGCCGACAGGAAGCGCGCCGACCATTTGGCCGGAACGGACACTGTACAGCGGCGTCCAGTCGTATCCCTCGCCGTACATCACGCTGGCAGCGAAAGGATTGCGGCCGACCAACCATTGAGCCTGCTTCTGAGCCAAGTCTTCGGCTTCGAGGTCGCCTCGCAAGTGTCCGGCTGCCGAGAGCGCTTTCGCTTCGGAGAGCAGAACACTGGAGTTGCCACGAAAATCAAACCAGACCGGGAAACGGCGCAGATAATTCTCGCCACCAAGGGGAATTCCCCGCCGCACTTCTTGGACGTAGGCGTCGCGATCAGCCGCACGAAGTGGGGTCCAATTTTTGGCTTCAGGAATGAGTCGCGCTTCGCTCTCGCGATACACTGCCGCCGGCAAAACCGAATAAGGCTCATCGACGACGGCAGCTGACTTCAAATAGTACTGTGAGTGCAAGACCACCGCCGAGTACCACTTCATCCACTTCTCATGATCAGGGAACGCTTCGCACAGGTGGATGAGAGCCATAATCGGCTCTTGCTCCTGGCCGATGTGAAAACGGTGAAAAAGATTTTCTCGCTTGGGGCTGGTATAGAAATAACCCGTCAAGGGAATCGTCCAGGGCTGCAAGGTGCGCTCCTGAGAAGCGAGCACCTGATCACCCAAGACAATAGCCTCCCGCGCGTAACGGTCGTCTCCGGTCGAAAGGTAAAGCTCGACCGATGCGACCACGCCGAATGAAATTCGCTCCAATTCGTCCTGGGCACCGTAAACTTCGGCCAGTGGAGGCGCAGTTTTCAGACCTTCGACGGCATACTTCCAGTCTTCTTCTGCAATCACCAGGCTACGGTTCGCCAGCTCCGGGTCGCTGTCCTTCAATATGCGGGCTGCCAGGGCTTCCACTCCGCTTACGCGAAAATTCCATTCCGGATTATTGACAGCTTGGCCGAAGCGGTCGTCTGCTGTGCCCATAATGCCGTCGGTCCAGTAGCTGACTAATTGCCCGGTGCTGCGATAGCCGTCGCCAAATCGCGTTTTGAGCACCCAATTCAGACCCCAGCGCGCTTCTTCCAGTAGACGATCGTGGAGCACCGGGTCTTCGCCTTGCCGCTTCAGACTGTCCGCGAGCGACAACACGGCGTACACCATTCCGGGCGTATTTCCCGTTGCGGAGAGGTCGCCGGCGTCGTGGTATCCCCCGTTGACGACAAGTCGCTTATCGTCATGAATTGTGTAGATATCCTGATGACACCTGCCGTGAATGCCCGGGATTTCGGTTCCGCATCGCTCGCTGTACATGAAGTTGACCGCCTTCCAAATGCTGTCAAGCCAGGCGTCATCTCCGATGCGGAAAGAGCGCGTCAGCGTATCTCCGGCTTTGATCACGTACGTGCCTGGCTGGCGGACCTCAGAAAAATCCAGCACTTGATACTTACCCAACGCAGTGGTCGCTTGCTCGACCGATTTGGTGAGGACGATTTGTCCGGTCTGCTGGTCAATCACTGAGAACTCGTGCGCTGTAAGATCGCTGGCGATTGCGGACTTCGAGGAACCAGTCGTATATCCGCTGTCGCTGAAAGCAATCTTGCCGGGCGCCACGTCCCAACCCTCCACGTGATCGGCGACTACACTCTGCAATTCCAGTTGATCGATATCTAAAATCGTATGATCGCCGGGGTCAGGAAATTTTTTGGGAAGGCTGTAGGCAAACTCGAGCGCAGTGATACGGTCGCGGTCGAGTGGAGCAATTTCCCACACGACATGGTTCCACACGTGATTCTTGAGGATGATCGACTCGTGACGTCCCTCGTTGTATGAATCCGGCAGTTTGTGGGAGCCATCATTGTGAAGGATCAGAGAACAGGAAATGGCGGGCGCGCCGATGATATCGGGGTAGACCCAGAGAGAGATGCGGTTATACCGGCTCCAGTCTTCCCCGGGAAATTTGCGGGTCGCAACAAGATCTTCCCACTCGCCGCTGCCCTCAACTTGGGCGACATTGGTAGTAGAGCGGATTCTCAACGAATGCCGGCCTTCTTTGACGTGAACGTCCGTTAGAGTCATCTCTCCCGCGCCCGCGAACGACCAGTTGGAAAGGTCTTCCATGCTGTCCAGCACACGCAAATCGAGGACCTTCTTGTTCAGCCACCGGAATTCAGCGCCGTCTTCATACTTCGCCTGCATAGGCATGGCGGGAGCGATTTGTTGAGCCGTGACAAATACGCTAAAGCAAAAAATACTAAGAGTGAGGGTGCTTAAACGGCGTGCCTTGCGCGCCCATCTGCTCAAACTTGACTTGATATGCATTATTCGGCTTATGCCTCCAGGGGTTAACGGTATCTCCGGTTGATTGATCTGCGAGAGTTGTTCTGTATGTGTTTTCGCTTGCGGATCAGGGACCAGTTATCGCTGGCTCGGATAGATTCCGCAGAAGCTGACGGTATTACCGTTGCAGCGGATCCGCCATGTCTGCCAGCGCATAGCCCATCACAGCCATGCAGGCGGCGTTCTCTCTGAGTTCCTCCGGAACAACTTTATCCAACGTGTCGGCGGGGGTGTGGTGATACATGAAATACGTCAGCCCGTTCTGCCACACTCCGAAAGCAGGCACCCCCTTGTCGGCCAGCGGCTCAATATCGGTTTCGGGCGATTGCGGTACGAGTTGAAGTAAGCTCGCGCCGAAAGGGCTGAGCACGTCCTGCACGGGTGAAAGCTGTTTGTGCGCAGCCTCGCTGATCTTCGCGTGAAAACCTAATGGATGCTCCGCGCCCAAGTCGCTCTCGATGGCGGCAAAATGATTGGCAACGTCTGCTGAGTGATCTTTCGCATAAGCCGCGGCCCCAGTTGCGCCCATCTCTTCATTCATCCACGCTATGACGCGAAGAGTACGCCGAGGATGCAAATTCAACTTGTGAATGATTTCGGCGGTTTCCATGGCCACGACAACGCCAGCGCCATCATCGATCGCGCCGGTGCCAAGGTCCCACGAATCCAGGTGACCGGAGACGATCACAATTTGTTCAGGATGTTCGCTGCCTTTCAAATCTGCAACAACGTTGTAGCCCTGAGCCTCAGGACCTTGTTTCGTAGTGAGCGTCAGATGAATTCGAACTCGGCCCCGCGACGCAAGGCGCGCTATCAGGCCTGCGTCCTCTGCGGTGACCGCGCCTGCCGGGATGGGAGCATCGGCGCTCCAGCCGGTGTGCGGAAGGCGGTATACTCCGTCACCGGCCGAGCGCACCAGCGAACCTGCTGCGCCGAGCGCAGCGGCGGCCACAGCTCCGACCCCGCGATAGCGGACGGCCTCGCCATACGCTGGGCCTGCCTGTCCAGCGGCGGCTTTACGTTGATCGTAAACCACGTTAAACAGTACGATTTTGCCGGCGACTTTGTCCCTTCCAAGCTGTTTCAACTCGTCGAAGTTTTTGACAACAACAACATCGGCGGTGATGCCGCCTTCCGGAGTCGGCGAATTTCCCAGCAAAGCGGTAACAAAAATTTTCTGCCTGGTTCCATCGACCTGACCTGGATATTCGAGTAGCTCCGCTGCGTCGGTGCCGCGTTCGAAGCGGTGCACCGGCACAGGTTCCAGGTGAACATCGAGCCCTAGCTTGCGTAATTCGTCGGCAACGTAATGCGCGGCGGCATCGGCTTGCGGAGATCCCTCCGGCCTGGGCCCGATGCTGTCAGTTAAATGTTCCAGTTGCTGGTACGCGTAATTATCGGAGAGGGCGGCATCGCGAATCTGTGTGAGCTGGTTTCTCAACTCCGGCGGAAACGCGCGCGTAGCGGACTCAGCTTCCTGCGGCAAAGAAGCCCATGAGGGCTTTACGGTTTGCGAATAAGAGAAAGAAGAAATGAGAACCACAACCAGGACTGCAAACGATCCGCGATGCATTGTCACCTCAGTACCAGGTTTATAGCTTTTCTAAGGTAACACCAGGGCACGAGGTCGTACTGCACCGGCAATTCACGGGCTGTCGGCAAGGGACCAGAGAATTGTTCTTGGTAAAGGTTTTTAAAGCTTGAACCACAGAGGACACAGAGGTTCACAGAGGAGGAGCGAAAAAAGTGGCCCCATTTCTGGAGCCACCGTTCAAAAGAGGCGAATGGCGGGACAAACTACAGCTAAGGCGCCGTCTGCGCTCTACCCAGCGCGCCAAGAGTAAGCGCGCCGGAGACCGTGAGCGTACGGCATAGGTCGGGTCGAGAACACGGAAAGAAGAGGATCGAAAGCATGGACTCTGGCAGCCTCTTTTCTTGACAAGTGAAAATTGCACCTTCGCGGCCAAAGGCTTGCTGCTGGCGGAACAGCGCCGACAAGCGGGGAAACCCGTGTTGGACAAGGGATTAGGTCTCGCGTACGAGCAATTCGGGCAACCGCCGCCGACGTGACTGAACTGCATAATTTTGCACATTCGCTGCACAGGCATGGCCGACGATCTTCCCCGGGCGGTGTCTGTAAGGAAAGAATCCCGTAGCAGCAACTCTGGTATGCTGCTCGTGTTTCCTGGAGGTCCAATGCGCCGCCTTTTTGCATGGCTCCTTCCCCTGCTGCTGTTCCCTTCCCTCAAGGCTCAAACTCCGCCTCCTCCGCAAACCGCGCGACAGGCGCTGATTGAAATGTTTTTTGGCACCGCACCCAATCACCTGGAAAAGCATTTACCGGATACGACCCGCAATGCTTTTAAGCGGATGACCGGTACAAATGGGATGAGTATGCTGGACGAATTCTCAATGTTCGCGAATATGACAAAAGCGAGCGGCACAAAGTTCGAGACGTTCGACACCGGGCCAATACTGCTGCAGGCGGAAGAAGCGGAACAGAACGAGAAAGTGGAAATTACTGTCGAGGGCGACAGCCTCTCAGGAGATGAAGACCAGATTGACGTCACCTTGCGCATGACTAAGGAGGGGGCGGAGCAGACGTTGCCTTTTATTCCGCACTTTACGTTTGTGATGAAGACGGAAGCCGATAGTTGGCGCCTCAATGAGATCAGCGTCGCGATCCGGGTACCGCTGGCGGACCCTGATTTTCTGAAAAATATCGAACAGCAGAACAGCAAACAAAATGAGCAAGGCGCGCAGATGGGACTGCGAGTAATAATTGCCGCCGAGAACTCCTATCATTCTGCTCGCGGGACGTACGCGTGCAGCCTTTCGGGGCTGATGGGCAAGGGCCAAGGATCTAATAACGCTGGAGCGTCTGCGTCGAACGGACCTTTTGCCGACCTCGCTACCGGCAAACATGCTGGATACGTGTATGTGATCTCCGGCTGTGACGGAACCCAATATAAAGTTGTTGCTGAACCTGAAGTGGCGGGTTCAGGCCAGCGCGCACTCTGCTCGGATGAGAGTGGCGCGATGCGGGCTGCTGCCGATGGGAAGGCCACCACATGCTTGAGCAGCGGAGAAGTGGTTGCAGGAGAGAGAACTGCCGGAGATCGCGCTACTGGGCTCGCGGTAGCGGGCGGTACTCTGGATCCGGGACCCCAACCTAACAGCCAACCGCAGCGTACGGCGGTCGCGCCTCAAGGCGCCCGGCCGCTGCGAGTGCGAGTCTCGCAAGGAGTGACTCAAAGCCTTGTAATCTCCAAAGTGCAGCCAACGTATCCTTCCGACGCGAGAGCTGCCCGAATCCAGGGCTCGGTGGTCATGGCCGTTGTTATCAGCAAAGAGGGGAACGTTCAGGATGTGCGCGTGGTTTCTGGAGATCCCTCGCTGGCTACGGCCGCAGTCGACGCGGTCAAGCGCTGGAAGTACAGGCCATATCTGCTGAATGGGAGTCCCGTGGAAGTTGATACTCTAATCACAGTTAATTTCACGCTCTCGCCAAACTAAGTGGGCACGTGACGAAATCTCCAAAGCGGAAAATCTACTCCGCGGCACATCGTTGCAGGGCATGCGCCGCATCCTATTTCCAGAATTTCTGAATTTCTGATAAACAACAACTTGCACTGGAGGCAAACGTGGGCAGATGTGCCGGGGTGTTTGCGCTGTGTCTTGGGATAGTTTCGATGATCGGGTGCGGCAGCAGCAGTTCCAGCACGACACAGCAGCTGCGAATTGTAATGGCCTCGTCCGATGCTCCCCCGGTCGACATCCTGATTGACGGGAAGCAGGTCGCAACCGCACTTGCTTACACCAATTCCACAGGATATCTAGCGGTGAAATCCGGGGGACGGCAAATTCAAGTACTGACCGTGAGCAATTCCACTTCAATTTTTAAGCAGACTATTTCGGTGACCGCCAGCGCGAACCAGACCCTCCTACTGACGGGCCCTGCCTCAAAGATGCAATCGCTTTTGCTTACCGATGGCTCAACCACGACCACGACAATCGCGACTGGGACCGCTCAAGTCCGAGTAGCCAACGCATCGCCCACAATGGGTCCCGCCGACGTTTATATCGTCAATGCCGGAAGCAGTATTGCTGGGACAACGCCGGCTGCCGCTAAACTCGACTTTAACCAGGCCACGTCGTATCACTCGGAAGCGATTGGCAACTACGAAGTGTTTATGACCGCGCCGGGGACGACCAACGTTTACTTGAATACTGGCCCGCTTGAGTTGACCCAAAGCCAATTCCAAACTGTGGTGGCACTCGAGGCAATCGGCGGCGGGTTTAACTTCATTTCGCTTACCGATCAGTGAGGCTTGCGCGTTGAGATCACACTTCTTTACAGGTTCAGAGCAAGACTCAACAACACTTTCCTGTGCTCCCGCGTCTAAGGAACAGAGGCCGAATCGGGCCTGCCTTTTCAACCACTTTGCGGCTGTATAATCGGGGGTTTGGAATCTGGAGGCTATTCAACATGGAAGCGCGCGCCAATTTGTGGGAGCGTTTTAAAGCTAACCGCCTGGGCTTCACTGCGGTCATTTTGCTCACTCTGACGGTCGGAATTCTGATCGGCACCGTGGTTTCGTACGGTGTAAAGGGCCAAGAGAAAGAGAAACGATCCGCTGACGCGACCCCGTTGACCATACCTTCACCCCGCCAGCTTTCCAACCAGTTTTCGCAGATCGCAAAGGCGATCGAGCCCGCGGTAGTCAACATTAATACCGAATCGACCATCAAGCCGTCGCGTCGGCGCGGTGGCGGCGATCAGGAGGGCGGCCCAGAGGAGAGCCCTTTCGGTGATTTCTTTGACAAGTTTTTTGGCGGCCAAGGCGGCCAACAGGGGCCAATCCGTGAGCGGTCTTTAGGTTCAGGGGTGCTCGTAGATTCGAAAGGCTTCATCATCACCAATCGTCACGTGGTCGAGAAAGCGGACCGCATTCGCGTACACCTGCAGGACGATGCGCCGGGGGTTCAACACGACGCCAAGGTCATTGGCAGCGACACGGAAACCGATCTGGCCGTGATCAAGATTGATATAGACCACGCTTTGCCGACAGCCAAGTTGGGCAATTCGGAGGGCATGCAAGTTGGCGACTGGGTGCTCGCGGTGGGAAGCCCGTTTGGGCTGCAGGCAACGGTAACCGCCGGCATTGTTTCGGCTAAGGGACGCAACATCGTACCCAATCGCCAGTTTCAGTCGTTCATTCAAACTGATGCTGCGATCAATCCGGGAAATTCAGGCGGGCCGCTTGTCAATATGGAAGGTGAAGTGATCGGCATTAATACGGCGATTCTGACTGACACCAATGCGTACGCGGGAGTGGGATTCGCGCTGCCCTCAAATACCATCGCGCAAGTTTATAACCAGCTCACCGGACCCGAGCACAGGGTGGAACGTGGATCGATTGGGATCGAGTTCAACGCGCAGGAGAACCCGGCCATTTCGCGCGTTTACGGCGGGCAGGGCGGAATTACGATCTCGAGCGTGGTGCCTGGCAGTCCGGCGGAACGCGCAGGGCTGAAGGTGGGGGACACCATATTTTCCGTTGACGGAAAACCGGTGAAGAATGGCGACGAGCTGGTCTCAGATATCGCCAGCCGTAGACCAGGTTCGAAAGTGTCGCTCGGATACTACCGCAACGGCAAGAAAGACGAAGCTGCGGTGACAGTTGCTGATCGTGCCAAGCTATTCGCCAGCCGGTTGGGAGATGAAGAAGAGGGCGGCGAACAGGCAACACCGAAGCAGAGCAAACTGGGTGCAATGGTGCGCGATCTCACGCCGGAAATGGCCGATCGCCTGAATGTTCCCTCGGGCCAGGGCGTGGTTGTTCAAGAGGTCAAGCCGGGCTCGTTTGCCGATGACATTGGCCTGACGCGGGGAGATGTGATCCTGGAGATCAACAAGCAAAAGGTGAACAACCAGGAGGAATTCGACCGCGTCCAGGCTGGGTTGAAGAGCGGTCAGGATGTCGTGTTGCTGGTGCGCCAACGTGGCGCGGGACGGAACGACGGCACAATTTTCCTGGCCGGAACACTTCCGTAACTGTTACCTGCACTATCGGAACTGGCGCGGGGCCCGGCTCTGGGAGATCATGACCTGAGCCGGAACTCCTGAGTTCCAGGCGAAGGACTGAGCATGGATGTGAAGTATAAATTGCCGATGGTAGCCGCGACTGTGCTGCTGGCCGCGTCGTTGTCATTGGCCTTTGGCAGCACTTCCGCCGCTAAGCCGCAGCCCGCGACTGCAAATGCGAAGGCGCAAAAGTCCACGCACCATGCCACGCATCACTCGAGCAAGAAGACGCGAAGGGCTCGCGGCCAGAAGGCGATTGATGGAGAGCGGATTCGGCAAATTCAAGAAGCGCTGGTCCGTGAGCACTACCTGAAGGGAGAGCCTTCAGGCAAATGGGACGCGTCCACGCAACAGGCACTGCATCGTTATCAGGCGGACCAGGGATGGCAGAGCAAATCGATCCCCGATTCCCGCGCTCTGATTCGACTGGGGCTCGGCCCTGATCACGAACATTTGCTCAACCCAGATAGCGCCATGACGATGGCCGCAGAGCCTACGGCGCATGTTGCTTCGAGGTCGTCGGTGTCGGCGAAAGCTTCGTCATCGCATGTGTCCCTGCCTGCAGGTGGCTCAATCCCGGCGAATTCGGCGCAAGTTTCAGCTCCGTCGTCTGGCATATCTGCGGTTCCTGCGCGATAAGACAGTCAATTCTGGGGGAAGTACGGAAGCGGCTGATTCTTGACGACTGCTGCCGGATTGTCTTCAACCAGCGACCGCGCAAGTTCCTCTCCGAACTCCTTTGCAATTACCTTTCTTGCCTCGGAGAGTATGGGCACACGACGCTTGGTGTCATGCGCATCGGTCGAAAGGAAATGCACAGCTTTTTCTTTTAGCAGCCGGTCCGCTATTTGGCGCGGACGCGGACCCCAGAATCCGGTGAACACCGAAGCGGTAACCTGCACCGCACATCCAAGTTCTATCCAATTTAATATGCGGTGCGGATCCTGCTGCAAGATGGGATTGCGTTCGGGATGAGTAATGATCGGCGTGATGCCGCGCTGGCGTATTTGCGTGAACCAATCATCGACTTGCGGAGAGATGCCGAAGTTGCTGAACTCGACCAGCAAGTAATGGCTGCTGCCGATACAGAATTGTTCCGGCTTGCGTATCGCGCTCTGCATATTGTCGTAGGAGAGATGAAAGTCGCAGCCAAGGCTTAACACCGGTTGCGGTCCGATGCGCTGTTGCAACGTTTGGAGCAGGGTTGAAAGATATTTCCGGTCGTAGAAATAACGATCGTTCGAATGCGGCGTAGCGACAATGTGCTCGATACCATCTTGCGCCGCCATTTGGCACATGGCTTCCGCGATGTCCCAGGATTTCGGGCCGTCATCTACTTCGGGCAAGATGTGGCAGTGAATGTCGATCACGCAGCCCGATTAGAGCAGATTCAGAAAAAAGACTCAAAGATCTAAAGCATTCCTTCGTGTCCTTGGTAGTTCGAATTCAAAGGCATTAACCACAAAGGACACGAAGGTACGCGAAGGAAAACCACAGAAGTGGCTTGCGTCAAGAACGCGTCTTCATGAAATTGCGAATCTCTGAGTAGGCCTGCTTAAGCGTTTCTTCCTGCGGCAGAAACACGATGCGGAAGTGCTTGGTGCCAGGCTTTTGCCCGAAGCCTGAACCCTGCACCGTCAGGATGTGCTTTTCCAGCAGCAATTGTTTCACCCACACGGCATCGTCTTCGGGAACATCGATTCGGGGGAAGGCATAGAACGCGCCACGTGGAGGAACGCAACTCATGCCCGGAATCGAGTTGCAGGCTTGGACCGTGAGATCCCTTCGGGCAGTAAGTTTCCGGCGCACTTCGACCAGGTGATCTTGCGGACCTTCGAGTGCAACTTTGATGGCGTACTGTTGCGGATGATTGGCCGAAAGCCGCGCCCGCAGCATCTTGTGAATGCCTTCGACGTAGGGCTTCACCGCCGCCGCTTCGCCGCTCACAATGCCCCACCCCATTCGCCATCCTGGAGCGAGATAATTTTTCGACAACCCACCGATCGTGACAATCGGAACATCGGGAGCAACCGCAGCAATTGAGATGTGCTCGCCGCCGTCGAGAATCAGCTTGTCGTAGATCTCGTCAGCGATTATGAGCAGATTGTGCCGCCGTGCGAACTCGGCGAGATCTTCTAGCATCTTTCGGGTACACAGCGCGCCGGTGGGATTGTTCGGATTGATTAGAACAATGGCTTTGGTCCGCGAATTGATTCGCTTCTTGATGTCATCCAGTTCGGGCTGCCAGCCATCATCTTCATTCAAATAGTAGGGATTCGGGTCAGCCCCGGTTTTGCAAAGCACGGCGGGATAGAGAGGATAGTCAGGACGTGGGGTGAGAACGTTGTCGCCAGGGTTGAGGAGTGCGGTAAGGCAGAGATCAACCGCTTCGCCGGCGCCATTGCTTACGAAAATATTCTGGACGCTGCTGATGCCGCTTCGCTCAGCCTCGGCGCGAATTGCGTCGATCGCTTCCGGAACTCCTGCTGAAGGTGCGTAGCCGTTCTTGTTGTCGCGCATGGCGCGGTACGCGGCCTCAATAACGTGCGGCGGCGTGGCGAAATCAAAAATGTTCGGATCGCCGACGTTCAAATACAAAACCTTGTGGCCCTGCCGTTTGACTTCATCGGCCAGACCGACCAGGTCGCGGATGGCATAACGCAGGTTCTCGAGACGTTGGGCCGGGGCGATTTCGCGAGTTTGGGTTACGGGCATATGAATATTGTAAACACGATTCAAAACAAAAAGCTTTTAACCGCAGAGACAAAACCAGGAGCAAAAGCTTTTAACCGCAGAGAACGCAGAGTTCGCCGAGAAAATACTGAAGCAATCTTGGCAATCTTAGAGTTATCCGCCGTAAAACCCTTTGATTTAACCAACGACTAACGACGAACGGCTAACGACGAGTTCCCTACTCCGGCCGATCTATCTGCGCTCTCTGCAACCGGTCCGAGTAGTCCACGTACACCGACTTCCACTCAGTGTAGAAATCGATAGCGCCGATTCCGCCTTCGCGATGGCCATTGCCGGTGGCCTTGGTTCCGCCGAAAGGAAGGTGGACCTCGGCGCCAATGGTAGGGGCATTGATGTAAGTGATGCCGGCGTAGAGATCGCGCATAGCAGTGAATGCTTTATTGACATCGCGCGTGTAGATTGCCGACGAGAGGCCGTATTCGATGTTGTTCGCAATCTCGATCGCGTCATCGAAGTCCTCGCACGGAATGATCGAAACCACCGGCCCAAAGATTTCTTCCTGCGCGATGCGCATCTTGGGATCGACGTCCGTGAAGATCGTGGGCTCCATGAAAAATCCATACTGATAATCGCCCTTGGTGAGACGGTTGCCGCCGCACTGCAGCTTGGCCCCTTCGGTCTTGCCAATGTCAACGTACTGCAGATCAGTTTGCAGTTGCCTCTCATTGATGGCAGGGCCCATGTCGCTCGTTTCGTCCAGTCCGTTACCCACTCGAAGCTTGGTCGCACGCTCGACCAGCTGGCTCACAAAATCGCGATAGACGCCCTTCTGAACGATGATGCGGCTGGTCGCGGTGCAGCGTTGGCCGGTGGTGCCGAAGCCTCCCCAAAGAGCGCCTTCAACTGCGAGATCCAGATTCGCGTCGTCGAGCACGATCATGGGATTCTTGCCGCCCAGTTCCAGCGAACAATGCTTGAAAGTCTTAGCTGCCGCGGTGCCAATCGTTCGACCAACAGCGCTCGATCCAGTGAATGAAACTGCGCGAACTTCGGGATGTTCGAGCATGGGCGCGCCAGCGTCCGGGCCGAATCCGGTCACAATGTTCACCACGCCTTTTGGTACCCCAGCGTCACTAAGCACGCGAACCAGATTGAATGTGGAAAGCGGAGTGTCTTGTGCAGGCTTGATCACGCAAGTGTTCCCGCAGACGAGCGCGGGCAGTAGCTTCCAGGAAGGAATCGCCATGGGGAAATTCCAGGGCGTGATCATGCCGCAAACACCTACGGGCTGGCGTATTGCCATAGCAAACTTGTTCGGGAGCTCCGAAGGAGTTGTGGGACCGAACAGGCGCCGACCTTCACCCGCCATGTAATACGCTGTGTCCACAGCTTCCTGAACATCGCCGCGAGTTTCCTTCAACACCTTGCCCATCTCGCGGGTCATGTCACGCGCGTATTCCTCTTTGCGTTCGGCCAACATTTCGGCGGCAAGGTAGATGATCTCGGCGCGGCGCGGCGCTGGAACCAGCCGCCACTTCACAAATGCGTTTCTTGCGGCATCGACGGCGGCGTTGACGTCGTCCTTGTTGGATTTCTGAAAGATTCCGACTACGTCGCGAGTGTCGGCAGGATTGCGGTCCTCAAAGGTCTCACCGGACGCGGATTCGACCCACTCGCCGTCGATGAAGTTTCGATAAATGTTGGGGCGAGAAGCGTCGCCCTCGATGATGGGTTTCGTCAGGGTATCGGTTGCCATTCGCAGCCTCCTGGGAACCTTTCATGCTAACGCCGGGCCGGAGGAGGGGCAAGTTGATGGCGAGACTTGTTCTGGGAGCGAAATGATTCAATCGCCGTTGCGCTTTTTATCCGCCGCACTGAATGTTGAATTTTTGACAAAACGTAGCTGCCGCCACAGTAGAGTACTGAACATGACGTTCCCACTACGGTCCCGTTTGTCCCGAACCATACTGGTGCTTTCGCTGGCGTTCAGTTTGCTCCTTCTACTGATGGCGGTCGATGCCGCATATGGCGACGACTTGTCATCCACTGATCCCTCCTCGGCCGGCATTTCAGCCATACGACTGGGCCAAATGGAGCAGGCAATCAAGCCGGAGAGTTCAAGGCGATTACCAGTGTTCTCATTGCACGGCACGGAAAACTAGCCTTTGAACGCTACTTCGATAGCGATGGCGTGAGCGGATTGCGGAATACCCGGTCCGCGACGAAGACAATCACCGGGATATTGATCGGAGCCGCAATTGATCGGCAACTCATTCCAAATGTCGACGCACACGTTCTGGACTACCTGCAGGACAAGTTGCCGCTCGAAAACCCCGACCCACGGAAGAGCAAAATTACCATCGAAGATTTCCTGACAATGAGCTCACTGCTCGAGTGCGACGACGAGAATGCATTCTCCCGCGGAAACGAGGAGCGAATGTATCTGGTGGAGGATTGGGCCAAGTTTGCGCTCAATTTGCCAATTCGCGGCTTTCCGGACTGGGAAACAAAGCCTAAAGATTCTCCCTACGGCCGGAGTTGGAGCTATTGCACTGCCGGCGCTACCACGTTGGGAGTGGTGCTCGAACGAGCGGTCAAGCGGCCTGTACCAGATTTTGCTCGCGAGGTTCTGTTCGCGCCTCTCGGCATAACCTCCGTGAAGTGGCACTTTCAGCCCCTCGGTACGGCGATGACGGGTGGTGGTGTCGAATTGCGGAGCCGCGACTTGGTCAAGTTGGGGCAACTTTATTTGGACCGCGGGATGTGGAATGGGAAACCGGTCCTTTCTGCCGGATGGGTGGAGACGTCGCTTCGCGCACACGCCAATGCTCGCGAGGATACAGACTATGGGTACCTCTGGTGGCTGCAGACGTTCCACTTTCATGCCCACTCGTTGCATTCCTGGGGAATGTACGGCAACGGGGGCAACAAAGTTCTGATCTTCCCGGACGAATCTCTCGTAATTGTCATTACGACTACCAACTTCCATGTCCAAGGTGCGGGTGCGCTCACCGACAAACTGGTCGTCGATTACGTTCTTGACGCGGCTCTATCCGCAAATGCACATTGACTCTCGCGGCGGCACATGTCAGTGACGTCCACTTTTTCCATTGCCCCCATTTGCCTCTCTTTTTCGCTTTCAGCTACAATTCTGACCTCTTCGTGATCAAATCTTCGCGACAGCCGCGGTACATATGAATGCGCTCGATCGATCGTGACCGTCTTCGTTCGTTAATGCAGTCTGAACAACAGAAATTTATTACACAGCGGCCAAAATCCAAGGTCCTGTTCGAACGTGCCCGGAAGTCTTTGCTGGGCGGCGTCCCCATGAACTGGATGGTCAAATGGGCCGGCGCCTTCCCGCCTTTTGTGCGCGAAGCTCATGGTGCGGAATTCGTGGATGTTGACGGTCACTGCTACGTCGATCTTTGCCTCGGCGACACTGGCGCCATGACCGGACACTCGCCCGCCGCGACCGTGTCGGCGGTACAGCAACAAGTCGAGCGCGGCATTACGCTTATGCTCCCGAGTGAAGACTCGGTCTGGGTCGGCGAGGAACTGCAAAAGCGCTTCGGTTTGCCTTTCTGGCAATTCGCTCTCACAGCGACTGATGCGAACCGCTTTGCTATTCGCTTAGCCCGCCAGATCACCGGCCGCCCAAAAATTCTGGTTTTCAACTGGTGCTATCACGGCAGCGTGGACGAAACCTTCATCACTCTGGAGAATGGGGTGGCCAAGGCTCGCCGAGGAAATGTCGGCCCGCCGGTCGATCCCACAGTCACGACTAAAGTGGTCGAATTCAATGACGTCGCGGCACTGGAGAAGGCGCTTAGCCCCCGCGATGTCGCCTGCGTCCTAGCCGAACCAGCTATGACCAATGTCGGCATCGTGCATGCTGACCCGGCCTTTCACGAGCAGCTGCGCAAACTGACTCGCAAGTACGGCACCTTGCTCATCATCGACGAAACTCACACCATCTGCGCCGGTCCCGGCGGCTATACGCGTGCCGAAAATCTGGACCCTGACTTTTTGGTTTTCGGCAAACCGATCGGCGGAGGTGTCCCCGGTTCCACATACGGATTTACGCAGGCCGTCGCCGATCCGATCGTCGCCCGCCACAATCTTGAAGACTGCGACGTGGGTGGCATTGGAGGCACTCTTGCCGGAAACGCGCTTTCGCTCGCTGCCATGCGGGCCACGCTGGAGAAGGTTCTCACCGAGAAAGCTTTTGAGCATATGATTCCACTGGCCGAGCGCTGGACTGAGGGCGTGGCCAAAGCAATTGCGGAGTTTGATGTTCCCTGGCACGTTACCCGACTCGGATGCCGCGCGGAGTACTTATTTGCACGGCAAACGCCGCGCAATGGCACCGAAGCCCACGATGCTATGGACTTCGAGTTAGAGCGCTTCATGCACCTCTTCGCCATGAACCGCGGAATCCTGCTCACGCCATTCCACAACATGGCGCTGATGTCCCCTGCAACCACGCCGGAACATATCGATCACCATACCAAGGTGTTTCGTGAGGCATTGAAGGCACTGGTCAATTAATCTGCAGCTCTGAGAGTGGGTCAAGAATGGATTTTTCTGGCAGAGTCGCACTTGTGACTGGCGCGGGCAGCCCGCAGGGCATCGGGTTCGCCACGGCCCGACTGCTGACGCAGCAAGGCGCAAAAATCGCAATTACTTCCACCACTCAACGAATCGATGATCGCGCGCGCGAACTGGCGGGACACGCTCAAAGTGAGGATGTTTTCGCATTCGTTGCCGATCTATGCGACCACGACCGAACTCGCGAGTTGGTCCAGCAAGTTCTTGCTCGCTTCGGACACATCGACATTCTGGTCAACAACGCTGGCATGACCCAGGTCGGTAATCCCGGCGCGACCTCCACGCTGCCGCTCGCCGAGCTTCCCGAAAAAGATTGGGACTACAACATCGCAATAAATCTGAAGACCGCGTTCAATGTCACGAAAGCGGTTCTGCCTGCGATGCTTAGCGCTGGCTACGGACGCATTGTCAATGTCTCATCCACCACCGGCCCGGTCGTGAGCAATCCGCGCGAGACCGCCTACAGTGCTGCCAAAGCCGCCATGGTGGGGTTTACTCGCAGCTTGGCCCTCGAAGTCGGACGCCAGGGAATTACAGTGAACGCAGTTGCCCCGGGCTGGATCGCAACCGCTTCTTCCACCGGGCCGGAATTGATCGCCGGCAAAAACACTCCGGTGGGCCGCCCAGGACGGGCTGATGAAATTGCCGCTGCTATCGCGTTTCTGGCCTCGGAAGCGGCGTCGTATATTACTGGCCAGCCGATCGTCATCGATGGCGGGAACTCCATTCAGGAATACAAAGGCCCGCCTGATCTTTACTACTGAGGCACGGACAGCTGGGCAATTCCGTGCGAGCAGGTTGAAACTACAGCAGCCAATTGGCTGGTTGTGACCTCAGTAACCTAAAGTAAGTGGTTTGCCAGTACTGCCTGTCTCCAGCCTGTAATAATCATTGGCATAAATCCAAGGGACGCTCCTGTCCTGCAGAGGATATTCGTGCGCTCGAACGAAAAACCAGGAATTCAAATCGCCTGGAAGACCGTTACTTACAGAAGTGTCGTTCTCTTCGTCATAGCTATATTGGTGGCGCTGTTGGTGGCCACGCGGTTTACGTTTCCGCAGTTCAGCGCAAACGCGGAAAAAGCAGTAAGCAGCCTGTTCACGAATTTGTTGGAGCGTGTGGCTGCGCAGCCAAAGGCAAACCACGGGGTCACATCGCAACAGGCCCACATCACCGCCCTCGACGGGACAGTTCGCATCAAGAAGGCAAGCAGCAATGATTGGGTACGGGCCGATTACAGCATTCCGCTAGAGAAGGGCGACGTGATCCAGACCGGCTCCGAAGGTATGGCGAAGATTGTCTTCAACGATGGCACCAACTACACGGTCAAGCAGGATTCGCTAATCGTCATTGAAGAGAATTCCGCGAATGACCGCCAGCAGACGAACGTCGCAGTTAGCGTTAACACCGGAACGGTGGATCTTGCGACCGGCACTTATGCGCAAGGCTCGAAGTCGGAGGTCATTCTGGACGGCGCAACTGCATCTCTGGCCCCAGAAAGCGCCGCGCGAGTAAGTAAAGATTCCAAAGCACAACATGACGAATTGTTGATCACCAAAGGCAGCGGCACGGTGCAGCGCAATGGCGAAACCGTGCAATTGGCGGGTTGGGAAAAGGCCAGCTTCAAACCGGCATCAGGACGCCTGGAGAAAGTGAAGGAGATTGGGCCGCCGACCCCGATTTCGCCGGCCAATATGATGCCAATTTTCATCTCCCACGATCCCAAGCCGATTGAGTTCTCATGGACGCCGATGGCGAATGCGAAGGCATACCGCTTGCAGATTTCGCGGAACCCGTACTTTTCCTCACTCATCCTGGACAGGAAAATAAATTCGGCTGACGTAATGGTCGGGGGACTGAACGAAGGGCCGTACTACTGGATGGTGCGCTCGCTGGATGCGCAGGAAAAGGAATCTGCGGAAAGCGAGAAGAACCGTTTCACCGTCATCGCAAAAGGTGCCGATTCGGGGAAAATTTCGCTGTCGCTCGATCCATTCGTCCAGCACGGCCATGTGATCGAATTGACCGGGAAAACTGAAGCTGGCGCTCGCGTCATGGTAAATGGGCATGAGGTACCGGTAATCGGCACCGACGGCACTTTCCATTACTTTACCCCTCCACTTCCTAATGGGGAGACGCTGATTACGGTTACCGCGCAGGATTCGAGGGGCGGCGTGAATACGGAACAGCAAAAGGTGGTAATCCAGTGAAGGGGGTACTTTCATTGGAATTGTTGGTGCGGTCAGCGGGTTTATTTTTAGCATTGGGCCTGAAAAATCCTTACAATAAGGATCAAAGACCCAGAACAATTCAATCTTTTCGGGCCGAGCCCGGTCTTCGGCGGAAGTGCGCCGGAGTGGTTTAGATCAAGAAAAAGGGACAAAGTATGTCATCCAATGGATTTCGCAACGGGTCGTCTGGCGGGCACAATGTAAGGTCGCTGTTCAGCATTTTTTCGAGCGATCTGGCCATTGATCTGGGGACCGCCAATACCCTAGTTTTCGCGAAGGGAAAAGGCATTGTGGTCAACGAACCTTCGATCGTGGCTTTGAACAAGAACACCGGCGAAGTAGAGGCGGTCGGCAAGGAAGCAAAAGAGATGCTGGGCCGCACGCCGGGAAACATCGTGGCCATCAAGCCGATGAAAGACGGCGTGATCGCCGATTTCAAAGTCACCGAAAAGATGCTCAACTACTTCATCCAGAAGGCGCACAACCGCAAGATGCTGGTGCATCCGCGGATTGTGATCGGCGTGCCTTCGGAGATCACGCAAGTAGAAAAGCGCGCGGTCATGGACTCGGCTTATCGCGCCAAGGCCAGCGAAGTTTACCTGGTGGAACAGGCAATGGTGGCTGCGATCGGCGCGGGGCTTCCGATTACTGAGCCTTCCGGCAATATGGTGGTCGATATTGGCGGCGGGACGACTGACATTGCTGTCATCTCGCTCAGCGGCATCGTCTATTCGCGATCGGTACGGATGGCAGGCAATCAGATGGACGAAGCCATCATGAATTACTTGAAGCGAAAATATAACCTGCTGGTCGGCGAGCGCACCGCCGAGCAGATCAAGATGGAAATTGGGTCGGCCTATCCGATGGATAAGCCGCTGACTATGGAGATCAAGGGCCGTAACCTGATAGAAGGCGTGCCGAAGACAATCACTGTGGATGATAGCGAGATTCGCGAAGCGCTCAGTGAATGTGTTTCGACGATCATGAACGCGGTGCGAGTAGCCTTGGAACGCACGCCTCCAGAGCTTTCGGCCGACATCAGCGATCGCGGCATTGTTTTGACCGGAGGCGGCGCGCTGCTGAAGAATTTGGATAAACGCATCCGCGAAGAAACCGGATTGCCGGTTTCGATTGCCGATGATCCACTATGCAGTGTGGTGCTCGGCACGGGCAAGATGCTCAGCGATTTCAAGCTGCTGAGAAAGATCTCGATCGAGTAGAGAAGCGGTTTCGAGTGTCAAGTTTCGAGTTTCCAGTGTTGTTAGGTCTGCTCCAACACTCCACTGTCTACACGGACGTCCCGAAACTTGAAACTAGAGACCTGAAACTTTTGTCATGGATACTCTTATGGGCCGCTATCGTAATGTGAGTTTTCTTGCGGCGGCCATCTTCCTGCAAATTCTGGGACTCGCCGTCCAAGTTAAGCGATCGAGCGAAAACCAACCGTCGCGCCTGATCCGGGTGTGGGCGGTTTCTGCCATTACACCACCGGAGAAAGCCCTGGTCCGCGTTCAGAACGGGGCATCCGATATCTGGCACAACTATTTTTACTTGCGCGGCGTACGGCAAGAAAATCGCGAACTGCGTGAACAAATCGAGCAGTTGCAACTCGATCAAGTGCGCTTGAAACAGGACGCCGACCAGGCACACCGTTTGCAGATGCTGCTGGGATTCAAAGAGCAGTTCATCTCCAAGACCCTCGCCGCGCAAGTGATTGGCTCCAGCGGTAGCGAACAATCGCGTACGGTTTACATCGACAAAGGCTCCCGCGACGGGATTCAGCTGGAGATGGCTGTGATATCAGCGGCCGGAGTCGTTGGCAGAGTTATCAATGTATTCAAGAGCACGTCGCAGGTGCTGTTAATCAATGACCAGCAGAGCGGCGTGGGGGCGATCCTGGAACAGTCGCGCTTGCAAGGCGTGTTGAAGGGTAAAAGTTCCGGCGAGTTGGTGATCGACAAGATCATGGCCGACGAGGAGGTCAAGCCCGGAGACCGAGTGTTGACCAGCGGCGGCGACCAAATTTTTCCTAAGGGCCTGATTGTCGGCACCGTCGACAAGATCGAGAAGGGGCCTGAGTTCCTACAAGTTTCTGTTAAACCGACCGCGGCGCTGAACCGGCTGGAAGAAGTTCTTGTGATTGTGAGGAAGGAAGAGCGGGAACCGCCATCGACAGCAACGGGCATGCGCGCCTCCGATATTTTGGCCGAGCGACTACCATCGGTTCCGGACAAGCCGGCTGTACCGGCCAATGTACCCGGTTCGGCGGCTCGAGGCGCGATTCCTACTAATGGAGTGCGCACTCATCCCGTAGCGCCAGGCGGAGCCTCTCAGACGGCGGGGCAGGCGAAAGCGCCCGCTGGGGCAGGCTCCACTGCAGCAAAACCAATAACGCCGGTGCCAGGATCCGCTTCCGGAAGCACGGGAGCGCCGGGATCCAAGCCGGCAACGCCGTCATCCAATTCAGCAGCAGCTCCGAACGCGAAATCATCGCCCACGAATTCGAAGCCAGTGGCGAACACTACTCCATCGCAACCTCAGCCCAATCCTCCCGGGGATACACCTCAATAGCCGTGGCCCTAACATACACACCCCGCGAACAGATTGAGGTTTACCGGTTCAGCTTGCCGGTGACGATAATCGTTCCCGTGCTTGCAGTTTTCTTGCAAGCCTTTCTGCCGCTGCGGTTCCCGTTTTTCTCGATTTTCGATTTGCCGCTGCTGGTAGTCATCTTCTTCGCCATGGCCCGCCGCAGCCAGGTGGCTGGACTAGTGACCGGAGCAGCCATTGGCCTGCTGCAGGATTCCCTTACCCATCAACCAATCGGGTTATATGGGATCGCGAAGACGGTCGTCGGGTACGGGGCTTCGTCATTAGGAGTCAAGCTGGACGTGGAGAGCGTCGGCACGCGGTTTCTGGTGATTACCGCCTTCGATGTAATCCACGAAGTGATCTATTTCTCGATCGCCCACGGTATGGTTCGCCTTAATCTGCACTGGAACTGGGCTCATGAGCTGGAGTCAGCGCTCGCCAATGCAATCTTGGGAGTGTTCCTGTTTGCTCTGATGGACCGATTGAAAGATCGGGCGTGAAAACTGGTCGTATGGTGGCTAGCCGTTTGTCGTTGATTCCCGTGACCTTGGTTACTGATCACCTCTCATCTTCACTCCAGAGTAGGTTTACAATTAAGTTAACCCATCTCGCCACAGTTTTTGCCAACGACCTGAGGCCAAGGACCGACATCTGACTTTATGTTTGGCCGCGACGAAAAACCTTCTCATATCCGCTTGACCGCGGTGCAATACATAGTTCTCGGGATATTCCTGTTTCTTGCATATGGGCTCTGGAGGCTGCAGGTTTCGCAGAGCGAGTATTATTCCGCCGCGGCGGAGCGAAATCGCGTGCGGGAGGTTCCGATTCTTGCACCACGCGGCAAAATTCTGGATCGCTACGGGCGCACGGTCGTCGATAACTATACGTCCTTCACGGCGCTGCTGATGCGCGACTCTTCGCGCAATCTGGAAGCTGATGCCGGCTTGATCGCGCAAGGCCTGCACATGGATCCGAAAGAAGTACGTGAGAAGATTCGCCATTTCGCGGGACTGCCGCAATACCAGCCGATCTACCTCAAAGAAGACATCACTATGGATGAGGAGGCGTTCGTTGAGGCGCACAAGAACGAGTTGCCGGAATTGGACACCATCATGGCCTATCGGCGCTTGTACCCGCGAAAGGGATTTCTCGCTCACTTAGTCGGTTATGTAGGCGAGGTCAGCGAGGACATGCTGAACCAGCCAAAGTTCGAGCTCTACAACCCCGGGGATGTGGTCGGAAAGTCGGGGGTTGAGCTGGAATATAACCAGCTCTTGATGGGCACCAATGGCTCGCGTCAGGTGGTCGTGAACAGTCATGGCAAAGAAGTTGGGCAGCCGCTGGACGAAAAACCTGCTGTGCCGGGCAAGCCGCTGAAGCTGACCATCGACGTTGATCTGCAAATTGCCGCCGAAGAGGCCATGGAAGGCAAAAATGGCGCGATCGTGGCAATGGATCCGCGCACCGGCGAAATTCTGGCCATGGCAAGCCGGCCGGTGTTTGATCCGAATCAGTTTGCTATCCGAATTGGGCGGGCGAATTGGGACAAGCTGGTCAATGATCCAAACAAGCCTCTGCTGAATAAAGCCATACAGGCGCAGCTTGCGCCCGGATCGACGTTCAAGATCCTTATGGCGACGGCGGGATGGCAGGAAGGTATTGCGCAAAACCTGCACGTATTTTGCACCGGAGGCGCCGAGTTCTATGGCCGACGATTTGGTTGCTGGGTCAAGACCGGCCACGGCGAAGTGGATTTGACTAAGGGGATTTACCAGTCCTGCGACGTGTTTTTTTACACGTTGGCAGAAAAGCTGGGGATCGACCGCATCGCGAGATATGCAACGGCATTCGGAATCGGACAAAAGACCGGAATTGATTTGCCGGATGAGGTCAGCGGCGTGATGCCATCGGAGGAATGGAAGCTGCGCAATTTTCGCCAAAAGTGGTTTTCCGGTGAGACCATTTCGGTTGGCATCGGCCAAGGGGCCGTCACAGTGACGCCGGTGCAGTTAATGCGCGCGATTGCCGCGATTTCAATGGATGGGCGAATGGTGGTGCCGCATGTTGTGGATCCCACGAACCTGCCCGCTGGCTATGTCGAGGTGAGTCGCTACACCCAGGTGAAGAATATTCCGGTTGACCCGAATGGCTGGAACATCATTACGGATGCGATGGGGAGGGTCCTGCTGCCGGAGGGCACGGCACAGTCGGCACACGTTCCGGGCATTGATATCGCGGGCAAAACCGGCTCGGCGCAGGTGGTCTCGCTGGCTACACGCGCCAAGCATACGCACGATGAAGCCTTGGCGCAGAATGGGTGGTTTGTGGGGTTCACGCCGCGCCGCAATCCGGACATCGTCGTATGTACGCTGTTCGAAGGCGGCGAGCACGGTAGGTTGGCGGCGAGGCTAGCAACCCAGGTGATCAAGGCTTTTGTGGACAAGCAAAGGCGGCAGCCAACGAACGTTGCCAAGGCATCCTCCGGCGACGGGCAAGTCGAACTTGGCGCGCTATGGACCTCGCGTGGCGAAGCCGGGGACGAAGACAAACTGAACGGCGGACGATACCAGATTGATGTATCAAAGAGGCGTTTGCCGTTAGCGACGGCTGCGCCAGGAGTAGGAGGAGTTAACTGACAGCTGACGGCTGACGGCTTTTTATGTCTCGTAACGTTTCATTTCGAGATTTCGACTGGGTGCTGGTGACCTTTGTTCTGATCATCTGCGCTCTCGGTGTCATTGAAATTCGCAGCGCTACCCTGCACACCAAGTTCGCGGGCGTGCACGTCAAGCAGATCTATTGGATCGTGGGCGGGCTGGCAGGTATGCTCCTGGTCAGCGTCGTCAATTACCAGGTGCTGCTGGAGCGCGTGCACTGGATGTACATCGGGGCAGTCGCGTCGCTCATGACGGTGCTGCTGTTTGGGCAAAAATACCTGGGCGCGCGACGTTGGGTGAAGCTGCCGGGGGGCAACCACTTTCAACCTTCAGAATGGGTAAAGCTCATCCTAATTTTGGCAGTAGCCAAATACTTTGCTGATCTGCAAAGCCGGGAACTCTCCTGGTCGGACTTCGTGAAAGCGGGGGCCATCGTCGGCGTCCCCATGCTGATGGTGCTGGCACAGCCGGACTTGGGCACCGCGCTGACGTATCTGCCAATAGCGATTGTTGGCCTATTCCTCGGCGGGATACGCTGGAAGCAGGCGCTGGTGATCGTGATGCTTGCGGGCCTGGCCATGCCGCTGGCCTGGCACCACATGAAGGACTACCAGAAGCAACGTCTGATCAGCTTTATGGCACCGGATAGCGATCCGCGAGGCGCGGGTTACCACGTTAAGCAATCTGAAATCGCTGTAGGTTCCGGAGGATTGTGGGGCAGCAGTTCGGGATCGCAAACGCATTTGGCTTTCCTGCCCGAGCCACATACCGACTTTATCTTTGCCGCCTTCTCTGAGGAACATGGTTTTGTAGGCGCTCTGGCGGTGCTGCTGTTATACTTCATCGTGCTGATGCGTTTGACCCAGAACGCGCAAACAGCGCCCGACCGTGCTGGCACGTTTATTGTGATGGGTGTAGTAGCGGTTTTGACCTTTCATATTCTGGTCAACATTGGCATGGTGGTCGGTTTTATGCCGGTCACCGGAATACCTTTACCCTTAATGAGTTACGGAGGGTCATCGGTACTGTTTATGTTTCTAGCGCTGGGGATGGTAATGAACGTCCGCATGCGCCGCTTCGTGAACTGAAGCAATAGTATTCAGTTATGCCCCGAGCGCCAAGGGCAATCGGGTTGAAAAAATTACGACCGCCCTCGCGTGAAGAGGGCAACACCGGCAATGGAGACAAGCCGGGCAGGATTTTGAAGTGGGACGCCTCGGGCAGGGTAACGTCCCCCTCAGTTACCCCATCGCAAGTCTAGGACTGGCGGTCGGGAAAGCAGACATTTAACTGAGAGAGCGGTCACAACCCCGGGCAGATTGCGATCTGTGAACAAAAACTTAGTATTTCCAGAACCCAGCCGGGCCCAGCGAGATGATCATGGGCCAGGGACCGTTCTGCTTTACAACGCTCATCGCAGCTTCAATTCCTCCCGCAGTTGTGTGTCTCTGATCCGGTGAATCCGTAGCCGAGGAACGGCTTACGGACCGGAGTTTCAATGACAAAAGAATTGTACGTGTCCTCCACGCCGCACGAAACCAAAGTCGGCTTGGTGGAGGACGACCTGTTAGCAGAAGTGTATCTGGAGCGTGAGAACGAATACACGCTCGCCGGATCCATCTACAAGGGCCGCGTAACGCGGGTTCTCCCCGGAATGCAGTCGGCGTTCGTTGATATTGGTCTGGAGCGCGACGCATTCCTGTACGTCTCCGATTTCATGGAGTTAGAGAACCAGGACGACGACCTCGATGAAGTCCCAATCGCTCGCGCGGTTCCGGATGTAAGTGCCCAACCCCACGAGCGCGCGTCAGAAGAATCCGAGGACAACCGCTCTCAGAGTGAGAGCCACGCCCGTCCTGCTCCAGCCCCTCAGCAGGCTGCTGCGGGCAGAGAGAGCTCGACTACGCGCGAAGACCGTGATCGTGGCAGCTACCGAGGACGCAGGCGCCGCGGACGTCGCGACCAACCCGCACGCCCGGCTCCGACCGAATCTCGTCCGGAGCGCGAAGAGTACGGGCCTCCGCCGGGATACCAACCGATGATTTTGCCGGGCGAGTCCATCTCGAAATACCGGGGACGCGGCCAGGCAGTGACGGCCGACTTGGGTGCCGGCGAGGAGACTCATTCGTTCAACGAAGAAACACGCTCCGGCGTTTCTCAGAGCTTCCCTCAGGACGAGCCTTTGTTTTTAGAGGCTGCTGATCGGGGACCGGAGCTCGATGCGGAACGTTCGGATCGAGTGAGCCAGGACCGCCTTGACTCTACGGCGCATGAGGAAGAAACGAGGATCTTCGCGGATTCGGGAGCGCGTGAGGCACACGCAAGCTCTGAAGCTTCCTTCGCGGAGCCAGAAATCGACTCCGAGGAATGGAATCGAGAGCAAAAAGGGCAGCACGAAAGGAACGTCGCAGCGGTATTTGGTGAGGAGAGCGGCGAAGAGACTGGTGAGAGGGTCGCAGAAGATCGGATGACGGCTGTCCCTGAGCACGCGGATCAAGCGCTTGCAGCAGCAGCTTCCGGCACCATGGAAGAAGAGGAGATCGACGAAGAAGAAGCCGATTTCTCCGCCTATGTGGATGATCTCGAAGAAGAAGTGGCTTTTGAGGAGTTCGAAGAAGAGACTCATGCCGCTGGCGAGCAAACCGAGATTGCCAGTGAGCCTTCGCTGGCTGCATCAGCAGAGAATGGAGCGAACATAGTTCCCTTCTCCGCTGAGCCGGTCTCGCTCGAATCTGCCGAAGTAGAGACAGCCGAAGAAGAGGTTGACGAAGTTGCCGCAAAGGAAGCGGAACTCGAACAGGCCCAGGCAGAAGCCGAAGCGCTGCTTGACTCCGAGGGCCGCAGCAATGGGACGGTCGATGCCAGAGCCGAAGTGCGAGCTCCCGCTGCAACCGCCGCCTATACGCAACGCGCTGCTCGACCTGCGTTTGACCGCGAGCGTGACCGGTCCCGCCGGGGATTTCGAAAAACAGGAGGAGGTGGCCGGCGTTTCCGCCGCCAAGAGCCGCAAAACCTGCCTCAGATTACCGATCTGTTAAAGGAAGGCCAGGAAATTCTGGTGCAGATCGCGAAAGAACCGATTGGCAAAAAAGGCGCGCGCATCACCAGCCACATCGCGCTTCCCGGACGGTTCTTGGTGTACATGCCGACCGTGAACCACACTGGCGTCTCGCGCAAGATTGCTTCTGAAGAAGAACGCCAGCGGCTGAAGCGGATCATTCAGAGTGAACGCGAAAACGGGCATGGTGGATTCATCGTCCGCACCGCGGCGCAAGGCGCGGATGAACAGGAGTTGCGCGCCGATATCCGTTTCCTCAAAGGATTGTGGAATGAGATCCGTGGGCGTGCCGATAACGGCAAGTCTCCGGCGCTGATTTATCACGATCTGAATGTGGTCGAGCGCATTCTGCGCGACCAGGTCACGTCAGACTTCTCGGCCATCTGGGTAGACACGGAACAGGAATACGAGCGCATCTTACGTTTTGCGAATCGCTTCCAGCCAGCACTGGTACGGCGCGTGAAGCTTTACAGCAAAGAGACGCCGCTGTTCGAACAATTCGGACTAAAAGAGGAGATCGATAAAGCGCTCAAGTCAAAAGTGTGGCTCAAGAGCGGCGGCTATATCGTCATCAATCAGACTGAAGCTCTAGTTGCCATCGACGTGAATACCGGCAAGTACGTCGGCAAAACCGCGCGACTGGAAGATACCATCGTCAAGACGAACGTTGACGCCATCAAAGAAATCGTTCGCCAGATTCGGCTGCGCGATCTGGGCGGGATCATCGTGATTGACTTCATCGATATGGACGAGCGCCGCAACCGGCAGAAGGTGATGCAGGCTCTGGAAGAGGCGCTGCGTAGCGATCGTTCGCCATCGAAGGTGCTTCAGTTTAATGATTTTGGATTGGTCGCCATCACCCGTAAGCGGGTGAAACAGTCGCTGGAACGTACTATTGGCTCGCCCTGTCCGTACTGCGAAGCGACGGGGTTCGTGAAAAACGTGAACACCGTGTGCAACGAGATTTACATCGAGATGCGCAAGCTTGCGAAGCAGCTTGACCATACAGACGTAATGCTACGAGTGAATCCGGAAGTGGCAAAGGCGCTCAAGACCAACAATGGCCGTTGGCTGAACGAACTCGAAGAGCTGACCAAGAAAACCGTGATCGTGAAGAGCGACGCCGCGCTGCATCAGGAGCAGTTCGATATCAATTAAAGCTCTTAGCCGTTAGCTTTTAGCTCTTACTTCTTTGCCGAGACGGGCGTTCGCGCCCGTCTCTCTTTTGCCCCCCGCAATAAGTGGGCCTTATATAAGCACATTACTATGTAACACTCTTAACGTGACTACCAAACGCGCACACATCGTGTTGCCTGAGGACTTGGTCGAAGGAATCGACAGCCTAGTGGGACCACGGGGACGCAGTGCATTTCTGGTTGAGATTGCGCGGAATGAAATTCGCCGCCAGAAGCTGCTGCGTTTCCTGAACAGCAAAGAACCGGTGTGGAAGGACGAGAATCATCCAGAACTGAAACAAGGTTCTGCAAGCTGGGTGCGCAAACTACGTTCCGACAGGAAGCGTCAACGAACGAAGAGAGCGTGAAGCAACGCTGAGTCATGGAGCTTCTGCTCGATGCGAGTCGCTATTAGGCGCCAGCTGCGGCGCCTTTGGGTTCGGCAGACGCAGTCAAGCTGCGCTCAGCAATTCCGCTGTATTCGCGCAGCTTTTTCAACGAGCTCTGGATGTCATCAACATGCTGCCGATGCCCGCGCTGCGCGGCCATAATAGAAACGCGCTCGGCGTTTTCCGCGGCATTGCTGCCGATTTCGAACAGCGTCGCCAGTGAATCAGCATGCAACTTCCAGATCGATGGTGAATTGTTAGCGCGCTTCAGTTCCTCCCACTCCGTGATGACCCTGGCGGTAACCGCGACCAAGCGGAGCAAAACACGTGCAACTCCGGCACGCAGGCTTTTCTCGTCGAGATAGTCCGCGGAGTAGGCATCCGCCTCGGCCGGCGTCAGCGTGAGATTAAAAAAACGCATGGGTACAACTTGGCGGAATTTGGGATCGGCGACTCGCACAAAAAGTCGCACTGACTCTTCCACTTTGAGTAGCTTGGTCTCTTCCGCCGCCACCTGTTGCGGCGTGACCGCCTTGCGGACGTTGTTCAGATTAAACGGAGGCTTTGGGGCGACCGGTGCGGGCGCTTTGGCTACCGGCTTGGGACGAGGAGTTGAAGCTTCCTTCTGCGATGTGTGTTTAACCGGCGGTGCCAACTCCAGCGTTTGCTTAAGTTTGGAAACGCGGCGGAACTTATCAAGCGCCTGCCCATAATCCATCTTCAGCAGATTGCTCTCGTCCATGGATTTGACGTGCTCGACGGTCACGTCGATGCCGTCAACGCTGCCCAGGATAGTGCCACCCTGTTCTTCAAGATCCCCGGCAAAAGTTTTGATCTGTTGCGTGGCGTCGCGAAAAAGTTCGTCGAACTTGGTGCCGAAGGTGGCGTTATAAGGCGCAATCGTCGCGAGTACTCCGGGATGAAAAAACGAGTCGTCGAGATTTTCCTTTATCTGGCGAACCGTCTGAATGATGCCCGATTCCAGCAGCGCATTGAGGTCGCGAAACTCAAGCACCTGTTCTTCGAAAGAATCGAAGCGGCGAAGCACCTGAACGTGTTCTTCGGGGAGCGGCAGCTGGTCGGCGTCGGCCAGGATCTCAATCAACGCAATTTCAAACGGAGAGAGAGGCAGAGAGCCATCGAGCCCGTATCCTCTCTGGTCCCACTGGCCAGGGACCCGCGGATGTCGGTAGAGAAAAGTAACGATAATGTCGGTTTTATCGCGGTCGGAATCCGTGTGGGTGCTTCTGCGGACGAAATATCGCAGCATGGCCTCGGCGATTTCCGGGTCGGTTTCGTCAGTAAAAGCGTGGCGCAACATGGCCGGAGAGATCGCCAGATCAAGCAAGTGAAGCCAGCGGCGCATCAGCGCCAGCGTGGCTCCTACGTCTCCCTCGCCTTGCAGCGAAACTGTTTCGAGACCGGCGGGAACCGGGACTTCGCCCTCCACGGCTTCCTGCAAGAGTTTCTCGCAAAAACCCTGAACAGTAGCCAGGATGGCAAGCTCCCATTTGGGATCTTCAGCCAAGAGTTTCCCTCAGTGAAACCTGGTTTCCGTAATTAATTCCAGATTAAATACTGCCAGAGCGCGAGATTACCGGATAGTTACCTTGGTAAGAGGATGGAATGAATTCAGTGCCAGGTTAGGAGCGCAGACGGATTTCTATTCGCTGGTGAAATAGTCCACTGTTACCGGATTTTCGAATAGCGAATAGTCGCGGGTGACAACGGTTATGCCGCTCTCGGTCACAAAATATTTCTGCCGGTCAGCTTCCGGATCGAAGCCAATTGTGGTGCCCTCGGGAATGTGCACGTCACGATCAATAATGGAACGGCGAATGCGGCAATGGCGTCCCACGTTTACATGGGAGAAAAGAATGCTGGAGTCGACTTCTGTATAGGAGTTCACGCGCACGTCGGGTGAAAGCACGCTATATCGCACGGTGCCGCCGGAGACGATGCAGCCCATTGAGACGATCGAGTCCAGGGCCTGCCCGGTGCGGCCCTGTTCCTCAAATACAAACTTGGCTGGAGGATATTGTCTCTGGTGAGTGCGAATGGGCCACGCCGAATCATAAAGGTTGAAAACCGGCGAGACCGAAACCACGTCCATATTGGCTTCGTAATACGCTTCGAGGGTCCCGACATCGCGCCAATAAAGCGCTTCCTTCTTGTTCTCATCTACAAAATCGAAGCCATACACCCGGTAGTCGTCCGCCATTTTCGGCAGAATGTCTTTGCCAAAATCATGACTGGAGTGCTCGTCCTCGGCGTCTTTCAGCAGAACCGGAATGAGAACGTCGGTGTTGAAAAGATAAACACCCATTGACGCCGGCACCCGGTCCGGATTACCTGGGACTCGAATTTTTGTGGCCGTGGGTTTCTCTTCGAATCCGGTGACGCGATTGTCCGAATCGACCGACATCACCCCGAAGCGGTAAGTTTCTTCCGGTTCGATCTGAATGGTGGCAATGGTCACGTCCGCAGCTGAGTCAATATGCTGACGCAGCATGAGGTCGTAATTCATTTTGTAGATGTGGTCGCCCGAGAGAATCAGAACATAGCGGGGCTGCTCGGAGCCGATGGAATAAATATTCTGGTAAACCGCATCCGCCGTACCCTGATACCACTGGTCACTGACGCGCTTCATCGGCGGCAGTACCTCAATGAAGTCCCCCAATTCGCGGGCAACCATATTCCAGCCTTCGCGGATGTGCCGGTTCAGTGAAAGAGCTTTGTACTGGGTGAGAATATAAACCCGGCGCAGGTCGGAGTTAATGCAGTTGGAAAGGGTGATATCGATAATGCGATAGATTCCGCCGAAAGTTACTGCCGGTTTGGCGCGGTCGCGGGTCAGGGGATAGAGCCGCTCCCCTGCTCCTCCCGCCAGCAGGACTCCCAAAGTGTCTTTCATCTCGCTCCGCTAAGATGAGCCAGCTGCGCCCGGCGAATACAAAAACTTTTGGTAAAGCTGTTTTGCGCGGTAATACTAGCACAGAGGGATGAGAAAAGACCAAAGCGGCCGGCGCGTATTTATCTTGCTGCTTTGCGCCGCGCCGCGACGGCAGTCGCAGAAGCGGCGGATCTCAGCACTGGCAAATTGACTTCGACAAGAGTGCCGGGATTTGCGCTTCGAATACTGATGGAGCCGCGGAGCTGCCGGGCCCGCTCCCGCATGCCCCCGATCCCGACTCCGATATTAGCCCCACCATCTTCGACGCTTTTGAGAACCTCGGATGGAATGCCGCAGCCTTCATCCCGAATCGTCAGGACGGCACCATCGGAATCAGATCGCAACGAAAGGAACGCGGTGCGGCTCCCGGAATGGCGGTGAATGTTGACCAGCGACTCCTGAACGATTCGGAAAATAGTGGTCTCAACTTCGGTTGGGAAACGCGGGAGCGCGGGATCTATATCCAATTTCACCGAGATCTTGCTGCGGTCACTGAATCCGCGCGCGTACCACTCGAGCGCGCCGGCGAGCCCTGTCTCATCAAGCATTGGCGGATGGAGGAGATAGGAGAGTGTTCTGATTTCAGAAATCACCTGATCGGCCAATGCGGCGCTGTCGGCAACCTTGGCAGAGAGGCAGGGATCGCCTTGAGTCTGCTGCGCGATGACTCCCAGATTAATGTGGAGCGCCGCTAGCAATTGACCGGCGCTGTCGTGCAGTTCGCGGCCCAAACGGCGACGTTCCTCATCCTGCAGGGTGAGGATGCGAGCTGAGAGCTTTCGCAACATCTCTTCCGTCTGCACACGCCTTTGGATTTCGGCATGCAACAGCTCATTGGCCAGCGTAAGTTCCGATGTCCGCTCCTGAATTTTGAGATCCAGTTGCTCATTGGCGGCGCGAAGTTGTTGCTCGACCTTGATGCGCTCAAGTTCGCTGGCTGCGTTTTGCTCCAGAGCGGCAGAAAGTTGATCACTCTTGGCAACTAGTTCAGATGCCAATTGACTAAGACTTTTTTTCTCCGTCTTATCAGGGTAAGCTGACAGATGAGACAAGTTTGGCGTGGGCCCTCTGGACACAGACATCGCCATCCATAGTCGGGCAGAAGCTCACTTTTAGCCATACAGGGTTTTCCTGATTACCACTAAGTAAATGACTTTTTCTCTAATGCAAGTTCCCGGCAAGTGGAGGCGCCAGCTTGCGGTCTTATTAATAGGTTTAGCGGCCATGGGTGTAGGAGGCCAGGGGCGTACTCACCAAGTTCCTGATTTGAACTGGCAGCCGATCAGCCTGACTAATGGGTCGCCGGTTTTATTTGAAGTCAAGGCACCCGCAAAACTGCACGCGGTTTCAGCTGCATGGATGGAGCACAGCATCAATTTTTCTTATTCGGCTACAGACAAAGTTTGGTATGGGCTGGGAGGCATCTCGTTAACAACAGTCCCCGGGGCGTATGATCTGCGAGTTACGGAGACGTTCGCGAACGGCCGAACCGCTGAAGTTGTGCGCAAAATCAAAATTGTCGGCGCCACGTATCCCAAGATCACGGTCAAAGTGTCCAAACAATATACCGAGCCGAGCCATGAACAGCTCACCGCAATTTCGGCCGATAAGGGCGTAAAAGCGAAGGTTTTTGAAGCGGTGAGCGCTCAGCGGCTCTGGGCCGGACGATTTGTCGCGCCGGTGTCAGCTCCGGTTTCGGACGTATTCGGAACAGCAAGAGTCTTCAATGAGAAAGTTCAGAGCAGACATCAGGGGCTAGATTTTGCGGTGGGGCCCGGAACGCCGGTACACGCGATCAACGATGGAGTCGTACTCCTCGCCCGGCCAATGTTCTTCGAAGGCAACTGCGTTGTGATCGACCACGGGCAAGGATTGCTGAGTCTGTACCTGCACTTGTCGGAATTCAAGGTAAAAGAAGGCGAGGAAGTGCGCTCCGGCGATCTGATCGCTTTGAGCGGTGGAACAGGACGCGCCAGCGGACCCCACCTTCACTTGGCCATCCGGTGGCAAGGCGTTTACATTAATCCCGCCATATTGTTGAAAATACAAATCCCTGCCAGTTAACGGGATCGATAGCCCGAGTTTCTGTTCCGAATTCGTAACAAAGATGTGGGCTGCAACAGGAAATCGCAAATTCCATGTGAAGCTGCTTGCGCTGGTCGTCAGGTATAGCGTGGGGAAGCGCTATTTTCTTTTTTAGCCAGACGGATAGCTATCGGGAGCTTGGAGGACCCCCCTCAACAAGTTCCCGATATTTTTTGTTACAGAGCCGCGACCCTGGCTTGCAGGGGCGACTCGGGTTCCATCGCAACGCCATCGCGGTAAGTCACTGACCTTCCAGAGATAGCTGGAACTCTTTCACCCGGGACGACCACTCCCACAAGATTCAAAGGATCGGCCGCCGAAATCGTGACCATGTCGCCAGTGGTCGGCATTTTACGAGTTGCGCGCAGGGACTCGACCGCTACCGGCAGAGCGAATTGCTCGCCCAAGAACCCGTCGACGAAGCGACCGCCGCGAATTTCGCCGCGGGCTTCCAATCGCCGAAAAGCAAGCTGCAGTTCGCGCCACTTGGGCAAATTACTTTCTCGGACAAGGAGATCACGGAAGACCACGCCGTAGCGCTTCAGGAGCATCCAGCATACGGCTTCCGCTCTGCGCTCGTGCTCCACGGCAGAGTCGGCGTGCAAGATCGCCCAACGTCCTGCGCTGTGCCGCGGACGCGCGGCTTTACCGTGCCCTTGCCCGGCGCGGCGTTTAGGATCAATCAGAGCTCGAAGATTGTCGAAACCATCTGCGGTCACAAGGCCGGCTGCGACCAGTTCCCATAATCCAGTTTCAATTTCTGCCTTCAATTTGCCGGTCGCGCGGACGATGTCAGCGAAAAACGAAGCGCCGCGCTGGCGTAACAGGTCAAAAACTTGAGTTGCCACGGGACTGAGTCCCTGCGCATCTTTCAACGAAGCGTGTTGCATCATCCAATCGGCTTCTGCGCGGATGAAGAACGTGATCGGAGCAACGCTGGTCGGAATCACCCGCCGGCGAGTAGACTGCGTTCCGTTGTTCGTTCCGTTATTGGTTACTAAGGTCGCCGGATGCGGCGACAATCTTCCCCAGCCGACGGCGCCAGTCAGGCAAAGCTGGTCGAGCCATTTGGGATCGTAGTCGGCGATGCGTTTGGCAAGAACCTGCCGTTCCCAGGCATTCGCGGGAATTTCGAAACCTTCGAGCTGACGCAATACTTCCAAGGTCGCACGCTCACCTTGCACTTGGGCTTCCGGCGCGACATGCTGCCAGCGCAGCAGCCAGCGCATAAACTGCGCAGGGGTGACTGGCTCAATCTGCTTACGAAGAGTCGCGACGGTGAGACGGTGAATCCGCGCTAAGAGACGACGGTCGCACCACTCTGTTTCCTGCATGCGAGGATCAGTGAATTTTCCGCGGAGGATCGCGCCGCTGGCCTCCATGCGCAGAAGCGACTTCTCAGTCTCCGATGCGGGAACTCCTAATAGTTCTCCGAGAGCTGGAGTGGTCGCCGGACCCAAATGTCCCATCCAGCCCGTGACCATCGCGAGGAGGGCGTCATCTCGAGTAAGCGCGTTCTGAGAAATCTCCGGCGGAACGGTTTCGAACGCGGCATCTGGGAAAACGGCCGAGAATGCGCCCGTCCTTTCGGCTGCAACCCAATAGCTCCGGTCGCCACTTCTGCCCAGAACAGCCCGATTCACTTGACGAAGGCGGTCGAAGTAATGAACCCAACCCGAGGTCGCCGAGAACACGTGGGGACAGCCGCCATCGGCTGTACGGTCGAGCAGCGCTCGACGGTCTTCGTCTGTCCCTGAAGAAAGGCATTGTTCAGTTCCGCTGAACTGGACAGCCGAGGGCGGCTGTCCCCACATTGGCGTCGGCAGAGCAAACAACGTGTGCAGCACATCATGCAGTTCATCGGCATCGCGCACATCCGGCCAAGCCTCTTCCCGGACTTGTTCGATTGCGGCTGGATCGAGCTTTCCGACTTCTTCCAAAACCGACTCAGGCAGAATTCGTCGCATTTCGACGGCGCGCGCACGACGCTCTTCAAGCGGCGCATCATCTAGATATGCGTACGGATTCGCGTTGAGAATTTCGTGCGAGAACTGCGACGGCACTGGCGTGTCCACGGCAATGCAGCGGATCCGTCCATCTTCCATACCGCGCAGTAATTCGCGCACGCCTTCGATATCCATGGCCTCGGTGAGAACGTCTTTCATGACTTCCTTCACCAGCGGATGGTCGGGTATCTGAATGTCTCCTTCTATATTTTCTTGACAGGCCGCCACGTCTGGAAAGACTGAAGCCAGCAAATCGTCTGAGCGAATGCGTTGAATTTGCGGCGGAACTTTCTTGCCGCCCTGAAAGCGGAGAAGCGCCAGCGAGCGGTTCGCATCCCAGCGCCAGCGCGTTCCGAAAATGGGTGAATCGAGGGCGGCTTGTTCGAGGACGGACTGAACGGTTTCCGGATTCAGAAAATGAAAAACGTCAGCCAGAGGAAAACTGTGCTGCTCCGCGAGGGCAATGTTCAGGCCGTTGTCTGTAGCTGCCGCCTGCAACTCAAAATTGAAGCTGCGGCAAAAACGCTTGCGCAACGCTAGTCCCCAGGCTTTGTTGATGCGAGCGCCAAATGGAGCGTGAATGACCAACTGCATGCCGCCGCCTTCATCGAAGAAGCGCTCGGCAATAATTGTGCTTTGCGTAGGAACGTGCCCAAGAACCGCGCGACCTTCAAGGATGTATTGCATGGCTTGAGTCGCGCCGGATTCGTCCACGCCGCATTCTTTGGCGAGCCAGGAAATAGTCTCGGCAACTGGCGGTGATTTGGGCGAGAGCGCGACCGGAGAAACCCCCGGGAGGCGCTCACTAATTTCCCGGCGCAATTCCGCCACGTGTAACGAGAGCTCCTGGGTGCGTGCGGGCGCTTCCCCGAGCCAGAAAGGAACGCTCGGTGGCGCTCCATGCGCATCTTCTACGAGCACGCGTCCAGACTTGCCCTCTACGCGGCGAATTCGCCATGAGGTGTTACCCAGCAGCACGATGTCGCCTGCGTTGCTCTCAACCGCAAAATCTTCGTCGAGCGTCCCCACGATCCCGCCCTCGGGCTCAGCGACCACGGTGAACAAAGCAGTTTCCGGAATGGCTCCGCCGCTGGTGATCGCGGCCAGACGTGCTCCACGACGCGCTCGCAGTTTACGGTTCACACGATCGTGATGCAGATATGCGCCGTATCTTCCCCGGCGCGCGGCAATCCCTTCAGAGAGCATTTCGACGATGGAATCGAAAAGCTCACGCGAAAGATTGCGGTAAGGGTAAGCACGCTTGACTAGGGCGAACAGTTCGCCCTCGTCCCAGCCAGGATCTTCTGAGGGCTGGTCGGGGGCCAACAACACCGCGGTCGGGGCAGACTCATCTGTTCCCCCACCGAGCTCGGACAAGAATGTCCGAGCCACACGGCCATTGCCGCTGCTTGTCGCAAATGTTCGACCCACATGGCCACCGCTGGTCGTGCAGGTGGCCACAATTTGCTGTGCCAAAATGTCCAGGGGTGAATCCGGAATGATCAGCCGGTCCAAGTCTCCCTGGCGGATAGCGCGAACCAGCGCCGCACACTCCAACAGGTCATCTCTAGTGGTGACAAAAAGCCGTCCTTTGGGGACCGCGCCGCGCCAGTGACCGGAGCGTCCAACTCTTTGGAGCGCTACAGCAATCGCCCGGGGCGAGCTGATCTGAATCACTAAATCGACGGTGCCAATGTCAATTCCAAGTTCCAGAGAGGCGGTTGCGACCAGGACCTTGATTTTTCCTTCTTTCAGCTTTCTTTCTGCTTCGAGCCGCAATCTACGCGACAGGCTGCCATGATGCGCCCCTACGTTTTCTTCACCAAGCCGCTCTGCCAGGTTGTGCGCCACCCGCTCCACCAAACGCCGCGTGTTGACGAAGACAAGAGTCGAACGGTGCTGGTCCGTCAGTTGGACGATGCGGTCATAAATTTCATCCCACATCTCATTGCTTGCGACCGGACCGAGCAAGGTCGCCGGAATTTCTACAGCCAGATCGAGCTTCCGCTTGTGACCGATGTTGACGATCTCCGGGACCGGGCGGCCGTTGCCGGAAAGAAAATGGGCAACATCTTCGATTGGTTTTTGCGTGGCTGAAAGCCCGATGCGCACCGGAGTTCTATGAGTAAGCGCTTCCAATCGTTCCAAAGACAACGTCAGGTGCGCGCCGCGCTTGTCGTCGGCGACGGCATGGATTTCATCGACGATGACGGTTTCGACGTCGCGCAGAATCGCCCGACTCTTCTCGGCAGTAAGCAGGATGTAGAGGGACTCGGGCGTGGTGACCAGAATATGTGGCGGGCACTTCAGCATAGCCCGGCGCTCGTGTGCGAGCGTATCGCCGGTACGGACGGCAGTGCGAATCTGCGGCATCAGCAGACCGCGTTCGCCAGCCATTTGCAGAATCTCACCCAGCGGAATTTCGAGGTTCTTCTGAATGTCGTTGCCGAGCGCCTTCAAAGGAGAGACGTAAAGAACTTCGGTACGGTCTTGCAGGTCGCCGGCCAGAGCCTTGCGCACCAGACGGTCAATGCAGGCGAGGAAGGCAGCCAGAGTTTTTCCCGAGCCCGTCGGCGCCGAAATCAAGGTGGTTCGCCCAGCCAGGATATGGGGCCAGCCAAGCTCCTGCGGCTCGGTGGGCGTGCCGAATTTCTTGACAAACCATTCGGCAACTAAAGGATGGGCCCAGGAGAGAGCAGACATTCAGATATTTTAATTTGTAAAGGTGAGTTTCGCAAATTATTCGCCTATACTTGGGCCTCCGCCGACTGTAGTCTTACTTTATTATGTAGTCTTACATATGTTAATATGTAAGTACTATGCAGAACACATTTACCACACTTAGCTCCAAAGGACAGATCGTAATCCCCGCTGAATTGCGGGAAAAGCTGGGCATCGAAGCCGGAACCCGGATGGCAGTCCGGATTGAAAAAGACCATCTCGTCCTGGAGCCGATCAATGAAGCATATATTCGGCGCCTTCGCGGTTCGCTAAAAGGCCCGGACTCTTTAGTTGAGGCCCGCGAGCGCGAGCATCGGTTGGAGAAGTGAACACAGTCCACGTCCTCGACGCCAATGCGTTACTGGACTTCGTCGAAGATGGCCCCGGCAGCGATCGCGTAGAGCAGCTGATGAACAATGCTCTCCGCGAGGGTAACCCGCTATTGATCTCTGTCGTTAACTGGGGAGAGGTGTTGTATATCTCTTGGCAAAAACGAGGCGAAGAGTCCGCGAGAGCAACAATGGCAGGCCTTTCCAGATTTCCGATTCAGACAATTCCGGTCGAGATTGACCAAATATCCAAAGCGGCTGAAATCAAGGCAGTGCACAAAATTCCATACGTTGACTGCATCGCAGCCGCCTTGGCGGAGCTGAGTCAAGCAATTCTGGTTACGTCCGACCGGGATTTTCAAAAGCTGGGCCGCCGAATTCAGGTTCTGTGGCTTGCACGGCCATAAAGCCTTCGTGCACCTTCGTGTTTAATGGTTCTTCTGAGCGGGACAAAGCCCAAACCACAAAGGGCACGAAGGTACAGAAAACGAAATCGGTATTCATTCCAAAACGAAAGGCGCATCGCTACGCCTCACCACTTTACCTTCCCTGCTTCCTTCTGCGAAACTTGGCTTTAACTTCCATGGGCCGCATTCATGTTCTTCCTGAGCACGTTGCCAACAAGATCGCGGCGGGCGAAGTGGTTGAGCGTCCGGCATCAGTAGTCAAGGAACTGCTGGAGAATTCGCTCGATGCCGGCTCCACGCGGGTGAAGATCCAAGTCGAGGCTGGGGGCAAGAAGCTCATCCAGATCACCGATGATGGTTGCGGCATGGTACGGGACGATGCCCTGCTGGCATTCGAGCGCCACGCGACTTCGAAGATCAAAAACGCTGAAGACCTGCTAAACATCGCGACTCTTGGCTTTCGGGGCGAGGCGCTGCCATCGATTGCTTCTGTCTCGCGCTTACGCCTGGAAACCCGCGCCTCCGATCAGGACTCGGGAACCATCGTTGAAATTGCGGGCGGCAAGATATTTCGCGTGGATGAAGCGGGACTTCCGACAGGAACGTCAATCACCATTCGCGATCTCTTCTTTAATACTCCGGCACGCAAGAAATTTCTGAAGGCGGAATCGACCGAACTGTCGCATATCGCTTCGCTGGTCACACACTACGCGCTGGCGCATCCCGACAAACACTTTGAATTGCATTCGGCAACTAACGCAATGTTGGTCGCGCCACCGGTTGCGAGTTACCGCGAGCGGGTTTACCAAGTTTTCGGAAAGGACGTGCTCGACCAACTGATCTCGGTCGCGGCGGAGCTGCCGCTGGCGCATATTGGCCTTCCTCAGCCGCCACCCTGGCTGCGCGAAAAGCAAGAAGACAGCACTCCCGCGGATCCGGGGAATTTGCGACTACACGGCTTTATATCTAAGCCCGAGATCCAGAAACTCAATCGCAACTCTATTTACACGTTTGTAAATGGCAGATTGATTCGCGACCGTCTGATCCAGCACGCCCTCACTGACGCGTATCGCAATATTCTTCCGCCAACAGTTTTCCCGGTGGTGCTGTTGTTTCTCGAAATGCCAAATGCAGAGGTGGATGTGAATGTGCATCCTTCGAAGACCGAGGTGCGCTTCCGCCAGCAGACGGTCATACACGACTTCCTCCGCGATTCAGTCCGAGCAGCGCTCATGAAGGCAAGACCGGTGCCGCAGTTTGTGACCGAAATCCGGGCTCATCCCACGGCTGGCCTGTCGCTTACGCCGGGTGCCCGTGCGGCTAGTGCAGAAGCTTCGGCATGGCAGACAATTTCTGGAGCGACAGCTCCTGACATCTTCGCTTTACAGGCGCCGCTGCAGCCGGTGGTGGCGGAGCGCTTCCATTTTTCCGAAAGCATCGCGGTTGAGGCAAACGCGGCCATTCCTGTTGCGCAGTTTCCGCGGCAGACATTTGGCGGAGCGCAACATCCCGGCGCGGACCATTGTGCTCCGGCGATGGAAGACGCTGAGCCCGGCGACGCTGGAGTGCCCGTCCTTTCTTCTTTGAAGCCTCTCGGCCAGTTGCGCGATTCTTTCATTCTTGCCGTGAATCCCGAAGGCTTGTGGATCATTGACCAGCATGTCGCGCACGAGCGCGTGCTGTTTGAAAAAGTTTTGCGACAACGGGCGCAGCAGCAAGTTGAAAGCCAGCGTTTGCTGATGCCAATCGTGATCGAGATCACTCCGGCACAGCAGGCGGTGTTTGCTGAGATTTCAGAGGAGCTACGGAAGAATGGCTTTGAAGCGGAGCCATTCGGCACCCGAAGCATTGCAATCAGCGTGGCTCCCGCCGGGGTCGAAGCAGGCGATGTAGAACACATGCTGCACGAGTTGCTCGAGCAGTTCGCGCGCGAGGACCAGGCTTTGAATCTCGAGCAGATTCGCGGACGCATAGCCGCCTCGATCGCTTGCCATGCAGCTATCAAAGTCAACATGCCGCTCGAGCAAAATAAAATGGAGTGGCTGCTCGGTGAGCTGGCAAATACCGAATGCCCAATGTCTTGCCCGCACGGGCGGCCGGTGGTTCTGCGATACTCGATCAAGGACATACAGAGAGCTTTTAAGAGAACCTAGCTCTCTTTGTTCACGACGGCTCAATCGATCTGTGCGCGAGGATTCGATGTTTTCGAAAGGACGCCGCTTCAGGGTTTTACTCTTGCTGGGTGTAACGGTAGTTGTAATCATCATCTCTGCCGTGTATTTGGTCCACTATTACGGTGAGACACGACCCACGGTGGCACAGGCTGGACGGCCCTTCGCGGTGAAGATTCACGAACGGACTGTCTACCTCACGCGAGGCGAGTACGCTCTGGCCTTCGCTACACACGCGATCGCGATAATTGCAATGGGCGTGTTTATCGGCACTGCGATTAAATCCCGCGGCGCGAAAAAATAGACATCGCCGTTACGGAATCGCCTGCTCATATTGGGCAACGTCTGTTTTATGACTTTTGAAGAGCTTACGAACCTCCGCCGCGAAAAATGGCACGTCAACGGCAATCCAGTGCGCACGCTTGAGGACGCGCGCTCCTTCATCGAGTCGGTGGGGTTTTGCCTGATGTTGCCGCTACCTGCGCCTAAGACACTGCTGGTGCCTACTTTCGTGGGCGCGTTCTTGGGATCGGACGAAAAACTTCCTATGCAGCGGCGAGCTTTTACCGATCCGCGTGCGCGGGAAGCAACCGAACTCATGGTCCGCCTGCTGCGCGATAAGTCCGCTTATGAGGCCAACCTCGGCGATGAGAACAACGCGCTCCTGGTTTCCGCTTCGGCTTTTCCTTACTTCTACACTCTGGTAGGGGAACGTAATCCCAAGCAGGCGCCGAAGCCGGGACCGAGGTCCCCATACTCCGAACTCGCCTGCGACACTTACCAGATCATCCACCGCAAAGGCCCGATTTCAAAATCGAAGTTATTGCAAGATATCGGCAAGGGAATTTCAGTTCCGGCGCTGGATAAGTCGCTGGCCGAACTGTGGTCGAAGCTGCGCATCACACGCATGGATTACCACGAGCGCGAGGGAGCGTCATGGGACGTGCTCCAACGCTGGGCGCCGGAGGCGGTCTCGGAGGGCGTGAATTGCTCGGTTAACGAGGCACTTTCGGCGCTGCTCTCTAAGTATTTAGAGTGTGTGGTTGCAGCGGAGCCGGCGGAGCTGGAATCGTTCTTCGGAACTTTTATCGCACGCTCCAAGGTCCGAGAAGCAATGAACGCTCTATTGGCGGCACGCGAGTTGAGCTTCGTTCCGGTGGGAAACAAGTCAATGGTTCAGGTGACCGAGAGCAAGCCAGTGCGCAAGTTAGGGACATAGACACTTTGGTTGGGCCGCGGAGTATTCCATGTACAATCAGACCGGAAATGAGCGAGCCTTCCGCCCGCAAACTCATCATTGCCATTGACGGCCCCGCCGGTGCCGGCAAGAGCACTATCGCTTCGCGGCTTGCCCGGAAGCTCGGATATGCGAATCTCGAAAGTGGCGCTATGTACCGTGCGCTGGCGCTAAAAGCGATCGAGAACGACATATCATTCGACGACGAGCCTACGCTTTCGGATCTGGCCCACAAGTCGCGGATCAAAATTGAGCCAACGCTGGGGGGAAACCGCGTGCTGCTTGATGGCCGTGACGTCACCCTGCGGGTGCGCGAGGCCGATGTTTCGCAAGCCGCGTCGCGCGTCTCTATCCATCCCCAGGTTCGCGAGTGGATGGTGGCGCGGCAGCGCGAGCTGGGAACAAACGGCGGCGTAGTAATGGAAGGCCGCGACATCGGCACTAAAGTCTTCCCCGACGCGGAGGTCAAAGTCTTTCTCGATGCCGATCCGGTTATCCGGGAGCAGCGGCGGATTCAACAGCAGCATTCACACGGCGCGTCCAGCGAAGCAATGGCTGCCGAGCTGCGCGAACGTGATCGCCGCGACCGGACCCGGGCGAATTCCCCCCTGGCGCCAGCGCACGATGCGACCATTATTGACTCCACTTCACTGAGCGAAGATGAGGTCCTGCTTACTATCGAAGCTTTGGTGGATAAGAAATTGCGCGCCAATACATCGCCTGAACGGAACGTAAGCTGAAGGCTGATTATCTGCCGCCCATGCTATAATTTTTAATCCCACGCAGTTTGAAAGCTAACGGAGGTTTGTATCGACAAACGTTTTATCCGCACAAACGAGCGCATTCGCGCGAGAGAAATTCGCGTGATTGGCGATGAAGGCCAACAGATCGGCGTTATGCCTCCCTTTGAAGCGCTCAAAATGGCGCGCGAAAAGAACCTGGATCTGGTAGAGATTTCCCCCACCGCGCAACCCCCGGTTTGCCGCATCATGGATTACGGAAAGTTTCTCTATCAGCAGGAGAAAAAGGAACGCGAAGCCAAGAAGCATCAGAAGACGATTACGGTCAAGGAAGTGAAGTTCCGCATCAACGTGGACGATCACGACTACGACACCAAGAAGAACCACGTGCTGCGTTTTCTGGACGAGGGCGACAAGGTCAAAGCCACAATCTTTTTTCGTGGGCGCGAAATGACACGCACTGGCTTGGGACGTCAGATTCTGGAGCGGCTGATTAAAGATATTGGCGATCGCGGAATTGTGGAGTTCCGCCCGCGCCAGGAAGGTAACACCCTTCACGCCATCTTTGCGCCGAGCGCGAAGAAGCCGGGAGAAAAGCAGGCCGCACCTTCACCGCAGCAGCCGAGGGTAAGCCAAGCGTAAGTTTCAAGCACTCAGCAATCAGCGTTCAGCCACTTCAGTGCATTGGCCTTGATCGGCTGAATGCTGAGTGCTGAATGCTAAACTGGATCTCATCATGCCTAAGCTAAAAACACACAAAGGCGCCGCTAAGCGCTTCAAGAAAACCGCGACTGGAAAAGTAAAGCGGTCGCACGCATTTTTGCGGCACATCCTGACTTCGAAGGACAAAAAGCGCAAACGCGGGCTTCGCAGCAGCGTTCTGGTAAGCGATGCGGATACGCCGAAAGTGAAGAGAATGATTCCGTACTAGATTGTGTGGCGCGGACATTCTTGTCCGCGTGACGGGCGAGGCGCCCGTCTCTCCAGGCATAAAGCGAGTGAAGAGGCACATCCTGCCTCCAGCCGCTAATTAGAAAGCAAAAAGGAGCAACAAATGCCTCGTGTAAAACGCGGGACCAAACGCCGCGCCAAACGCAAGAAGATATTAGACCGCGCCAGCGGTTATTTCCTGACAAAGTCAAAGCTGTACCGCTCGGCGAAAGAGGCCGTAGATCGCGGCTTGAAGTTCGCCTATTCCGGGCGAAAGCAGAAAAAGCGCCAATACCGTTCGCTGTGGATTGTCCGCATCGGCGCCGCCGCCAAGCTGAATGGCATGAGCTACAACCAGTTCATCCATGGATTGAAAACTGCGGGCGTGGAACTCGACCGTAAAATTCTGGCTGATCTGGCGGTAAACGACGCCGCTGCCTTTAAGAGCCTCGCCGAGCAGGCGAAGGGCGCTCTCGGCAAGGCCGCGTAGAAACCAGCCTTCGGCCGTCAGCCTTCAGACCTGTCGTTTTGCGCCCAGCGATTAGTATTCCCTGAGCGTCGGCGCCCACCCACGATACTTGCACCGGTGGGATCATTCTCAAGTCTGGAACCCTGACGGATTTGGTTCGTATCAGGGCACGGCTTCAGCCGTGCCGAATGCAATTCCCTTATACTTTGTCATTCCGATGGAGCAGGAATCGTTCGCAAGGCGAACGATCCTGCGTAGTCGAGGAATCTGCATTTGAAGGATTGCGAAGGCGCGATGTTGACGCCGGGGCGCCGAATGCTTGTGAAATCTTTCGAGACGAGCCGCGTAGCTGCGGAATTTAACTAGCCCCGCACGATAGAGTGGAGTCCTTCACGGGACGACACAATGCCGGCGTGTCGTCCCTGAAGGGACTCACTTCGGAACGATCAACATCCCAGCACTGACGTGCTGGGCTAATTAAATGTCGCCGCTAAGCGGCTGGGAATGACGCTGGAGATTTGAAAAAAAATGCAAACGCCCCTAGCGAAGAAATAAACTTGGCATACACCGTCCCCAAACTGAAAGATTTTTCGCCGGCGGCGCTCGACAAGGCCGTCGAAAAGCTTCTTGCGGCATTGGACAAAGAACCCGTAGCGTTAACCGGCGAAGATCAACGCAAGGCTTTCCGCGATCGATGGCTGGCCCGCAAAGACGGCATACTGATGCAGGTTAATGAACTCTGGCTGAAGGCAGCTCCGAAAGAAGCTAAGCGAGAAGTCGGCCAGCGGGTTAACAAACTCAAAGCTGAAGTTGAAGCGAAGGTCGAAGCTGCACTTGCGATGGCACCGGCTACGAAAGGCGAATCTGCCATCGACATTTCCCTTCCCGGTATTCGCCGGCCGATTGGGGCTGAGCACCCGATCATCCGCACGCAGAACGAGATCATTGCGGTCTTTCGTAATCTCGGTTACTCGGTCGCCGAGGGGCCGGTGATCGAGACGGACTACTACAATTTCGAAGCGCTGAATTTTCCGCCGAACCATCCGGCACGCGACACCCAGGACACGTTATTTATCGCGGGCCAGGAATCGAAGCCGCGCCGCGAGCAACTGCTCCTACGAACGCATACTTCTCCGGTGCAGATCCGCACCATGGAGAAGATGAAGCCGCCATTACGAATTCTGGTGCCCGGCAAAGTACATCGCAACGATCCTCCCGATGCCAGCCATTCACCCATGTTCCATCAAGTTGAAGGCTTAGCGGTCGACACCAAGATTACATTCGGGGATTTGAAAGGCACGCTCGACCACGCGATGAAGGCGCTGTTCGGATCAGATGTAAAGACCAGCTTCCGGCCGTCATTCTTTCCCTTTACGGAGCCCAGCGCGGAAATGTTCGTATCTTGCTTCGTATGCGGTGGAAGCGGAAAACGCGGTGATGGTAACGCACCGTGCCGTCCGTGCAAACAGACGGGATGGATCGAGATACTCGGCTGCGGCATGGTCGATCCGAACGTTTTCGAATTCGTCAAGCACAACGGCTACGATCCCGAGAAAATTTCCGGCTTCGCCTTCGGCATGGGCGTGGACCGGATAGCAATGCTCAAGTACGGGCTCGATGATTTGCAGTTGTTCTTTCAGGGGGACGTCAGGTTTTTGCAGCAGTTTGTTTGAGACGGCCGTTCGTCGTTGGTCGTTCGCAGCAATCATGAAGATCTCTCCACAATGGATTCGCGACTTTGTTGATCTACCGGTGGACGACCGCCGTCTCGCCGAAGACCTAACCTCGATTGGGATCGCAGTCGAAGGCATCTCTGGCGAAGGCGCGAATACGGTTTTTGAAATGGAAATAGGGACCAACCGTCCCGACGCGATGAATCATTATGGCGTCGCACGCGAAGCGGCAGCGCTGTATAAAATTCCACTGAAGCCGATCGAAACCTCAGCGGCTAAAGCCGTTAAGAATGGGAACCGTAGCGGCACGGCTGAAGCCGTGCCCTTCCCGGTCGAAGATAACGCTGCGCTGAAGCACAGCTCCACCCAAAATCAAAACAGCGGCACGGCTAAAGCCGTGCCCTTTCAAATCCAGATTGATGACCGCGAAGGGTGCGCCCGCTACACCGCACAGATCGTGCGCGGGGTAAAGATCAAGTCCTCGCCTGAGAAGATTGCAAGCCGTTTAGCTCTAGTTGATCAGCGCGCGATCAACAATGCCGCAGACGCGTCGAATTATACGCTTTGGGAAATGGGCCATCCGACGCACGCATTCGACCTTGATCTGCTCCAGGGCGGTGAGATCGTCGTCCGCCGGGCTCGCCAAGGCGAGACCCTCAAAACGCTTGATGGAGTTGACCGCAAGCTCTCGCCGGAAGACTTGATCATCGCTGACGCGAATCGACCCGTTGCACTCGCTGGAGTGATGGGCGGGTTCGAGACGATGATCACCGAGAAAACAAAGAATGTTTTGATCGAGTCGGCCTGGTTCGATCCGGTTGCGGTTCGAAAAACTGCCAAGCGGCACGGACTACATACCGACGCATCGCATCGTTTTGAGCGTGGCGCGGATTATGCAGCGACGCCTTTGGCATGTGCTCTGGTCGCGCAAAGAATCGTCGATTCCGGCGGGGGCGAACTCGTAGGCAATCAGATCGATGCTGTCGCTCACGAACTCGAGCAAGCGCCGATTCAGATACGCATTTCGCAGGTGCAACGACTCCTCGGCGCCAAACTCGAGATTCATGAGATTGTCGCTATCCTCAAACGCCTCGGGTTCGAGTTAGTCCCTGAACCTGATTCGCAGCCGGAATTCCTGGTACGCATTCCTAGCTGGCGTCTCGACATAGAGCGGGAGATTGACTTGATTGAAGAAATTGCCCGCCTGCACGGATACAACAACTTTCCGAATACGCTGCCCGCGTTTGCAGGTGCCGTGGTGGAGGACCCGAATGCCGCAAAACAAGCGAAGCTGCGCTCTTCACTACTGGCGCTGGGTTACAACGAAGCAGTCTCGCTCAGCTTTGTTTCCCACGAAGACGCGGAGGCGTTTTCGTCGACGCCGCTGGTGGAGATTGCTAATCCGCTGAGCGCAGAAGCATCGCTGATGCGGAGTTCCCTGGTGCCCGGGATGCTGGATATGCTCGCCTACAATTTGAACCGCGGGACGGAAAATGTGCGGCTCTTTGAAATCGGGGATATCTACGAAGCTTCCGGCGCAACCACGGCAGAGCACCGTCGCATCTGCATAGCCGCAACTCGCTCGGCGTTGCAGCACGATCTGCCACAAGGCGGCTTATTAGACAAGAGTAAAGCCACATCAGACTTGGACATTTTCCGGTCCTTCAAAGGAGACGTGACCACATTGCTGGGGAATTTTCAGCACCGCGCGTTGTCCTTCGACCCGGAAACTGCTGAGTATTATCAGCCGGGGCGTTCGGCGCGAGCTCTGCTCGATGGAGAAGCGGTTGCGCAATTCGGACCGATCGATTCCCAGATCGCCGCCGGGCGCAAGCTACGCCAGGAAGTTTTTATCGCAGAGGTATTCGCCGATCGGCTTTACCACCTACCTCTGCGCCAGCTTCTTTACCGGCCGTTGGCAAAATTCCCAGCGGTAGAGCGCGACTTCTCGTTTGTGTTCCGAGACGAAATCACGTTCGATAAGATCGAAGCATCCATTCGCGCGATCCGTCTTCCGGATTTGCGCAGCTTAACTCCCGTCGAGATTTTCCGCGCGGGAGCAGTTCCTGCGGGCAGCCATTCGATCCTGCTGCGCGCGAAATTTCAATCGCTTGAGCGCACTCTCCGCGAGGATGAGGTTAACGAGTGGTCGGCGAAGATCGTTAACGCGCTCGTCGAACTCGGCGGGACGCAAAGAGCATAGGTTTCCTCTGTGAAACTCTGTGTCCTCTTTGGTTGAGATTTTAAAACCTTTAACCACAGAGGACACAGAGTTTCACAGAGAAATCCATCTTCCGCTCAGTACTCTCTACGCTGATTTAAGATTGCTATAGGCATGTCCGACTCCGTCAAGCTCATCGAATGCCCTCGCGATGCGTGGCAAGGCTTACAGGGCCAAATTCCGGCTGATCTCAAACTCATCTATCTAAATGCCTTGATCAGCGCGGGATTCAAGCACATTGACGCCGTCTCGTTCGTCTCGGCGAAGGCGGTCCCGCAGATGGCGGATTCTGAGGAGGTGCTCAAGGAACTTGACCCTCCGGATGACGTCGAAATCATCGGTATCGTGGTCAATGAAAAGGGCGCGCAGCGGGCAATCAATACCCAAGCTGTGAGCACATTGGGTTTTCCATACTCTATTTCGCCTACTTTTCTGCAGAACAATCAGCGCCAAACTCCAGAGGAGTCGCTGGAGGAGCTAGAGCAAGTTCAAAAGAAAGCCGACGATGCGGGCCTCGACATGATTGTTTACATTTCGATGGCATTCGGTAATCCCTATGGCGACCCGTGGAATATTGAAGAAGTAGTGAGCGCAGTGGACATCCTCGAATCCAGCGGGATCAAAACGATTTCGCTTGCCGATACAGTGGGCCTAGCCTCGGCGGAGCAGATTAGCGAACTAATCTCAGCGATCATTGAGAAGTATGCGTACCTGGAAATTGGGGCACATCTGCACAGCCGGCCCGAACTGGCCGAGCAAAAAATTCTGGCTGCCTATGACGCCGGTTGCCGCCGCTTCGATTCCGCCATCGGCGGCTTGGGGGGGTGTCCGTTCGCACAGGATGAGCTCGTAGGAAATATCCCCACCGAACGGGTGGTGGAAGCTCTGAAGCAGCGCGATGCCGAATTGCCAAAACTCAGGTCGTTGGATACGTTGCTAAGAGCGTCGGCCGAAATTGCCGCAAGATACACTCAATCGCATGCCGCGGATTAACCCGCCTGCGCGACTTGCTCATGTGACTTTGTGTCCTTCGTGGTTCGAAAAACAAAATCAATAACCACGAAGGTCACGAAGGAACACAAAGGGAAGACTTCTTAAGCCTTGTAGGTCTTAAAGCCGGCCCTTTCCATTCCGCGTTGCGCCTCCGGATTCTCCATGAAAACTTTCCAGACGTAGCCCGAGCGGGCATTCTCCGCCATGACCATGGTGATGCCGGCATCGATTCCAACCACATCGGTGTCATACCAATTCTTCAGCGGATTCAGAGCGTCAACAAATCCGTAGCCACTCCAGGTCTGCGGATATCGATTGCGAATGGTCCGCAACACCTGAATGGTCTCCTGTGGCAGAAACGGCAATGATCCACCCGCAGCATGAGGAGCTATGGTGCCATCGATCGGGCCGGTCGACGGTGGGCCGCCCCACACCACGTAACCATGGGGCGAATCCGAAGCAGTGATTCCCCAAAGATCGGCACTGAAATCGGGGAATTGGCGGTGCAATTCCATGCAGAAGCGGCGATGTACCCTGGTCGCCACCACCGAGTTCTGGAAATAATCCGCATATTTGTCGCGCTTGCCGCGAAAATCAAACCAGGCCTGCGAGTATTGATGAACAAACAGTGGCGCGAACGAACCAATGTACCGCATGCCCTCGTAGTCAAACGGGATCCGCTTCCAAGCGTCCCAGGCTTCGGGCCGTAGGGGATACGTCGGCGAACCGAGCCCGAGCAGATACATCATCATCATCTCGTTGTAATAATCCCAGCGGTACGGAAGAAATCCGACTTCCGGCAACCAGCCATGAGAAAGCAACGAGGTGTCTTCCGAGAGCCACGTCCATTCCACTCGGTTGCTGATTGAGTGCGCGAGGAGCGTAATATCCGTGTCGCGAAAATGAGTGCGGCAGGTGAGGATGCCGCAAAGCAAAATCGCGGTATCAATCGAAGATATTTCGGAGTCCCAAACTCTCTCGCCGGTGTTGATGTTGGCAAAGTGATAGAAGAAGCCGCGATGATGCGGCAGCTTATCATGCAAGAACCTCAGAGTTGTGAGGACGCGGGCCTTGGCTTCGCTGCGAGAGATATATCCGCGCATATCTCCTATGCACAGCGCGGTCAGACCAAAACCAGTGGCAGCGATGCTGGCAACGATGGTGTTATCACTCGCGGCCTTACGGGCGTTGCAGCGGTCTTTCACCAAACCAGTCTCGGGGCTGGCTTGCTCGAAAAAATAGCAGCAGGTCAGGCGTTCTAAATCATCGAGAAGCTGCTCGTCTTCCGGAGAGAATGGCGTAGTTGACGGTTTCGCCTGGGAAGGAGATTGGCCAAAAACAGAGAGCGCCCGGCTGAGCGGTGCCAACACGGCCGCTTTCCCTAAGCTCCCAAGAAGCTGCCGCCGCGAAAACAGGGTGCTCCTTCCCACCGAACGATGTTAAACGATCTTCTCATCTGCAAAAGGGCTAAGAATTGACTTAAATGGAACTATGCCTGCGACCGTAATCGCGGCATGATATTGGTAGGTGGAGATGAGCAGGAACAGTAAAGTCGCCACGATCTTTATTTTGCTGCTTGCGGGTGTAGCCGTAGCGGTGTGGGGAGTGCGGCACGTCAAGAATCGCACTACCACGCTGCGCGGAGCTGTGATAACGGCAAACCCGGATCCTCGCAAGCAGTTGCCGATTTCCGGAGCGGAAATCACCGCGACCGATGGCATCTCCGTGGTGAAAACAGCTTCCGATTCCTCCGGATTATTCAGCATTGTGCTGCGCAAGCGGATATTTCGTGGCCACCTAATCACATTGCGCTTTCGTCATATGGACTACGAACCGCTTAATATGACCGTCCTGGCTTCGGACGAGATCTATATCTCCGAGATGGTACCTATTCAATCGGAGAAGCCGATTGCACGCAGTCTGGCCACACAGACGATTTCGAACAATGTGGTGGTGAAGTACTCGATCAAGACCGCCACCGTGGTCAACATTGGCAGCGCGGTACGTTCCTTTGAGGTCCCAAACAAGGGCAATCAACCGTGCAGCGAGCGTCCCCCATGCTCGCCTGACGGAAAATGGAAAGCGGCGGTAGGATCAACCACCCTCGACGCCGGGGTGGGCAACCAGTTCCGCAACGTTCGTGCCTCTTGCATCGCCGGGCCGTGTCCGTTCACCAAGATTGAGTCGCCCGACTCACAGCAAGATGGACGCATGATCACAATCAAAGCCATGGTTTGGTCCGAAACTGCCACGTTCCTAGTAGAAGCCGAGGTTGCACATCCGATGATGAGCGACCTGGTGCGAAATTCTTATCCGGTGATTTTTGGCGACTCTTTGAATTTCACGTTGCCTCCAGCAGCCGAAGGCGTAAGTCTCCAGGCCGATCTCAATGGGGAGACAATCGTCTTCCCGCTGGGACCAGCGCTCATACTAAGCTGGGCGGATTGCAATGTCCGCGCAAACCCCGATCAGACACGGGTTTACCGTTGCACCCTCAAGCCCGAGTATCGCTGGACCCACTCTACAACTTAGGTCGGGGGTTGACTACGTACATCTCGCCAGCGTAGAAGAAGATCGTTGGTCCTAGTTGCAGAAACTTCAAGGGTTCCGCTCGGAGGTGTCCTATGTCGTACGCCAATTCTCGTTTATTCCTAACCAGCTTATTTTTCGGTTTATTGCTCTTTGCCTCGTCAGCCTCGGCTCAGTATCGCGCCTCCCTGCGCGGGACCGTCACTGACCCTCAAGGCGCAGCGGTTTCGGGCGCGAAGGTAACTCTGGTCGATACGAACACCAGCCGGACCGTGGTGTCGACATCCGATGCCAACGGCATTTACCAATTCAACGCTCTGCCGGTGGCGCCCTATCGTCTCACCGCGGAGGCGAAGGGGTTCAAGCAAAAGGTGCTTGAATACGTGCAGATCATCCCCGAGCAGCCAAATGCCCTGGACGTGCAACTTGATGTAGGCGCAACGACAGATACCATCACGGTGTCGGGCACAACCGAGGCGCTAGACACGGAGACGGCCACTATCGCCGGCACTATTAACAGTAACCAAATCCAGCATCTGCCCTCGTTTGGGCGGGACGTGCTCAGAGTTGCGGCACTGGCTCCCGGGGCTATTGGTGATAACTCGCAGGCGAGTGGCAACGATAACTACAACCTTCCCGGCACTCAAACCGGCGGAGGGCAATCGGGTGGCGCGGATGGCATCTTTAAAACCGAAAACGGCGTTCAGATTATCGCCAATGGTAACCAGACCGAGAACAACGGCATTTCAATCGATGGAATCAGCACAACGAGCTCCGTCTGGGGCGGTTCCACAGTCATTACGCCCTCGGAAGACTCTGTTGACAACGTAAAAGTCGTCTCAAACAGCTATGACGCGGAGAATGGACGCTTTAGCGGCGCTCAGATTGAGATCACGTCCAAAAGCGGCACCAATGATATCCACGGCAGTCTGTTCTTTACAACCCACCAACCGAACCTAAACGCCTTTCAACGCTACAACGGGCAAGGCAATCCGGTGTTGAGAGACGAGAACCACTTTGAACAATTCGGTGGGAGCGTTGGCGGCCCGATCTGGAAGAATAAGATCTTCGCGTTCTTCAACTATGAGACTGTGCGTCAGCCCAACTCCAACATTCCAGGCACCGGATGGTACGACACACCGGCGTTCGACGCCTTAGCACCGACCGGAAGCATCGCAGCCAAGTATCTTTCCTTCGCCGGTAATCGCGTCATCGGAACCCTCAATCCTAATTCGACGTGCCAAACTGCCGGCCTGATAGAAAATGTCAACTGCCGAACCATTCCGGGCCAGGGAATTAATGTAGGCACGCCTTTGACAACGCCTTTGGGTACGCAAGATACGACGTGGAATGGTAACTCTAACCCCGGTGTTGGTAGCGGCTTGGGCACCGTAGCCGACTTAGCGAACTACAATACCGTTAACCCGACTACCTTTAATGCGGCCCAATACAATGGCCGCCTCGACGCAAACGTGACCGACAAAGATCGCATCGCCTTCGCGATTTACTGGGTTCCCCTCTCCAGGACTAACTATAACGGCAACCGTACCTATGATCTTTTCCATCACTCGCAAATCAATAACGCATTCTCCGCAATTTGGAACCGGACCGTGTCGTCAACCTTTCTTAACGAATTCCGTGTGAATGCTGCCGGATGGCGCTGGAATGAGATCACGTCCAACCCGCAGTCGCCAGTCGGTTTTCCCACTGACAGGTTCCAACAGACGGGCAGCATCACGGTCAATGACTTTGGCCCCAGTGTCGGGAGCATCTTGAACCAGTGGACTTATGGCTTCAAGGATGTGGCCACAAAGATTATCGGGAGGCACACGGTCAAGTTTGGCGGGGACCTCACGCGTCTCTCTTACCTGCAAGAGTGTGCCGGTTGCGGCGTCCCCAGCTACCAGTTCTTTAACATCTGGGACTTCCTCAATGATGCGCCGCAACAGGAAAGCGGGGGCTTTAATCCCAGAACTGGGTTTCCAACCACCATTCGCCAGGACGATCGCGAAAATATATGGGGCTTCTTCGCCCAGGATAACTTCAAGTTACGCAGGAATCTGACAATCAACGTGGGACTGCGCTGGTCGTATTTTGGCCCACTCTCTTCTAAAGAGGGCAACATGCTCGTAGCCATCCCTGGGCAGGGGACGAATTTCCTGACGGGTCTGACGATTCGGAAGGGGAATTCCTGGAACGCGCAGAAGGATAACTTCGGGCCGCAGATTGGTTTCGCCTGGAGCCCCAGTATGTTCAACGACAAGCTTGTGGTTCGCGGCGGTTACGGTTTGAATTACAACGAAGAAGAGCTAGCGATTTCGGCCAATATCGTCAATAACCCGGGCTTGGTTGTATTCCCGACTTTCAGCATGTCCACGCCTACATCACCGAATCCCGGCATTATCTATGCGACTGCCGGTTCTCCAAATTCTCTTACCACCTATCCCAGGAATCAGAATGCGATATCGAGTTTTGGCCCTAATGGACTACCCACAAGTGGCCAAGTCGGTGTCAACATCTTTCCTCGCAATCTTCCCACCATGCGTGTCCATCATTACTCGCTCGATACCGAGTACGACCTAGGTCACCATTTGATTGCGACGTTGGGATATATGGGAAGCCGTTCGCGTGACCTCTTCTTCCACGAGAGCCCGAACGCTGTCCCTGCGGCACTCGGCCTTACGCTGAATCCGCAGATTGGTGGCGGGGACTTTTGGAACGTCAACGGGCACGCCAATTACAATTCGATGCTGGCTGAATTGAAGCATCAATTTGCAAGCCAGTTTATGGCGGACGCTCAATTCACTTGGGCTAAGAGCATGGACACAAGTTCGGGGCCGTACTTTGAACAGGACTACCCTTATAACCCGCACTTGAGTTACGGACGCTCTGACTACAATATCGGCAAGGCATTCAAGTTGTACGGTGTGTGGCAGCCGGTATTCTTCCACGGTAGCAAGAGTTGGATGGACAAGATCGTTGGTGGGTGGTCGGTCAGCCCCATCTTCAATATTCACTCTGGATTCCCGTGGAACCCCGTTGTGGACTTTGGCGGAAGCGGAAGCCTCTATTGCGGAACGTGTGGCTATTCGCGACTTCTCCCTGGTGCGTACCTGGGCGGAGCGGGTAGCAGCACGAGCAACGACGCGTTTAAAACGGCGGCGGCTTCGAACTACCCCAAAGGTGGCGGAGCGTATTTTTCGACGCCCAGTTTCACAGCCTACAGCGGCAGCAATTACGGAAGCGCGCTTCCTCAGCCCCCAGGAGTGAAGCGGAACTCGCTCAGCATGCCGGGATACAAGGACCTGGATATCACGATTGCCAAGGCCTTTGGTTTGCCGACCATGCCGGTACTCGGTGAAAGCAGTAAGATTGAGCTTCGAATGGATGTCTATAACGTGTTCAACAATTTGAATTTCAACCCGAATGATATTTCGAACATCATTGGCAACTCGAACTTCGGCACGATTACAGGCGCTCTTTCTGGCCGCGTCGTGGTGCTCGGGGGACGCTTCAGCTTCTAATTCTTAGCTCTCGCGGCGTGCTCGTAACCGAGCACGCCATTTTTTTGCAAGCAACACTGGCGTTATCACTTCTTCCCATCACCCGACTTTTGCGGCGCGACATCTCGCGTGAACCCAATCTTTCCGAGCATCGGTTGAATCTCAGGATTGGACATAAATAATTTCCAAATTAGCCCGGTGCGGTAGTTTTCGATCATCACTGTGATCGGCGCCTGGTTCAGCCCCATGTAGATCGGGGAGACCCAGTCCTGACTTAGATTGATCGCATCCCGCGGGCCGTAAACTCCCCAGACCCGGTCTCCGAGATCACGGTAGATGTGTTTGAACATGCGCATGGAAGCTTCCGGGGTGTACGGAAACGACGACAGCGCCCCGGTGAAGGTCATCGTGCCATCATCCATGCGGCGAGTCGGCTCGTGAGGCATGTAGCCGTCTGGCCCGTCGCTTGCGGTCAGGCCCCAAAAATCCGCGCCGTATCCTTTATAGTGGCCGGGATTCTGCAGACTGTAAGTGAGGTTGATCCGCGCCATCTTCTGATTGTTCTCAAAATAATCCGTAAAACGGTCGTGAATACCCCGCGGATCAAAACCCATATACGAATAATGAGTGAAGAACAGCGGACCGCCAGAGCCAACGCCCACGTCCAACTTGATCCCATAGTAAGAGTGACCGTTGGTGTAGTGGTCCCCCGCCCAACCCGAGTCGTAAAGCTTTGCTGGCACCGGATGCGTGGGCGACGCGATGGCTAAAAGATAGACCATCATGCATTCGTTGAATCCGGTGATCTGGTGATTGATGTGCCAGGACCAGTCGGATGACCAATGCCAGTAAAGAGCGCGGCTGTCCATCGAGCGGCGATACCAGTCCCACTCAACCGTTTCCCAGAGGTGCGAAATGCGAGCGAAAAGACCACGCTCAGGTTCGCCCGATCCATTGAAATACTGACGAGCGGCAAGCAAACCTTCCATCAAGAAGGCGGTCTCAACCAGATCACCACCGTCGTCGAACATATCGAAGACGGGCAGTGTCTGCCCGGTAGCGCCATCCATAAAATGCGACCAAACTCCGTGATAGCGAGGGGCCTTTTCGAGGAAACTTACGATTTTGATGAGCCGATCCAAACCCTGTTCGCGGGTAATGAAGCCGCGATTGACGCCGACGATCAGAGCCATAATGCCGAAACCGCTCGCGCCGGTGGCCAGAATGCGGTCGTCGCCGGGAATATTTTCGAGGGTCGTACCTGCAGTGGGATGCGCGCCCTCCCAGTAATAGCGAAAGCACTCTTCCTGAAGCATGGTGAGGAGTTCGTCGTCGCTCATCATTTTTGTAGTAGCGTGCGCTGGCGACGAGAGGTCCGAAAGCCGGTACTGACGGTCTGAGGCTGCAACCTTGTAGTAAGCGGTCATTCCCGGCTTGCCAATGTAGTCGTTGAAACGATTGATCCCGGGCACTTGAATTCCGATCGGCTGGAAATCTTTCCCGTCTGTAGAGCGATAAACAAGGTAATGCTGAAGATCAGCCGGGGTGATCGGTTCCCACGAGATGTCCACGTGACGTTCATAGCCCCGAGCCGACACGTTTTGCGGAACAGGCAAGCTTCCATTTACCGCGGAGCTATCGGCGGCTCGGGCGGCATCGATTTTGAAATCGTCGACAATCAGGGTGTGTTCCGCACCGTCGGCGCGATTCTGACTAAAGACGACCCTCTCAGCCCTGCTTGGCTCGAAAGGATGAATGGATCCGGTCCGGAACTCGGAGAGCGGAATCCCTACCTGGACCCATTTCCGAGCAGGGATACTCGACTGAAATTTCCCGATTTCCACCGCCTGAGAAAAATTCTGATTCGCGTCTGACAAACGGATGAGCGGTAGCTTGTCACCGGCGATCTCCTCTTCCGAAAAACACCAGAAGTACAGGGTGTCGCCGTCAAACTTCATCTCACGATTCCTGAAATTCATGGCCCGGATGCCGGCCTCCCATCCGCCGTCCGGAGCGGACCGCCAGTTCAGACGAAGAGCATTCGCAGGAGTAAAAAAGACATCGCGGCTGACGGGAAGCTTTCCATGGAGGAGTTCCAAGGTGGAGGGTGACGACGCCCGGCCGTCGCTGTAATAGTACGCGTCGGATTCGAGGCTATTGTCGAAAATTATATGACGGTAATACTCGGTGTCGGCTTTAGAAAACGAGCAAAGTAGAGCGAAGCAAAATAGATGGCAAGCGACGCGCGAAAACGGCGAACACTTGGATAAGTCAAGTCTCATGTGTCCAGAATATCAAGATCACATGAGTTGACCTCCGGCCCGCCGATCCTTCGCCGCCAATCTTAGTGTCCAAACGATACGTTCAACCCAGTGGTCAGGATTATGTCGTTCTTTTTCTTTCCCGCTGGCGAATTGCTCACGTATACGTCCTCGAACGAATTTTGCCAGCCGAACCACTTGTTGATTTTTGTGACCGACGCAAAATCAAACGTCCCGCGGTAGTTGCCAGCGCTATTGAGGTCGGGGAAAAAATAGAGCCGCTCGTTCAGAACTGTGTTCTTGCGGAACTTGTGCATCAGCTCTTCGCCCAGAGTGAGCGCCACCAGATTCCGGTGCAGCGTGGTATAAGACTCGCGCGTGTAGTTCACACCGCCCAGAAAGTCGAGGGTGGTGTTGTCGTTCTTGATGGCATGAAAACCGATGCCGCCTCCGAACACCGAGCGCAAGTTCAGGCCCTGTAGAGCATCTGCGAAAAAGTCAGCGCCCCCAAAACCAAATAGCCTTGGGGCAAAATCGCGGTCGTAGCGGATGCCGCCGGATTCCGTGTTGGCCGTGGTAGTCGGAAACGCGCCGGGGCCATTATTAGTGGCATATATCGTATTGGCATAGGCGGCCAGCTTGGACTTCAAACTTTGCCGATCGGCAAGGAAGCCAATGGCAAGGTTGGTGGTCTGGCTGTTGCCGCCCGTGAGTGAAAACCCGGCGTTGATCCCGCCTTTCCAGCCCTCCAAGAGACTCGGGTGCTCTAACTTTTGGTAAGCGGCCTGCTGGGAAAGAGTCTTCACATTCGACAATGGCGCCACCACTTCGCCGGACGAGGTCGCAACCTTCAGCGTGTCACCTGACGTGGTCACCGGCCCGATGGCGGTTTTCCCGTTTTGCAGCTCGACGTGTAGCGCTCCCCCGCTTTCGATACCGTTGACCGCGTCCCATTTCAGGGTCAGGTCTCCGGCGTACTCCGTATGCAGGACCAGGGTCTTGCCATCGGATTGGACAATGGTTCCGCTGAGCCGGTCTCCATTCTTGAGAGAAACCCGGTCGGCCAGAGCGGGAACCGTGCTAAACAGAACGATCAACGTTAAGAAGTTTAGTTGGCGCACATATCCCTCCTCAGAGGATGTGCGCAATTAGTAGCTACTTACGACAAAGAGGTTGTACCGTGAAGGTTAGAGCAGGTTGAGGAGGCCCGCTCCGGACCCGATTCATACGGTTAAGCCCGTACGTTGGCTGTCATGCCGCGAAACTTCGAGTGTGATGGTTATTTGACGGCGGAAGCCCGACGTTGACTCGGCGTCAGCACTGTGAGTTCGCCCACCTGATCGCGCTTCACCGGCCCGCGAAGTTGCGCAGCGTGGTCGATCATCCAGAGCTCAGGGATGATTTCCGCGACCAGTTTGCCGTGACAGAAAACTCGGACCACCGAGCTTTCGGAGACAACAATCCCTACGGCATTGGTCGCGGCGCTCATGTTGGCTGCGGCAATGTGACGGCTGCCGAGTCCCAGCGGAACATCTACTTCGGCACCGATTGCGTCGAGATAACGGCACGCCGCAAGCACGATTCCGTTGCCGCTGATGACGAATGCGCCATCCAACTGCGCTAATTCCTTAATGGTTCCACGAAGGCTGGGATCAGAGAGGTGACGCGAGGATTCCGGATGCCCGAACAAAGGATCCAAAATCAACGATCTGGATTTCGCAAGAACCGCGCGTTCGTCTCCAAAGATAAACACCGTACCGACACGTCTCCCCTCGCGACCTTCACGCGCGATCTCGACCGCCAACTCAATAAGTGGATCGAGAATGTCGGGATCGTACTCGGTTACTTGGCAGAGGATGCTTTCAAACATTGATCAGCTCTCGGATCAGGCAAAGTCCAATTCGAGTTCATCGATGTAACACCAGCCCCAATCCTCACCGCGCTCGATGGATCGCATGATGGGATGCTTGGTGGCATGGAAATGCTTGGTCGCATGCTTGTTCTTCGATGAGTCGCAACAACCAACATGGCCGCAACTCAGACAGAGACGAAGGTGCACCCAGCGGTCGCCCATTTTAAGGCATTCTTCACAGCCTTGAGTGTGCGGTTTCACATCGTGAATCTGATCGAGATGTGTGCACTCAGCCAATGCTTCACTCCTTTGGATTCGACTAGCACTAATCGACAACAGTGGTTATGCGACTAACTCCTGGTCTCTTACTTCTAGCTTCGGCTTCTTCTTTGAGAGTGAAACCAGCAATGTCTTCAAGATCACGTACAGCACCGGAATAAAAAACAGGTTCAGAACTGTGGAGAATAACATGCCGCCCACAATTGCTGTCCCTACCGAGTGCCGGCCAAGCTTCCCAGCGCCGGACGCGAAATAAAGCGGCAGGACCCCGAACAGGAATGCGAACGAGGTCATCAAGATGGGACGAAGACGCAACTCAGCGGCCTCTATGGCGGCGTTAGTAATGCTACGGCCCTGGGCGATTAGTTGTTCAGCGAACTCGACAATCAAAATCGAGTTCTTTGCCGAAAGGCCGATCAACATGACCAAGCCGATTTGCACATAGACGTCATCCACCAGACCACGCGCAGAGACAAGGAGGAGGGCGCCCAGCACTGCCATTGGAACTGCGAGCAGGATGATAAACGGCAAAGCAAAGCTCTCGTACTGCGCGGACAACGTGAGATAGACAACCAGGATACCGAGGCCAAAGATGATTATGGCTTTGCCGCTGGCTTCCACTTCTTCCAGCGCCAGACCTGTCCAGCTGAAAGTCATACCTTGCAGCATGTTCTGCTTCGACAAGTCTTCCATGGCTTGCAACCCTTGACCGGAACTGAATCCCGGCGCGGCAGCGCCATCGATCTCAGCCGAGCGGAAGAGATTGTAGTGATTGATCACCTGCGGGCCCGAAGTCTCTTTAAGCGCAACAATATTCGCCAGCGGCACTAATCCATTGGTATCGGAGCGCACGTAGTATTGCCGCAAGTCACGCGCGCTCATGCGGAAGGGCTGGTCGGCCTGCACGTAAACGCGATACGAGCGGTTGTTGAAATCAAAATCATTTACATACTCGGAACCCATATAGACGCCCAGCGCCTGGGTAATTTGGCTGATGGGCACTCCGATGGCTTTCGCCTTCTCGCGATCGATCTGCACCAACTGCTGCGGATCGTTAGCAGTGAAGCTGGTGAACAGGCCGCGTATATCCTGACGCTGACGGCTCCCGGCTACGATCTTGTGCGCGACGGTGTCGATGTCCTGCAAGGTGTTGCGACCCAGGTCTTGCAGTTCGAATTGGAATCCGCCAAAGCTCCCGATGCCGTTGACCGCGGGCGGTTCGAACGCGACCACGACTGCTCCCGGGATGCCAAACAGTTTCGGCGAAACGCGCGCCACAATATCACTTGCACCGTGACCCTTGCCTTTGCGGTCGTCGATCGGCTTAAGCGGAGCAAACACCAAGCCGTAATTAGATGAACTGCCTCCGGAAAGCGAAAAACCGGGGACGGCGAAGGTGCCGAAGACGTCAGGATCGGCGCGCAGAATCTGCTCGGCTTGCCGCGCGATATTGGTGGTGTAGCTGAGCGAAGCTCCGGGCGGGGCTTGTACCACGACGATGAAGTAATTCTGGTCTTCCTGGGGCACGAATCCGGTCGGCACATGAACATACATGTAGCCAGTCGCGGCCAGGCCAATGAAGAACAGGGCGATCATCGCATAGCGATAGTTCAAAACCCTGCAAATGGCTTTTCCATAGGCATTCGCGAGGGCCTGAATCGCCCCACTGACGCCATGAGCGAACTTCCTGTATCCGGTCGAAATCCAGCCAATATGTGTCCAATCGAAGATTGAATATTTCTTTTCTTCGCTGCGCAACAGAATAGCTGCCAGTGCCGGCGATAGAGTCAGTGCGTTAAACAACGAGATGGCGATGGAAAAGGCAATAGTCAGAGAGAATTGCTTGTAGAGAATTCCCGTGGTTCCCGGGAAGAATGATACTGGCACGAACACGGAAATCAGCACGAGCGATGTGGCCACCACAGCGCTCGCTACTTCTGCCATGGCGGCGGAGGTTGCGGCATGCGGATCGGTGTGGTCTGCATCGATATGCCGCTGGGCATTTTCAATGACTACAATCGCGTCATCCACGACTAGCCCGGTCGCCAGAGTTATTCCGAAGAGCGTCAGTGAATTGACCGAGAAGCCAAACATCTTGATGAATGCGAAAGTTCCGATCAGTGACACCGGTATGGTGACCGCTGGAATGACCGTGGCCCTCCAGTCGAGCAGGAAGAGGAAGATCACAACGATGACGATGAGGACTGCCTCTTCCAGCGTGGCGACAACTTCCTTCACCGAGTCGCCGACAACGGTTGTCGTATCAAAGGCAATTACGTACTTAATACCCGGCGGGAATGATTTAGAGAGCTCATCGAGCGCAGCCTTGGCCTTTTTGTCGACATCGAGCGCGTTGGCATTTGAAAGCTGCTGAACGCCCATACCGATGGCTTCGTGCCCGCTATATAGAAGATTGGTGTCGTAGCTTTCCGCGCCGATCTCAGCCCGACCAACATCCTTCAATTGCACGATGCCATTGTGCGTGTTCTTAATAATGATGTTCTCAAACTCTTTCGGATCCGAAAGCCGTCCAACCACGCGAAGAGTTACCTGGAAGCTCTGTTTCGGGTCCGCTGGAGGGCGTCCCAATTGGCCAGCCGGAATTTCGACGTTTTGTTCCTGCAGCGCTGAGACCACGTCGGCTGCCGTTAGTTGCCGGGCGGCCAATTTCGTCGGGTCGAGCCAGATGCGCATTGCATATTTGCGCTCGCCGAAAATGATCACGTCGCCTACGCCGGGGATTCGCTTCAAAGCATCCTTTACGTAAACGTCCAGATAGTTGGAGATGTACTGGTTCGAGAGACTGTTATCGGGAGAATACAATCCGGCGGCGAAAACAAAGTTCGGATTCGCCTTGGTAATAGTCACACCGGTGTTCTTGATTTCCTGTGGCAGACGGCCTTGCGCAGTAGCAACGCGGTTCTGCACGTCGACCGCGGCGATGTTCAAGTCGTATCCGGTGCGAAAGGTTACATTGATGTTGCTGGTGCCGTCGTTCGAGCTCGTCGAGGTGATGTAGTGCATGCCCTCGACGCCATTGATCTGTTGCTCGAGCGGCGTTGTAACTGCCGACTCAACCACGGCGGCGTTTGCGCCTACGTAGTTGCTGGTGACCGTGACCTGGGGCGGCGCCAGTGTTGGATACAGAGAGATCGGCAGAGTTGGGATAGAAACCGCGCCTGCCAGGATGATCAGCAACGCACAAACCGTCGCGAAAATCGGTCGTCGAATGAAGAAATCTACCAAAGAAGTACTCCCTCTGCTTGCGGCGACTTCACCGCGTAGCAACCGGAAACCTGCTGGTTAGCTGATTGGCTTTACGGGCGCGCCATCAATCAAGAACTGAATACCCGAGATGATGACTTTGTCCCCCGCCTTCAATCCGTCCATCACGGCATAATCGTTGCCGATGGTGTCGCCGAGAATGACCGCGCGTTGCCGGGCCACCGTACCCTTGTCCGACTGAGCTGCTACGTAAACAAAGGACTGTCCTCCGATGCGAGTAACTGCAAGCACCGGGACCGTCGGCGTAGGATTAGTGCTCCACACTACCCGCGCTTTCACCAATTGCGCGTTACGGAATGTGTCTAGCGACTTGTGGATCGGGGCTTTCACCAGGACGCCCTGCAGCCCGTTGTCCACCTGCTGTGAAATAAAGTTGATCTTCGTCTTTTCTATGATTTCCCCACGGCTGGTGACAATTTGCACCGGAAGACCTGCGCGAATTTCACCCGCCCGCTCGGTCGGAATATAAATGTAGGCTTCCAGTTCGGCATTTTCGTCCACCGTGGTGAGTAATGTCTGCGGAGAAACGTAGTCGCCGATGTGAACCGGAATGTCTCCCACGATACCTGCAAACGGCGCGGTCAGGTGGTAGTACGCGAGCTGGTGTTCCTGAGTGGCACGCGCAGCCTGAGACGATTCCCAATCCGCCTTGGAGTTCTCGTAGGCCTGCACCGCGTAGTCATAATTCTGCTTGCTGGTTACTCCGCCTTCAAACAAACCTTTTTGGCGCTCCACTTCCGTTTTGTTGTATTCCAGAATTGCTTTCTTTTGTGCTTCGGTGCTGCGTTGCTGGTCGACGGTGGCTTGCTGCTTCAGCGGATCGATGGTCATCAACACTTGGCCCGCACGCACGTGATCGCCAGATGTCACGAGGATTTTTGTCAACGTCCCATCCACTTGCGGCTGAATACTGGCCGAACGCCGCGATTTGATGGTGGCGACATATTCGTCAGCTCGCGGCACAGCTGCCAGATCGATGACCTGCGTCTTGACCGGCATCGCTTGCGGAGCCGGCTGCTTCGCCTCGGTGTTACTGCATCCCGTCTGAAGGAGGGAAATAAACAGGATCGGCAAAGCCAAAGGAACAAGTGCAAACTTTTTCATCTTGGTACCTCAGGTTGCTACCACACTAAAGATGCTCGCAAAACGCGGCGGGATTCAGAATGGCGAAGGACGACTCGCAAGGGCTACCGCTGGTTGGGCGTAATCCCCGGCGTTCTCAGCGCTGTCATCTTTCGAATCGTTCCAAGGTAGTCGTCACGCGAAAACGTTTTGGCCGGGTTCTAAGGCAACAAGTTTTGCGGAAAGCTGATCGGCGCTGAACCGAACACGTGGGTAAAACGGGGCTGGAATATTTTCCGTATGGTGCTACTATTCCACGCAAATGATTGAAGGCGCGGTGCGACATCGCTTTGGGGATTATTTAAGCAAAGGTGAGGTGGTCATCTACTCGGTCCTTGCGATTCTGCTTTCTATAACCGCATTGGTGCCGATAGCGGGCGCTGTCCGGCTTCTCTGGGATGCCCTGGTCCACAGAACAATGGGCGTCGAAACCCTGCGAGTTTTGGATCAGCTCCTGGTAGTGCTGATGCTGGTCGAGATTCTGCACACAGTGCGCGTATCCATACGCTCACATATTCTGGTCACCGAGCCATTCCTGGTTGTTGGCCTGATTGCTTCGATCCGGCGAGTACTGGTGATAACGCTCGAAGCCGCCACTCTTACCAAGCCAGGCGCTTGGACGACTCAGGGTGCCAGCATTTTTCGAGCTTCGATGGTCGAACTTGGCTTGCTGGGCTTGTTGATTTTGATTCTGGTATTTTGCATCACGCTGTTGCGTCGCCACACCCCTAAGGATGACGAAAACAACCTCTAATCTTGTTTGACGTAGAAGTGATTTGGAGTCTCGTCCAATCAAGGGTCTTCCCGACCGGCCTTTTTCATTCCATAAAACCACAATCTAAGGTGTACCCTCACTTTCAGTATCTCTGGAATTCGGAGATCAATGTGGGGGTGTGAGAGATGATGCCTAATAAAGCCCTTCGTGCCATATTAGAAAAAAACGGCGAAAAAGATTTTGAGTTGGAGCGATGCATTCTCGTAAAGATTGGAGCCATACAGCTCGAAGACGGGTCACGAAACGCCGAGCAGATCGCGGCACCAAGCGGGGTGGCAATTGGGTCTGAATACTGCAAGGCATTGGTAAAGAAGCTGGTAAAGGCCGTCTCTCTGCATCCCAACGTCTCGGAGCCGATCCCGCTTAATAATCCAGACAGCACAATGACGCTTACAACACCGAATTTTCTGATTACTGGTGAACACTTCCTTTTCCATATCACGTTGCCAAAGTCTCAGCTGAAATATTCTGATTGGTTTTCGTCGAAAAGGGACATGGAAGATTTTTATGCGATTTACACAGGAAGTCTCTTCGCGGCGTTTCGAGAAATAGAATTCCTCGAACAGAGTGGCATCGGGCAGGAATTCAGAGAGATACTGTTCAAGCAGATACCGAAGGAAACATCGATTAAAGTTCCCTCTCTCGGGCCAACTCCGCTTCATCCCGAGTTTTACATCATAACTGGCAAGTCTGATACCGACACCGCAGACACTCGCCCAACAATTTTTTGTGAGCGTGAGGATTTATTCATTGTTCTCCACAACACGAAGGCAACGGATCAAGAAATCGTCGACGCCTTTCTCTCTTCGGTCCAAAGTAGGATGCTGCGGCTTTACAGCCACCTCGTTGCGCAGGACATGGTTGATCTGTTAGCTCATGAAGTAGCGGAACATTTTTCGAAACTCGCCGGAACTGCTCGAAGTTTATCTAATGCTCAAAAATGGAGATTCTTGCGAACTCGAAGGTTAACTCAGGAGGCCAGACGTGAGCTGTCTTCCATTCACGAGTTGCTCGTCGAACGTGAGTCCTTGACCTTGGGTTTCAGTCAGGACCGAGAACGCTTCCTACAGGCGATTGCCGAGGAACCGCTCCTTTCCAAACTTCAGGACTATTTTAAGAGAACCTACGATTCGGCTACTGCAGTTCCGCAATCGTTAATACCGGCATTAAACCACTTCGAAAACGAGCTTGCACTGGCGCTCAACATCAGAACCCTATTTGTCGCAACTATTGTCGGCGCACTCGTGGGAGCTGTAATTGGGGCCTTACTGACCTGGATTCTTAGCGGGCCACTTGAAACGTCACGATTGCAAAGTAAAACAAACGTAAAACCAACACAGAATCGTGAGAGCACGGCGCCACCCGTATCGCCAGACACGCATAAACATTGAGTGGATTGGTGGGCAGTGCAGGACTCGAACCTGCGACCTCCTGCTTGTAAGGCAGGCGCTCTAACCAACTGAACTAACCGCCCAATATCAAGACTAATTGCAAGCGATTTACGAACACTCTGCACTGATTCACGAGCAGCCTGTCCCAACGGACAACAAAAAGCCCATTAGAGATCAATCTCTGATGGGCTTTTTTCGTTCATCGGACTGGTTGATCCGAAGAGGGCGGCCTTCTTGTGTCTGAAATGATCTTCGCAGGAATCGGTTACATCAGGAAGATAACTGACGTAATAAGGTTTCAGCAGTCGAAGCGCCTGCTCTATTTCCTGGATAAGGGAAAGGCGATGCCCCAGAAATCTTTCACACTCTCAGCCTCGTCGAGAAATTCCACGCCATACATGTAGACCCCGTCTCCCGTGACCACCTGTGCGACAACACGGGCCGAAGTTCCAGTGCCCCCACTGTTTCGTACGGTCACTACGGAACCGAGCGACAGGTCACGATTCAAATGAAGGGCGGCTCCGTTACGATTCAGGCCCGTGGCCGTAGTGGTCAGCGTGAAAGAAGACCTCTCCACATCGTGCCCCGACACCTCCAGAGAAACCGTCAGCGGAATGCGCCTAGTCCGACACTTCCTATTAACGATTGGGGCTGTGCTCATACGTTCATAAAAAACTAGGCTGCACAGATGATTGTCGCAATTGGCCGAAGTCACCGATTCAAGGTGACTCCTGAAACACGGAAGGCTGTTGCGCCATTGTCCACAAGGCCATTAGCCTTTGTTCGGTGTCGTACAGTTTTCCCTGTATTTACATGAGCAGCTACGAAATAAGAAGATCAATATCACTGGGAGCGGAACCGCCCATTCGTCTGCTTTACTCCTCTGGCCGAGGAGTTCGTCACTTTGTCGAAGTTTTCAGCCGACGCATTGCGAGGAATCGTTGCGAAGCCATTGATTCTTTGCATTGAAGACGAACCCATTCATTTGATCCTGCGAAAAAAGGTTCTTGAGCGGGATGGCTACATCGTGATTGGCGTGACCACGGCTGCTGACGCTCTGACAGCTCTTCGGGAATCTCCTGTTTCCGCCATAATCGCAGACCACATGCTCCATGGAACGACAGGTACGGAGCTTGCAAAAGAACTGAAGAAGATCAAGCCCGATGTTCCCATCATTTTGTTTTCGGGCACCATCCCGGAACGCCTCTTTTGTGTGGACGTTTACGTTAATAAGGGCGAACCTACGGCAACGTTTCTCGGCATCGTGCGAGAAGTCGTTCAGCGGTCCTGTTCTTAAACACTGCGTACACCCCACAAGTGAAGCCCACTCTAAAGCGCCTTCTATTTGTAGACGACGAACCCGCTATCCGTGCAACTCTATCCGCAATTTTGCGGCGTTACGGGTTTACAGTCACGGTTGCGGCTACAGTAGCGGAAGCCATCGACCAAATAAAAGCGCAGGAATTTGATCTACTGCTCTGCGATTTGAATATTGATCGGGAAGATGACGGATTGGAAGTCATTCGTGCCATGCGAGAGGCCCATCCCCGTTGCGTGACGATTGTTCTTACCGGATATCCCAACGAGGAAAGTGCAGAGGAAGCCGTTCGTTTAGGAATAGATGACTACATTGCTAAACCCACGAACGCTGATACGCTCGTCGCACTGCTGGCAGAAAAGTTAGCTGAACGGGAACGGCTCAAGGATATTCAGTCATAAATACGGCTCATCAGAGGAATCAGATTCAGGGATTCACATTAGCTAGCCAACTAAGTCTTCATCGGTTAGCCGTCGCTCATGATGGGGATTTTTCTCCCCCGGAGTTACTCGTCTTTCTCTTGGTTTTCCCAGCTCCCTTTGTTGTGAGCTAAACCGTAAGGATCGTCTTAATCGCAAAAATGCACAGCAACAACAGACCTAAGATTGTTGCAAGCCAGCCAACCATGACCAAGTAGCCCGTTAGTTTGCTTTCTTCTGTGCCTTTCTTGACTAATTTAGGTATCGAAAGATATTCGTCAGCAGATAGTTGTTGCAAAGCCCTCGCTGTTTCAGAAAACAGCTCCCCAATAGGCTGGCCACTCAGAGAACGTAACTCACTTGATATGAGCGACGCCTTTTTTAATACATCGGCGAGAATTTCATAATGAGGGCTGGACGTAAGAGCAGCAGCCTGTTGTACCAACGACATATTCAGGTTGTGGTGCGTCGCAAGACGCCTGGCAAAGCAGTAGATTGATAGAAGGAAGAATACCCACGCGGGGAAGAGGAAATGCACAAGAGCAGATCGCGGTAAATGCCCATTCGGCACGTGCGTGGAGAGAGAACCGAGTAACGTAAGCGACAGTACAATTGTTGCGCCATTGAAAAGAATAACCTTTTCGTAGAACGCTGCTGCGTTCTCGTTCGCCCTCATCATGTTGTCAAGAATGTTGGATGTACTGGCTGCATAGGAGAAACGAGCCTCCCGGAACTCTCGCCAAAAATCTGTCCACCTGATCCTACCCGCAGAGACGGCATCTGTCTCTGGAGTAGCCTTCTTCTCACCGTCCATTTGGAGGCCAGTGTAGCACCCCGACATCTAAAGTAACTTGTGGAATGGATATCGCGATGCCATCCTTCGTGGCAGAGGTATACCTGTGTCCATCGCGAAGTCCGTGCCCCCTGTGTCAGAAGCGTCCACACCGGAAACCCAAGGTCGAATCACCATTCCAGACCACGTAGATCGTTGGGATGAGTATTTTTTGAACATGGCTAAGGTCGTTTCGATCAAGTCGAAAGACCCGAAGTGTCCAGTGGGCGCAGTGATCGTCTCCGACGACAACATTGTCTTGTCCACTGGTTTTAATGGGCTAGCGCGCGGAGTGCATGATGACGAAGAGATTCTTCTCAATGCAGACGAAAAGTTGAAAGTGATCTGCCATGCTGAGCACAACGCGATTATGAACGCATCCCGTATTGGCATCGCTCTGCAAGGGGCGGCTATTTTTGTGACAAAGTTTCCCTGCCTAGCGTGCTGCAATTCCATAATTCAAGCTGGCATAACCCAGATTTATACGCACGACAATGAGTTCTGGAATGATGATCCTTTTGATAAAGATCACTCCCGAAAAAAACGAGTGCTCCACGAAGCACACGTAAAAGTCGATGCGCCCTACCACCCTGAATTCAAACCGACCGAACAGATCGTAGTTCGCAAGAAAAGAGTACCAGGGCGAGAGACGAATGTTCCCGCGCGCGGCGCAAAGCTAGAAGGCGATTCCGGAGCCTGAGTTCTTCTCTCTCCTTCTGAAACGTAAGGTAATCGTAAGACCGATATGCCATCTGACTTAGCCCATATGCGCCAAACATGCATAAACGTTGAGGGAACTGGTGGGCAGTGCAGGACTCGAACCTGCGACCTCCTGCTTGTAAGGCAGGCGCTCTAACCAACTGAGCTAACCGCCCCGGCTGCGGGCTGCTTGCAGTATAGGGTTGGCTGGAAACGCGGGTCAAACCGCGCTTCCCTGCTAAACTCGCATCGTGCGGCGGCTGATTGTCAACGCGGACGACTTCGGCCTGACTTCGGGCGTGAACCGCGGCATTATCGAAGCGCATACGCATGGCATTGTGACCTCCTCCACGCTAATGGCGTGCGGCGCCAAATTTCAGGAGGCCGTGGACATGGCTTCAAGGGTCCCTCAGCTCAGCATTGGCTGCCATGTGCTTCTAGTCGATGCGTCGCCAGTGCTCGACGTGCAGCAAGTCTCGAGTTTGGCTTTCGTTTCTAACTCTAGCCCTAACTCTGGCCGAAACTCTGGCCTTGGCTTCGGCCATAACTCTGACACTGGCTTTGGCCATGGCTTTGACAGTAACTCTGGCACTCCAAAATTCCGCGACAGCCTGGTGTCTTTCGCGTGCCTCGCGGTGGCGCGACGGCTTGATGAAGATGAGATCGAAGCCGAGATCACAGCACAAATTCGCAAGCTGCAGGCGACAGGAATCCAGGTTTCCCATCTCGACTCTCACAAACACACGCACATGTTTCCGGTAGTTTTCAGGCCAATGCTCCGTGCGGCGAAAAAATGCGGTGTTCGGGCAGTCCGCAATCCCTTCGAGCCGCTGTTCTTGGCGGGAACTCGAAATTGGAAACGGCGGATTCAGCTGGGGATTTTGCGGTCTTTTCAAGAAAGTTTCCGCGAGGCATTAGGCGGGGCCGGCCTGATGACCCCGAACGGCTGCGTTGGAATCCTCGCAACCGGAGGTCTGACTCTGCAGACATTTCGCCAGCTGATTGAGAATTTGCCGGAGGGCACGTGGGAGTTTGTTACTCATCCCGGATACAACGATGCAGAACTGAATAACGTTAAGACACGTTTGCGGCACTCACGCGAAACCGAGCTGGCCATACTGACTTCAGTGGAAGTAAAAGAACTGCTAAACCGTGAGCAGATTGAGTTGATCTCCTACTCCGAATTTGGTCTGTCCGTCCAAGCCTCGCCGGAAGTACCATCACCTTCGGGTCGCGACTAGTGACTGACGGTTACTTCCGAGTCGATTTCAGGGCAGGTATGATTGGTGCAAGCCTATGGAAAAACGGCCAGAATCCAGAGTTTCAGCCGACATCCCGGTGCGCGTTTGGGGCATGGATGCAGAGGGCAAACCGTTTTTTCAAAGCGGCCTTGCCAACAGCCTCAGCAGCGAAGGCGCGCAACTTACACACCTGCATCATTGCCTGAAGGTCGGGGACATGATCGGAATTCAATACGGCGACAAAAAGGCCCGCTTCAAGGTAATTTGGTCAACACCTTCGGTCGCGCCAAGGAAAAACAAGGCTGGAGTAGTGATCCTGCCTGAGCAATCGTCGCCGTGGGCAGATATTGCCGCCGAAACTCGGAGCAAGGCTCAGGAACCCGGATCGGACAAACGCCGCTTCAATCGGCACAAAGTGCAGTTTCCGATGGAAATCAGTTTCGAGGACACGCGGCGCGCGCACATGCAATGCAGCGCAACCGACATAGGTGGGCGCGGCTGCTACGTGGAAACGTTCCAACCATTAGCGATTGATTCCGAGGTGATCATCACCTTCTGGCTTGATTCGGAAAAAATCCGCGTCACGGCGCTGGTGCGCACCAGTGACCCCGGAGTGGGCATGGGGATTGAGTTCACCGAGCTCGAAGCACACATCCAGCAGCGGCTCCAGGAATATCTGGAAAAAATGGATAAGGGCTTCTCGCGGGCCGCAACCGAAGGCGCCTGATCTCTTCTCTTCTTCGCGTCCTCGAATACCTTTGAAAATCCGAATCTGCGCTACACTTTCCCCATCGAATGAACATGCGGGAGAGCCTGAAAATCGGCATTACTTGCTATCCAACCTACGGCGGCAGTGGGGTAGTTGCTACTGAATTAGGCCTGGAGCTGGCCCAGCGCGGGCACGACGTCCACTTTATTTCCTACGCGCAGCCGATTCGCCTGAACCGGCCGGCAGCGAACATTCATTATCACGAAGTCGAAGTCTCCCGCTATCCTCTGTTCGACTATCCTCCGTACGATTTAGCGTTGGCCACGCGTATGGCTGAAGTTTCCGAACTTTACGACCTTGATCTGCTGCATGTGCACTATGCAATTCCGCATTCGGTGAGCGCCATGCTGGCCCGGCAAATGCTCGCCGCGGGACCGAAACCCCGCAAACTGCCGTTTGTCACCACCCTGCACGGTACCGATATCACGCTGGTGGGCCAGGACCGCTCTTACTTGCCGATCACGCGTTACTCGATCGAACAAAGCGATGGGGTCACTGCGATTTCGCAGTACCTGCGCGAGCGGACGGTGCGCGAATTCGAAGTAAAGAACCACATCGAAGTTATCTACAACTTTGTCAACTGCGATGTGTATTGTCGCGACGAGAAGACCTTTGCCGAACGGCGTGCGGAATTTGCTCCGAATGGAGAACGCATTCTGATCCATGTGTCGAACTTTCGCCCAGTGAAACGGATCACGGATGTAATCGAGATTTTTGATCGCGTCCGAAAAAAGATCCCTTCGAAGCTACTGCTTTTGGGCGATGGCCCGGACCGCTCTCCGGCAGAATGGCTCGCGGTGCAAAAGGGCATACATAACGACGTGATCTTTCTTGGCAAGCGCGAACAGGTCTTTGAAACCCTCGGGATTTCTGATGTCCTGCTGATGCCGAGTGAGCTCGAATCATTTGGCCTGGCCGCACTCGAGGCGATGGCTTGCGAAGTCGTTCCAGTCGCAACCAGGGTCGGGGGTGTGCCTGAGGTGATCGAGCATGAAAAGAGCGGATTCCTGGCTGATGTTGGCGACATCGAGACCATGGCACGCTACGCCATTGACATTCTCAAGGATGAAACTCGCTTGCGCGCCATGGGCAAACAATGCAGAGCTGCCGCCAAGGCACGTTTCTGCACTACGAAAATCATTCCGCATTATGAGCAGTTTTACCGGCGAGTGATGGAGCGCTCTTCGTAAAGCGCTGCGGGTAACTTTGAATCCCCAGGCAGGATAGGCAGCCGTAGCCGTACCAGGGTCCCGGTTCCATTGCGGCTGTCGATGGTCATTCGGGCGGTATCGCCGTACAGCACCTTAAGCCTCTCAGCGACATTGGCCATTCCAATTCCGCCTTCGCCGAAACCAGTAGGCGGTTCCAGCAATTGGACTGATCCCATCCCTACCCCGTCATCCTCGACTTCAATGGTCACATGCGACTCGAAAAGTTTGCTGCGCAAATAAATACTACCCCCGTCAATTTTCGACGACAGCCCATGCTTAATTGAATTTTCAACCAGTGGCTGCAGCAACATGCTGGGAACCATTACGTCGAGCGACTCGGGATCCAATTCTTTGACCACTCGGAGCTTGTCTGCGCCGAAGCGGACCACCTCTATGTCGAGGTAGTTGTCGATGAAATCGATTTCCTCTTGCAGGGCTACGAACGCATCACTGCTGTGAAGCAGCCGGCGCAAAATCGTTGCCAGCTTGATGATCAGCTCGCGTGCCGTGTCGGGGTTCACGCGTACCAGCGAGGACACTGAATTCAACGTATTAAAAAGAAAATGAGGATTGATCTGGTTCTGCAACGCTGCCATGCGCGCGCTAAGCAGCAACTGCGCCTGCTCTTCCAACTTGATCTGTAAGCGGACGCCGTTCCAGATTTTTAGCTCGATCACGATCACCGTCACCGAGGTGGCGTAAATCAACACATCTACCCACAGAGGGTGGGCAGCATAGGTATAGCCTGGAAGCCAGCGCAACACCTCGGTTTCCAGGAAACGCAAAGCGACAATCGTGAACAGAAAGAGTATCTGCCAATCGGAAAAGCTGGGCCGGGCCTCGCCGCGCCGCATCCAACGCACAAGGCTCAGATAATTAAAAGGAGAGAAACGCCAGACTTCTTCGCGGTTGGGAGCGAACATTCTAAGCTGACCTGAGACCAGTCCTACAACCGCGTTCACCGGCAACATTAGCCACGCACCGCTGAATACGGCCAGCAGCAGACCGCCAGTAACCCCCGCGAAACGCCCCGCAATTACTCCCAGAAGAACTGTGGCTTCGAATGAGAGATCACCGGCAAAGGTGCTCTCTGCGCCGAACTTGATCCAGATACCCAACGCAAGATGGAATCCGATCCATGCGGAAACCGCCAGCCACAAGGCGAGGTAAGTCTTGTCTTTTAGTGAGCGTTGTTCGCGAAACAGTAGCGACTTGAACTCCACCGATCGCACCAACCCGGCAGCAATGGCTGCAGCCACGCCCAGCTTTACCAGCAGATTAATCAGGATCAGCCGATGTTCCATGGATTCGAAAGCCTATGGAGAATGTAGCACCGTTTTTTGTTGCGAAAATCAGTACGGCCCTATGATTCCGCCGATCTGCCACGAAGGGGGCAATTTGCGCTCTTGAAGTACGTCGAGATATTTCAATCCGGTTCCGGTATTGAATAGCACGACTCGATCTTTCTCAGACAGAAACGGCGGGTTTCCTGCTGACTCCGACCGTAATTTTCTAAAGGCCGCGAGACTGGCCGCTCCTTCGGGCGCAGCAAAAACGCCTTCGTGCCTCGCCCAGTGCCGAACTGAATCTCGGATTTCATCATCACTGACCGCGATCGCCGTGCCTCCGCTGCGCTTGAGAATGTCGAGCACCAGATAATCTCCATAAGGTTTAGGGACGCGGAGTCCGGCGGCGATGGTGGAACTCTGATTCCACATTTCGACAGTGGTTTTGCCTTCATTCCAGGCTTTCACGATTGGCGCGCATCCCGCGGCCTGAACTACGATCATGCGCGGCCGCTTCCTCTTTTTTCCCAGCCATCCGAGTTCTTCCATTTCGTCAAAGGCTTTCCACATCGCGATCACGCCGACTCCGCCGCCGCTGGGGAAGATCACGGCATCGGGCAGATTGCCGCCAAGTTGCTCGAATAACTCGTACGCCATGGTTTTTTTTCCCTCGACCCGGTACGGCTCTTTGAGCGTGGAAAGATCGAACCATCCTTCTTTGTCCTTGCGATCGCTCACCATGCGGGCGCAGTCGCTGATTAAACCGTTCACCAGGGTCACGTGCGCACCATACATTTCGCACTCGATACGGTTTGCCAGGGGGACGTCGCGCGGCATAAAGATGTGCGCTTCAATCTTTGCAGCGGCTGCGTACGCCGCAAGAGCGCTGCCTGCGTTCCCGGCGGAAGGCATGGCAACCTTCTTTATGCCTAAGGCTTCCGCGACACTGACGGCAACAGAAATTCCGCGTGCTTTGAATGATCCGGTCGGATTCAGTCCTTCATCTTTGATCCAGACATGGGGAAACTCGCGGCTGGGAATCAGCGGTGTGAACCCCTCGCCTAAGGTGACGGGTGAGGACGCCCGTCTCTCCAAAGTCTCTGTTTGGAGGGGCGGGCGTCCTCGCCCGTGCGTAATCGGCTCAAGCTCAGGCAGAACTTCGCGGTAACGCCAGAGGTTGGCTTCCCTGCCTGCGAGAGCGTCGGGAGTAAATGTTGTCTTAATTGAATTCAGGTCATAGCGCGCAAAAAGAATGCCGCCATCTTTCGTGCAAACATTCTGTGGTATATCGGCAGCGAGATGCGCACCGCATTTGGTGCATTCAAGATAAGTAACTCTAGACACGCGGAGAGTGTATCAGGGACTCAGCGTTGCTCGTGACAGAGCGAAATGCTAACGGTATACAGACTGGCGGCATCCTAGGCCTCGGACATCGCGGGACCTCGTAATGTCATTGCCGTTAAGCAAAAAATACAAACCGATGGAAGCACTGCCGGCCAGCGAATTGCCGACCGGCACTGAGTGGCAGTATGAGCCCAAATGGGACGGCTTCCGCTGCCTCGCTTTTCGCGATGGGAAGCGAGTTGAACTGATGTCAAAATCGGGGAAGCCTTTGACCCGATATTTTCCTGAACTCGTGCGGACGCTGTCAGCACTTCCCGCTGAACAGTTCGTGCTGGACGGTGAGATCGTTATACCGGTTGACGGCACACTGTCATTCGACCATTTGTTGATGCGAATCCACCCGGCTGCAAGCCGCGTGCAGAAGTTGAGCCAGGAGACACCTTCGACTTTCTTAGTCTTCGACCTTCTGGTCGACGAGGACGGTCGACCGCTTGTAAAAATGCCTCTTGAAGAACGTCGGTCAACACTTGAGCTGTTTGCGAAACGATACTTAAAGAAGAATCAATCGGTCCGCCTCTCGCCCGTTACCGAAGATTTGTCGGTGGCGCGTAAATGGTTCCGAATGGGTGTGGCACTGGACGGAGTCATCGCGAAACGCCGCGATCTGCCTTATCAAACCGGCGAACGCGCGGGCATGCAGAAAATCAAACGGCAGCGCACCGCCGACTGCGTCGTCGGAGGCTTTCGCTATCTCGAGAAAGAGCCGCTGGTCGGCTCACTGTTGCTGGGTCTTTATAACGACGAGGGCAATCTCGACCACGTGGGATTTACATCTTCGATCAAAGATGCAGATCGTCCTGCGTTAACAAAAAAACTCGAAGGCATGATCAAACCTCCTGGTTTTACCGGAAAGGCGCCCGGAGGCCTAAGCCGATGGAGCACCAAGCGCTCCGCAGAATGGCAACCACTAGCGCCTAAGCTTGTTGTGGAGGTGCAATTCGATCACTTCACCGGCGGGCGCTTCCGGCATGGAACGAAATTCTTGAGATGGCGGCCAGAGAAGGACCCTAAAGATTGCACGCTCAAGCAGGTTGAGCGCGAGAATCGTTCTGCGCTGGACTTGCTCTAACCGTTCATGATGCCGGCAACTGCTTCAGCAAACCCTTCGCCTTCCGAAACCACGGACGTTCGCGACGTCGTAAATATCCGGGCAGTGTCGGCTTTTTAGCAAGGATGCGTTGCGTCCATTCGCGTGCTTCGGCATTCCTTCCCTGAGCAGCAAGGAAGCTCGCATAATTCAAATAGGTCTCGGATAAGGTCGAGATCTGCGTTGTCTGACGAAAGAGCGCGTTAGCCTTCTCCGGCTGCCCGGTCTGAGCATATGAGTGGGCCAATAGTCCGGACGCGCGGTGAAAATCGTACTGAGCATCCTTGGCGACAACCCGCTCCAAATCGGTTACTGCAGCAGTGAAATCGCCAAGCTCAATTTCGGCGATACCGCGGCGGTAGAAGGGATCGGGCGAATCGGTGCGAGACGAGATGGCTTTGTCATAGCACTCACGCGCAAGGGCAAACTTCCGGTCGTCCAAATAAAGGTCAGCCAGCTCTTCATAATTTCCGGCCGAAGGATTGTCGAGCACAATCGCCTGGAGCTCGCCGATTCTGCGCCGCCGAGAAAATGTCCTGAAAGACTGGCGCAGCAGCCCGGCATCGGGCAGAACTTCGGCAAAAATGTAAACCAATGCTCCAATCCAACCGCCGATGAGAATGATCCAAAGCCAATAATTGTCCGGACGGCGACGAATGAAGTGGACAATCGCAATCGCCTGCAGGACCAAATTCCACGGAAACAGTAATGAGTACAGAAATCCCATGGGTTTTGCGAAATATAGCAGAAGCGTGGGTTGGGGGGCAGTGACCATGGTGTAGTCAATTCCGGACGAGGGCGTCCGGCGCCACACTGCTCCTCTCAGCTGCTAAAATTTCCCTAGTGACCCCTCCCATTCGTTTGATCGCCGTCGATATTGACGGAACCCTGCTGAACTCCAAATTCCGCATCTCCGAGAAAGACCTGCAGGCTTTGCGACAAGCCAATCAGGACGGAATCGAAGTCATTTTAGTCACGGGCCGACGCCACACGTTTGCTTTGCCGATCGCAGAACAACTTGGGTTTGACTTGTGGCTGATCAGCTCTAATGGCGCAATCACTCGATCATTGGCAAGTGAAACTTTCCATCGCGATCTGCTGTCAGTCGAAACCTGCCGCGAACTGTGCAGCGTTATGCAGGAGTTCCGCGGTAACACCGTCGTGACGTTCGACAAGGAATCTAAGGGTGCACTTGTCTTGGAACGTATGGATGAATTGACCAGCAGCATTCAGCGCTGGCTGGAGAGCAACATACAGTTCATCGAATTCGTCGTTCCCATAGAAAAGGCGCTGATTGCCGATCCCGTGCAGGCTATGTTCTGCGGCACTCTCGCTAGGATGAAGGCGGCTACGCGGACCGTGCAGTCCAGCCCCGTGAAGGATAAAATTACGGTAGTGCGGACAGAGTATCCTGCCCGCGATTTATGTATTGTGGATGTTTTGAACCGCGATTGTTCCAAAGGCCATGCGCTCGAAAGGTGGGCCAATTATCGTGGTATTCCCCGCGAGCAGGTCATGGCCATCGGCGACAATTTTAATGACCTGGAGATGCTTGCCTTTGCCGGGGTGCCGTTTATCATGGGGAATGCTTGTGATGAGCTGAAAGCTCAGGGATGGGCAGTGACACTTTCCAATGATGAAAATGGCGTCGCGGCAGCAATTGAGCAAGTGCTGAGTTCTGCGCCCCGAGCGCAAAAACCAAGTGTGTTGCATTCATGAAATTCCTGTTCCAACTCGCTTTGGGTTTGATATTGGTCGAGGCCCCACTGGCAAATGCGACTGATCTCGCCATCCTGCGTAACGGAAATTCAATCCGACACGAGCGACGTCAAGTTGTTGGCCCGGTAACCAGGTTGTACCTCAGCGACTCCGCAAGCGGGTATATTGAGATTCCCACCGATCAAATTGAGCGCTTCGAAACCGACACGACGCCGGCTATTTCGCAAGCCGCCGCTCCTGAGCGCCCGAATCCGGCTCCGAAATTGTCGTTCCCATCCAGCATTGCACAAACTGTAAACCAGCAGCAGGCTCTGGTTGACCGGCGGAGTTTGGACGAAATGGTCAGCGGCGCAGGCCAACGGCATCAGATTGATCCGGACTTTATTAATAGCGTCATTCGTGCTGAGAGCGGATTCAACAACCGAGCAGTTTCAAAGAAGGGCGCGCAAGGGCTGATGCAGCTCATGCCGCAGACAGCGTCTCATCTCGGAGTCGCGAACTCGTTCGATCCGAATTCGAACGTGGAAGGCGGCACAAAGTATTTGCGCGAGCTTCTGGAGAAATACAACTACGACGTGCCGAAGGCGCTGGCGGCCTACAATGCGGGCCCGGGGCGCGTGGATCGGTATCGTGGCGTTCCACCGTATTTCGAGACCCAGACATACGTCGCAAAGATCATTCGTGACTTCAACAGGAAAAAACTCGCAGAAAATCCTTCGCTAGCCCACAGGAGCAAGACCACGAAGCCTCACACTCAAACAGCAAAAGTACCGGCACCGAAAAAGCACACCGTCAAAACAGCAACGGCGAATTCCTTTCCGAAGCCGACGGAGTCTGCGTCCCGCTGAGAGAACCCATCTCTCAATTGACCCAGTGAACAGTCCCGTATAACGTGTCACAGGAGTTATCAGTGAGCAGTCCCATGTGCCGATGAGCAAGAAACAGCTTTTGACCACCGGAGTAGTGCTGGCCATCCTGGGCCTGCTGATTTATTTTCAGGTGCAGCACTGGCGCAAGTTTGATTGGGCGCGCTTCCGCAGTGCAAGCCATGTTAACCCGCTTCATATCGCCGCAGCTATAGGTCTCATTTACCTCACATATGTGTTGCGGGCGCTTCGTTGGAAAGTTTTTCTGGAACCAGTCTGCAAAACTTCCACATGGAAGCTGGTTCCACCTACGTTCATCGGTTTCACCGGGCTTGCGCTCTTAGGACGGCCCGGCGAATTTATTCGCCCTTATTTGATCTCGCGCAAAGAAAACCTGCCCTTCGCATCACAGATCGGGGTATGGGCGGTTGAGCGCATCTTCGACATCGGCGCGTTCACGGTGTCAATGACGATTGATGTTTTTGCGCCCTCAGCAATTCGCGCAAACCCGTACCTACATCAGTTCCGAATCGTGGCGGTGGGCCTCTGTGCCGCGGTAACCCTAGCAAGCGCACTGGCCTTCATTATTCGTAGACGCGGATCAGAGGCAGGAGCAGTTCTGCACAATCTGACTGCCAAGATATCCCCCCGCGTGGCACGCATTGCTGACCAGAAGATCCGCGCCTTTGGCGAAGGGCTGAACACGATTTCCGGTGGAAAGTCGTTAGTGAAACTGATCGCGATTTCACTTCTCATGTGGTTCATGATTGCATTGGCCTACCGCGAAGTAGCGCATTCGTATCCTCCAGAGGCCGCCCAGGAGGGACCTCCGTCCATCGATGTGGAAACCGCAAAGGACGCGGCAATGCCCACAATCGCCGGGGAACCACTCACACCTGAGAACATCCAGACCCTCAATGCAGCACTCCGCAGCAAAGGTTTCAGCCTGAGACCTTTCAAGGGAGATGTTTGGCTTTTTAAAGGAAATCGTAAAGTCAAAAAGGTTGGAGATCGGCCTCATCTCGCGAACATGGATGTATCACACGTGTTGCTCCTCATGGGCTTCAGCATGATGGGTTCGATCATACAATTGCCAGCAGTCGGAGGTGGAAGCCAGTTCGCTGTCATCGGTGCGTTGCAAGTCGTATACGGAATTCCGCCGGAAGCTGCTCTGAGTTGTGGCATTTTGGTATGGCTTGTGACATTTATGTCTTGCATTCCTGTGGGACTGGTGTTTGCCCACCGCGAGCATTTGTCTCTGCTCAAGCTATCGAAAGCGAGCCATGAGCAGCAGGACTTGGCGGAGAAATAGCAGACTGCGATCGATCGGCCCTCGTTCTTATAAATTACTCCAACAAGTTGTCATTCCGAGGACCTTCAGGTCAAAGGAATCTGCTTGTCTGCCGGCGAAAAAGCAGATTCCTCACCGCTCAAGCGGTTCGGAATGACAAATAGCGTTTTTTTCGGCTTCGAATGACAGCTGCGCGCCGCTGTTACAATTAGACTTCACCTTTAACCTATGAAGTGCCCTTTTTGCGGCTTTGCCAATGACAAGGTCGTGGATTCGCGCGAGAGCAAGGAAGCCGATTCCATCCGCCGCCGCCGCGAGTGTCTGAAATGCCAAAAGCGCTTCACCACCTACGAGCGAATCGACGAAATTCCCTACATGGTGGTGAAGAAAGACGGGCGACGAGAAAAATTTGACAGGCAAAAAGTTCTAAACGGATTGCTGCGGGCATGCGAGAAGCGTCCGGTTCCGATCAGCAAGCTGGAGCAAATCGTGAATGAGGCTGAGGCATTCGTCATCGAGTCAGCCGAGCGCGAACGCAAGACCAGCGAAGTCGGCGAATTGATCATGAGCCGACTGCGGCGATACGACAAAGTTGCGTATGTTCGTTTTGCATCGGTGTACTTGGATTTCAAAGATGTCCAGGAGTTCATGGCCGAGCTCAAAGATTTGCTAAAGACAAAAGAATCGTTAGAGCCGCAAGTCAAGAGTACTGCGAAGCCCATGTAGCGGCAGGTCTCACCATCCTGCTGAACCGCGCTCGTCGAAACCCAATGCCCCACAAAATCACCCTTATCCCTGGCGACGGAATTGGAGGCGAAGTAACCCAGGCGGTGGTGCGTATCCTTGACGCGACCGGCGTGAAGTTTGAATGGGAAACCATCCAAGCTGGCGCCGAAGCTTACGAAAAATACAAAGAATACATTCCCAAGGCGCTGACCGAATCCATTGAACGCACACACGTTGCGTTGAAGGGCCCGATTACTACGCCCATAGGCGGAGGCTTTGCCAGCATCAACGTGCAACTGCGGAAGCAATTCGAGCTCTATGCCAACTTTCGCCCGGTGAGCAACCTGCCCCATATACCGACTCGTTATCCCGACATCGATCTGGTCGTCGTGCGCGAGAATACCGAAAGCCTTTACTCCGGGTTGGAGCACGAGGTTGTGCCCGGCGTGGTTGAAAGCCTGAAAATTATTACGGAAAAAGCTTCGACACGTATCGCCAGATTTGCTTTTGAATATTCTCGCAAGAACAAGCGCAAGAAGGTCCATTCCATTCACAAAGCCAATATCATGAAGCTCTCCGACGGACTGTTTCTGCGCTGCTCGCGCAATGTGGCGAAAGAATATCCCGAGATCACTTACGGCGAACACATCGTCGACAACACTTGCATGCAGCTGGTGATGAATCCTTACCAGTATGACGTCATGGTGATGGAGAACCTTTACGGCGACATCATCTCCGACCTCTGCGCGGGACTGGTCGGCGGACTCGGACTTGTCCCCAGCGCTAACCTCGGCGAGCACTGCGCGATCTTCGAAGCCGTCCACGGCTCCGCCCCGGACATAGCCGGCAAAAATCTCGCGAACCCCACTGCCCTCCTTCGATCCGCTCTGCTGATGCTGCGCCACATCGGCGAGCCAGACGCGGCGTTGAAGGTCCGCAATGCGTTAGAAAACGTCTATCGCGACCGCGACAAGCTGACCAAAGATGTGGGCGGCAAAGCGGGAACATCGGAGTTCGCAGATTCGGTGATTGCGGCGATGCAGTCTTGAAATTTTGAGCAAAGAAAAAAGCCCCACCAGCATTGTGCAAAGTGGGGCTTTCCTAAACTGCGCCTTCCTAGAACTTGTATCCGAATCCAACTGAAATGATCGGATACACCTTGAACGGCGACATGCTCTTGTTGATCTTGCCCTGCTCCGCCACCACGTTACTCTGCACTGTGGAGTTCGAAGTACTCATGCAGCTGCGGAGAACCGAGCCGCTCGGGGCATTGCAAACATTCCCCGTCAGGTTCAGTGTTGATTTGGGAGATCCCTGAAATGCCACCCCAAGCTCCACAGGAATACTGATGTGTTTGCTGCTGCGACCAACGAGGTTGCCCCAACCGATGGTCGCAGTCGGCGAAACCTGATTGAAGTTCACTCTTCCGTTTGCGGTTGCTGGGGCTGAAGGGTCGCTGTAATAAGTCTGACCGCCGAGACTGAAGCTTTGGTCGCCCGGAACAACGGCGTTCGCAGTGACCGGATTCCCCATGTATGCGAGCACGCCCGGGCTGACGTGGAAATTCCCTGCGCGTGGAAAAAAATCATAGTGAGCTTCGAAAGTACGGAAGCTCAAGTGGCCGCCGTAGTTGATACCATCTTTACTGAAATTTCGGCTATAGCCAAGAATGTTAAATCCGACGCGAGCATTGCTGCGGTGAGTCACTCGCGCTCCAACTTCGGCGCCGACGCCGAGGAAAGACGTTTTCACGCCCACCCCGAACCGTCCTGAATCGCCGCCCGACTCTGTTTTCCCTGAGCTGGAGCCAAACGCCGATTGACTATTCGACGCGGCGGAATCGGCGTAAGCACTGCTCAACATCATCCCGACACAACCCATGACAATCACAAAATGGCGCACTATTCCCTTCATTTTTCTCCTGTAATCGGATACCCCGACGCGATCGGGAAGTCCGTTCGACCAGATTTAGGTGCTGAACAAAGCATGGGGTAGCTCACGAACGGCGGTCAATCAAGAAGTGAATTGATGTGGTGCTTCGACATTACTTTGGGAATTTGCCCAAAATGGCACTTTTCAGAAATGTGCTGGACCGCTCGGCATGTCATTTCTAAGTGGCGACGAAACTAAATCTAATCTCATCACTCTGCTAGAATGACGACGTTCGGAGGAGTGCTTGAAGTCCGCCCCAACCCCTTTCAATCCTGGGTTTCACCGCTTCGCGGTATTCACTGCCTGCGCCACTTTTGTTCTGATCATCGCGGGTGCACTGGTTACCAGTAACGATGCGGGATTGTCAGTTCCCGACTGGCCGACCTCGTACGGACACGTGTTCCGCCTACCACCATGGATCGGCGGAATCCGCTATGAACATAGTCACCGCGTGATCGCGGGATTTACGATTTTTCTTACCGCTGCGATTGCTTTGTGGACATGGCTCGCCGACCGGCGGCGCTGGATGAAGGCGCTCGCGATTGGCGCTCTGGGCACGATCATCGTGCAGGCGATTTTGGGCGGCATGACTGTGCTTCATTTCCTGCCTCCTGCAATTTCGACCGCTCACGCCGCCATAGCACAGACTTTTTTCTGTATCGCAGTTTCGATCGCGGTCTTCTCCGGCCGGAAATGGGTCGAAGAAGCCACTTCGGTCGTGACTGATAGCGATCGACCCACTCTGCTGTCGCTTGCTCTTCTTTCGATTTTCATTCTTTATGTGCAACTCGTTTTCGGAGCGTTGTTCCGCCATCATGGACTTCCGTGGTGGCCGCACGTGTTGAATGCAGTGACGGTGGCCCTGATCCTTACCTGGACAGGAGTTCGCGCGCTTTTGCAATTCCCCAGAGTTGAGGCGATCCGGCGTCCGGCGGTGATGCTGCTGTTTATTCTGGTGCTGCAACTCTGTCTCGGGTTCGCAGCATTTCTGACTCGCGTGGTGTGGAGCGAAGGAGCGCCTCAACCCGAGTTCTCAATGGTGATTGCGACGGTATCTCACGTCGCAGTCGGGGCGCTGCTGCTGGCCACGACCGCTGTCCTAACATTGCAGGTTTGGCGACATGCGCCGGCCGCGCAGAAAGACCAAGTACCGGAAGGAAGAGCAATCACCGCTTAGGGGGCAGCAATCGCGCTGCTCATCGTAAAATAGCCTTTGACCTCCAACATGTCTGTTTCCGAGTTAGTCGGTTCTATTCCCCGAGAAGACACTCTCGCCTCTCCAGTGATCTCCGTGCGCGAACTTGTGCACCGTTACGATAACCGGCCGGCGCTGAATGGGGTCTCGTTCGACGTTCGGCCGGCGGAGTTGTTTGGCCTGCTTGGCCCGAACGGCAGCGGCAAGACCACAATGTTCCGGATTCTTTCTACGCTGATGGTTCCAGTGGCAGGACAAGCAATCATTCTGGGTTACGATGCAGCCAAAGATCCAAGTCAATTGCGGCGCGAAATCGGCGTCGTGTTCCAGGCACAGAGCATTGACCTGAAGCTAACTGCCACAGAGAACCTGCAGCACCAGGGCCACCTTTATGGACTGCACGGGTCGCCGCTTCGATCGAGGATCAGAGAAATTTTGCAGCGTGTGGGTTTGGCAGATCGCGCCCGGGATAAAGCCGAGACATTTTCGGGAGGGATGCAGCGCCGTCTGGAACTCGCCAAAGGTCTTCTTCATGGCCCACGGGTTCTGCTACTCGATGAGCCGACGACGGGATTGGATCCCGGAGCGCGTCGTGACCTGTGGCAATACTTGAGTATTCTGCGCGATGAGGAGCAAGTGACCGTGCTGGTGACCACGCACCTGATGGAAGAGGCTGAACGCTGTGATCGATTGGCGATCCTCAACGAAGGCAAGCTGGTCGCTCTGGGAACACCTACTGAACTGAAACGCGAAATCGGCGGCGACGTGATCGTGCTCGAGGCAAAAGAGCCGGATGCGCTAGCGATGCGAATTCGCGCCCGATTTAACGTTGATGTACGCGTGATTGGTGGTCAGGTCAGAATCGAAAAGGACCAGGCTCATCGCTTCGTGACCGATGTAGTCGAAGCGTTTCCCGGGGAGATCGACGCGGTATCTATTGCGAAGCCCAGCCTGGAAGATGTCTTCATAAGGCGCACCGGGCACCGCTTCTGGACCGAAGGCGCAGAGACCACCCAAGACGCAACGAAATCCAAAGCACGCAAGCATTAAAAGAAGAACGGCAGAAAGAGTTTCGAATGGCGACACGCAGCACAACTTTACCAATCCCAATCCCGCGGACTAAAGACGAATTACTGCTTCCTGCTTTCACTCTGTGGTTGCGGGAGGTGGTCCGATTCTACCGCCAGCGGGCACGGGTTGTAGGCGTCATCGCCTCGCCAATCCTGTTCTGGGTGGCGATTGGCTCCGGGTTTGGCACTTCGTTTCGCTCGGGAGCGAATGGCAACCAGAACTATCTCGAGTATTTCTACCCTGGCGCGCTGATCATGATCGTGCTGTTCACTTCGATCTTCACCATGATGTCGGTGATCGAAGACCGGAAGGAAGGATTTTTATTGTCGGTTCTGGTAGCGCCGGTTTCACGATCAGCAATCGTGCTGGGGAAAGTTCTGGGCGGAACTACGCTTGCCACAATTCAAGGATTGATTTTTCTGGTATTCGCGCCGCTAGTTGGCGTGCACATTGGACTCGGTAGCTTTGCGCTAATCGTAGTTACAGTTTTCTTGGTTTCTTTCGCGCTCACTGCGCTGGGCTTTGCTATTGCCTGGCCCATGGATTCGACCCAAGCCTTTCACGCAATTATCAATCTATTTCTCATTCCGCTTTGGCTACTATCAGGTGCATTGTTCCCTATCTCTGGCGCCTCGGTATGGCTCCGCGTGCTGATGCGAATTAACCCGCTTACGTACGGGGTCGAAGCATTGCGGCAGCTTCTTTATCCAGCAAGCGGGGGATCTTTGGCGTCCTCACTCGCGACTTTGGTCCTGTTTTCGTTGTTCATGTTCGGCTTAGGCTTCGTGATGGTAAACCGTCGAACGACAAAGCCTGCAGCGTAGTGTAGATCCGTCATTTCCCCAGAGCCTGATTGATTAACGAAGCCAGCCTGATTCCGGCCAACGCCAGGCGTTGGTCGACAATGCCACTGTCATTTTTGTAATAGGCTTCATCGACAGCGCCGCCATTATTCAACCAAACCTTTTTCGCCAACTGAAACGATTCGTCGGCCCACTGCTCTGGAGTTCCGTCCGCCTGGCGCGCCAGTGCGCGTTGGGCGATTAATTTGTCAAGCCTGGATACATATTGCCTTTCAGAAAGGCCCGTGTGCTCGATGAGGCCGATGTCCCACGCGAAATGAAGATTGCAGGCGTACTTTCCGCATTCAGATGATCCGAACTCGACCACGTGAATATCGTTTCCTCCCCGCGCTTCGCCCATCGCGTGCATTGGCTGGTGCACATCGCCGACCAAATGCACTAGAAACTTCAGGGCTTCGATTCGGTCCTGCTTGGGCGCATTTCGGTCCGCCAGCACCTGCTTAAGCATTGTGATCCGGTCGACCACGCAGTTGTGGTGGCCTTGTAGCGTGTACGCGTGCTTCTCATCCCGACGATAACAATCCCGTGGTTCGGAGAAACCGCTTGCGTTCATCGGGATATCCACAAAGTGCCAACCATAGGTTTCCGGACGCTCGCCCTTGATGTCATCCGCCCATACCGAGACTGCGGCGAGATCATCGCTCCCTAACAATTCCTTCACATGAAGCCGTGCGATCGAGGTCAGTCGCGCTCGGGCAATGTCGCCGACAAGACGATGACCCTCCGGTCCCCAAGCAAGGGAAGAGGCGGGAAGCAATAAAAAGAAAAGAAAAAATGCGGCAGAGCTCTTCATGGAATTGATCTTAGCAAGCCCTCTTTGCCGCACCAAACTAACTAACAACTCCCGCTGTAGCAATAACTTCGCTGCATGGTACTCTCAAGTTGCTCTGGGCCGATGGCTCTCTCGAAAGAGTGGCAGCGCCCAACGAAAATTTCCGGCGCTTGTTGCGCACGGTTGCAATGCTCTCCGATCTCGGTCCCGAGATGACGGCCGAGCGGGACTTTGCTCAGACCGCGGACGTCATGCTGTCCGCACTGATGCACTCAACGGGAGCGCGTGAAGGCGTGCTCTTTGTCTTCATCGAGAAGCCCGCAATGCTGAACTCGATCACCGCGCAGGGATTCACGCTAATCCCGGAGCCCTCGATCATTCCTCTTCTGCCGCGACACGTTCACGCCTTAACCTCACTGCAGGGGGCAGTGCTGCTGGCGCAATCTTCGTATGACACCTTTCTCAGCGCGAACGGCAATGTTGCGCCGGAACTTTTCCGCTGCGTGGCTCCGTTGAAAGTCGCAGGAAGATTAGTGGGCGTCGTGGCGCTGGGACGACGCGAGGGCGACGCGCTATACGACGAAGAAGGTCTGCAATATCTGGACCTGCTCGGCCATTACGTAGCCTTGGCGGTCCAGAACCATGCGCTCACCCAGACTCTCGCGCAGCGCGTTGGGGACAATCTGCGGCTCATGGCTTCCCTGCACGGGTTCTATGACAATACCCTGGAAGCCTTTGCCAACGCCATCGACGTTAAGCACATAAATATTCACGGACATTCTCTGCGTGTGGGGCGATACGCTGCCGCAATTGGCGACGCGCTCGGGCTGGACTCTAACGATGTCGCGGCCGTCCGCTCGGCCGGGTACCTGCACGATATCGGCAAGGTTGCTGTCGACAAGCGCTTGTTCGGCAAACCGACGACTCTTGACGCCGAAGAATTTCGGGAAATGGCAGACCACACAACCGTGGGGCACCAGATTGTGACGGGAGTCCAATTTCCCTGGCCTTTCGTTCCCGAGGTGGTGCGTTGGCATCACGAACGCGCTGATGGTTCAGGTTATCCCGATGGGCTTCTAAACGAAGAAATTCCCATGCAGGCAAGAATTGTCGGCCTGGCGGATACGTTTGATGCCATGACCAGCCCGCGTCCCTATCGCGAGCGCATTTCTTTGGGTGGAACTCTCAGCGAGATCGTAAGGAATACTCCACAAAGATTCGATCCCGCCGCCGTGCAGGCCTTGCTCGTGCAACTGCGCCGCGATGCCGTAGGCAGCAATCGCACTCCATTCCTGGAGAATTCCGCTGGACAGCTTGCTCCTAGCGACATTGACCACCTTGCCGCCAATCTTCAGCACAAGACTTCGAGTGGACGGCTGTATCTGACCTAGGGCGGGTCGCTCGCGAAGGGATGCTCTCCCGAGCCACCACTGCACAAGTATCGGGTTGCCAAGCTCAGCCCATCCCAGCGACAATTTCCTCGTGTACTCCACGGCGCAGTCGCCAGAATCTCAGGCCAGACAAACGCGAGTAAGACTATCGCAGATCCTCACTGCTCCGAACCAGCTGACGCTGGTGCGCATGGCGTTTCTGCCGTTCGTAGTGATAAAGCTAGTGGAGGGTCATTACGGTGGAGCGCTGATCTTATTTCTGTTTGCCGGCTTAAGCGACGGACTGGATGGTGTGCTGGCGCGACGCCTTCATCAGCAGACCTTGCTCGGGCAGTACCTCGATCCCATTGCCGACAAAATGCTGCTTAGCACCGTGTTTCTGGTTCTCTCCATCGTCCACCAGATTCCCTGGAAGTTCACCGTTGTGGTCTTTAGCCGCGATATTTGTATTCTCGTGGTCAGCGCCGTGCTCTACACGATTGCCGGTTTGCGCGATTTCCGGCCCAGCATCTTTGGCAAGGCCAATACCTTTGCGCAGGTCGCAGCCGTGGTGTTCGTGATGCTTTTGCAAGTCGATCACGCCAAGTGGGTCGCGGCAGCCCGAATCGGCTTCCTGCGGGCCACGTTTTTTCTTACCATTATTTCGGCATTGCACTACGTGTATCTGGTGGGCCGGCGTCTACATGCGCTTGATCACCGGGGGTCGAAGGTTGACTGAGGAGAATACCTCTGCTTTACGCCGTTTGCCGCTTCCGCTCTTCCTGTTCGTCGAGAGCCTGGGTCAAAGCCCTGATGATCTCCATCAGTTTCGTGGGATCTTTCTCTTCGGCGGCTTGTTCGGCTAGGATGCGCCAATCCTGATCTTGCGGTCTGTCATTCATTTGTGGCTACTCCGGAGTTCACTTCGCACTTACGTTTTCCGGATTCAGGCTCGATTCCTGCAATACATGACACTGCTTACGCTGTAGGGCTCGGTCTTGGTCGCCGGCGTTTCAACAACCACGTTCGGACTTTTAATTTCCCGCTCGTCCGACTCTTCTTCTTCAGCGATCTTCTTCACTATTTCAATCGGGATCTGCTCGAAATGGGTTTTTACTTTGCGCATGATTGCAACCTGCTCCCTTCATCCTTCTAAACACTAGCAGGGCGCAATTGATACGGGTGGAATCTTTTATAAATCGACCATTTCTTTAGTCCCGCGCAAGTGGCTCAATTTAAGAGATTTGTTGCCGCGTTGCAGAGAACATCCTCCGCTTAACCGCTCGCGGTATAAGGTCAGTTATTTTTTACTTGAGAGTTAAATGTAATTAGTGTAACGTTAGCTTAACGCATCGATACTCACTGAGGGAGGGTACATGGGTTCGCAAAAGAAGACCTCGATGAACTTCAAGACCACGTTGCAAACTGATGTTCCGCAGGGGCGAAATGGAAAGCACAAGGGATTGGTCACTAAGATTCTCTCCGACCTCGATCAAGTGCAGGCAGGCATTGCACTGAAAATTCCGTTGGCGGATCTGGAGGACGGCAAGGAAAACGTTCGCTCAGCCTTGAACCGCGCAACCCGAAAAGCGGGACGCCCGATTGCGACTGCGACCGACGCCAAATTCTTATATATCTGGAATGAAGCGCGAGAAGCGTAACTTGAGTTGAGTTCTCGCTTTTCTGCGGACGAAACCCGAGCAGTGGGTCAACTTGACCCACTGCTCCGAATCTCACCTCTGTTGACCCTTTTTCCGCCGCGCCCCTAGAATTGAAGTTCTTTTCACACCATGGCCTTTCGCCTGTTCAATACTCTTTCTGGCAAGATTGAGGAGTTCCGGCCGCTTGTGGACAACCAAGTCCGCATGTATGCCTGCGGACCGACAGTGTATGACTACGGGCACATCGGGAATTTCCGGACTTTCATTGCGGTCGACATCCTGCACCGCTTCCTGCGCCAAAGCGGATATAACTTGCGCCACGTGATGAATATTACCGACGTGGACGACAAGATCATTCGCAACGCGGCGCAAGCAGGCGTCCCGCTGAAGCAATTCACCGCGAAGTATGAGGACGCTTTTCTTGAAGACGCGGGAGCTCTGAACATTGAGCAGGCTAAATTAGTCCACGCGACCGACCACATTCCTGAGATGGCGGAATTCATCGCGAACCTCGCGGAAAAGGGATTTGCCTATCGCACGGATGATGGTTCTTACTATTTCCGCATCGCAAAATTTCCCGAGTACGGCAAGCTCTCGAAGAAAGACTTCGCCGGGATGGAAGACGGTGCGCGCGTCGATGTTGACGAATACGAGAAAGACAGTGCCCGCGATTTCGCGCTTTGGAAGGCCCCCAAACCAGGCGAGACTTCGTGGGACAGCAGGATCGGGCGTGGACGCCCGGGCTGGCACATCGAGTGTTCGGTGATGTCGATGGAGGAGTTAGGCGAGAGTTTCGATCTTCACGCCGGAGGCGAGGACCTGATTTTTCCTCACCATGAAAATGAGATCGCGCAGTCGGAATCGGCTACTGGCAAGCCTTTTGTGCGGTTCTGGTTCCACGCGCGCTTTCTGCTCGTCGAAGGCGAAAAGATGTCCAAGAGCTTGGGGAATTTTTATACCCTGCGCGACCTGGTGCTAAAAGGCCATAAGCCTTCCTCAATTCGATATCTGCTCAGTTCGGTCCCGTATCGCCACCAGCTCAATTTCACTTTCGGCGGGCTGCAGCAAGCGGCGGCGTCCGTCGAACGGTTGCGCAATTTCCGTTTGCGATTGCAGACGACAAATTTCCCCGCCGGATCGAACCTGAGCCTGATGACGTTGGCGAACGAAACTTCCGCGCGCGTGCGTGAAGCCCTCAGCGAAGACCTGAACACAGCCCAAGCTCAGGCGGCACTTTTCGATATGGTCCGTGTCGCCAATGCCGCCATCGATGCCGGAGAGATGAAGCAGGCGGATACGTCGCCTCTGCTTTCGACTCTCGATCAGTTTGATGAGATCTTCGCGGTGCTTAACGATGATGACATCGCGAAAATGCAGCGTATCGCGGACTGGGCCAAGTCTGAGGGCCGGGAGAAAGACATCAGCCCGGAGTTACACGAGGCTCTACGCTCCAACGCGTTGTCGGATGACCAGGTGAATGAGAAAGTCGAGCAGATGAATGCGGCGCGAACCGCCAAGAACTTCTCCACTTCGGATGCAATCCGGGCGGAGCTTACCGCCAATGGAATACTTATCGAGCAGACCAAAGAAGGGGTACGGTGGCGGCGGAAGTGATTTGTCGACGTGAGCACAAAGAGACACTTAAGCAGATCCATGACAAGGTTGAGACGCAGCCAAAGGGAGACCCGGAAAATTCGGAAATTCTCAAAGAGGTTCGCCGAAGAAGGGATATCGTTGGATCCTAGGCATCCTAAACTCTCCCAAGCCGACGGAGCACGGTCCAAATCTCAATTATTGGCTACACGCAAGGTAAGCGCGGCGCAGGCGGAATCAGCGGTGGCCTAGCTGTCCCCCAGAGGCTTGAGGACGGAATGGACGAAATCAAAATTAAGAACTTCATTGTTGCACATCCGGGTGTCAGCCTACCGAAGTTTCATCACGTGCAACCGGATGAGTGTGAGTCACTGCGAGTTGCGATGTCGAAAAAAATGGGGCTCGCTGCTACCGCTACCGGCCTAGAGTTGCTGAACTCAATCGAAAAACGTGCGCCCCCTATTCCAAACGTCATTCCAAGTGATGAATCATTTCGCCCGGCGAGATTGTTGCATGAAAAGAAAATCGAAGCCGAACAAATTTACATCAATTGGTACCAATTCGACGACATAGACGAGATGGCGCTAGGGGAGTTCAGTATCTCCTTCCACGATCTCTGGTATCCCGCCTCCGACGATATCGAGTTGTTCGATCAGAGCCTTGAATGGATATTGCTCGTGCGCCATTTTGACGTCGTGCAGTTCGCTCGCTTGTAATTCACTCTCGTGCGCTTTTTCAAAAGTGGCAGATGATCTCGGCCGACCGTAATTCCTCAGGACTGAAACCTTCCAGAGGCGATCTGTGGAAAACTTTTGTCAAGCCCCCCAGAAGGCCCGATTCGCCATAAGCCAAACAAAATGCGGCAAAAATAAAGTTCGTAAACGTGGCACAATCACCCCATCAGAATTGCTATTCTGAAAGTAGAAGGATTTCTGAGCCGGCGCATTCGGGTCAGCTTCTCCACTTCCGTCGTCTGGCACCCCATTCTGAAATGTTAAAATCGAGGTTCCGTGGAACCGATTGCTCCGACTCTTGAGAAGGTCGTCGCAAAAAGTTTGCGAGGCGCTGCTGATGGCCCGCTGCTCGCTTGGCCTCTGGCCTGCGGGTCGGCGGTGGCAGAGCGCACTCGAGCACTGACCTTCCGCAATGGTGTGTTGTGGATAGAAGTGCCCGATGCGGGATGGCGGGCGGAGCTGAAGCACTTAGCCCCGCGATACCTGGTTGCGATCAATCGCTATTCCGCCAGTTCTGTTGACAGAATTGAATTTGTACTCGCTCCGGGGAAGTAGTTCTACTCTGCGGGTGTGCCTCTAGACACTTTCATGAAAGTCACCGAAAAAGACGTGGCCTATGTTGCCGACCTTGCGAACCTGGAACTGAGTGAGGACGAGCGCAGCCGCATGGTCCGCGACCTGAACTCGATTCTCGGACATGTGGATTCGCTGAATGCACTCGACACCAAAGACGTTCCGCCAATGGCTCAGGTGTCGGACCGGTATGGCATGGACGAATCGAAAAAGGGCAGCGAACGTTTTGCCTACGCCAGCCGCGACGACGTGAAGGAAGGCTTACGCAAATCGTTTCCAACTGAAGTGGCGCTGGCGAATGCTCCCGAGGCGGACGGTGCCTTTTTTAAAGTGCCAAAAGTTATTGAAAGATAGTGGTCAGTGAATAGTGACCAGTGGTTGGTGACTTGTACCCTGCGCTAGCATCTCGGCACTAACCACTGACAAGTAATCACTACGAACTACATGGATCTGACCGGCCTCACCATCGACTCCGCCCGCGCCGCTGTCGCCGAGCGCCGAACTAGCGCCCTCGCGCTAGCTGAGGCTTTCTACGCGAAAATCGGATCTGACGATCCGAAGATCGGCGCTTACTTGATTCTTTCGAAAGAGCGTGGGCTGGAGAAAGCGTCAGAAATTGACCGGCTGGCAAACAAAGGCGACAACTTGCCGCCGCTTGCTGGCGTGCCAGTGGGAATCAAAGACGTTCTGATCACCAAAGGCGTCCGCACCACCGCCGGCTCGAAAATACTCGGCAACTTTGTTCCGCCCTACGACTGCACCGCAGTCGCCCGCCTCGAAGCTGCAGGCGCAGTGGTTCTTGGAAAACTCAATTGCGACGAGTTTGCAATGGGGTCGTCGAATGAGAACTCCGCGTTTAAGCCGGTACACAACCCACGCGATTTGAGCCGGGTTCCCGGCGGATCCTCGGGAGGGTCGGCGGCAGCAGTCGCGGCGGACATGGCGGTTGCGACGCTAGGGTCTGACACAGGCGGTTCGATCCGGCAACCGGCATCGTTTTGCGGTGTGGTTGGCCTAAAGCCAACTTACGGGCGGGTATCGCGTTACGGCTTGATCGCGTTCGCATCATCGCTCGACCACATTGGGCCACTGACGAAGACCGTGAAGGACGCCGCGATCATGTTGCGCACCATTGCGGGACGCGACCCCATGGATTCAACTTCCGCCGAGCTTCCAGTTCCAGACTACGTTGCGGAGCTAGACAAACCCGTCAAGGGAATGAAGGTCGGGGTTGCCAAAGAATATTTCGGCGAAGGCCTGGATGCCGAGCTTCGAAGCTCGATAGAGGCCGCGATTCAGAAGCTGGCGAAGCTTGGATGCGAGATCGTCGAAGTGTCGCTTCCGCATACGAAGTATGCGATTCCGGCTTACTACCTGGTTGCAACCGCCGAGGCTTCATCGAACCTGGCCCGTTTTGACGGCGTACGTTACGGATTTCGCGCGAAGGATGTTCGGTCGCTTTCGAACATGTATCGCCGCACTCGCGATCAGGGCTTCGGAGCAGAAGTAAAGCGCCGCATTATGCTTGGAACATATGCACTAAGCGCGGGATACTACGACGCATACTATTTAAAAGCCCAGCGCGTGCGCACGCTGCTGACTCGTGATTTCGAAGAGGCGTTCAAGAAAGTGGACGCAATCGTTGCGCCTACGACTCCTACGGCAGCATTCAAGCTGGGCGAAAAAGTAGATGACCCGCTGGCGATGTATCTGGCGGACATTTATACCGTGACAGCAAATCTGGCCGGCATTCCAGGGATTTCAATTCCCGTCGGCGTGACGAAAGCAAAGCTGCCAATCGGCATGCAGATTTTTGGCAAGCACTTCGCTGAGAGCACGATTCTTCGCGTGGCGAATGCGTACGACAAAGCTGCGTAGTCCCAATGTGGACGGGCGAGGACGCCCGTACCTCCAAAATCCAATTCTTGCCACTTGTAGAGCTAGGACGCCCGTACAACATTAGATCGGCTCGTAGTAGCTTTCTCCCGCGCAGCTTCGGCATAGCACTTTGCCGTCGCGGCGGATTTCACGGCGGAAGTTGATCCCTTCGCCGCACACGTCGCAGACAATACGTTCGCCTTTGTATCCGGGGAATTCTTCCGGAGGCAGTTCAACCTTCACCCATTGCGTGGTGAACAAGTCGTCGTCCGCAATTTCTCGATACGCCAGCATCTGCTGTTTGTTCTTGTCACTGAGCTCAGGATGCATCTGACGCGCGAGGGACTTTGACGATTCCTTGGCGGCTACACGAACTGCGCGGCCGGTGCTCACGTCAACAAACGTTGCTGCGACTTTGCCCCAGTCGCGGAATTTCAGCGCGCGCTTTCCCAGACGGCAGCCGGTTACAACCGCGACGGCATCGGTGGCGCAACGGTCAATCTCAACAAATGTAACCAGGCGCTTGCGGTCCTTCCCGTGAGGATCGTCTATCCCTAGCGCCTGAAGACCGAGCATTGCCATGCGTACGCCCAGCACCTGCCCGGCGCACAGATGCCCGTGTGCTTGTTCGGCGTCGCGGAGATAGTCGTCAAGGGACTTCATTCAAAGCATGTTTCAAGGTTTCGAAGTTTCAGAGTTTCGCGGGTGTAAACGTCTCACAACCATCGTGACGTTGGGACTTTGAAACCTTGAAACATCGAAACCTTCAAAAAGGAGCAATATGAATTCTAAATCCAAAACCTTCCTTGCTCTGGTGCTGGCGATTGCGGTCGCCGCCACCGGATGCAGCGCGCAATGGATCAACATTGCTTTGCAAGACCTGCCCGTGCTTACACAGATGGCCTTAAACATCGCCACGCTGGTGAGCGCTGTTGCTTCAGGCCAGCAGGCCAGCAGGCCAGCACTGCAGATATCGCGGTCATTCAAAACATCTCGGCGCAAGCCAGCCGGGACCTGAACCTATTGCAAACTCTTTACGGCGAATACAAAGCCAATCCAAGCGCCAGCACGCTTCAAAAGATCCAGAATGCGATTGCGGATCTCAATCAGAACTTGCCGACCCTGCTTCAGTCCGCCCACGTTTCGAATCCCACGCTATCGGCGCGAATCACTGCAGCGGTGAACCTGATTCTCACAACCGTGAATAGCTTCGCTGCTTTGATGCCGCAAAGTTCCGCTGCGACCTCGCGCAAAGCTCCCACGCACTCTCTCCTTCACGCCAATGACCTGAAGAAACAATGGAACCAGCAGGTCTGCGCGCCGACAGGAAGTCCAGCATTGGACGCGGCTTTCGCAGCAGGCATATTGCGTTAGTCCCACTGCCAACCAACCACTAACTCTAATCTCGGAGCTCTCATGTCTCTGCCCGTTATTGCTATTACCAATGCCTCCACTTGCCTGTCAGATGCGCAGGTGGAGGCCGTGCTTCCCGCGCTGCAAAAACAGGTGACTGACGAGTTCCAAGCCTACTGGGATATGGATTGCACCCTTTCATTTCTATCGAAAGACCAACCCCTCACTCAGGGTTGGTGGCAGATCGTGGTAATGGACAATCCCGATCAGGCGGGCGCTCTCGGGTATCACGAGCTAACCAGCCAGGGCGCGCCGCTAGGGAAGATCTTTGCCCAGCTTGATCTAGACACCGGGTCGTCCTGGACCGCGACCCTGAGCCACGAACTGCTTGAGATGCTGGCCGATCCTTGGATTAACTGGTGCGCCGTCGGCACCGACAGCAAGATTTACGCCCTCGAAGTGTGCGACGCGGTTGAAGCCGACAATCTCGGATATTTCATCGACGGCGTGCTGGTTTCAGATTTTGTGACACCTGCCTGGTTCGAGCCTACATGCGCCGACCGCATGGATTTCAAACAGCACCTCGCAAAAGAGTTGGAGCTCGCGCGCGGAGGCTACATTTCGATCTTCGACCCGCCCAGTGGGTGGACGCAAGTGACGGCCAAGGGCAAAGGCGGTCCGCGCATTCTGCCCGGCAGCCGCCGCCAGAGAAGAAAACTGATCCGCCCATCGTGGAGAAATAGCTTGCGTTAGCCGACTCAGAGCCGACTTTCCGTTCAGGACGAGATTTTTGCTTCCAGAGGGAATTCACGACGGAGAAATTGCATCGCCTCGTGCTTTGACGGCAACCGTCCGTCGAGCTGAGCGTCTTCGATGGCAGCAAGAATTTCTTTGAATTGCGGGCCGGGCGAATATCCGGCCCCGATGAGATCGTCTCCTGTGACCAGGGGTGTGGGGCGCACAGCTTCAGGCGGCAGCTCATTCATTTTTTCTCGCGTGAAGTTATAAAGGCGCAGATTGCGGTGACTGGATTCGCAATCCAGGCGATGAAGTTCCAAGTGCTGTTCGAAACGCGGCAGACGGATGAATCTCTTGAACGTCGATGGATTCATGCGCTCTACGTCGCCGAAGCGCATGTGATTTTCTACCAAAGCTGAAATCTGTTGGGTCTCCGTGTTAGAAAAGCGCAGTCGCCGGCAGATCGCCTCCGCCATTCTTGTGCCCACCCGCGCGTGCTCGTCAAACCGGATGCGGTCGGAGGCGCGGCGAAAGGTCGGCGGCTTACCCACATCATGCAAGAGCACTCCCCATGCCAAAGCCGCAGGACACGGCTGCGGTAATTTCTCCAGCATCAGCAGTGTGTGCACGAACACATCGCCTTCAGGATGGAACTCGGGCGGCTGCTCGACCCCCCTCATCGCGTCGATCTCCGGAAGTACTTCGCGCAGAAGACCGGTTTCATCGAGCAATTCAAACGCTCGGCGCCCGTGGCCTTCGGTCAACATGCGGGTGAGTTCGTCACGCACACGTTCGCGGGAGACCTGGTGAATTTGCGGGGCGAGTTGCTGGATGGCTGCGAAGGTCACTGCCTCAATTGTGTAATCGAACCGCGCCGCGAAACGCACCGCCCGCAACATTCGCAGCTTGTCTTCGCCGAAACGAACTGCCGAATTCCCAATAGCGCGAATGACCTTCGATTTCAGATCGTCTTGCCCGCCCACATAGTCGAGAACTTTATTTTCGACCGGATCGAGCAGCAGCCCATTGATGGTGAAATCGCGACGCTGCACATCCTCGCGAGGATCACGGCTGAAGCGGACCTGATCGGGATGACGGCCGTCGGAATAACCGATATCGCACCGGAAAGTTGCAACTTCAACGCAGGACTTGTGGTGGTGTCCTAGGGCGAATGCCTCGTCTACAACAACACTCGGTTCCGGCTCCTCGTCTTGCTTGCGCTGGGGGTCGCCTTCTCGAATGGGCACCAGCACAACCCCAAACTGCGCGCCCACAGCATAGGTTTCAGGGAAGATGCGCATGACTTCGTCCGGCGTGGCATCCGTGGCGACGTCATAATCGGCGGGCTCTCGCCCGAGCAGCAGGTCGCGAACGCAACCTCCAACTAGATAGGCTTGGTGACCGCGCTGCCGCAGATCGGCGACGATCGAATTGGCAAACTCACGCACGTCCTCATGATACAGAGGCACGCCGCCGACAGAGTGCGCCTCCCACGTTCACACCCGTCGTACATGTCCGATTGCCATCTATGGCAGGCATCTCCGCACTTCTACACTGAACTTACCTCAGAAGCAGAAATTATCCCTTCCAGCGGTAGGCGTCTTTTTGCGGCAGTCCGATGTGGGCGAGGACGCGGCATGCGAATTCGTGTGCCATCTGCTCGAGGGTTGCAGGCCGGAAATAGTAGGCCGGAATTAGCGGAAAGATGGTCGCGCCGGCATCGGCCGCGCGGTACATGTTTCGGATGTGAATTTTGTTGAGCGGCGTCTCGCGGACGCATAACACAAGCGGGCGTTTCTCTTTCAGGCTGACATCGGCAGCACGCTCGATGAGGTGCGAAGCAATGCCGTTGGCAATGCGGGCCAGGGTCCCGACGCTGCATGGCAGCACGACCATGGCATCGGCCGGATAAGAGCCACTGGCGACGTTGGCGCCGATATCGGCATTCGATTGCTGATGGATTTTGCGGGATGCGTGACCAAGTAATTGGCTGATGAGATTGTTACGGCCGCGCAGTCCGAGCTCTTCAGCCATGACGCGGAGCGCGCTGTCTGAAGCAATGAAGTTCACGCCCTGAACACGAGTATCGCGATCGACGGCCAGCAGTAGATGGCGCAGAAACAGCGATCCGCTGGCTCCGGTTGTGGCAATGGTCAGATTTTGGGGTGAGTTCGGCAATCGAGTTCTGAGAATAGGCACCCGCAGGCAGACAGTCAAGACGGGTATGGCAAAGCGATCAGGTAAGCAGTCGCGAAGAACGGCGGCCCAGATGCACGCCCTGGCGGCTGTTCGGCACGATATCGGTTCGCAGGACGCGGGAGGCGGCCGCAGCTACCTTCGCGAATTCAACCAAGAGTTCCGGGAATACGATTCTGTACTTTCTCAGAAGCAGCTCCAGGAAAAGATCACAGCAGCGGACATCGTTCTTATCGGTGATTACCATGCGCTGCCCTCATGCCAGCGTTTCGCAGCAGACTTGGTCGAAGCATCTGCGCGAGAACGGCGAGTCGTGCTGGGTGTAGAAGCGGTACTGGCCCGCGATCAGCGGATTCTGGATTGCTGGTGGCGCCGAGAAATTACGGAAGACGAACTCAGGCGCAGGCTTCGGTTTGATCGGGAGTGGGGTTATCAATGGGAGCCGTTCTATGAGCTTCTATGCAGTGCGCGTGACCACACGGACGGTGTTTATGCCCTGGATTGCATGCCCAGGGAAGACTTGCGCCGGATCCGGTCACGCGATAGGCACGCGGCAGCAAAAATCGTTGAGATACGCGATCGCCATCCCGACGCGGGAATTTTCGTCCTGTTCGGCGAATCGCATATGGCGCCCCTGCATCTCCCGCTCGCATTGCGAGAATTGATGCCGAAGCAAAAGCTCTTGACGGTGCTGCAAAATGTGGATGCGCTCTATTGGAAAGCAGTGGCCCAGCAAGCTCCCGCGGTGAGCATTGGAGAAGATGCGGTTTGCGTTTTCAACTCCAGCCCATTGGAGAAATACGAAAGCTATCGCTTATGCCTAGCTCGGTGGAACGCCGCCCTGGATGATCTTCCGGACTTCGCCCCGGCGATTTACAACTTGATTTTTTCGCTGGCGAGGTGCTTAGGCTTCCGCCTTGATTCACCGCGTAACGGAACCCAGCCGAAATATCTGACCGATTCGCTGCCCGAAGTTGTAACGTTTGATCAATATCCGGCGAGCGAGGCCGCTAGATTTGAAGAGAAGTCTTGCGTCTACCTGCCGGACGCGAATCTATTCGTGATTCGGGAATTCCAAATGGCCGATGCGGCCGAAGAATGCGCTCGCTTTCTTCATTCGGTCTGCCGGGGAATGACCAGACTTTCTGAGCAGGCACAACCGGTTGAAGACGCGCTAGCGCGTTTTAGTTCACGTCTTTTATGTCCGGAATTTGACCTACAAGGTCAAAGTGCTACGGCGGGGGACTCCTTGTACCAGGCATACGTTGTCGGAAAGATCTCGGCGTTGGCGTTGCGGCGGCTTTTTCTGGCGAAGTTAGAAACCCCCGAGCTCGTGCGACGAACATCAGCGGCACTCGAAGATATGGCAAGAGCTTAGCCCCGGCGTTCACGCTAATTTCGCCTCCACCTTCCCGATAGTCCACCCCACGCCTTGTGCGATGCTAATCTGAGTGTCGACCAACGTGCGTCGGGTGATCGCTTGAACTCTGAGTCCATTCGCAAACTTTTCGAACAGGTGCGCGCGGGTAAACTTTCGCCGGACGACGCCGTCGACCACCTGCGGCATCTTCCTTTCGAAGATTTGGGATTCGCCAAAGTAGATCATCACCGCGCCTTGCGGGTAGGCGTTCCCGAAGTAATTCTGGCGCAAGGCAAAACACCAGCCCAAGTTGCAGGGATTTTCAAGCAACTTGCCCGACATGGCAAAAATGTATTGGCGACTCGCGCCAGTAAAGAACAATTTTCCGCTGCGAAGAAAGCTGTTCGCGGCGCGAAATTTGAGGAAAGTGCCCGCGCTATTACCCTGCGCCGGGACAACAAGATTTACGGCAAAGGGTTAATCACCGTCATCTCCGCCGGGACCAGCGACATCCCAGTCGCGGAGGAAGCGGTGGTCACTGCTTCAATCATGGGCAACGAGGTCGATCGGCTGTATGACGTCGGCGTCGCGGGTATCCACCGTTTGCTGGCACATCGTGAGGCCATCAGCCGATCGCGGGTGATTATCGTCTGTGCTGGAATGGAGGGTGCCCTCCCCAGCGTCGTCGGAGGCCTCGTCGGTGTGCCGGTGATCGCCGTCCCCACCAGCGTGGGTTATGGCGCAGCCTTCCAAGGAATGGCAGCCCTGCTTGGCATGATGAATTCCTGCGCCTCCAATGTGTCCGTGGTCAACATTGATAATGGATTTGGCGCGGGCTATGTTGCTTCGTTAATAAATCGACTGTAGTCGGTTAACATGCTGCGAATATCCACAGGAGACCCATTTTGGTTCTTGATTTTTAACAGTGGGTGCGGATTTAATAGGTCTAGATGGAGGCGCGATATGGTTTCGAAATGCGCCAACCCCGATTGCTCTGCTCCCTTCCGCTATTTCCACACGGGAAAGCTTTTCCGAGCTGACACCGCTTTTGGATTCGACCGCCGTCGCGCTATGGGCCGAGATGCCCAGCAGAATAAGCTTCCGCGACGCCTGGAGTTTTTCTGGCTGTGCGAAGACTGCTGTGGAAAAATGACGCTCTCGTTCGACAGGGACTCGGGTGTCACAGTACGCCCGAACGAAGGCGCGCGCTCGGCAGCAGCCGCCTAGGCTTCGGCTCGCGGATACTTCCCGGTGAGAGCGTTCCATCGAATCGCCAGCACCTCTGTGAACATGCGAAGCCCGTCGCGAAGCGGACTTATCCGCGTTCCCTCCGAGTGGGACCAAACCACGGCCACCTCTTTTACGTTCAGTCCACGTCGGCGCGCGATGTAAAGTAACTCTGCGTCGAAACCCCAGCGTTCGATCGTCTGCTGGGGAAAAAGCATGCGAGCTGAGCTGCGAGTGAAGGCCTTAAAGCCGCATTGCGTGTCCTTAAACTTGAGTCCCAAGAGGATTCGAAGCGCCAGGTTGAAAATTCGCCCATAGAATTGCCGCAGCAGGGATTGCCTTTGCGCCTGCAGGTTCGGCTGTACCCACCGCGAGCCGATAGCTACATCCGCACCGCCGTCAATCGCGGTAAACAATTTGCCGGCTTCTTCGATGGGTGACGACAAATCGGCATCCGTGAAGAGAAGGATCTCGCCGTTTGCGTTCAACATTCCATTTCGGACGCTGTAACCCTTGCCGCGATTGCCGGGGTTTTCAATAAGGCGCACTATCGGATTAACTTTCGCATGCGCCCGAGCCAGCTCCGCCGTATTGTCCCTTGAGCCGTCGTTGACGACGATTACTTCGGCGTCCCAGCGACGGTCGGCGATGTGATTCAGGACGCGGTCGAGCGTGGCGCCCAAGCGTGCGCCTTCGTTGTATGCGGGAATGATGATGCTGTACTTAGCCATCAGCCGTCAGCTCAGCCAGGAAAACTGAGGCGACTATAGAAGTTATCATGGGCGGGAAAAGTCACTCCAACACGTCAGGCTACGCCACTCGCTTTTGTTGAGCCAACATCGAAAAGAATTCATCCACCAAGTCTGGGTCCCAAAAACCGGCTCGGGCCTCGTCATGCATAGTAAGAGCAGCGTGGTCGTGCGACAACGCGGGCTTGTAGGGGCGCGCGGTGGTCAGGGCGTCGTAAACGTCAACCACCTGAAGAATACGCGCGAGTTGCGGAATATCTTGGCCTTCGAGCCCGTCCGGATATCCGGTTCCATTAAAGTGCTCGTGGTGGCTGCGGATAATCGGCAGCACCAGTCGTAGCGATTTCAGCGGGCGACAGATGTTCTCTCCAGTTACGGGGTGCCGGCGCATGATCGCCCACTCTTCCGAATTCAAATTCGCACCCTTCTTCAGAATCTCATCAGGTACAGCAATTTTGCCCAGATCGTGTAGGTACCCCCCACGACGTAAGGCCGTCACTGCTTCGTCGTCCAGATGCAGGTGCCGTCCCAGGTTGCTGGCGTTTTCTGCCAGGCGCTCGCAATGACCCTCGGTGTAAGGATCGCGGCTCTCGACGCTTAGGCCCAACGTGCAGAGAACGCTTTCGGCGGTCTCTAATTCGTCGGTAAATTCCTTCAACTTTAGGAGTGACTTCACGCGGGCGAAAAGCTCCTCGGGAAAGATCGGCTTACTGAGGAAATCGTCCGCCCCCGCTTCGATTCCCCGAACCCGGTCTTCCCGCTCCGCGAGTCCCGTAATGAGCACAAACGGGATCAGGCGGGTCGCAGGGTTCTCCTTCAGCTCGTGACAAAGCTCGTAACCTGACTTCCCGGGCATAATCACGTCCGACAGAACCAGATCGGGAGGGTGTTGAAAGATCTCCGCTTCGGCTTGGGCCGCATCAGGAACCGCAACAACATCGTATCCGCGAGCCCCCAAGAGGTCTCGCATCAGGTTCATTGTATTGGGGTTATCGTCTACGACCAGGACCCGTGGCAGCCGGCGACGCAAAGAGAGATCGCTTACACCCCGGGTTTCCGGGCTAAGCGGGTACAAAGTGGAGACCTTTCTGGACGACTCCATAGGCGGACGACCGCAAACTGCATTTTAATCGGAAAGAAACCTTCGCCGCGATAAATTTTTCCCTAATGTGCGGGATTGTAAGAACCCTGTCTTCAGTCTTTAGGACCACCACTGAATGAGATGCGCGCCTGCAATTCCAGGGATACTTAGGCGCCAGCGGAGAGTTTGTGAGTGTTTTTGTTGCGGGCGATGCCGTATTGACGAATTTTATACAGAAGAGCTTTGTAGCTGATCTGCAACAATACCGCTGCCTGTTTGCGGTTCCAATTGGTCTCGTCTAAGGCTTTGGAGATGGCTTCGGCTTCGGCGCCGTCTTTGGCGCTACGGGCCAGCGACTTCAGTCCGCCCACAGGTTCAGCTCCGTTGCGCGCAGCGCCGGGTTCGAACTCTGCCCCAGTGCCGTCGGTCCGTGGCTTCAACTCATTGATGGCAAGCTTTTCGTCGCCGAGCACCAAATACCGCTTGACGAAATTACCCAGCTCACGCAAGTTTCCCGGCCATGAGTAATTGGCGCAAGCCGCCAACATCTCAGCGGAGTAGGGCAGCGGCGCTCGGGCGTACTGCTCTGACAACTGGGTCATGAAGTGCTTCAGCAGGATCGGAATTTCTTCTTTGCGCTCCCGCAGGGGCGGAATTTGTAGGGTGAAGGCGTTCAGCCGGTAATACAAGTCTTCACGCAAACGCTTCGAGGCGAGCGCTTCCGGGATGTTAATGTTCGTCGCAGCCAGTATCCGCACGTCCACCTTAATTACCGATCGGCTGCCTAAGCGGGAGAATTGCTGATCTTGTAGAACGTGAAGCAGTTTGGCCTGAAGGGACGGAGGCATCTCCCCGATTTCATCAAGCAGAATCGTCCCCTTATTGCTCAACTCGAATTTCCCAGGTTTTGCGTGAGTTGCGCCGGTGAAAGCACCCTGCTCATATCCGAACAACTCACTTTCAAGCAGGTCCGCCGGAACTGCGGCGCAATTGACCTTCAAGAACACGCGGTGCGCCCGCGGGGAAAGCTTATGGATCAGCCGTGCCATGACTTCCTTGCCTGTACCGCTTTCACCTAGCATCAACACCGGGATGTCGACGTTCGCCACCAGCGCAGCCTGCGACCGCAACTTGCGCATATTGGCACAAGCGGCAACGAAGAAGGTCTCGTCGCCTAAGTCTTCAACCTCACCGGTATAATTTTGCTGATTTGTACCCAGACACTGGTCAATAACTGCGTCTAGCTCCGCTTTCTGGAAGGGCTTAGTAATGTAGTCAACTGCGCCGAGTCGAATTGCCTGAACGACTTTCTTGGTGTCGTTCACGCACGAGAGCATGACGACTTTGATATTGGGTTGAAGCTTGCGAAGACCTTCCAGGGTCTCCAGACCATCGATGCCCGGCATAAGCAGATCGAGCAACACCAGGTTCGGTTCCATGCCCTTCCGCAGAAGATCAAGCGCTTGCTCGCCGGTCGAAGCGGTTTCCACGTGGTGGTCGTCAATCTCCAGCAGCGTCTTGATGTAGCGCTGCATTCCGGGTTCGTCATCCACTAACAAGATTTTAGACTTGTCACTCATTATCTTTTTCCTTCGAGCTCTGACGCCGGGTTCATTGGAACAATGAAAGAAAACTTACATCCAGCCCCAGACTCGCTTTCCACCCAGATTTTGCCGGCCATGCCTAACACCAAACGTCGCGCTATGGCCAGGCCCAAACCCATGCCCGCCGTTTTCTCGTTGGTTGGCAAACGGAAGAAGTCGTCAAAAATTTCCAAATGATATTCCGGAGGAATTCCGGGACCGGTGTCCGAAACACTGATCTTGACCGAGTTCGGCGCCGTCAATGGACGGCGACGGCGCTCCTGATTGGCGGGCTTTGCAATTGAGCGCCGTTCCCACATATAAGGTTCGGCATGAAGCCAAACCGTGCCTCCTGACGGCGTGAACTTGGATGCGTTCTCCAAGAGATTCGATATAACTCTTTCGACTTTCGGCGCGTCGAAGGGAAACTCCTGCACTTTCTCGTTGGCCAGAAAATACATTGCCAAGCCCTTCTCCTGAAATCTCGGAGACCAAAGACGGCAAACTTCGGAAAGGCAGGCATTAATGTTTCCCGGCTCAAACTTCATTTTGAGCTCGCCGGTTTCAAGCACGCTGAAACTCAGAAAATCCTGTATATATCGCTGTAAGCGTTGTCCGTTGGATTGCATGTCACGAAGCACTTCGCGTTGGCGCTCGTTCAAGCTCCCTAGCTTCTCGCTTTGCAACAATTCGACATACCCGTTCAGAATCGACAGGGGGGTCTTCAGGTCGTGCGCGGCTGAGGCTAGCGCGTTGGTGGTCCGGAGATACCGCTCTTGTAGTTGTGAGAATTCGCGCGATGGCTCAGCAGCGGGAATTGGAACATCACCAGAACGAGAAGGGCTTTCTTTTGCCGGGGCGGATACTTCCTGAGGCATTGAAGACAATTGGGGCATGGAGTAATCACGTGAGGGAGGGCAGGCAACCAAGCTGGCGGAGACTGATCGCCGTATTAAGAATGCTAGGGTACAAAGCGGCTGAGTGTCAACGAAAAATGCAAAAGATTAGCCAGTTTCGGTAAAGTCTTTCCAAAATCTACCTCGAAAAAAAGCGGGGCATGCCCATTCAAAATGGGTAACGAGCCTGCAACGCACGGCAAAAGAGCCTGTTCTACAGGGAAATCGCGGAAATACGAGGCCGCGCAACCGTGACCATTGGCTCAACTCCTGTTTGTTTGGCACGCAAGGTGCGACAGGACAGGCAATTCCGGTCGAAAGGGGTACACTTTTTGGATCGTTCTAAAGTGGAAACTGAGCGCCGCGCCTGGACGCGACTGCCGCTGCCTATACCCCTATTTGTCCGAAGCCGAGATCCCAAGGGCAAGGACGTCCTGGAGTTTGCCACCGCGCTGAATATTTCCGCCGGTGGAGCATTGGTAGCGATGCATGGTGCTTTGCGGCCAGTAGCGCAGGTTTCGTTGGAAATCCCTAGCGCTCCTTTACCGTCCTCAGCCCCGGTCCGCAAGAATTCACGCAATTTACGCGCGAAAATCGTTCGTGTAACTCATGCCGATGGCTACAACCTCGTCGGCCTCAAGTTCGTCCAACCTCTTCTACCTTCCGAAATCCTGAGAACTTCACCTAGACGGAAAGTTGCTTCTTCCGTGTGAAAAGTTTTTCCTACCGTCCACGGGTAGTTCTGACCGCTTTTGCTCTGGGCTTGTCGCTGCAACGCCTATGCGGTCCTCTCAGGTAAGCTCATAAATTTAAGCCAGTTACGCCTTAGTTACCAACTTCGATCAAATTACTTCAAGGTTTGGTGGATGGGGTGCACACTTCATTGTGGGTAATAGAGGTGGCAACGTATATGTCGAGCACAATGACAAATTCTGTCAGTTCACTAGCGCAAGCTTTGGGCGAAATTCCTCCCGAGGCCGTAGTGTTTGGCCAATCTGAGGTCATGCAAGCCCTCCGCTCCCGTCTCGACAAAGTGGCCTCGGCCAATGTTCCGGTTCTGATTCATGGTGAAAGCGGCACTGGCAAGGACATCATTGCCCGCTTGGTGCATTCCCGTTCCCCGTGGCGGTCTGGACCATTTGTAAAAGTGAACTGTCCCGCGATTCCCGGCACCTTGCTGGAAAGCGAACTCTTCGGGTATGAGCGCGGCGCCTTCACCGGGGCGTACGGCTCCAAGCCCGGCCGTGTGGAGATGGCCCACCGCGGCACACTTTTTCTTGATGAAATCTCTGAGCTAGACATGTCTCTGCAATCGAAGCTCTTGCAACTTTTGCAGGATGGTCAGTTCTGCCGAATCGGCGCCCAAGCAGACAAGAAAGTGGAAGTAAGAGTCGTTTGCGCCACCAACCGCAAGCTCGAAGATGAAATTGAGAACGGCAACTTCCGCCAGGATCTCTATTATCGAATTAACGTCGTAAATCTGTTTATGCCTCCTCTTCGCGAGCGCCGGGGCGATATAGAGGGCCTGGTGAGCTACTTCCTCGAGTATTACAACCGCAAGTACAACTGCAAGGCACGGCCGCTTTCTCCGGAATTGAAGGAGATATTGCAGAGGTACCACTGGCCAGGAAACATCCGTGAGCTCGAAAACCTAGTGAAGCGGTATGTAATTCTGGGCAGCGAAGATGTCATCAGCAACGACTTGCAGCCACGCGAGAACGATTTGATCGCCTCGGACATTAATTTCGACGGCCCCATTTCGCTGAAAAAGCTCACCCGCCAGGCCACGCGAGCGCTGGAGCGCAAGATCATCCTCAAGGTGCTGCACAATCACCATTGGAACCGCAAGCAAGCGGCCAAGACGCTGAATATTAGCTACCGGGCACTGCTGTACAAAATCCGCGACGCCGGCCTGCCCCCCAATCGCGCTCGCCGCCCACCTGAGCCGGCCAAGAGCCAGGTGGCTGCTGACTAAGACTGGTGTAGCGAACTTAACGTCCGCCCGAAGGCATTTATCAAAACCGGTATATCGACTTCGACACCTTATAATGCGTCCCACCTATTGACGAGCAGCCAACTCCGTACTATCTTCGTCTCCTTCCCCGCGTAAGTAGCTGGATGTGTGGCCAGCAACGGATTCCTCGGAGGTTTGCCGTGGTTTTTCGCCGATTGCGCACTCCGCTTCCTTGTTTCGCCCTACTCACCGTGCTTATCGTTTTGCACCCGGCCCCGGTGAGAGCTGTAGGATTTCAGCCGGTTTCCCCCGACGAGCTCAAAATGTCGGCGGAGACGCTCGCTCCCGGAGCTCCCGCCATTATTTTGCACCGCGAGGTGGAGCGTGATGATCGCGGCTACACTGGGCATGAGAACGACTATTACCGCATCAAGATACTGAAAGAAGAAGGCCGCAAGTACGCGGATATAGAAATTCCGTTCTTCAAAGAGAATGGGAACAACATTGTCAACGTCCACGCCCGGACGGTGCGCCCCGATGGATCGATCATAAATTTCGAAGGAAAGGCTTTTAATAAGTCGATCGCCAAAGCCAAGGGCCTGAAATATATGGCCAAGACATTTACTCTCCCAAATGTTGAAGTGGGCTGCGTCATCGAGTATTACTACACGCTCGATTTAAGTGAAAATTTTGTTTACGACTCGCACTGGATCCTCAGCGACGAGATGTTCACAAAACACGCAAAGTTCTCTCTAAAACCATATACCAGTGATTACAGCCCGATCCACGTTCGCTGGAGCTGGGAGCGATTGCCGGTCGGGACAGAACCTCCCAAAGAAGGTCCCGATCACATAATCCGGCTGGAAGCGAACAACATCCCTGCTTTCCAGACGGAAGACTATATGCCTCCTGAGGACGAGCTGAAGTCGCGAGTAGATTTCACTTATTCCGAAGACTTAGCGGAAAAAGATGCAGCCCAATTCTGGAAGAACCGCGGCAAGAAATTCAACGGTGCGGTGGAAGGTTTTGTAGGCAAACGAAAGGCAATGGAGGCAGCGGTTGCGCAGATTGTCTCACCTGGCGATGCGCCTGAATTGAAACTGCAAAAAATCTATGCACGGGTGCAGCAACTTCGTAATACCTCATTCGAAGTACGAAAGACCGAACAGGAACAAAAGCGCGAGAAGGAGAAGGAACCGGAGAATGTCGAGGATCTCTGGAAAAGAGGGTATGGGGACGGCGTCGACATCACGCGGCTGTTTTTGGGCCTGGCTCGGGCTGCGGGATTTGACGCGTCCGAGGTGAGAGTGTCGGAACGCAGCAAATATTTCTTCAACCCAAATCTGATGGATCCGCACAAGCTTAATTCAAAATGTCGCCCTCATCAAATTGAACGGCAAGGATATCTTTTGCGATCCGGGCGCGCCCTTCACTCCCTTCGGAATGTTGATGTGGTCAGAGACAGGGGTCCAGGGGCTGCGTCTGGACAAGGATGGCGGCACTTGGATTCGCACTCCAGTGCCTGAAAGCTCCGCCTCACAAATTGCCCGCACCGCAAAATTAACACTCTCTGAGACCGGCGATCTTGAGGGCACGCTCGCCGTCACATTTACCGGCCTCGAAGCCATGCAACGAAGACTGCAAGAGCGCAACGAAGATGAAGCCGATCGCAAGAAGTTTCTTGAAGATGAGGCCAAGGAGTACGTACCGGCGGCGATCGAAGTGGGGCTGACGAACAAACCAGAGTGGAGCAGCTCTGCGCCGTCCTTGACTGCCGAATATAAGCTGAAAATTCCCGGCTGGGTGTCGGGTGCAGGACGGAGGGCTCTACTACCGGTAGGAATCTTCAGCGCAACCGAAAAGAATGTCTTCGAACATGAGCAGCGAGTCCACCCGATTTATTTTCAGTTTCCATCCGAAAAAGTAGACGATGTAAGCATCAGCTTACCTCTCGGATGGCAAGTGAGCAGCCTTCCTGCCGCACTAGACAAAGACTCGAAAGTTGTCCGGTATGTACTAAAGGCAGAGAGCGACAAGAGTACGGTGCATTTGAACCGGCAATTGAGCGTTGATCTTACGTTGCTCGATTCCAAATATATCCCGCACTACGGAACTTCTTTCAGTTGGTGAGGACCGGCGATGAAGAACAAGTTGTATTGCAACCAATTGGGGCAAGAGCGAGCAATTAGCAGAATCGTAGCGGGAACTTTGCTCGGATGCTCAATAATATTGGGACTCTCGCCCTTCGCAACCGCGGGTGACGCGCCGCAGTGGATGCATGCTGTCGTAAACGCGCCGCTACCAGCCCATGATGAGAAGACCGACGCTGTGCTCCTGTTCTCGGAGACAAATGTAGTTGTCCAATCGGCAGACAAGATCAAGACTGTGGAGCGGCGTGCCTACAAGATTCTCCGGCCGGACGGGCGCGAGTACGGGATTGTTAGGATCCCCTTTAGATCTCCGGGCCAGAAGATCAATGGCTTGCATGGCTGGTCCATTCCGGTGCTAGGCAAGGATTATGAAGTGAAAGACAAGGAAGCATTGGAGATCTCTCTTCCCATGGTTGATGGCAGCGAATTGATCTCAGACCTGAGAGTTAAGGTTATTCAGATCCCCGCTGCTGAAGTTGGCAATATCGTCGGTTACGAATATGAAGTCGAAGAGCAGCCTTTGGTTCTTGAAGACGAGTGGCTATTCCAAGAGCAAAGCCCGACTCGGGAGAGCCATTACTCCCTTCAGCTTCCTCCTGGTTGGGAATATAAAGCATATTGGTTGAACCATACGGAGATTCAGCCTCTTAAGTCCGGAAACGGATGGGCATGGACGGTTACCGATGTAAAAGGAATCCGCGAGGAACAGGGCATGCCGCCTGTACGAGGAATTTGCGGACAGATGATTATTTCATTCTTCCCGGCTGATGGCATGCGAGATAGGGTGTTCAGCAATTGGCAGCAGAGGGGGACCTGGTATTGGAATCTAGAGGCGGGTCGCCTGAACGCATCGGAAGGAATCAAGCAGAAGGTTGCCGAATTGACAGCTTCGGCTTCTACCTCTGTGGAGAAGATGAAAGCGCTGGCCGACTTCGTGCAACACAATATCCGCTATGTATCGATTCAGCTAGGCATCGGGGGATGGCAACCTCATACGGCGTCCGACATTTTCGACCACCGTTATGGCGACTGCAAGGATAAGACGAACCTGTTCCGCTCAATGTTGCATGAGATCGGGATTGAGTCCTTTCGAGTAGCGATCTACACGCAGAGGGGCGCGATTACATCAGAGACGCCCGCTTATAGAGGCTTTGACCATGAGATTACTGCGATCAAACTACCGGCTGGATTATCGGATTCCTCGCTGGTAGCAACGGTAGACCACACGAAACTGGGCAAACTGCTGTTTTTCGATCCAACCAACGAACTAACCCCGTTCGGTCAAATTGGGGGGTATTTACAAGAAAATTACGGGCTGCTGGTCACCCCGAATGGTGGCGAGCTGGTGGAATTGCCCAGGTTACCTGTGGCAATGAATACAATCCGCCGTACCGGGAATCTGACTCTGGACGCGACTGGAAAATTGACGGGTAACATCAGCGAGATGCGCATGGGCGATAGGGCCTGGTCCGAACGTTCGCGACTGCTACATACCACTAACAGTGCCGACAGAATAAAACCGATCGAGACTCTTCTGGCGGGTTCGCTTTCGAGTTTTCGGATTACAAAAGCCTCCATTGTCAACCTGCAGCATACCGATCAGCCTTTCGGATTCAATTATTCGTTTGAAGCCCTTAATTATGCGAAGAACGCCGGTGACTTGCTCCTGGTACGCCCACGAGTGATCGGGGTAAAGTCCGAAGGCATCATGGAAACCACCGAGCCGCGGCAGTTCCCAATTGAGTTTGAGGGACCAGTACAGGACACGGACACGTTTCAGATTACGTTGCCCCCCGGTTACGAAGTAGATGATTTGCCTCCGCCCGTGGATGCTGATTTCGGATTCGCCAGCTACCACTCAAAAACAGAGGTTAAGGGCAACGTTATCGGATATACGCGTACCTTCGAGGTGAAAGACTTGAGCGTCCCGGTTAGTAAAGCCGATGAGCTGAAGAAGTTTTACAGGATCATCGCCAGCGACGAGCGCAGCACAGCGGTTTTGAAGACGTCTAAATAATCGCGGGTTACAGCCGGTCAAAAATGGGACAAGCAAATATGATTGGATGAATTCTCAACTTATCCCGTGCCTGAGCTTCGAAAATTTTTCCCTATTGCACTGTGAACTGGACTGTCGTGGTTCTGGTCGCCGAGCCGGATGTGGCATTCACCGTCACCGTATAAGTTCCTGCCGGTGTGCCGGTGGTTGTGGTTGTGGTCGACTTTGAGCTGCACCCAGCCTGCAACAAGGCCATCCCCAGCACTAGGGCAAAGAAAGTTCCCAACAGCATTCGCCGCTTGCGCGAAACGCCCGCGCCCATCAAGCCCACGCCCAGAATGGGTAGCCAGATGGCATACGCAGCTCCACGCCGAAACAAGTTGGCGGTAGTTGTGACCCTTGCAGTTGTCGTGACGGCCAGTGTCCGGCTTTGAGGGCCATTGCTCATTGTCGGAATACTTGCACCCAGAGGCGGAGCGAACAGACATTGTGACCCCGCCGGCAACCCTACCCCGCAGGAGAGCGACACCGACTCTGGGAAGCCAATCACAGATCCAGATCCAGTTGGAGTCACAGTAACCGAGTAATTGACCTGACCTCCGGAAGGAATGGAGTTGCTCGAGCTTGCAAGGCTTGCTGTCACGGAGTAATCGTTCACCGTGGCCGTGCCACCCACGGACGGCGTAATGCCTCCAGGAAAGCTGAGCACGGCCGTGTTGCCGACCGAACCCTGCCCCTGCAGAACCGTAGTGGGCGCATTAACCGTGACCGTCACCTTGGCGGCAAAGTTCACGCTCTTGGTACTGGTGGCACAAGTGGTTGGCGTCGTGGTAGTAGTCGAGCTATTCACCGTGCCCAGAATGCAAGTCAGCGTTCCAGTCGTGACTGCGCTGCCGCAGGTCCCTTGGCTGCTGCTGGCAGAAGTAGATCCAGAATTAAGGCCGAGCGAATCAATAAATACGACGTTCGAAACAGGATCTCCCTGGTTGTAGATGTAATAGGTAAACGTGACCGGGCTCCCGACTCCTACCGGCGACGGGCTTACGGTTGGATTGGCCGCATTACAAGCCGGAAGCGCATCCACCGAGGTTGGCTTTGGCATGGTGAGTTGCGAAGTGTTCGGCCCAAGTTGAGCAACGAAGGCATCCGTCGCACCGAGAAGGGCCCCTCCACCCGATAGAGGAAACTTTGTCGGGAAGGTTCCCGAAGTTTCGCCAGCGATATATGTGTTAAGCGACGAGTCCAGGGCTATGCTGGTGCCGATATCTGTCCCTGATCCGCCCAGATAACTCGATGTGCTAGTGTTCGTCGTCGTCGTTGTGCCAGTAGTATTCAGACGTGCAACAAAAGCATCGAAAGCTCCTCCGCCATAGTTGCCCTGAAACGCATCCGGCGTTATGTGAAAGCTGCCAGCCGTGAGCCCGGTGACGTAGGCATTCCCTAGTGTATCGGCGGCAATTCCCAGACCGACATCTTGCGCTGTTCCGCCGAGATAACTGAAATAGTCGAGCGGCACCGTTCCTTGCGTAGTGCCAGAAACGGCGGGAACTCCGAATTTCGCGACGAAGGCGTCGCTTGCACCAAGACCATTCGCCGTCTGGAAAGGCAATGTTGTGGTTGGCACCGTGATGTTAGTCGAAGTGGTCGAGCCGGTGATGTAAGTATCGGTGCCGTCACTGGCTACGCCATAGGCAACATCATTGCCGCTTCCTCCGAAGTACGTTCCGTATGCCAGCGTGTATTGCTGGATATTCGCGGAAGGCGCGTTTAGCTTGGCAGCCCAGACGTCGAGATTACCCTGGGCTCCGGCTTGGTACGGGTTCACAATCCACGGATTGGGGGGAGTTCCCATGTCGGTAAAGTTTGTTCCACCGGCCAAATAAACATTAAAGCTAGCGTCCACAGCCACCGCGCCGCCGACCACAACGCCGTTCGCGGGAGTGCCGCCTCCGATATAGGTCAAGTACTGCAGGCTGTTTACCGTATTCAGCGCGGGATTGATCTTGCCGAAGAAAAATTGGTTGGTCGCATTGGGAGCCGACTGGAGGGCACCTATCGTCGTTTGTAAATTGGAGGATGTCGTGGTTCCAATGACGTACACGCGGCCCTGACTGTCGAGCGCCATGTTAGAAGCCGTATCCACTCCGCCACCCGAAAGATAGGTTGAATAGAGGTTGAACGATCCCGTCGGGTCAATTTTAGAAACGAAAGCATGATTATTCCCGAGTGAAGCCGTCACGGTTTGGTAAGCCGATGGGGTCGTCGGGTAATTGGACGCATTCGTGGTTCCGGCAACGTACACATTGAATCCACTGTCCACCCCAATGCCGGTGGGATACTGGACTACCGGAGTCGCCCCAGTTGAGCCACCGAGGTAGGTCACGTAATCCAGGCTCGAAGTCGTGACGCCTGCTGAGCTACTTAGGCTGATGCGCGAAATGAAAACGTTTTGAGTTCCCCCCGTGGTGTTAGTTATGTTTGGGGTAACTCCGCTGAAGGTCCCGGTCGACGTGGTTGCTCCAGCCACATAAATTCTGCCGCCGGAGTCAACGGTAATTGCCGGGCAATGCGGAACAAATCCGGCGGTTGCGCCAGTGATCGCTGTGCAGCTCTCGTTGCCCGTCCCGCCCAGATAACTGGAAAACGCGAGCACTGGATCGATCACAAGCGTCCGGCTGCGGTCATAAGGACCGACTTCGAAGCCGGCGCTGTTCTTGCCGCGCAGCACGAACGAACCCGCTACGGTCTGCACTCCAGCGGACGACTTCTGATAAATATGCGGAGATTGAAAGCGTAGTTCACGGCCTTCTAGCCCAAGCACGAGATCCCCATTACCGACGACGGAAACATTCGTAGCGCCTTTGAAATTCAGCTCGATCTGTTGTGCGTCGCTGCCCGGAGAAACTTCGAAGTCATACTCCAGCCGGTTTTGGTTTCCGTAAAAAGAAAGATTGATGCCGGGATAAACCCCGCGGTACTGAACGCGTCCGAATTGAGGGATATTCCGAAGCCAGCGCGAAGAATCATTCCCGATGAAATAGTTGCTATGCCCGGCGAGCTGTTCGGTACCAACCATCTCCGACTGCTGGTTCGCACCGGCAAGCTGCATTTCCACCGCGGCTTGTTGCAAACCAGTTGGCGAACGTTGCGGAAGAGTTAGCACCGCCTCCGACGACATTAGATACAGGCCATATCCGTTTCCGCGGGCCATGAACTTCACTCGGGTATCGGTCTGGCCCTGGTTGGGCTCAAAACTCATAGGAAGCCGAGCAAGCGAAGCCTGAAGCCGGGCGGAAGACGAAGGCCGCAAAAGCGAGGAATGTGGCGCTGAGACGTCGTACTTGAACAGCAGAACGGCACCGAGGATCAAGAGAGCCAGCAAAACCAGGCCGCGTGCCCGCGCAAAAGCTGGCCCAACCCCATTGCGATTAACCATCAAAACCCTCCGAGTTCCGGTTCATGGAGAAAGTATGGGAGAAAAACGCCTGAGGCGCGATCACTCCAACGGGTGAGATGCATGCCTGGTTAGGGATTCGGTTTGGCTGTCCTGCCGGCCTGCGCACCCGCTACCTGAATGGCTTAAAGTAAGTAATTACTTAAACATCTGACGGATAGGCTGTCAAGTTTTGCCCCCTAGAATCCGGAATTGTGGATTTGCGGTTCTTCATGTCTGATGCGGGGGAATTCATCCAGAGATGCCGACGGGGAAGAAAGTGAACTCTGAATGCCGATTGCTGACTGCTTACTTGCGGAGACTTTCCATCTCCTTGCGCACTCGCGAATATTGGCGGGCGAGAATCATTAGATACGTCCCATGAATGACCCAGGTCGCGATATACGCGGCATAGAGATAATTCATCGACTTCATCGCGAGCCCTCCAGCAGCGATTCGAGCGCCTGCGCTTCTTCGACCTGGCGCTTGGCAACTTCCAGTTCGTAGCGCGTCCAGGAGAGCAGCCAAGCCAGGCACATAAATGCCGCCCAGTTGATCAGCAGCACGCGCGCCATCCGCGGATCGAGTGAGCCCCCGCCGCCGATTACAGGGGACGGATGCTGAGTGCGGAAGAACCAAATTGAAAAATAAACCAGGGGCACATCCAGCGCGCCAAAGATGGCGACGACCGCGGCGATCACGGGAGTTCTTCCGCTAGTCGAAAATCGGCGAAGAACGAGATAGCTAATGTAGATCAGCCACAGAACAAGCGTCGTGGTCAGGCGAATATCGCCGGGGGCCCACCAAATTCCCCACACCGGCCTCGCCCAGATGGGACCGGTGACAATGACAACCGTGCAGAAGACCACTCCCACCTCAGCGCTGACCAGCGCGAGTATGTCGGCCTTCGGGTTACGACGAATGAGGTAAACAATAGAGGAAACAAAATTGATGAGAAACAGGACGAACGCGGTCCATGCGGACGGCACGTGGTAATAAAAGATGCGTTGCACATTGCCCATCGTCTGCTCGGTGGGTGCGGCAATTAGCGCCTCATAGAGCGCAAAACTGAGCAAGAGCGCAGTGACAAGGGCCAGTAGTGTAAAGCCGCGCTTCATTCTGCTTCGAGAACCAACTCAAACATCAGCAGAGATGCTGTGGTGAAGACGACATCATACGCCATAAGCAGCGCGATCCAAAACCGTGCAGATTCTTCTCCGGTCAGAACTGCCGTGGTCGCATTCACCATTCCTAAAAGAGCTGGGATGGAAATGGGAAACAAGAGCAGAGGCAGCATGATCTCGCGGCTCCGGGTCCGCAAAGAAATTGCGGCGAAAAACGTGCCGTTGATTACCAGTGCCCACGTCCCTAGCAGCGCGATGGGAATGAGCTCCCAAGCTGGGCCGAGAACCCGCAGTTTATAGAACGCGACGAACAACGGTGTCATGACCGCTTCGAGCACGCTTACGAAAATAAAATTCCCAAACGCTTTCGCCAGAAATAACGGATTCGCGGGCGCGGGCGATACCCGATATGCATCGAGCACCTGGTTGCGCAGCTCTCGTGCCCAGGTCTGATTCAAAGCAACCACCGCCGCGAACAAAAATGCCACCCAGATCAACCCGCCTGCGATCCTCCGCGATTCCTCCGCCGTCGGATCAAAAGCGAAACTGAAGATCACGACTACTAGCAACGCGAAAAACAGCATGGCATTGATCGCGTCCTTCGAGCGCCACTCCAGGCGAATGTCTTTGGCGAGTGTCGCTCGCGTGATTTCGAGAAAGCTCATTGTTCGGTCGTCCGGAGCTTCGAACTACGATCGGTAATTTTCCCGGCCTCCATGTAAACGAATTCATCTGCAATTGACTGAAGCAGCCCCGGCTGATGAGTCACCACGAATAAAGTTTCCCGACGGTCGCGTATCTTCGCCAACAGCGCCGCCATTTCGTGAGCGGAACGGAAATCGACATTCGAGAAAGGCTCGTCAAGCAGCAACAATTTGGGATCGTTCAGAATGGCCCGCGCCAGTGACATTCTCTGTCGCATTCCCTGCGAGTACTGACCTACGAGCCGCTCGAGATCGGGATCCAGATTCACCGCCTCGATTGCCTCGCGGCACCTTGCTTCTGGCACACCGTACAGTCCGGCGAAATAGCGAAGGTTTTCTATCCCGCTCATTTCGTCATAAAGCAATGAGGGGTGGGCCATGTAGCCGATTTGAGCGCGCAGGTTTTTTATACTGGTGGTACCCAGAACCGAAATTGTGCCGCGCGTGGGCTGCGCCAGTCCCGCAATTGTTCGCAACAGAGTGCTTTTCCCTGCACCGTTGTCGCCGAGGATTACATACAACTTCCCAGCTGCGAAGTGGGCAGTGACTCCGCGGAGCGCGGCGAAACGCCCGAATTGCTTGACCACACCGTCTGCGGTGACCGCGTAGTCATTGAGTTGAATTTCGGCCATGAATCAGAAGCACTGTTATAGCACTTGCGGAGGTCTATTAACGGAGATTAGGAGAGGCAAAAAGCAGGCTGTGAACTCTGAGCACGCGCCGAGACACTACATCTGTGATGAGTTGTTTGCGGGAGCCGTAGCAGGCGGGACAGCAGTCATATTAGGAGTTGTCTGCTGTTGCGGCGCATACTTCGATGCGCATTTGGCTTGTATCTGCTTTGCGTAGAAGACACCATCGCGCCCGAACTTGCCCTCCGCCAGGGCTTGAGCATTGTCCTTGAACGTGTCGGGTGGTGGTTCGGTCCCGTTGTAGACCACGTTCAGAATCTGGTCACTCTCGACAAGCGTGAAGTTCACATTTGTTCCGCTGCGCTTGATTGAACCTGGCCGGACATTCCCTGCAACCCGCAGGCGCTTCGAGTAAGCGCCGTCGCGCATGCCGCGCAATTCTTTGATGGTGACGTAGTAACTCTTGCTCTCCTGCACCCCGGTAAACGCAAGGTATCCGAGCGCCAGCAGGATTATCACCATGGCGCCGCCAAACTTCAGGAACTTAGCAGTTTGCGGGGACATTAATAAAACTCTACTCGCCCCTTAAAACACGGTCAAGCTTGGGGTTCCGCTACAATGAATCGTATGCTCCACCCCTGGCATGATGTAACTCCCGGCAGGAAGCTGCCACAGGAGTTCAACAGCATCATTGAGATTCCGTTCGGATCGAGCGTGAAGTACGAACTCGATAAAGATAGTGGTCTGATCAAGCTGGATCGCGTGCTTTATTCGGCGGTGTATTATCCGGCGAACTATGGCTTCATTCCGCAAACGCTCGCCGAAGACGACGACCCTCTGGATGTGCTGGTGTTGTGCCAGGAGGCAGTGGTTCCGCTCACCATGATTTATGCGCGGACTATTGGTCTGATGACCATGATCGACTCGGGGAAAAAAGACCACAAGATCGTCGCTGTCGCCACCAAAGATCCTGAGTTCAACAGTTACACCGAAGCTGCTCAGATGCCGCCTCACCGACTGCTAATGCTGCGCCGCTTCTTCCAGGACTACAAGCAACTTGAAGGCAAAGCGGTTGAGGTGGACCAAATCCGTCCAGCCGGCGAGGCTTACCCGGTGATCAGCGACGCTCTGTCCCGCTACAGCGAACAACGGCGAAAAGGGTTCGCCACGCACTCCTAAGTACCTGGATTCCGCGACGGAGTTTTGCGGTGTGAAGGACGGACGAATGCTTATGCCCTTACTCGTCGCCGCGAACTTGCCACCAGTCGGCCTGCTCGAACTGCGCAAGCTTTTCAGCACCATGTTCGTCGTTCCAGGTCTGCCAGGCTGAAACGTCATTCGGAAGATTCTCATCGGTGATTTCGCGCAGCGCCAAGAAACTCCAGTTGCGCATCTGCGACGAAGTGCTCGGGTCCGCCGCCAACGAAATGAACTTGCTAACCATACGCATTCGCTGCGTGCGTTTGAAGTTGCCGCAATCGGAAACGTTGCAGCCTGCGCGGTCGCGGACCTGATTCGAAGGATCGCTTACAAACGAGTCGAAGAGTTGATCAAGGGCTTCATCGGTCCCTAAATAACGCATCCCTTCGACTGCCCACACGCGCACGGTTGCATCGGGATCATGCTTCGCATAATCGAGCAATACCGGATAGAGCCGATCGTAAGCAACGCCGCGGCCAGCCAGCATTCCCATAAAGTAAGCCGCAGCCGCGCGGTAATGGGCATCAGCACGAGCGCGCTCGATCAGTTGCTCGGCCGCTTCATCAGTCTTGGCCCATCCATCCATGGATAAGTTCAAATCGGCGTTCGCATAGCGAACTCGCAGATCGGTGGAATACTCTGAGCGCCTTTCGAGTTCTTTCATGCGGTCGGTCAGCTTGATCCTTCCGAGCCAATCTGGTGACCCGATATTCTGCTCGAACAACTCGAGCGCGCGCTGGTCATGGCCAATTGCGCGGTCAAGAAGTTCCTCCGCTTGCTCCTGCGGAGGCAACTGCTGCAGCCGCTGCACATCATCATCGGTGAGCGGGGTGTAGTGCACACGAGGGAGACTTTGTCGCCCGCTAGCTTTGGCTCTAGCCGAGTTGCCCTGTCGAGGCACCGAGGGTTGAACGCCAACCATTTTGTAGACAACAAAGGCGGTCCACATGCCGAACGTCGATAAGCCAATCAGCAGCGCTACTTTATTTGGACGGCGGACGCTCTGTGTGACTGTCGCTCCGGAAGTTTGGCGCTGCGGAGGGGGCGCGTAATCGTGACCGAGTGCATCTTGCAAAGCCACATGCGTGTCCGTTTTCAGCCCTGCGAGCTTCTCAATTTGTGAGACGACCCAACGCGCCTCCTGGCGATCGGCAATGTTGTCGACGAGGGAGAAATTCCCACCGCTTTTTGTCTGCACACGCACACGATAAAAACCATTGGTCGCGTTCGTGTTTTGTATTCCCATGCCGGCGACCACCGCTTGAACATCACTGAATGGAATTTCGCGCCTTGTGCCTGAGCCGAATATTTTCTGCAGACAAGTTATTTTCCCGTTGCCGACCACAATCCGCGTAATTCCGAATGCATTCTGAAAACAGCCGTAAATTAGAAGCAGATCGAACAAACCGAATACGAGGGCAAAAAACCAAGGCGCTCGCGAATGCGCAAGGAAATAGACAACACCCGTCCAAATCGAGGTGAACAAAAACAACCCAAATGTCTGATTCCGGTTGCGAAATGCAGGGAAGTAGAATTCCGTCGATCCATCGCTTGTTGTCGAGACCACGACCTTCGGATTAACCGGTGCGGACACCTCGCTGGAATCCGATTCGAATGCCGGAGCCGTGCCCGCCGCCGCGGAACCACTAAACGAGGAGGCGAATCCGGATTTGAAGTTTGCACCCGGATTTTCCGCCTGTGCGGTCTTGGGTCCCGAGCGAAAAACAGGAATTTCAAAATCGTCCGAATAGTCAATGCCCGGGACATCGGCTTGAGCGTGCAACACCCAGAGCAACTGGTCCCGAGATTCGTCGTGGTTGGTTTCGTAGGCATCCTGAGGAATACCGAAGTCCACGGGAATCGCGGTGCCAATCGGCACTACGGCTAATGCGGTTTGTGGCACATTCTTCTGGTCTTGCCAAAGCACAATTTCGTTCGTGCTCTGTTCTTTTCCTGACCCGGTCACGATGCGGCGGATGCAGGAAAGCCGCAGGTCTATGCCGTGCGAGGCTGACGTGTTCAGCCGAAGGTGAATCTGTCCGGCAGCACGCTTGCCCGGGGAGAACGGCAGCGAACTGAACTCGAAATAAGTATTGCCGTAAAATTCGCGACGCAGAGTGGCACGCAGCGCTCCGGCCAGGAGAATCAAAGGAAATAGGCAAAAGCCAATTAGGATGAGCGCCTTCGGATCGGAATTCCGGAGCAAGGGTGGAAGATTCGTGGTCAGGATCGGCACAGCAATCATGCTCACTAAGACGGTCCCGATCCACCAGCCAAAGATGGAATTGCGGTTTCTACTTAAAGCTCTGTTGGTCACCCAATCAGACCGCCACAGCCAGGGAGAGTTCGGATTGGCTTCTTTGATCGCTTGATCCTGTTTGAGCCGCCGATATCCATAAACGGCTCCGACCATCAACCCGGCGCCAATTAGCGCGAAAACCAATGCAAAAACCGCTCCAGCAATCGGGTCGCCGCTCTTGTGGACTGAAGGCGAAGAGGAGAGAAATGCGAATGCGGCAAAAAGCCCGAATCCAAAGAACGGCAAGCCAAAGAGAAACAGAAATGCCGCTCCGGCTTTGGATGGCTGGGCCACGCCGCGATTATAAAATCGCATCTACTGCGGGCCTTGCCCTAAGGCTGTCACGCGGTTACGGGGGTCACCGCGGAGCAAGGCTCTAGCGTCTGAATTCTGCCAGTGAAAGCCTCGAACACTGTTTCTAGTACCATATCTACATCCATGAAGCGCATCGCGATTTTGGGGTCAACGGGAAGCATCGGCCGCAGCACCCTGAATGTGGTCGAATCGTTTCCGGATCGATTTCAGGTGGTCACGCTGGCCGCGGGACGCAACCTAGAGCTTGCGTTTGAGCAGGCCCAGCGCTGGCGTCCGCGTGTGATCTCGGTTTCTGCCGAGTCTCATGCCCAAAACCTGAAATCGCGACTGAAATCTGCCGGGATCACCGAAATTGAAGTCACTCATGGCGCCGCCGGAAACGTCAACATCGCTACCCACCCGGAAGTCGATTTTGTGGTGAGTGCGATCGTCGGCGTCGCAGGACTTGAAGCTACATACGAGGCGGTTCGTGCGGGCAAAACTGTTGGGCTTGCCAATAAAGAATGTCTGGTCGCTGCCGGAGAGCTCATTACCGCGGAGGCCCGCCGGCAGGGCAAACCGCTGCTTCCGATCGACAGCGAACATAATGCCGTCCACCAATGCCTTCGTGGGGGGCGTATTGAGGAAGTGCGGCGCATCTGGCTCACTGCTTCCGGCGGCCCATTCCTACATACGCCGAAATCTAAATTTGCCGATATCACAGTGGAGCAGGCTTTGAACCACCCCACGTGGAAAATGGGGAACCGGATCACCATTGACTCGGCGACTCTGATGAACAAGGGATTTGAGGTGATAGAAGCCTGCCGATTGTTCAACATTCCGGCGGAGCAGGTTTCGGTGATTGTTCATCCGCAGTCCACGATTCATTCGCTGGTCGAATTTGTTGATGGCAGCATTCTTGCTCAGCTTTCGGTCACGGACATGCGCCTTCCGATTTTGTATGCGCTAACTTATCCAGAGCGTATAACTTCCGATCTGAACTTTAGTCTCAGTGACTTACGGCACCTCGATTTCTGCCCTCCCGACGTGGAAAAATTTCCTTGTTTGCGCCTGGCCTATGAGGCTGCGACCGCCGGAGGCGGCAAAACAGTTGCCCTGAACGCCGCGGACGAGGTTGCGGTTTCCGCGTTTCTAGAGGGCAGTATCCGGTTTCAGGAGATCCCTAAACTCATTGAAGACGTGGTTTCTGAAACGCCGGTGGGCAAATTGGAATCTATTAAAGATGTGCTGGCGGTGGACCAGAAGGCCAGAGCCAGTGCCCGCGACAAGATCGCTGCCCGGGGAGCAACTGGAAAATCCCCCGTCGGCGTTGGGACCCGAGAGAATTAACCAATATTTATGAATCAATTTTTCATTTCAGCCTTTTATTTCGTCATTGTCATCGGTTTTATGGTCTTGATCCACGAATTTGGCCACTATGCCGTGGCCAAGCTGCTGGGCGTGCGGGTGGAGCAGTTCGCCATCGGCTTCGGCAAGCGACTGTTTGGCTTTCGCAGAGGCGAAACCGACTACCGCATCAACGCGCTTCCTTTTGGCGGCTACGTCAAGATGAGCGGCGAAAATCCGATGGATCAGCACTCCGATGATCCTCGCGAGTTCCTCAATCATCCTCGGTGGCACCGCTTCCTGATTGCAATTGCGGGCCCGGTAATGAACATTCTGCTGGCGGTGGTTCTACTGACCGCCGTGTACATGGTTCACTACGAGCACGCTTCGTACATGGACCAGCCTGCCGTTGTGGGCTGGGTGGAACACGGTTCTCCTGCTGAAAAACAGGGGATTAAACCCGGAGACCGTATCGTCCAGATCGATGGTGTCAAGAATCCAACCTGGGAGCAGGTGGAAATCAAGCAGTTGCTGAGCGCGAACCAGCCCCTCAGTTTCGCGGTGCAGCGGGGAGATCAGAACATTGAAGGTTCGGTTGTTCCTGTGGCGGTGACCTCCTCAGGAGCGGGTTCGGCGGGGTGGTCGCCCGATGAGCCAGTAATCATAGGCGACCTGGAACCCGGCATGCCCGCGGCCAAAGCAGGTTTAAAGCCGCAAGACAAGATCATCTCCGTGGATGGCCAGCCGGTGCCGTCAATTCAGGCAATGATTGAGAGCCTTCAGCAAACTAAGAACAAGCCGTTGCAGCTCGAGGTTCAACGAGCCGGCAGTACCCTCAATGTCACAGTTGTCCCGGTTCTCGCGGATACTCCCGGCGCTACCGAAAAACATTACCGCCTGGGGTTCAGAAATTTCTACCAAACCACGGTGACTAAGTTGTCGCTGCCGGAGGCGTTTAGCCATTCCCTTGCCGACAACAAACGTTATTCAGTGATTCTGCTTCAGTTAGTTGGAAAACTGGTTCAGCATAAAGCCTCTCTGAAGACGGTCTCTGGGCCGATTGGCATTGCCCAACAGACTGGCGCTGCCGCCCAAGAGAAAGGCTGGACGCCGCTTCTCGGCTTGTGTGCCGCCATCAGCCTGAACCTGGGCATCTTCAACCTGCTGCCGATCCCAATCATGGATGGCGGAGTGATCCTGCTGCTATTCATCGAGAGCCTGATGGGCCGCGATATCAGCGTCACCATTAAGGAGCGTATCTATCAGGCAGCATTTGTCTTCCTGATCTTGTTCGCTGCCATGGTGATCTACAACGACATCGCCAAGACGATTGCACAGAGGCTGCCGTAAGTCACCTAAGCTGCTAAACTGTAGCTTCCACATGGCCTCAATTCAACGCCGTAAATCCGTCACCTGCACCATCGGCAATGCTCGCGTGGGCTCGGATGCACCGGTTGTGGTGCAATCGATGACCAACACCGATACCGCCGACATCGCTTCCACCGTCGAGCAGGTCGCATCCCTTGCCCGCGCCGGATCAGAACTGGTTCGAGTGACGGTGAACAACGACGAAGCTGCATCTGCGCTGCCCCACATTGTGGAGCAGCTTGATAAGCGTGGGATCGACGTTCCCATTATTGGCGACTTCCATTACAACGGGCACATCCTGCTGAAGAAATATCCCGCCTGTGCTCGGGCACTCGCGAAGTATCGCATCAATCCGGGAAATGTCAGTGTGGGGCGCAAAGATGATTCCAACTTCCGTACAATGGTTGAAGTCGCGGTTGAGAATCAAAAGCCGGTGCGCATCGGGGTGAATTGGGGATCACTCGACCAGTCGCTACTCACCCGCATGATGGACGAAAACTCCCGTTCGTCTGAGCCCAAGGACGCACGCGAAGTCACGATGGAAGCCATGGTCGTGAGTGCGCTGAATTCAGCAAAGCTCGCTGAAAAATACGGCCTGCGCCCCGATCAGATCATTCTCAGCGCCAAGGTCAGCGGAGTGCAGGACCTGGTCGACGTCTATCGATCACTGGCTGCCCGTTGCAGCTATCCACTCCATCTGGGACTTACGGAAGCAGGGATGGGAGCCAAGGGGATTGTCGCTTCCAGCGCAGGTCTTTCAATCCTGCTGCAAGACGGGATCGGCGATACTATTCGGGTTTCATTGACCCCCGCACCCGGCGGCGACCGCGCCGAAGAGGTTCGCGTTGGGCAGCAGATTCTTCAGTCGCTGGGCATCCGCAGCTTCAATCCACAGGTTACAGCCTGCCCCGGTTGCGGACGCACCACGAGCACTTTTTTCCAGGAGATGGCTGAACAGATCCAAACCTACTTGCGCGAACAAATGCCGGTCTGGAAACAGCGTTACTCTGGCGTCGAAGAGATGAAAGTCGCTGTCATGGGATGCGTTGTGAACGGCCCCGGCGAATCCAAGCATGCCAGTCTCGGTATCTCGCTCCCCGGCACTTTTGAAGAGCCCAAGGCCCCGGTCTACGTCGATGGCCGACTAATGACGACCCTTCGCGGAGAAAAAATCGTCGAGGAATTTATAGGTATCCTCGACGATTATGTCGACTCTCACTACGCAGCTAAGAAAGAAAGCGTGACGGTGTAAGTCGGCCCTTTCTCAGCAGTTCAAGACTTTTCAAACCCTCCGATTTTGCACCGGAAGAATTAAGCAGCCGCTTTTTGCTGCGCCCTGAACTTTGCCCACCGCGCTTTCTGTGCGGCAGCAATTCTGCGACGGGCCGACACTGATAACGGCTTTCTGCCCGCGACCACCGGTCTTGGGCCTGAGGATGACGAAGTGGCCTGCTTCTTCCGTTGTGCCCATCTTGCGCGCTGCGCCTCAGAGATGCGCCTGCGGGCGGCAGCCGAGAGCGAGCGGCCGGAGCGATTGCTTGTCGCGCCCCCTCGGGTGCTGGTCCGTCCGGATAACCCTTCGATTACCGAAATAGCCTGATCCAACTTCTCTACTTGCGATTGCGCCTGCTTTCGCTCTTCCCGCAGCTGCTGGAGCGCGGAGTTAAGGTTTGACATTGTTCCCCCTAGTTAGTAACAGCCAACAGATTGTAGATGCAATAGGAGTATCTTGGCTACTAGATATTCTTTACTCCGCGAAATAACACCTTAGTCCTACGACAGTCCTACGACAGTATCTTCGGCTTACTCCTGGTCTTCTCCACCCTCTTGCTGCTGTGGCGGGAGGTCTAACTGTAACGCCGGAAGTCCTGCGGTCCTTAGCTGTTGATTCAATGCCGGAATATCCCGGCTCTTTAGCTCATTCCACTTGGTTAACATGGTTTCCAAAGCAGCTTCGTTCTTTGTGGCAGCTTCTATCTGCGCTGCGGTTGGTGCGGCGTCGGCTTGATCAATCGCCTTGTAGAGTGCGGTCAAGTTTGCAGTCGTGTCAGTTAGCGCTGGTTGTGGCGCGCTGTTGGGCTTGAGTGCTTTGTTGCCTTTCAGCAATTCAGAGACTTCGTTATCCAGCGTTGTGAGCGAGTCCTTTATCTGACCGGCGGCCCCTTCGAGAAGTTTAGATATTTGCTCGTGAAGCGACCGAGATTGCGCGAGCGCTTCTGAGCTCTTACTTACTCCCGACGCAAGTTTCATCTCCAAATCGAACTGCTTCTGCAGGTCTGCGGACGAAGCTTTCACCCTGGGATCCATCTTCACCGTGAACTCAGCTGTTTCTGTGTGTCCGCCGGCAGTTAACCGCGCCGAATACTTTCCTGGCAACACGAGTGGCCCGAGCGGATGTCTCGGCGTATGGTGAGGGACGGCTGCAATTGGATATTCGTACTCGATTGAATGAGGCGGCGGATAGCGTAAGTCCCAGACCCACCGGTGCATGCCAGCTTCAGCGGAAAGAATCCTTTGTGGCCGCAGCCAGTAGAGTGGGATCAGTTGTTTTTCTAACTCCTCTTGCGTCTGCTCTGGCTTGTCTGTGCTCGAATAGCTCCGAACCAGCTTACCCTGCACATCCAGTATCTCGAGCGTCACCGGGCCTGAGGCCGAATTCGGCACCAAGTAATCGAGGATGGCTCCGTCTGGAGGATTTTCTCCCGCCGGTTCATCAGCCGGGAGCGGCGTGTCAGTATTAGTGTCGCGGCGCACCCGGTAGGCGGGCGCCGGCGTAAAGAGGTGAGGTACGCCAGTCTCAGAATTCGCGATAGTAGGGGTAAGCTGCCGCAGCGGTGCGATGTCGTCAAGTATCCAGAACGAACGCCCGTGTGTGGCAACAATTAGATCGTTCTCGTGTACCAACAAATCGCGCATGGAAGTGTGCGGCAGATTCAATTGCAGCGACTGCCAGTGGTCGCCATCATCGAACGAGACCCACACCGCTGTTTCTGTCCCAGCAAATAGCAGCCCCTTGCGGAGCGGATCTTCGCGAACGCTATTTACAGGAGAGTCGCCCGGCAGGCTACCGGTGATTTCACGCCACGTCTTGCCTGCGTCGTGAGTACGGTAAATGTACGGGTGCATGTCATCGATACGAAGGCGGCTAACCGAAACGTAGGCGGTTTCGTCGTCAAAATGCGAGGCGGTGATCTGAGTAACTTTGCTCCAGGGTGTTAGCGCGGGCGGAGTAACATCCTTCCAGTTTTTGCCGCCATCTTTGGTGGTCCAAACCCGTCCATCATCCGTCCCGGCCCAAATGGTATTCACGTTCTTGAATGACAGTGCGAGCGCATAAATCGCACCACGCTGCTTTTCGGCTTTTGGGTTCAGCGTTGCCTGATCCCCGACGCTTGGCGGCACTCCGGGATGTTCTCGGGCGAGATCGGGACTAATCGTCTGCCAGGAGCGCCCACCGTCTTTGGTCTCAAACAAGACATTGGCTGCATAGTAGAGGACATGCGGATCGACCGGCGAAAACATAATCGGTTCGGTGCGATCTACACGATACTTCTCGCGGATCGGGATAGGAGTGACGTTTTCAACCTGGCCAGTACTCCAGTGGAAACGTGAAACCTCATTCCGGCCTGCGCCATAAACGATGTCATGATCAAGTGGGTCCGGCGCAACGTAGCCGTACTCGATCACTCCGACTGGATGCCAATCGCGAAACGTGATCTCGCCATCATTACCGCGGGTCAGGATACAAACCGAACCGCTCTCCTGCTGTCCGCCACAAACTTTATAGGGAAAGGTATCCGTCGCGCTGACGTGATAAATTTGCGCGGTCGGCTGGTTGTACCACGAGCTCCAGGTCTCCCCACCGTTCACACTTACAATCGCGCCCTGGTCCGCAACCAGAAGAATAATGTTCGGGTTCTCGGGATTGATCCAAAGGTTCTGATAATCATCTCCGCCGGGCGCGCCGCGAATAGAAGTCCAAGTTTTTCCGCCGTCGCTTGAGCGGACGGTGACAATGCTCGCGACGTAAACAATGTCAGGGTTTTTCGGATCGACTTTCGGCACTGGCAAGTCGCCGCCGCCGATTTTCATCGCCGGACGTGGATCATCCGTGATTCGAGTCCAGCTCTCGCCGCCATTGTCGGAGCGGTAGAATCCTAGCCCTTGGCCGGTCGCGTACGCCGAAGGATGAGTGGTTGAAACGGTTGCGTAGAGCCGGCTCGGTTGACTCGGAGCAATCGCGACATTGATCTGTACCAGATCATCGGGCAATCCTTTGGTCAGTTTTTTCCAAGTGTTGCCGCCGTCAGTTGACTTGAATAACCCACCCCCAGTACCTGAGAAGGCATTGCTGTCCTCCCATGGCCCAAGTCGCGATTGCCACAGCGATGCGTAAATAACGTCGGGATTCGATGGATCGATTTCAACGTCCGAGCCGCCGGTATTTTCGTCCTTATAAAGCACTTTCTGCCAAGTCACGCCACCGTCAGTCGAGCGGAAAATTCCGCGCTCCTGGTTAGGACCGTAAGGATGTCCAAGCACAGCTGCAAACAAGCGGTTTGGATTGCGCGAATCAACTGCCAACGCTGGAATTTGCTGTCCGTCGCGAAGATCTAAATGAGTCCATGTTTTGCCTGAGTCGGTAGATTTATAAATTCCATTACCCACCGACAGATCGGGTCGCTGCAAACCTTCACCACTAGCGACATAAACAATATTGGGATCCGAAGCTGGGATAGCGATAGCTCCGACGGACTGCGACGGCTGGCTGTCGAAGATCGGGTTCCAGGTGCGTCCATAGTCATTCGACCTCCAGACGCCGCCATCGGCTGCGCCGATATAAAAAACGTTCGGCTGGGTCGGAACCCCAGCGACAGCCCTCGTCCGGCCACCACGGAATGGCCCGATCATACGCCAGTGCATCTCCTGATAGAAATTTTCCGGGTATTGTTGCGCGCTCGCTGCATGCGGCAAGAGACAAATAATCGCGCAGACCAAACCGATTGGAATAGCACGAAATGATCGAATCACGAGTCCCCCTCGACAAACGATTTTCCTTTGCAAAGTTCAGTGATTGTGAACTGGTCATCATATGTGAAAAATAGACTCTTGTTAAAACCGTCGCTTGGCCAGGGCAAATCCAAAGCATTAACCACGAAGGACACAAAGGTACACGAAGGAAACGACGAGGGCATGCGCGCAGCTCCGAGCTACAATGCCTTACCCAGGAGAGCTCATGTCCAGATCACGTCGCCAATTTCTGATTCATGCTTCAGCAGGTTTGTTGGGCGCGGCTGCGGTTGGCGCTGCCGCACAAACAACCGAACCACCTCCCGGAACGCCGCCCGCATTCGGCACCGGCCCTCAAGTTGGACCGGAAGTTTCGGCCACGACATTCACCGAAGCTGAAAGACTGGTGCAAATCGAGCTGACCGAAAGCGAGCGCGAGGTCGCGGCAAGCAGTTGGCGATCCAATATGGCCGCACTTTATGAGCGGCGCACCGGCCCGCGAAAAGTATCTTTGGAACCGGCGCTCGCGCCAGCATTGCGCTGGGACCCGATTCTTCCAGGACAGAAAGCCGGTCCAGAGCACGATCAATTTGTTCGAAGCAATACCAATCCCGGCCCACTCCCGTCACGTGACGAAGACATTGCATTCGCGCCGGTGACCAAGCTCTCCCGATGGATCAAGGAACGAAAGCTTACCTCAGAACGGCTCACGAATATCTATCTGGCACGGCTGCAGCGCTATGATCCCAGACTGCGTTGCGTAATCACTCTCATACGTGAACCTGCGCTCGCGCAGGCGAAGCAAGCCGATGCCGAGATCGCCGCCGGCAAGTATCGCGGACCGCTCCACGGAATCCCTTGGGGGGCAAAAGACCTACTGGACACCACTGGCATCCCCACGACCTATGGGGCAGAGCCCTTCCGCGACCGAGTACCTGCGAAAGATGCCGCAGTTGTGAAGCGCTTGCACGACGCGGGCGCTGTTCTGGTCGCCAAGCTCAGCCTCGGGGCTCTGGCCTTGAATGACATTTGGTTCGGTGGACAGACCATGAATCCCTGGCTGCTGGAAGAGGGTTCCTCCGGGTCAAGCGCAGGTCCTGGCGCATCGACCGCAGCCGGCCTGGTGGGTTTCGCGATAGGTAGTGAGACTGGGGGCAGCATCGTCGGCCCCAGCATGCGCTGTGGAGTTACCGGGCTACGCCCCACCTACGGGCGTGTGCCACGCACCGGTGCCATGACTCTCTGCTGGTCGCTCGATAAACTCGGCCCCATGACTCGCACCGTTGAAGACGCAATGCTGGTCCTGCATGCTATTTACGGACCCGATCCTGGCGACCTCGCTAGCGTACCGAGCAAACTCGACTTCAAAACCGGCACCAGCGTTCACGGCCTGCGCGTGGGCTATTTCCCTAAATGGATGAATGAGGCGCCAGCTACGGAGGTGGATCGTGCCGCGCTCGAAACGGTAAAGAAGCTGGGCATGACTCCGGTCGAGGTCTCGATTCCCGATTGGCCCTATGACTCACTCGATCTGATTCTTTTCGCCGAGTCAGCAGCGGCATTCGAAGAGATCACTCTCAACCACCAGGTTGACCAACTAAAAGTGCAGGTTCCTGACGCTTGGCCGAACGTGTTCCGGCAGTCACGATTCCTGTCAGCAGTAGATTTTGTTCAGGCCGATCGGTTCCGGCGCAAGGTCGCGGAAGAAATGGCGAGGGTCTTTTCAGAGGTAGATCTGCTGCTAGTGCCATCGCTGCGTGACGAGATGCTCACCATCACCAACTTCACCGGACATCCGTCCCTGACACTGCGTGCTGGGTTTGTGGAGGTCTCAGAGGCGCGAAGCGATTGGGCACCCGATCCAAATCACCCATTACCGAAACTCTCACCGCCGCGTCGCGTCCCGCACGGAGTCACTTTGATCGGACGCTTGTTCGACGAGGGCACGCTGGGAGAGGCAGGCATCGTACTCGAAAATGCTTTTGCGGTGGTGAACGAACGGCCGCCGGGCTTCTGAACCTTTTCCTGCTCAATCGTTCTGAGTTAAGCGCTGCTTGGAAAAGCTCCACTAAATTCTAGGCAGCAGCTTTCTCTTTTCGCTCAACCGGAAGTCCAGCCTTTTGCCAGGCATCGAATCCGCCCACAAGTGCCCAAACCTGGTCATATCCCCGCTGCTGAAGTTGTTGCGCCAAACTGGCGCTTGATCCTTCGCCGGGTCACGTGCAATAGGTCACAATCGGTTTGTTTTTAGGGATTCTTGGCAGATACTGCTCGAGACTATCGAGCGGCACGCGAACGGCGTTTTTTGCCTTCACATCAGATTCCGCCCAGGCTTTCGGGTTCCGCACGTCTATAACGGTGAAATCCTCGCCAGCTTGCATCCTCCGCTTCAGTTCTTCCGCGGTAATTTTGGGGCCTTCAGCCATAAACAACCTCCTCATCGGGCACGGATAACGGATAGTAGATGCGGACATAGTCCTTCGGGCTGTGTCTGCCAGGAACTCAGAAACGCTTCATTACTCGACGGTACCGGCCACAATTTCCTGAACTTTCCCACAGGAGTTCTGGAGTATACTGCGCTCAAGAGTTCAACTTTTTCTCCTCAGGAACGGCAATCATGACCTTAAGAATGGCAGAAGAGGTATCCACACAGGTTCCGGCCGACGATTTTCAGGCCCTCGAAGACAAAATTTATCGCACTATTGAGCTATACAAGTCGGCTCAGGAGGCGCGAGCCACTGCAGAACGTGATGTGAAACGCTTGCGCGAACAACTTGAGGAGCGGGAAGAAGAAGTCGATAGCTTGCGGCGCGAGACGGTCGGTTTGCGCAAAGAACGTGAAGACATTCGCGCGCGGGTCGAAAAAATGTTGTCACATATCGATCACATTACGGAAGAGCAAGCGGCAAGCTGAACGCGCAGGACAGAATTATGGCAACAGCCACCAAGCATCCGCCCACTCAGGACACCAGCAATACCAGTGTGCGGGTCGAGATATTCGATCAAGCCTATAACCTGCGCGGAACCAACCCCGAATACATTCTGAAACTGGCCGAATACGTTGATAGCAAGATGCGCGCAGTGGCCGACCAAACTCACACGGTTGATAGTTCCCGCCTCGCAGTTCTTGCCGCGCTCAATATCGCCGACGAATATCATCTTCTCAAAGGGACGGTAGACGGCGGAGTCTCTGACTCTTCGAAGCGGGCACGCAGGCTCTTGGAAGCTCTCGACGAGGTCCTGCACGAAACTCGGCGCACCGGGTAAGATCTCATCTCGAACGACGCAGGAACGAAACTTCGCCACCCCGTTTCGCAATTGACGTAAGTACTAGTTCGGCCTTCATTCCAACTTTTTCCAAGTGATCCGCCACTCTAGCCTTTGTTCTTTCAGGAGGAGTGCCGGTATCTAGGAACATCAGAACCGAAGGCCCAGCGCCGCTCAAGACTGCACCTAATACTCCCTTTCCTTCTGGAAAGTCTTTAAGCGCCGGCAAAAGCGGGCAAAGCTCGGCGCGATAAGGCTGATGGATTCGGTCTTCGAGCGAGGAAGCCAGCAATTTCCGGTCGCCTTGAAAAAGCGCAGCCAACAGCAACATCGAGTTTTGAATGTTGGCTACCACGTCGTGGCGTGAATACTGGCGCGGTAAGGCTTCACGGGCTTTTTCCGTGGATAGCCTGTCATCCGGGATCGCCAGCAGCAACCGCCACTTTGCCTTCGGCAAAAAACGGGCTACCTGCACCTCCCCGTCTCCCGACATGCGCGACACAGTTACTCCGCCCATCCAGCATGCCGCGGCATTGTCCGAATGACGCTCGCGCCCCGAGGCTTCGCCGATGATGCGGCTGCTGTTCCATCTCAGCTTTCCGAAGTGCACTGCGAGCGCAATGCCAGCAAGCCGGGCCGCGGCAGACGAACCGCACCCTTTGCCAATGGGAAATTTGTTTTTTATTTTGAGCGCCAGCGGGACCGACTGCTTGCTTTCCGCTTCCAGGACTTCGCGATAAGTGGTCAGAATCAGGTGGTTCTCAACCTGACCGCAGATTTCAGGATCGCGGCCGCTCGCAAGTATTGAATATTGCTTTGCTTTGGTGGCGCTGATCCGTAATGACAAATCCAGCGCCAGCGCAGCCGTATCGAATGCCGGTCCCAAATTAGCGGAAGTCGCTGGAAGGCTGATGTGGAATTCGTTCATGGTGGTGATGTTTTTTTGTTTCCTCGATGGTCACAAAACCCTAAAACCTCCAACCACGAAGGTACACGAAGGAAAAACTTGCTATGGAGCACAACACTTCGATCGCTGCATTGTTCTTTCGGTTAGAGGCGTCTTCCTTCGTGCGACTTCGTGGTTAATGCCTTTGAATCTTTGATCACAAAGGGCCTGAGGAACCTACTTCTCCGCTGATTGCAGCAATGCGATTACCGCGTCAACACTTGGCTCCAAAACCAGCGGGGCGCGTTGGTGAGTCTTCACGACCTCGGCCTCGGATTGCTGCGGAGTTCCGGTAAACAGGTCACCGCGATGAAATTTAAGCGTGAATTCTGAATCTTTCAGAAGATGCCCGGTAAGCACGAGCACGACAGACTCATTCGCCTTCACAAATCCACTCTTCACCAATTTCTTTAGTCCGGCTAGGGTCACCGCTGAGGCGGGCTCACATCCGATACCTTCCGCGCCGATTTCTGCTTTGGCCACAGCGATTTCGACCTCGCTCACCTGCTCGACCGTGCCCCCGGTTTCCCGAATTACGCGCAAAGCCTTCTTCCATGAGGCTGGATTGCCGATGCGAATGGCCGTTGCCATTGTCTCGGCGTGAACTGGAACCAGTTTCTCTCCGCTTGTTTCGCGAATGGTACGCACCAGCGGATTCGCGCCTTCCGCCTGAATCACTGAGACTTTCGGCAGTTGCGAAATAAACCCAAGCTGCTTCATTTCCCGCAGCGCTTTGCCGATCGCCGACGAGTTCGCCAAATTTCCGCCGGGCACAATGATGTGATCCGGAGGCTGCCAGTCAAATTGTTCGAGCAGTTCAAATGCGGCGGTCTTCTGGCCTTCCACGCGATACGGATTGACCGAGTTCAACAAGTAGACCGGCATGCGCTCAACCACTTCGTTAAGAACACGAACGCAGCCGTCGAAATCAGTTTTGAGTTGGCAAGTGATCGCGCCGTAGTCGAGCGACTGCGATAACTTGCTCCAGGAAATTTTCCCGTCGGGAATCAGTACCAGGCTGTGGAGGCCTCCTCGCGCCGCATACGCAGCCATCGAAGCGGACGTATTTCCCGTCGAAGCACACGCCACCCACCGATACCCTGCGTGCCGGGCAAATGATGCCGCCACTGTCATGCCCGTATCTTTGAACGAACCTGTAGGATTCATGCCCTGGTGCTTGGCAAAAAGCTGTTTCATGCCTGCGCTCTTTGCGCAGTGTGGCAACTCGTAAACCGGAGTATTACCCTCGCGGATAGTAATAATTTTGTGCGAAGAAATTTCGGGGAGAATTTCGCGGAACCGCCAAACTCCGCTCTGATCAACCGGATCGAGTGAAGAGCGGCGGTTGCGCCACAGCTGTTTGAGAGCGGCGGAACTCAGCCCACCCGGACCTCGCTCATCCCATCCGGGATAAATAATTTCCAGCAAATCGCGGCAATGCTCACAGCGAAAGCGGTCGGCGAGCGCGGTACGTCCGCATCCAATGCAGCGGAGCATCGAGATACTGGTGCCCGTTTTGGTCGCCTGTTCGCTCATGCAGGAACCATAAGAATAGCAGAGCGATGTTGGCGTCCTTGTACGCTTTCGGGCCGGACGTCGCTGGCGTTTATTTGCGAAGGTATGCGTCAGTTTTGTTGAGCCAGTCAGCCCGCGGGGGATGGAAGATGTCCAGGTCCACGGTATCTTCGAGCGCCTCAGCTTTGTGCGGCATATTTGGCGGGATGGTCAGCACCTCGCCCGCGTGCACGACGATTTCTTTTCCGTCAATCCAGAACTTCAACGCACCTTCAAGAATGTAGCTGAGTTGTTCGTTCTCATGGCTGTGCAGCGGGACGATGCAGCCTTTCTTGAGCAACACGCGCGCGAGCATTACTTGAGTGCCAACGATCAGCTGGCGTTGAAGCAGGGGATTCATTGTCTCAAGATGAACATCATTCCAGGAGAGACAATTCAGAGCGGCGTCATCGGGTACCTGTGAACTCACGGTATTTTTCAAGGCAGCTTGTTTCGAACCGACGCGCTTCGTCACTTTCTTTCGCTTGGATTTCAGTGACGCACTCTTCTTTTTCGCGGCTCTCATAATCCTTTGTAAGCTCCTCCATCCACTAGTATTGTCTGCCCGGTGATGTATGACGCGCGCTCCGATGCGAGCCACACAATTGTGTCCGCGACTTCGCTGGGCTGCCCGACTCTCTTCAACGCCGAATCATTGGCCCAGGCGGCGAAAATCTCGTCTTCACTTCTATTTTGTGAAGCTGATCTCGCACGGGCCAATTCCTTCAGCCGGTCTGTCGCGGTGTAACCCGGCCCGACATTATTTACCAGAATGCCGTCCTTCCCAAACTCATTGGCCAGGCTCTTCATCAAGCCAACCACCGCAGCGCGCGATGCGTTTGACAAGACTAGATCTTGTACTGGCTGCTTGGTCGAAATTGAAGTCAGAGTAATGATCCGGCCCCAGCGCTTCTTTTGCATCTGTGGGATGACTTCTCGTGCAAAGTACACCGTGCTCAGGAAATTTGTATCGATCGCCTTGCGCCATTCCTCAATACTGGCGGCCAGAAAGCCTTTTGCCGGAGGCCCGCCAGCATTGATCACGCAAATATCAACCCCGCCAAATTTTTCAGCGACGGCATCCACGAAGTTGTGCACGGCGCCGGCATCTGTAACGTCCAAAGCCTTTGCAAACACATCCACACGAAACCGCTGTCGAATTGCTTCCGCGGCAGCCTGAAGCTTCTGCGCGTCTCTGGCGCACATGGCTAGGCGACAGCCTTCTGCGGCAAAGGCCTCGGCGGTCGCACACCCAATTCCCTGGCTGGAGGCGGCTACAATGGCGACGCGACCTCGTAGACCAGTTTCCATACGCTCCGAGATTATATTCCGATTGGGGTAAGCGGTCGCGCTTGCCGAGCTTGACGGTGAAAGTTAGTCTATGAGCATTGCAGGCGTATAAGGAGTGGTCATGAAGCGACACCGGTTTCATCCCGAAACGGAATCCGTTCACGGCAGCAAAGATTTTGAAAAGCGCAATGCGCCGATGGCCCAGCCGATTTATCAGACTTCCACATTTCAAGTGACGGATTCCGACCAGCAGCTGCGCGCTACCGGAACAGACATGTTCTACACGCGCTACGGGAATCCAACCCACACTGCGGTCGAGAGCGCGATTGCTGAACTCGAAGGTGCAGATGCCGCTCTCCTGTTCGCGTCGGGGATGAACGCAATTACGACCAGCATCCTGGCCCTGGTAAAGAGCGGTGATCACATCGTTGCTCAACGCGACATATACGGTGGCGTCACAAAATTTCTTTCAACGTGGTTGCCGAAGCTGGGCATTGAAACCACTTTCGTGGACACGACCGAGTACGACCAGCATGAACGCGCCATCCGTCCAAATACCAAGTTGCTCTATCTTGAGTCGCCGACGAATCCCACGCTGCGAGTAGTCGATCTTCGAAAAGCCGTTGCGATTGCCCGTGAGCATCGGCTCATTACTCTGATCGATAGTACTTTCGCCACGCCCATCAACCAGCGGCCAACCGAGTTCGGCATCGATGTGGTACTTCATTCAGGAACCAAGTATTTCGGCGGACACACAGACCTGATTTGTGGCGCTGCAGTCGGCCGTCGTGAGCTGATCGACCGAATTCGCGGAACCCGGACTACGCTCGGCGGAGTCATGGACCCGCATGCGGCATTTCTTCTGCTTCGTGGAATCAAGACCCTTGCGGTGCGCGTAGAACGACAGAACGAAAGCGCCTTGCGGGTTGCGGAATTCCTGTCACAACACGCAAAGGTGCGATCAGTGAAGTATCCATTTCTCAAAGGTCACCCCGAGCGCACACTCGCCATGGAGCAGATGAAGGGCGGGGGCGGCGTGCTCAGCTTTGAAGTGGATGGCAGCGGTGAAGATGCCAAAAAAGTCAGCGAGTCGCTTCGGCTGTTTGCGTTGGCTCCAAGCCTCGGCGGAGTAGAGTCACTGGTTTCACTTCCGGTGCTGACTTCCCATGCGATGATCTCGGCCGAGCATCGCCAAAAAATGGGCATAACTGAGCAGCTCATCCGCCTCTCGGTTGGAATCGAGAATGTGAATGATCTCATCGCCGACCTGGAACAAGCACTGGCCGCGGTCGTTCCCGCTCCGCAGCATGTTGCCGTCGGATAGAGAATGCCCACTGCTATGGTTGGGATCATCGGACTTGGGTATGTGGGCAAAGCGCACCTGATAGCGCGCAATCATTAGATTGCTCTCTCAGTCCGATTCAGCATCTGGCCGGGCCAGGGGTGCCCGTCGAGTCGCGAACCACCAGCTCCGGCATGAGCTTGCGATGTTGGGCGATGATCTTGTTCTTTTCCTGCACCGCTGCGATACCTTCGGAAACTATGTTCACCGCCATCTTGCCCATTTCCGCCATAGGCTGCCGAATAGTGGTCAATGCTGGCGTGAGCAGACTGGAGTGGGCAACGTCGTCGAAGCCGATTACCGAACACTGCTCCGGAACTTTGATTCCGGCTTTGCTCAATGCGCGGATTGCGCCTAGCGCAGTCATATCGTCGAACGCCATTAACGCGGTGAAGGGACGCTTCTGGCGAATCAGGTTTTCGGTTAGCTTGTAGCCCGCTTCGAAGCTGGAAATAGGATCGCTCGATTCCGGGAGATCGAGAACAAGTGCCGCATCGATTTCCAGTTCGTGCGCTTTTGCGAAATTGCGGACGCCTTTCCAACGCGGGGCGGTATCGGTAATCCGCTTGGGGCCTCGAATGAACGCGATTCGGCGATGTCCCAGCGAGAACAGGTGTTCAATGGCGGCATGAGCCCCGAGTTCGTTGTCGACGGTCACCGAACTGATGGAGCCGGCTTCGAGTTCGCGGCCGATCATCGCGGTCGGGAGGTTGGCCTTTTCCAAATCGCCAAGCACGTCAATTTCAACGAAAAGCCAGTTGGCAACTACGATTAAAGCCTCGACGCGGCGATCGAGCAGCATCTCCAGGTAGCGCTCGAAGCGGCTGCGCTCGTTGTGTACGTCCGTGAGGATGGGTAGAAACGAAGCGTGGAAGAGCGTATTCTCGATACCGCGCAGAATCGGCGTGCAGTAGGGATCGGTCATGTCAAAAACCATGACGCCGACCGTATGAGTGCGCTGATTGCGAAGTGAACGGGCAAATAGGTTGGGGCGGTACCCGAGCTTTTTGGCAGCGCGCTCAATTCGCTTCTTCGTTGTATCGGGAATGTAGCGGGCCAGCGGCGCGTTGTTTAAAACAATGGAAACAGTGGTTGACGAAAAACCGCTCTCCTTCGCGACCTCGCGAATAGTCACCATGACCGGCCTGCCTTGTATGCCTGGCGCTTTAACTTGCAGCCTCCGCTGGCGGACACTACAGCAGAGACTCTGCATCAGTGTCAAGCATTTCGCCGGGTCCCAGCCTATTTTGCTATGTCTAGGCTCCTTTCTCTCTCTGCCCGGGCCCGGATCGCCGGCAAAGTCTGAAGCCTAGCGATTTTTGTTAGACTTACGTCGATTTCTAGCCTACTCCAGCGGCGGACACATCATCCAAATGTATGCTCCCGGACCGGAGGTCCCATGAAGCGAGCTTTGAAAATTGTCGCAATCGTAATCGCAGTTTTGATCGTCATTGTTCTGGTTCTTCCTTTCGTGGTCAACGTCAACGATTATCGGCCACGGATTGAGTCTGAGCTGACGAACGCTCTCGGCCGCAATGTCACCGTAGGCAACCTCAGTCTGTCGCTTTGGTCGGGAAGCCTGACTGCCGACAACATTGCCATTGCCGATGATCCCTCGTTTAGTAAGTCGCCTTTCATCAAAGCGCAGAAACTGGATGTGGGAGTCGAACTGTTGCCGCTCATTCTTTCGAAGACGATCCATATTACGAACTTGACCCTTACCGACCCTCAGGTCAACCTGCTGCGCGACCGCTCGGGCAAATGGAATTTTTCAACTCTAGGAGCTGCCAGCCCGACAAAAAAGACTGGAGCGTCTCCGGCATCGAGCGCCGGGCAGGCTGCGCCGCCATCAGGCACTGAAGCGAAGAAAACTTCTCCGGCGACTCCCGGTAGGAGCGCCGCGCAAAATCCAAATGAGGCGGCAAACCCAAAATCTGAGTCGTCAGTTGAGCAGAACTTGTCGGTGGGAAAACTCAGCATTAAGGGCGGACAAATTTCAGTTGCGGATACCAAGGCGCCAGCTAAGGCGCACGTGTACAAGAATGTGGACTTAACCGTAAAGAATTTTTCGTACAGCTCTCAGTTCCCCTTCACTTTGACCGCGGACCTCCCGGGCGGTGGAAACGCGAAGCTCGACGGCGCTGGGGGTCCTATCAATTCGACCGATGCGTCGATGACCCCTTTACAAGCAAAGATCAATGTCAAAGGTTTTGACTTTGCTGCCTCGGGATTTGTTGATCCAAGCTCCGGTATGTCTGGCGTTGCGAATTTCGATGGCACGATTGATTCCAACGGTACTCAGGCCAAAAGCAATGGCGATGCTACGCTCGACAGGCTGAAGCTCTCTCCTAAGGGCGCTCCTGCGCAACGCACGGTTGACATGAAGTACCAAACAACTTATGAGATGGAAAAACAAACTGGCCAGCTTCAGGGAGACGTGATCGTCGGAAAAGCCGTCGCCAAACTTACGGGCACCTACGATTTGCAAGGCGACTCTCCTGTATTGCATTTGAAACTCAACGCAGACAACATGCCAGTGGACGATCTCGAAACCCTGCTTCCGGCCCTTGGGGTCACACTTCCTTCGGGCTCGTCACTGCAAGGCGGAACGCTTTCGGCTGACATGACCATTAACGGTCCGGTCGATAAGCTCGTCATCGCGGGCCCTGTGAAGCTTGTGAATACCAAGCTGCACGGTTTCGATCTGGGTTCAAAAATGTCAGCCATTTCCATGCTGAGCGGAGTGAAGACCGGATCGGACACCGCTATCCAGAACTTCAGCGCAAATGTGCGCGTAGCGCCAACCGGGATTCAAACCGAAAATGTCAATCTCGTCGTGCCATCGCTCGGAACTGTGACTGGCAACGGCACGGTAAGTCCTTCGAACGCGCTGGATTACAAAATGAAAGCCAACCTGAGCGGGGGCGCGGTGGGCGGAGTTTCATCGCTCGCCGGGATAGGCAGCAAGGGGGCGAGCGGGGGCATCCCGTTCTTTATTCAGGGTACTGCTTCCGATCCTAAATTCGTTCCGGACGTGAAGGGTATGCTGAGCAGCGGGATAGGCAAAAACCTAGGCAAAGGCTTGGGATCGCAAATCCCTGGCGGACAAAATGGTCAAGGCGTAGTGGACGCTGTCGGTGGGCTGTTCGGAAAGAAGAAGCCGAAGTAGGAACGAAGCAGAAACCGTTACACGTATCCCAGGCCGGAAAGGCGGTCATGGATGATCTGGTCGTCTGCCGGTCCATTGCCGGAAGATTTCTTTTCCATTCCGGCAACCAGCGAACGCCCTTGCATGGTCTCGGGAATTTCGTAACCGGCGAGATCGAGCAGTGTCGGTGCAATGTCCAGCAATCGCGCGCCTTGGTATTCACCTCGCAGTGGGCAGTTCGGAGCGGCCAAAATAAACATTCCGTATTGCGCGTGATTGCAGCCGTCGGGTCCGGTGTCGTTTTCCTGCACGTGGATCGCCGAGTGGCCAACCGTTCCAATCGAGCGCCAGAAGAGGCCCCCGAAATGAACAATCAAATCAGGCGCAACGTTGCGCACGTTTTTGTAAATTTCTTTGGGCTTGAATACGAGAGAGTTAAGCGGCTGTCCTTTGTCATCGGATAGGGCTTCCAGTTTGGCTTTCATCTCATTCTGAAAAGCTTCGTATTCGCCAGCCGGAATCACGCCATTCGGCTCCCGTCCCTGCACGTTGAAAAACACCCGCGCATAGTAACCGCCTTCGCTCCATACTCGCGTCTTGCTCCAGTTCACATTTAGCTTGTCAAAAGGAGTAAGCGTGTTGGGATACTCGTTCAGTACAAGAAGCCCCTCGCGGATCAGCCATTCGTTCACCGCAATGCCGCCATCGAGCCGTTGAGCGCCGTGATCGGAAACAACCAGCAACACCGTATCTTGATCGAGTAATTCCAGCGCCTTCCCAATCTGCTCATCCAGCCACAAGTAATATTCCGGAATCGCGTTCTGATATGGATTTCCTGGCTTGAATTGCACGTGCTTTTCGTCGAAATAATTCCAAAAGCCGTGGTGCATACGGTCGAGACCGATATCAACGAAATGGAAATAATCCCACTCCTGCTCTTTCAATAGCCAATGCACCACGTTCCATTGCTTCTGGCTCATGCGGAAAATTTCTTCCTTCAACCAGTCCTTGCGATCGGTGCGGAAATTCTTCACGTCAACTGGATACTCACCCACCAGCTCCTGAATTTTCGTTTTGAAACTGGCGGGGTGCGTGAAGTCATTTTTCGTCGTATCAGGCGTGAGAAAACACCCAATGCTGATGCCATTAATCCGGCGCGGAGGATAGTTCGGCGGCACACCTACAATAATCGATCGCTTCCCTTCCCGCGCCAGCTGGTCCCAAATTGCAAGCGCCTTAATCGACGCCGAGTTCGCAAATCCGAGCTTGTCATAGGAATAATCAACGCGATTGCGAAATCCGTATACGCCCAAAGAACCCGGGTCCTGGCTGGTGCACATGCACATCCACGCGGGCACAGTGATGGGAGGAGTCACGCTTTCGAGCCTTCCGTAAACTCCGGCATCCATCAGCCGTCGAAGGTTCACCAGGCGCTCGTCGCCAAAAACAACTTCCGGTGCAGCGCAGTCGAGACCTAGAACACAAATCTTCATTTCAGAGTATCGAAGTCCCTTCCATAGTTTGCGGAACGGGAACTCCTAGATAATTCAGGATTGTGGGCGCGAGGTCAACAATACTGGGAATCTTTCCACCGTTAGCGGCGGAGTTTCGCGATACAAGGGATTTGTTCATAAACAAAATTCCTGGAACGGCGTCCGGGTCAATAATGTGGTCTCCACTCCAGCGGCGCGTGTTGTCTTCAATGAGCGCATTGGCGAAACCGCCGACCGCGCTCTGCCACGAAACGCGATATCCCGGAGAGAAGTTCACTAAAAGATCCGGCGCATTGGCGGCGTAAGGCCCTGAGTAAAGCTCTTCCCGGCGCAAGACATTTCGAACGGCCGTACGCTGAGTAACGGTGTCCGGAATTCCCGCGAGTCCGGATTGAATCGCCCATCGCACGCGCTCTGCTTCAGTTCCCTCTTCGAGAATTCCTTCGCGTTCACGGCCTTTGAGGTTCAAGTAAATTCCGCCAAGGCCGACGGCGTATGCGTAAGTGTGGGACCAGTCCACAGCCGCAGGTCCTTCCTCCATGTCCTCGCGCGGCTTACCGCCATTTTTCAGCGCGAGCAGTCCATTCTGCTGAAGCCAGATATTTGTATCGAACGCGCGGCGAAATGTGTTGAATCCATGGTCCGAAAGCACAATTAAGAGCGTGTTTTCGTCCACCTTGTCCAAAACTGGATCGAGTAGTTTGTCGCAACGTGCGTAGTGCTCCTCGATGAGGCAGGAGTAATCTCGCGCCAGATCGGGATCATATCCCGGATGCTCGGGGTCGCGAAACCGCCACAACATGTGCTGTACGCGGTCAGGAGTGTCGTAGAGCAAAAAGAAAAATCCTTCTGTGAAGCGCTCCAATTCAAACCGCATCAGCCGCTCACGTTCCTCGAGCACTAATTCGCATTGCGCAAGATAAGCTCGCTCGTCTAGCCGGCCATTGTTTAAGCCATTGTGTTCCTCGGCCATCCCCAATGTTGAAAATAGTCCGATCTCCGCCGCCAGATCTTTCGCATAACTGGCAGGAGTAGAAATCGGAAAGATGGGCGCGGCAGGATCAAAATTCACAGCAGAGACATAAAACTCAACGTGGGGCGCGATCTGCTTTACGTAAATGCGCGCAATCCCGGTGACCGATTGCAACATCGATAATTTGAATTTAAAGCGTACCCATTCGCTCCAGGATTTTTCGGCAACATCGATTCGCTCCAGCATTCCACCGGTTTCGATCGACAACATGCCTAGATCTTTTTTTACCTGCACTCTGATTTCGCAGACGGCGTCACCAGCCGCGGATTGCCGCGCATTTCGTGGGCCGATTACCTGTGTGTGCAGTTCGGTTCCAGGGCCAAGAAGCACGAGTTGTTCGCTCTCCTGCGCAGATGCATTTGTATCCTGGGTATAAAACGTGCTCTTATTTTGCGCACCGCGCAGGTCAGGGACCCCAACTCCGGAAAGCATTCGTCCATTTACTTCATCCGGCGGGAATGTGCACGGGCATCGCAGAACAACACTGGGAATGCCGGCCTTCGTCAGCTCAAGCCACAGCGGCACGCCTTTGCGCTGATTTGCAACTCGGGGCGGAGCAAAAATATTTCTCGGACGCTCAAAGTGACTCAACGCTGCATCGGGAAGGTAAGTCGCCGGGTCGCGCGAGATGAAATCGAAAATTCCATGCCCGCCGGGGTTCGTGCCGGTTGCAAAAGATGACCACGCGACCGGAGTCTGCGCAGGGTAGGTTGTTTTAATCCGTGAGTAGGAACCCGACTGCCGGATACGCGCGAGATTCGGAAGTTCTCCGCGCTCGAGCATGGACTCGACAATACTGGGCTCAAGACCGTCCAGTCCAATTACGATCACCTTTTTGCGCAATGAATGACCTAGGAGGAAGTTTTGGTCGTGTCCTGGGGCGCGCTCGCGTCAGAGGGCTTCGGTGTACGTCCAAACAATTTGAAGAACGCGTTTACAAGCTTGTGCCAGAAAATCAGCAAAAAGCCAATGATGCTGGCGATCCCAGAAGTGACGGTCATCACCTGGTCGGGGCCACCGTAGAACGCGAGCAAATCGAAATGCATGCAATCTCCGTGAATGAGCGTTGAAACAATTTTACGGGACTTCCTGCCTTTAAGCTATCAATTGTCTCAGCTGGAACGGCGATGTCATAGTCTCTTTGGTCTCAAATCAGCGCGAAATATCTCGTGCTAGAGCGGCAACTGCGGCACGCCCCTGCGGCGTATTGGCCAGGTCCGTCAATTCGCCTGGGTCGCCCTTCCAATTATAGATTTGGCTACCGAGCCTTTCGTGACGGATGAGTTGCCACTGCGGTGAAATTACTGACGTCATCCAGCCATCGGTCGCAATCGGTATTTTGCCTTGCATGGCTCGATCTGCGGGGACGATTGTGTTCGTCTGAGGCAGTTCGGAAACTACATTCGGCCAGTTTTCGGGAGCAGACGGTCCCCATAATCCCGCCAGCGTTGGACCTGCAAATGGATTCTCCTTCGCGCCAACCAAACTTAGAACCGTATTCGGGATGGCGGCGTTCGCAACCGGCTGCTCAACCCGGACTCCTTGCGGAACGTGCCCTGGAAAGGACTGATTCGAATAAGACTGATTTGGATAAGAAACGATCAGCGGCACATGCACCAGCTCCCAATACAACGCGGCTCCGTGGAAGCTGAGGCCATGATCACCCAGCGACTCGCCGTGGTCGGAAGTAATAATCACAATTGTATTCTTCAGCACGCCCATGGAATCCAAGCCGTGAAGCAATCGGCCGACGGAATCGTCGGTATATTTCACCCCGGCGTCGTACTCATCAATTGTGGTTCCCTTGTCCCACGCAGGTTTCGGGTAACCTGCCGGCCCGCCATATCCGAAATGGACATCGAGATAATTTAAAAACGCGAAAAACGGATGCTGCCGGTCACGCGCGACCCAATGCAGAGTTTCATGGTTCACTTCGTCCGCGCGCTTGCGTATTCCGTATATCCCGCCATAGTCGCCGGAACCTTCCGAGTCTTTATCAAGCCAAGCGCTAAGTCCGAAATATTGGAAAGCCCGGGTAAACCTGCTCTTCGCGCTACGGTTCATATACAGCCGCGCAAACTCTCTTCCAAACTGCGTGCGCACAAAGCGATCCCCCACACTGTCGAAATAATCTTCGAAGTGAACGAAGCCGCGACCGAGGCCAACGTTGCTGGTGAAATAAATCCGGTTCGCGGAGAACGCTCCCGTCCGGTATCCCTGTTTTTGTAAAGCTTCGCCCAGTGTAGGCAGTCCATTTAGGCCGGCATTGCCCCATCCCATCCACGGCATCGGCTGGACGTTTCCCACGCCATGCTCGTGCACAGTTCGTCCGGTAACGAAAGACGCGTGTGAGGGCAAGCTCCAGGAAGAGGGCGCAATCGCATTCTCAAAAAGCACGCCACTTCGCGCGAGCCGGTCGATGTTGGGGCTGGTCGCCCGGGAATAGCCATACGAAGAGAGATGGTCCGCGCGCAATGTATCTACAACAATGACGAGAACATTGGGAGAACCCGCCGCAACAACCGGCAAATTTGACGTCGCGCGTTCTTCAGCGATCCATTTTCCGCCTTGGATCGCAATTGTGACCATCGCGAGAGACGCGGCCAACCACGGCACAGACCTGCGCCACACTCTCACGGAGGCTGTTTCATGTTTGCCGAACCAGCGGCCGAAAGCCACAGCAACTCCCAGGGCAAATAGGAGCCCCGCACGTCGGTAGAAGTGTCCGCTAAGCATCAGCCAGTCGTATGTAGTGAAAAAAACAAGAAGAAATACCAGCACTCGGACAGCAGGAATCCGTCGGAAGATGCGCGAAACTAACGCGACCGCAAGCCCGATCAGCAGAAACAAGCAGAGATTGACAACTGGCGAAATCCACAATATTTCTTTCGAAACATGCATAACTCGCGCCCACTGGCGCCAGTTGATCCGCTGAAAAAGTAGTAGTCCGAAGCCCTCGCCAAATCCAGCGACAATTCCAAACCACACCGCGATTGAGAACACCGATCTCAGCGGCGCAGAAGTTGGAGCGAGTTCGAGGTTAGGCATTCTGTGGGTTTGGGAGGCAGCAGCCGCAGGCACGGCTTGTGCGTCGCGGGAGGAAATCATCTTGAGTCAGTTTAGCAGGATGAGCGTTGGCGTCCCGAATAGAATAGAGCTTTCACATGGCAATCACAGCCACGCTGCCGGACCAGGAAACGCAATCTCTCGCGAGCACAAACTGGTTCATTTTGCCTCTTGTTCTGGCAGGATTTTTGCTGCGACTGCGCCTTTCATGGCTTACATTTCTCAATCCAGACGAAGCTCTTCATTATTTTCTCTCTCATCAGCCTTCGCTAAGACTCGCCTACGAAGCGAGCCTGACCACGGCCCATCCTCCCCTGATGATTCTCTTTCTTCACCTCTGGTCTCGTCTCGGGAGCTCTGAATTCTTCCTGCGACTTCCATTCGTTCTCGCCGGAACCCTGTTTTGCTGGGTGATGTTCCTGTGGGTTGAGAAAGTCGCGAGCAAAAAGGCGGCGTGGTTGGCGTTAGCGCTCTTTCTGTTTATGCCATCGCTAGTCTCACTCTCAGCAGAGCTTAGACAGTATTCGTTCTTGCTGCTCTTCTGTGCATGTTCCCTGGATTCGCTTGAGCAGGCTCTCGCTGAAAAGTCGGTGGAATGGATAGGGCTCTCTACTGGTGCACTATACCTGGCGCTGCTCACGCATTATTCGGCCCTCATTTTCGCCGCAGCAGCCGCTATTTACGCGCTATCACGCGTCCTGCGAGCGAAGCCGCCGATACGAGTGACCGCCGCCTGGATCGCTGGGCAAACTGGCGCTCTGTTCATCTGCGTTTTTTTGTTCCGGTCGCAGGTCTCCAGGCTGCGACAGATGGGGATCTCTTCCGAGATCGCGGCAACCTGGCTGCGTGGCTCAATCTTTCAGCATGGCGAAGACTATCTTCCGGCGTTCGCCTGGACGAAGACATTGCGGCTGTTTCGGTATTTCTTTAGCCAAGGGACAATTGGCGTTGTTGGACTCGGCTTGTTTGTGCTCGCGATCGTTATGTTGCTGCGTTCTGCCCATCGAGGTGATCCCAAGCCATGGAGACGCGAATTGGCGATCTTACTGGCCCTGCCATTTCTGATCACGCTCGCTCTCGCTATCGCTGGAATTTACCCCTACGGTGGAACGCGTCATGACGTGCTGTTGGCCCTCTTTGCCTTTCCCGGAATCGCAATCGGACTTGATCTGCTGCCGATCATTCGCCCAACCGCGGCGGCAGGTTTCTTGAAGCCTGTGCTGCTCGGCGCTGCAATGTTGATTTGCAATCTTTTCCCTTCACCCTCAGGGCCATACATTCGTCCCGGAAATCAACGCCGCGAACTGATGCGACAAGCGATGGACTATTTGCGCTCTCTGCCGCCGGATTCGGTGCTGTTCACCGACGCTCAGGGAAGTGTGGTTCTTAACTACTATCTTTGCGACGAAGGGATGGCACTTCCCTTCGCGCCGGAACAACCGCTGCTGAAATTGCGCTGCGGAAATTATTACGTGCTTACCTCGGCGGCGACACAAGCTGGATTTGACCGAGATAGCTTTCCTGCATTGCTGGCCAATGCCTGGCAAGGAGTGCCGAAGGAAACGACCTTGTACTTGTTTCAGTCGGGGTGGATTGATGACAAAAAAGAAGATTGGCTGAACGAATTGCGGGGACTGGGCGGGAGTCCGCGCAATTTCGGACCGAACCTTTTACTCTGTGCCATTCAGCGCCCAAAGATAACGATGCCGATGCTACCCAGTAGCGCTAGAAGCAGGTAGTGTATGGCTTAACCTGTCCCGCCTGAACTCTGTTTATATATGTGACGTTGTCAGGCGTAGCGTAGGTCCCATCCGCCTGAAGTTTCTGGTGTTGCCATTTCACCAGGCCGTATGGCTTGGCGATGTGAAACTCCTCTTTGTTCTGGCAATTCTGCAGATTGCTGTCGCAACTGTACTGGTAGCTGATTACCAGGGTTTGCAGATTCGCGGGCAGGTCGCCGCCTAACGCTTCCGTGTACGGCCCCCAGACGGTGTTCACCACCCCACCGAGCTTCTGAGTGACAAAGGTGTTGCAGTCGCTGTGGGTTTCGTAAGTCGAATTCGAAGCTGGAACCGTGACCTTCGATCCCGGAAAGCCGCCCTGCGCAAATCGCGGCACCAGCGGCAGGTTGTAATTGCCCAACACCGGATCGTGGAATACCTTGTAGGTGCTCGGATTCTGCCAATTCAGCTCCGTGACCCACAGGTAAATGTATTTGTCGTCGTAGAGCTGGATGTCCCACGGATAGCCTTGGCCGGTTTTCGTCCAAAAGAAGCGGTCTGAGAGCACGGTGGTATAGATCGGGTTTGCCGTCCCGGACATGTGATGGCTCGATGCAAGCGTTGGATCCATCGTCATCCACGAAAGCATGTCATAGGTCTGCGGCGCTGGCGGCGGCGGAGGTGTCGATGGCGGTGGGGGCGATGGCGGTGGCGGAGTCTGGCTCTGGATCTGCTGGCCTGTGCTGGTGGTTGGCGCAGCCGGATTCACCGCGGTCCCACAACCAATAAGGCACACAAGTAACGCGAGCACGATAAAGTACTTCATTGCTAATCCTCAAGTTTTATTGAGAGCAGGCTTGCGACTTGCTGGAAAGGACTTTATCGCGACAAAGAAAAAGACAGTAGATTACGAAAGGAGAGGGAACCTAAGTGGACAACCAGCAGTGAGCATGTACTGTTGGCTCATGCCAAGAACCACGCACAAAATAGCCGGTCCGATGTGGTTACTTATTCTGAGGTGATGGCTGCAAAACTACTGAACTGTAATCTGCAAAGTCCCGCTGCCCCCGCCAGACGTGGCCGTAGCGGTAATAGTAACGGAGCCAGTGGTGCCGCCTAAGGTCGCGGTTGGAGTTGTGGTGTTCGTACCACTGACACTAATGATGGTGGAGTTGCTCGACGTCCAATTTGCAGCGACGTTCGACGAGATAGTGGGGGAAATGCCGCTGCTGATGCTAATGCTGTTCCCGTTGGTGCAATTGCTGCATGTGACCGTGACTGCTTGCGCACCAACCGTAACGGAATCGGTGCCGCTGATGCCTTTAAACGTGGCAGTGACGGTGATAGGAGTTGTGGTGTTCTGAATACCAGTAACGACGCCCGTCCGACTAAGCTTTATGAAAGTCGAATTCGTATCGCTACTTGTCCAAGTGGCCTGGCCTGTAACATTGCTACTGCTCCCATCGTTATTCGCACCGGTTGCAACCAGAGGTTGCGTCTGTCCAGCCGTGACGGAAACCGGGTTGGGAGTGATCGATATCGATGTCAGTGTCGGGCTAACGAAAAACCCAGTGCACCCCCCGGCAATGACGAGAGACGCAATCGCGGCAAAGAGCGCTAGCTTCGGCCTGTAACTATCCATGGATTAAGTCCTGACGCGAGACGAACCGCATTGCCACCTTGCAACTCGACAAAATTGTAGCAGAGAGATTCAGACCGAAATCAGGCCCTGTACCAACGAGTGACAACATCCCTGCTTGGAATTAGAACGAGGGTGGAACAAGGACTTGCGAGCAAAAATTGGAGAGTAGAACCTGGAGCGGAAGCTTAATGGGTCCGTTTTGCCTTCGCGATGCGCGAATCCACAGGCTTGCGCCCGGCAAAACCTTCGCTCACGCCATGCCAGTGGGTAATCGCCTTCTCCCCTAACTTCCAGCAGAGCAGGACAATCTGGCCATCCACTTCGCAGGGGAAATCGAGCAGGCCAATGTCGAGGTCCTTGACCTGAACGCCCATGGCGTCGATCTCATCCATGGCGTCTTTTACTCGTTGGAAGGTTTTTTCGCGCTCGGCTTTGCGTCCAGCGAGGTGAACGATATTGAGCGACATCCCGCCATTCAGGAAGACCCGGTGCGCAACCGCCTGCATCTCCGCATCGACGGATTCAATCACCTTCTTGCCGTCGAGCGCCTTGCGCAGGAGAGATTCCAGCACAGAGAGAAGGTCCTGCGCTTCATCGAGAGTAAATGTGCGGGAAGACATAGGGGTATGTAGCTATTCTAGTCCAAACCGTCGTTGGCCGTTGATGGTTTATATAGCGTCATTGGTCGTTCGTCGTTGGCCGTTGGCAAAGGCGGAAACGCGCATTTCGCAACGGCCTGAATATCTCGGCGTACTCGGCGATCTCTTCGGTAAATGATTTTAAGGATGGCCAACGACGAGCGACCAAAGATCAACGACAGTTATTGGATTTCCAGCATCCTGTCCAGGGCCACTCTCGCCCAGTGCTTTACGTCATCGCGCACTTTGATCTGATTTACAGCATTTCCTTCGACAAGGTTCTCCAGCACCCAGCACAGGTGCTGCGGCGAAATGCGGAACATGGTCGTGCACAGGCAGCCGGAGTCGTTAAGCGTGATCACCTTCTTGTCTTCCGCCGCGAATTCCTTGCCCATACGGTTCACCAAGTGAATTTCCGTACCGACGGCGAACATTGTGCCGGCAGGCGCCTGGCGAATCATTTTTAGGAGGCCTTCTGTCGATCCAATCCCGTCCGCTTTTTGGCAAACTTCCCAGCGGCATTCGGGATGCACAATCACGCGGATGCCAGGATATTTTGCGCGCACGTTGTCCACGTGCTCAGGCAGGAAGCGTTGATGGACCGAGCAGTGTCCCTTCCAGAGGATGACGCGAGCCTTCTTCAGCCGCTCCGGATCGACACCTCCATTCAGCATGTAGGGGTCCCACACGACCATTTCGTTCAGCGGGATACCAAGTTTGTATCCGGTATTCCGGCCGAGGTGTTGATCGGGGAGGAAAAGCAATTTAGGAGTCTTCGCGAATCCCCACTGGAAAGCTCCCGCAGCGTTTGAGGACGTGCAGACCACGCCACCACGTTCCCCGCAAAACGCTTTGATCGCCGCCGTGGAGTTCATGTAGGTAATTGGAGTAACGCCATCGCCTTCGTCGTTGGTGACGCCGGCACGGACCAGGTTTTCCCAGCAGTCTTCAACCTGAGTAATTTCCGCCATGTCCGCCATCGAGCACCCAGCGTTCAGATCAGGGAGAATCGTGACTTGCCCGGGCCGCGCCAGAATATCCGCGCTCTCGGCCATGAAGTGCACGCCGCAAAAAACGATATATTTGCCGCCTGCCTGCGCCGCCTCCTGAGAAAGCTTGTAAGAGTCGCCGCGAAAGTCGGCGAAGCGGATTACTTCATCGCGTTGGTAATGATGTCCAAGAATGACCAATTCACGGCCGAGCTCTTGCCGGGCCGCAGCAATGCGGTCATCCATGGTGTGATCGGGAAGAACGAGATAATTATCCAGACTGCAAACTTGTGCTGCCGTAGCCATATAGTCATCACGCTTTCAGCTCTGCAAGAGACGGCTTCACAGGCGTCACCTGTGGAAACAGCTCAAATCCAGAACGGGGATGTTGAAAGCCTCTCAGCGGCTCCAGCGGACTCACTGCGCGTCGTCGTTTTCCAAAACTCGGAACCGAATCGGCACCCAGCCCACGGGGATGTTGAAGCCACTCGTTACTAATAGTTGGATGCTCGCAAGCACCGGAAGGAGTCGCTTTTTCTGGCGCCTGATGTACGGAGTATCCAGCTACATTGTGCACTGTTTGCCGTGCAGGTGCAACTTTGGAAGCGTGTGCTTAGTTATGTGGCGCGGGCGCCCTCGCCTCGCGTGAACGCGCACCTGGGTGTCTTATCTATCTTGCGGAAGATGGATCCGGACTGGTCGCCGTGTTCACGTCTACATGCAGGCGAGTAGCGGGATCAATGCCCGGTGGATAGCAGTTTCCGTCGCGATTGTAGTTGTGGCATTGTGCGGCGAAGTCTTTGCGCCGAGGCGATTGCGCGAACTGCCACACGTCGGCGAAATCGATTCCGCTGTCTGCAGGCCGAGGAGGAGGAGTTGCAAAGCTGCATCCGGGTGAGGGCGGACAAACGTCATTCGTGACCCAGTATGTAATTTTTCTTCCTTGAGCGTTGTCGCGGATGTCTTTCGCAGTAACGACGGTCGTCTTCTTATCTTCTCTAGCCGGAATGCCAGAGCAATAAACTCCTGCACGAAATCCGGCGGCGTTCACTACGTCAACCCAGGCGTAGATATACGCTTTCTGCTCGGGCAGCATACGGCCACCTTCTTCGATGTCGAGAAAGATGATTGTGTGTGCTGGAAAACCTTCGCGCCGAGCCGACGTGATAGCTGCTTGTCCATCAGTTTGGCCGAGGACGGCGGGAGTTCGTCGCAGTTGTTTGTCGAGCCGGCCGTTGAACAGCACAAGAAATCCGAAGCCGGCCGATTGTAAGACCTGTCGCTTGCCAACCCAGCTATTTGTGTTTTCTCCGGGAGGATTGCTCAGCCAATACCCGGTGTAGGAGAAAGTCTCGTGCAACACCTTGAGGTTCTGATCACTCGGATAGTCATTGCGATCAAACCCAAGGTAAGTCTTTTGCGCAAAGCCGGAGGTGCCCAACCCCAACATCAAAATACATGAACCACAGAGGGCACAGAGTCTCACAGAGAAGATCCGGACTTCAGATTGATGGAAGTACTACGATACGCTACTTCCAATTTCGTTGATTTGCTCGGCGCACTCGGCGATCTCGGCGGTTGAATGATTTTAGAAGCAGAAACCACGAAGGACACGAAGTTTCACGAAGGAAAAACGCTGGAAAATCATGCTGGGATAAATACTTTCTGCGTTCGATGGTCGGTTCTGGGGCTACGGGGGTCGCTGAGAGCTGATGGCTGACGGCCAACAGCTAGCCCCCGATATGCACCATGGTCCGCGATGCCGGAACAAAATCGGGCTCACCAATATGATGACGCGCTTCTTTTTTGCTGACAACATCGCGGATGAAGCCGACCAGATCGTCATCCGACGCGCCGCGCCGCATCAATTCGTGAAGATCGTGGTCCCACACTGAAAACAGGCAAGTGCGGATCTTGCCATCCGAGGTGATCCGAATGCGGCTGCAATGTCCGCAGAACGGATGGGACACGGGAGCAATAATCCCAATCTCGCCGATGCCATCGTCAAAACGGTATCGCCGCGCGGTTTCGCTGCGCTCGTGTGGAATTTCGACCAGCGGACGATATTCACTCATGCGCTCGAGAATCTCATCCATGGTGACAACTACTTCAGGCGACCACACCCGGTCTTCCTCAAGCGGCATGAATTCGATGAATCGCACGATCACGCCTTCTTCGCGCGCGAACTTGCCAAAAGGAACAACCTGGTCCTCATTAAACCCGCGCATGAGGACGCAATTTACCTTAACCGGCGACAGTCCGGCCTCGCGGGAAGCGCGAACTCCGGCGAGTACATGATCGAAGCCGCCCGGCACGCGAGTGATGCGCGCGAAACGCTCCGCATCGACCGCATCCATACTGACGGTGACTCGATTCAGCCCAGCATCCTTTAGCGGCTTCGCTAGATCGGCAAGGAGATGTCCATTCGTGGTAATCGCGATATCGAGGGCTTGTGGGAAGGGCATGGCTTCAGCCGTGCCAATTGCCGCACTCTTGTTGACGGGCTTTAGCCCCTGAGGCCGCAGCTTCGCCAGCTCGCGCACAAAATCCACCACGCCCTTGCGCAACAGCGGCTCACCACCTGTGATTCGAATCTTCGTGACACCGAGCGACACCAGGACGCGCGCCATTCGCAAATAGTCCGCAAACGGCAGCTCACCGTAAACTGCCCCTTCGTTGCCCGTACGGCAATAGACACACTTGTAATTGCATCGATCGGTGACGGAAATCCGCAGATCGGTGATGGCGCGCCCGAATTTGTCGGTGAGGATCAGCGTTAACTCCTAAAACTCTGGGCGTTGGCTTTTCGAGGGAAGGCACGGCAGGCGGGAGGAATCCCGGCAGTCGTCTCCTTTCCAATGTTTCCTTTCGGAAACGGGAGGCGCAGGCGTTTCCACCTACACCCTCGGAGCGTTTTTCTCTGCGTCCTTTGCGAAATCTTTGCGGCCTCTGCGGTTAAGAGCTTTTAACCGCAGAGCACGCTGAGAACACCGGCAGAGTACGCCAAGAAAATCACTCACCACCGCCCCAGCCGGGTATTCCCAAGGCCAAGGCGGTCGGAAACTCAACTCAATTATAGATGCGCTGCCTTAAAGAAAGGGACAAAGAATCATGGCGCGGAGAATTGCCGCGTTCTCTCGATTGCCTTCTCAGCAAGCGGCGCCATGACAGCGAAGCCTGCCTTGTTGGGATGTAGGCCATCGTTGGCCAGATCGCGCTGAAGCAGGCCCTTGGTGTCCACCATAGCGCTGAAATAATCGAGATACGTCGAGTGATTCTTGGTGCAGTAATCCTGTAGCCAGGCGTTCAGCGCCAGAATTCTCGCGAGAGGACGTTGGGCGAAAAAATCCTGCGATTCAGGCGTGTAGTTATTTACCGGCAGAATTGACGAGACGATCATCCGGATACCGTGTTCCCGTGCCAATTCAGCCATAGAAGCCAAGTTCGCCTCTATGTCTTGGTTCGAGATCGGCCCCGCGTTCCCTGCAATGTCGTTGGTGCCCGCCAGCATGACGACCGCCTTGGGTTGAAGATCAATCACGTCTTGTCGAAATCGCACGAGCATTTGCGAAGTTGTCTGGCCGCCGATTCCGCGATTGATGTAGGGCTTGCCGGGAAATGACTCGTCGAGCTTCCAGATGTCCGTAATCGAGTCGCCAAAAAAGACCACCCGGTCCTCACTTGGAGCACGGGCCTTCAGCGCGGCATTAGCATCCTTGTAACGGGCAAGTTCTCCGTAGTCGTTGACGAAAATCGCGATCCGCGAAGCGCGATACTGGTCCAGCCCAGCGTAGCCGCTGGAAGGCAGGGTCACTTGCGGCCCAGTGGTCTGTGCGACGGCAGAGGCACAAAGAATCAGAATCACAAGAAACGACTGCCTGTAAATCATCGCCATTTGTCCTCACATACCGTCATAATTCGGCCCGCCTCCGCCCTCAGGTGGAACCCATGTAATGATCTGGTACGGGTCGTGAATATCGCAGGCTTTGCAATGCACGCAATTCGACGGATTCAAGCTAATGCGTTTGCCATTCGGCGCAGCAGAGTCATCCAGCATTTCGTAAACATTCGCGGGGCAGAAGTTCTGGCAAGGGCTGCCGTATTCAAGAACGCATCGTGATTCGCAGATGTTAGTGTCATGAATGATTAAATGGGCGGGCTGATCTTCTTCGTGTTTCGTACCGGAGTGATAAAGGTCTGTCAGTTTGTCGAACGTCAGCTTGCCATCGCCCTTGGCCGGTCCAAGCAAATGTGCTTCCGCCCCACCATCCGCGGGTAACTCACTGAGTTTCCTCATGCGCGTGTAGCCGGCCGTTCCAGGATAACGGCTACGGATGCCGCGTCCGCCCGTGAACTGCTGGATACCGGCGTGCAGCATCCCGCGCCAGAAACCGTGTTCAAACCCCTGGTGAAAGTTGCGCACCTTCCAAAGCTCTTCTTTGATCCAGCTATTTTCGACGCGGCTTTGAAAATTACCGAGTGAGGCGGCCGAGAAATCATTTTTCTTCAAAGACTCGAAAGCAGTCTCGGCAGCCAACATGCCGCTCTTGATTGCGAGATGAATTCCTTTGAGCCGCTGCGAATTCAGAAAGCCGGCAGAGTCGCCGAGGACCATCCAGCCATTTCCCGCCAATGGCGGAATCGCCCACCAGCCGCCGTAAGGCAAGGACTTCGCCCCGTAGCGGATCATTTTGCCGCCATCGAGAAGTCTTGCCACAAATGGGTGTCGCTTGAATTCCTGCAGCACGCGCTGCGGATCAAGCCGCGGATCGGGATAATCCAGCCCAGTTACGAATCCGAGTGAGACGATGTTGTTTTTGCCGCCATAAATCCATGCGCCACCGTATTCGCGTGAAGTAAGCGGCCAGCCCATGGTGTAGATCACTTCGCCCGGGGCAATTCGACCCGAAGGAACTTCCCAGAGTTCCTTGATTCCCTGGCCGTAGGTTTGAGGATTGCGGTCTTTCGCCAGATCGAATTTCTTGACGAGCTGGTTGGTGAGCGAACCGCGCGTGCCCTCGGCCAGAATCACAACTTTGGCTTGCAGATCATACCCAGGCTCGAAATTCGATTTCGGCTGGTTCCGCTTGTCGAGGCCTTTGTCGTCGGTGCGAACGCCGGTCACCCGGTCGACATCGAACAGCAACTCCGATCCGGCGAATCCAGTGAAGACCGTGACTCCCGCTTCCTCAACTTTGCCGCCCAACCATTTCACAAAACGGTTTAGCGAGATCAAATAGTTGCCGTGGTCACGCAATGGCGGGGGGGTGATGGGAAACTTGAGTTTGCCCTTCTTGGTAAGGAAATACACCGCCTCTTTCGTGACCTGCGAATCCAGCGGCGCTTCTTTTTCAAATCCGGGGAGTAATTCGCGCATGGACCGCGGATCCAGCAGCGCGCCAGAAAGACAGTGCTGGCCAATTTCACGGGCCTTCTCTAAAACGTAAATATTTTCTTTGCTCAGCTGCGAGTCGGGATTCTTCGCATTGTGCTCTTCAATCAGCTGAGAAAGCCGCAAGGCACAAGCCATTCCCGCCGGCCCACCGCCAACGATGACAACGTCGGCAGGCATTTGCGGGCGAGTGATGTCTTCAGGAGGTTTGCGGAAAATAAGCATTTGTAAGGTTTCGAAGTTTCAATGTTTCAAGGTTTCGTAAGGCTCAGCCTTTCAGTCGGGCTTGGCGATGATTCCGAAATGAAACAAAATCAAAAAGCAAATACCGTGAAGTGATTTGCGTCGACCTCATACCGTTAAAGTAATCCGAGGAGACTAACTTGAGCCGCACGTACCGTGAACTTCTGGTCTGGAGGAAAGCGAAGGATCTCGCGACACTTGTCTATCGAGAAACCGAGCAATTCCCAAGGTCTGAATTATTCGGCCTGACATCCCAAGTCCGAAGGGCAGCAATTTCTATTCCTTCCAATATTGCGGAGGGCCAAGGTCGTCTCACGAGGGGAGAATTCCGGCACTTCTTAGGTCAGGCGCGAGGTTCAATTCTCGAACTCGAGACTCAACTTGTAATCGCGCACGACCTTGGCTATCTCCAACAACAAGGCCAGCAGACCCTTGATTCGCAAACCTTCCAGGTTTTAGGACTTTTGAATCGCTTGCTCGACTCGCTTTCAACCTCAGAAACCTTGAAACCTTCGAAACGTTGAAACCTTAGCTCTTCGCCTTCTTCACTTCTTCGATCAGCGGCGGCACGATGTCGAAAAGATTGCCGACCACAGCCACATCTGCGATTTCGAAAATCGGTGCCTCGTGATCTTTGTTTATCGCGACTACTGATCTCGCGCCCTTCATGCCCACAATGTGCTGAATAGCTCCGCTAATTCCCAGAGCCAGATAAAGCTTTGGCGCAACCGTCTGGCCGGAAGAGCCGATCTGGCGGTCCATCGGCAACCAGCCTGAATCGCAGATAGGACGTGAAGCCGCAATCTCTCCGCCGAGAGCATCCGCCAGTTGCTTCGCGAGTTCGATGTTCTTTTGTTCTTTAATCCCGCGCCCGACAGACACGATAATTTCGGCTTGCGTAAGGTCGACCGCTTGCTTGGCCTCTTTGAAGACTTCCTGTGGTTTTGTGCGAACCGTCTCCGCCGGGATTTCTACTTTGACGACCTCCACCGGCGCCGCGCTTGCGCCAGTCTCGACCTTGTCTCCGCGAAAGGCGCCGTTCTGGAAAGTTACAAACCAAGGCGCATCGCACTGGAGGCTCACATCTGCGGCGAATTTGCCCTGAAACATCTGGCGCGTGAACAGTAGCTTGCCGCCATCTTTATCTTTGCGGAATCCGATGCAGTCGCTCACAACCGAACGTCCCATCGCCGTCGCAAGCTTGGGGATGAAATCACGCACCTGGTAGGTGTGCGGCATAAGAACTAATTTCGGCTGCCTGGATGTAAGGAACTGCTTGAGCCCTGCCGAGAATGCGTCTGGCGTGTAAGTCTTGAGCGCAGGCGATTCGACGGCATAAACCTTTGCGGTCTTCTTGGCCGCAATCTCATTCGCGATGGCGCTGACTCCGTCCCCGATAACCGCTGCTTCGAGCGTCCATCCGGTTTCAGACGCGATCGCCTGCCCAGCGGCCAGCGTCTCCCAGGAAACCCGGTTGAGTTTGCCCTCGCGTTGTTCGGTAACGACCAGAATGGTTTCAGGCATATATCTGAGAAATAAGTTGGGAAGAATCAGTCAGTCATTAGTCGGTAAGCGGGCCGCGCTGTATCCATCCGACTATCAGCAGGGTCACGCCAATCGCGCCTTGCAATAGCGTCCAGTACGCGTACAAGTGCGAGCCGCCCTTGATGCCGCTATATACGAACGCTAGGAAAATCAGGTCGGTCCAGAGCAGCAGCTTGCCGATGGTCATAAAAACCGCGCCCTTGGTCTCATCGCCGCCGAGTTGAACTTCTTCCATACGAATCATCTGCTTGCCAGACATCGGTTCTCCTCCTGCTTACAGCACACGAATTTCGTTGCGCAGCTTGTCTACCAGTTTCTTTGCGATCTCCCCCGGACTTCCTTCAAGGTACTCGGTCTTCTTGGTTTTCTGCGGAATATACATGCGTTCAATTTTTTGCAAATTCGCGCCAATCGCGGACTGCACCTCTGCCAGCGTCACTTTTCGCAGCGGCTTATTCTTCGCCTGCTTGATGCCAATTAGAGTCGCATAGCGAAGCTTGTTGATACCGGACTGTATGGTGAGCACTGCGGGCAGCGGCATCTCGACGAATTGAAAGTATCCCGCCTCGAGTTCGCGTTTCACCTTGATGCCGCCATCACTCTTTTCAATCTGCATGATGATGGTCGCATGCGGCCAGCCCATAAGGTCTGCCAGAATTACGCCGGTCTGCGCAAACCCATAATCGTCGGACTGCAACCCGGTAAAGATGAGATCAAACTTCTCATCTTTGATGGCCGCCGCAAACGCTCGTGCGGTATTGAATGCGTCCAGCCCTACAAATCCGGGGTCTTCCAGATGGATGGCCCGGTCTGCGCCCTTGGCCAGAGCCTCGCGCAGGACCTGCTGTGCCCGTGCCGGCCCGGCCGTGATCGCGACCACTTCCCCGCCGTGCTTCTCTTTTTGGCGCAGCGCCTCCTCAAGCGCAAATGCGTCCGGTTCGTTAACTTCGTAAGAGACGTCTTCGCGGATCCAGGTGCCGCTCTCGTTCAGCTTCAGCGGAGCATCCTTCTGCGGCACTTGCTTAACGCAAACCAGGATCTTCAAACGATTCCTCGCGATAAGGGCGAACAGACAAACCAATTAGTATAGCCGAGGCTAGCGACGGCAATGCAACGTTCCCGCTCTCCTCACGACGAAGCCGGGAACGTCATTTTGCAGGATATTGCTTCGTTTCGTGTGTCCTTGAGTTCAACACTTCAAATTTTCCGTCCGGCCACGCGGTGAGTTTGATGAAATTGCCGGCGTCGGGGCCTTCGACATTGGCAATAAACTCTGCTGGCACGTTATGCGCCGGACCGCCTTCCTCGGAAAAATGCAGCTGCCAGAGGTTCTCCAGGCCGGGCGATTTCTCAATGATGTCCCAGGTGGAAGGACTGCCGCCTTTCTTTGCACCGTTGTCCATAATCGCCACCTTCGGCGCAATTGCGTTTAGCAAGGCGGGGCTGCCGCTCTGGCTCCATCCATGATGCGACACGATGTAGATATCGATTTTGCCCAGCTTGTTCCGCGGACAGACCAATCCCATCTCTTTGTCGCTCGTCAGATCTCCAAGATCGAGAATTCGAAGTTTGCCGAAGGTTATGACGGAGCCGAGCGAGCGCGCATTCTCTGTCTGGTCGGCGGCGTACTGCTGCGTATCCTTGCAACTCGCATTTTCGTTTCCTGCGCCGGGAAGATGACGATCAATCAGAGCGCCATCAGAGCTCACCGCTACCGCGTGAATTCCCCGCACCGGCAAAGTGTCGCCAGGCTTGACCGAAATGCGTTTGTACTTACCACCAGCCAATAGTTTTTGATAGGCATTCCAGCCCTCAACCGTGGCCGCGTCCGTCGATTCCCGATTGTCGCCGTGATCGATGAATGTACCGATTGGAATTTTTGCCGCAAGCTGTGGCACTCCACCCACGTGGTCAGTGTGGAAGTGGGTAAGCAAAACGTAGTCAATTTTGCTAATGCCCGCACTCTTTGCAGCGGCCACTATGCGATTCGCGTCTCTCTCTTCGTTGCCCGGCCAGCCGGTATCAATCAACAGCGACTCCTTCGCCGGGGTCACAAACAGCGTCGCTTGCCCGCCCTCGACGTCCACAAAATAGATCCGCAATGCATTTTTCGCGGCAGGCGGAGCAGCCATCAGCGGAACAACCGCGAACAGCGCAACGAGAAGAGCGAAAATCATGTGCCGTACCGTCGGTGTGAGGTCAGTGTGGAAGCGCAATTGCCTACGGGTCATCGCATACCTCGGAGGAATCAAGTTGAACCGCCCGAAAATCATCAACTTCGCCCGCAAATTCGTCAAGCCGTACGCCCTCCGGCCCGCATCACATTAGATGCGTTTATAATCTTCTTTCGCCATCATGACGCGAAACCAGCGTTATGCACTCGTAGCCTACGTGAGGAATCCGGTCGGAGAGTTCGTCGAATCTCTGCGCAAGGAACTCCATCCAGAACTACCTCATCTTGCCGCCCACGTGACGTTACTGCCACCTCGCCTGCTTCATGGCACGGAGTCCGCCGCGCTCGAAAATATGGAGGAACTCTGTAAAGAAGTTGAGCCGTTTGAGGTCTCGCTGGGTGAAGTCGAGACCTTTATTCCTGTAACGCCCACGGTTTTTATCCGGGTCGCACATGCCGCCTACCGCATGCGTGAATTGCACGACCGGCTGAATGTCAATGCCCTGGCGTGCCACGAAGAATGGCCCTACATGCCGCATCTGACCATCGTGAAAATGGGCGCCGAGGACCAGGCTCAATACGCGTATCGTGTGGCCCGCACCCGCTGGGCCGAGTTCGACCAATCCCGCTGCATCGAGGTCCGTGATTTGACTTTCGTCCGGGAGGAAGCCCAGAACCGCTGGGTTGATCTGGCCGAAATTCCACTGGGACAACGGCTGGTCCCGACTTCCGGCCTCGTGCGCTGACTGCCGCCCTCCCCGACACCCTACAAATGCCTTCCTGAGCGGACTCCGTAGTACCAGGCATGAACGTTACTGTACTTCTTCGCATGCCATATGTCCCTCCCGTACTCTGCCCATAGCGCAACCAACAGCGTAAATAAAAGATACGACGGGCTGAGCGTTTTTGGACCGCGGGAGAATCGATGCAGATCGGTGTCTATGGGGCCGGGTATCTGGGGACAGTGACTTCAGCCTGTTTGGCGGACTTTGGTACTCCCGTAACCTGCTGCCATCCCGATAGTTCCCTCATGGTGGAAATGGCCCAGGGCAAAGTGCCGTTCCACGAGAAGAACCTGAGTGAGGTCATCAAACGCAGCGTTCGTTCCGGACGGCTGGCATATTCGACCGATGTTGACTCTTTTGCGCGCAAGTGTGGCGTGATTTTTCTGGCCGAGGACACTCCGCAGCACCTCCCCGAACTCGTTATTCGCATTGCCAAGGTAGCGCCGAAGCCGCCGATTCTCTCGATCGTTACGCCGGTCTCGGTGGGTACCGGAGCGGCACTGGAAAAACGGTTGCAGGAGGCTGGATTAAAAGCAATCGTCGTCTCCCAGCCGATTTTCTTTACCGCCGGCTGTGCCGTCGAAGATTTCAACTGGCCCGACCGCATCATTCTCGGGACGAGTTCGAATGACGCTGTGCTTTCTATCAAGCAGATCTTCCATCCGGTGGTGATGCGCGGTGTTCCGGTTATCGTGACCAATCACGCGACCGCAGAATTGGCTCGGGAGGCGGCAACTGCTTTTGTCGCCACCAAAATTTCGTTTATCAACGAACTCGCCGGCCTCTGCGAGCGCGTAAACGGAGACGCCGTGCACCTTTCGCTGGCTCTTGGCCTGGATAAGAAAATTGGGCCACGTTGTTTGCAGGCGGGGGCTTCAATGGGGGGACTGTTCGCTCAGTCTGATATGGATGCGCTGGCCACTCTTGCGCAAGAGAACCATGTCCCCTTGAGGATTTTGACCGCGGCCCGGGAAGTGAACCAATGCTTGGCCGATGGCATGGCCGAAAAAATCTCCTCCTACCTGCAGTCTCTGCAAAATAAAGACGTGGGAATTTTAGGGCTGGCGTTTAAACCGAATACCAACTCAGTTGCCGGATCGGCGTCGATCAAATTAGCTCAGAGCCTGGTTTCGCGAGGCGCCCGGGTGCGAGCTTATGACCCAGTAGCCATGTCCGATGCCAAGCTCGAACTGAACGGCACCATACACTACTGCGAATCGCCGTATGCGGTGGCGGAAGGCGTGGAAGCGCTCGTGGTTGCCACCGGCTGGCCGGAATTCCGCGCACTCGATTTCAGTAAGATCAAGGCCCTCCTCCGGCGTCCTCTGATCGTAGATACCAAGAACATCCTCGATTCCGTCCGCCTGCGTGCCATGGGATTTGAATACGTGGGCGTAGGAAGAGTGTAAGAACGCCGCGCTTCATTTCGCTTCCAGTCACGCTGCTTCTGCCTTGTTATAATCAAAAGATTCTGGTGGGAGTAGCTCAACTGGCAGAGCACCGGACTGTGGCTCCGACGGTTGCGGGTTCGATTCCCGTCTCCCACCCCAAATCTCCAACACTCACGCAGCTTTGAAATCCCCTATAGTCCGTTAGGCGCGAGGCAGCAAGCGTAACCCTCGTCGTCTTCATTCTTGACTTACTTGCTTCTTGACTTTCGGAAGTCACAGGAGTACGTTTCGCAGGACTCGCCTCTCCGGAGAGCAGTTTCCAACCGTTCGCAGGCGCACACCCCCAGAGGCGAATGGTTTCGTGGGCCACTGATTGATTCCGGAATTACGTCTAGAAAGCTAGTTCGGACTGCTTGGTCTTAAGACCAAGTCACCTTGATTTGCACCTGCAACTTCAGATTTCGCGGGCCGTCAGACCTGCGACTGTTCTGACTTGCGACATAAGAGAGGAGTCTTATGAAAACTATTCGTGTGTTGGGGTTTTTATTGGCCGCATTGGCAAGCCTTTTCACGGCAACCGCGCGGGCCGACGAAGTAACTCAATGGAACCGCATTATGTTCGCAGCGGCGCTTCAGGCCGTACCTCCTACGTCGCCACTGTTCATGAGTCGCAACGCAGCCATCGTACAAGCCTCCGTGTTCGACGCCGTGAATGGCATCGAGGGTCGTTACAGCCCAATCCATGTCCCACCCGCCGCGCCACCAGGAGCTTCTCGGCGGGCCGCTGCGGTTCAGGCGGCTTATGCGGCACTCGTAAGGTTATATCCTAGCCAGCAGAGCACACTTAACCTGCAACGAGAGGCCTCCCTGGCTGGAATCTCAAGCGGTGCTGCGGCTGAGCACAGCGACTCTATTGCGAGGGGAATCGCCTGGGGACAGACGGTCGCCGATGCGATTTGGGCTTGGCGCAGCACAGACCACTTTTCTCCAGCGCCGCCACCGTTTACGGGCGGAACTGCCGTTGGAGAGTGGCGTCCCACGCCGCCGGCATTTCTTCCGGGTGCTGGGCCGCAGTTCGCTTACATGACTCCGTGGGTGATTCTTTCACCTTCGCAATTTCGGCCGCTCGGTCCTCCTGCATTGGACAGCGCCCGCTACACGGCGGATTTTCTTGAAACGAAATCGATGGGCAGTTTTTCCAGTTCGATTCGTACAGCCGATCAGACTCTCGCCAGCCTATTTTGGAACGCGAGTACGGCAAGCTACTACTGGGATACCATTGCTGTTTCACTGGCCGCTCAGCGCCACAGCACGTTATCCGAAAATGCTCGTCTATTAGCTTTGCTTAACGTAGCCATGGCAGATGCCGCCATCGCCTGTTGGGAGGCTAAATACCATTACGTTTTCTGGCGCCCTGTGACTGCGATACCTTTGGCTGCAACCGACGGCAACGGTGACACGAGCGCAGATCCGGCTTGGATGCCTCTGTTTGCCACACCCGCGCATCCGGAATATCCCTCAGGCCATTCGACTGTCAGTAGCGCGGCCGCAACCGTGCTTGCGGACTACTTTGGCGAAGCAACTTCCTTCAGCGTGGGTTCCGACGTCATGGTCGGAGTGGTACGTTCTTTCCCGAACTTTACGGCGGCACTTGCCGAAATCGTAGATGCGCGTGTCTTTGCTGGCATTCACTTCCGCTCTGCTTGCAATGACGGCCAAGCGACTGGAGCCGGGGTGGCCCAATACGTCATGAGCAATGCATTTCAACCGGTCAACGGAACCAAGGAAGGGCAGATTCACCAGTAATTCGCAGCCACAAGCCCAAGACGGGAAGCCAACTGGCGGTGCAGCAAGGACACCGGAGAGTCTCCATGAGGGACTCTTTTGGTTTGCCCAACTTACGAAACATTGGTCAGCCTCGGCCCAGCAGCAGATTTACGCCGCCTTACGCACACAGCGCTGCACCACCCGCAATGCCGGAATCAGCGCCGTACCGTGCCGAAATAATCGGCACTTCATCGGCTCGTGGATTTACCGTGAATTGAGGAATTCTTTCGCGCAGCTTGCCAAGGAAGGGCCGGTACAGCGCCGCAGCTCCGCCTCCAATCACAATTACCTCCGGATCAAGCAAGTCGATTATGTTGCTCAGCCACAGCGCCAGCATCTCAGTGGTCTCACCCAAAATTTTTGCCGCTAGGGAATCGCCAGACTCCGAGGCTTTGCGCACAATCTCTCCCGTTATAGACGCCGGATCTCCGCCCGCAAGCTCCAGCATTGATGACTTTGCTCCGGCAGCGACCTCCTGCCGCGCGCGCTGAGCGATTGCCGTACCTGATGCCAGGATTTCAATGCATCCAGGCTTGCCACAGCCGCAGATCGGGCCCCTGTAATCAATGCTGACGTGCCCGCCTTCTCCGGCCGATCCGGTGCGTCCGTGATATATCTTCCCGTCGAACACAATTCCGGTTCCGATTCCGGTTCCAATGGTGGCGTAGAAAACGTTTTGATATCCGCGGGCGGCTCCCCAACGTGTCTCGGCAAGGGCTGCGGCATTAGCGTCGTTGTCGACTTTCACCGGCACCGAATGCCGTTCTTGCACCGATTCGGCCAGCGGGAAATTGCGCCAGCAAGGAACATTGGGTGGATTCAAGACCACGCCAGAGTCAGGATCAAGTGGTCCAGGCGCGCAGATTCCAATTCCGCGAACACCATCAGTGCCGCGCGGAATAACTTGCGCGATGGCCGACAGTACTGCGTTTAAACCCTCGTCGGCAGAGGAATTCGAGACCATGGGAACGCGCACCTGCGCGGAAATCTCTCCATTCGAGTCCACCAGACCAGCGGCGACTTTGGTGCCGCCGACGTCCACTCCAACGCAGAGCGATTTATTCAACCTGAGCCTTTTCTGAATTTACGAACGCGTCTCTACCAAATGCCCAGATGGGCATGGGTTTCGCGGCTTAGAGAGCGCGCTGGCCGTAGCGCTCGCTGTTCGGCTTCGAGCCGCTCACCGCGTAAAACAGAATATAGAGGTAGCAGAAGGCCGCGAGTATGAGGGCGAAGTGAATGCCTTGCCCCCAACTGGTTTCGCCTTGGATCATCGATGGGTACCAGGAATGGTTGATTGCGTCACCAATTCTTCCGACGACCCATGGAATTATCGCGCCGCCCACAATTGCCATATTCAGAAGTCCCGACCCGTCGCCGGTAAGGGGTCCCAGTTCAGCAATACCGCTGGTGAAGATGCTGGGAAACATAATGGAGTTGAACAACCCAATCGACAGTACCGACCACATCGCAAAGTGTCCGCTGCTCAGAACGGTGACCACGACCAGGAGCGCTGACATAGTTGCACAGAACGCCAACACGCGCGACGTCTTCACTTTCTGCAGAACCGCCGACCCGATGAAGCGGCCAACCATAGCGCCTAACCAATAAATCGAGATGTACCGTGCGGCGACTGCCAGAGCAGAGTGATAACGTGCCGCAGGATCGGCAACCCCAGATGCGAAATGTCCAATGTTAGGCAGCGCGAGGTAATTCGCGATGGAGCTGCCAATAGCGACTTCCGCGCCGACGTAAACGAAAATTGCAATCGCTCCGAAGGGGAGATTCGGATGTTTCCAAATCGAATCGTTGACCTTCTCGCCACCGTGGCGCTCGGCATTTTCCATCTTCGGCAATTTAAAAACAGCGAACAATATGGCCAATAGCACCAGTACGATCGCAAAAAAGTACACGTACAGCTTGATCACGGCGTCCTGAGAGGCCGATTGTGCAGCCGCGCTGACTGTCTCCCCCAGGATCAGGCGGGCACCGACGAACGGGAAAACTGCTGTCCCCAGAGAGTTAAATGCCTGCGTGAGATTCAATCTGCTGGACGCAGTCTGTGGCCTGCCCAACACAGCGACGTAGGGGTTAGCGGCAACCTGCAGCACCGTGATCCCGGCTGCTAGAACCATCAGCGCCGTCAAGAAGAATGGAAACGAAGGGATCTTCGCCGCCGGATAAACCAGCAGGCACGCCGCAACCATGGTACTCAATCCCACGATAATGGCGCGCTTGTAGCCGATCCAGTCGATGATTTTGGCCGCCGGTAGGGAAATGATGAAGTACGCCAGGAAAAATGCCGTCTGGATCAGCATGCTCTGCGCCAGGTTCAACGTGAACACATGCTGCGCAAACGGAATCAGCACGTCATTCAGTGACGTTAGCGATCCCCATATGAAAAACAAAGTGGTCAGTACGGTTAATGCGGGGCCGTAACTGGCCGCAACCCCAGAAGTCTGAACCGAAGGACTGCTCTTGGTGCTCATGGTCGCCATAGGTCGGACTTGGACCTCGCAGTTGATTTGGAAATTTCTACAGTTTTATCACGAATGCAGCTCAAATCGCGGATATTCTCGCTTTGGCTGTTATTTCCTTGGGGCGACAAAGCGTATGAATCCTACTGTTTCGAATCTTCCGCCCCTTGCAGTTGTCCGGCAAGTTTCAACTCGCGCTCGGCTTCTTCGTTGTTCCCGAGGTCGCGGTATGCCTGGCCCAAAAGATGGTGAGTGATGGAATTATTTGGATCCATGGCTGCCGCGCGTCGCAGGGCACGTACTGCCAATTCTGGTTCACCTTTTTTCTCAAGAACTTTCCCCATCAGCACGTAGGGACCAGTCGAAGTCGGGTCTAGCCAGATGGCCCGCTGCAAGAGCTTTTCGGCGTCGTCAAATTTCTGAATGCGCGAGTAGGCATCGGCAAGTTTGTAATAAGTGGCTGCATCACTCGGATTCAGGGACAACTCTGACTGAAAATCAGAGATCGCTTCGGGAATTTTCGATTCGAAAAGATGAATTTCGCCCAGAAGAAAGTGTGCTCGTGGCAGTTTGGGATCGAGTGCTACGGCCTTTTGCGCGTACTCCAGCGCCACCGGCTCAAACTCCTGGCGAAATAACATGCGCGCAGTCAGCAAATAACTACCAGCAGAGGCTGGCGGCAGGTCAAACATTTTGGCGAACGCATGGCGAGCGTGCGGATAGTCCTTGGTTTGGATGTAGCACTGGCCGAGGATGTACGAAGCATCCACGTTGGCCCGCGGATACCAGGTTTGGACTTTCTCGAGTAACGGCACCGCCTCTCCAGGCCTGCCAGCCAAATAATAAGAAATCCCGAGTAGTTGGATGGCTTCATTGTCCGCGGGTTGCTGCTCCAGGGCTTGCTTCAATGTATTGATGGCCTGAACGTAATCGCCCTTTCGGTAATACGCGGTCCCCAATTCGTGGGCCAGGCCCGCCATTCCCGGTTGAGAAGCAGACAGCTGCTGCAGCTCCGCGATGGCCTCATCGTATTTACCCTGCTGGAGAAGCTGGCGCGCATGCGCGAATTCTGGGCCAGAAGAGTTCGTTGCCTGCACGCTTGCCGGATTGACCGCGGTTTGAGGCCAAGCCGCAAGGCTGAATACGAAAACAAAGAGAAGAATCTGCTTCATGGAAAATCCGGAACCGTGGCTTGATTCGCAAGAACTTACTCAGCGGAGGTCAGCTTCCGCGACTCCCACATACTTGTCCGCGCCACCATAATAAAGCAGATAATGATCGTGCTTCTGCACCATGCCCTCGACGAACACAACATTCGGAACCTGACCAATCTTCTCCCAGTCGCTTTCAGGCAAAAAAAATGGGAGTCGTAAACGACTCCCATTTGAGAGTGCCCTACCTACATCAGAACCCTATTTTCAGCCCAAACTGCAGATACCGCATGCCGTTGTTGGAAATGCCACTGGTGGAGCCTGCCAGTCCGGTAATTTTCCCGGCGTTGGAATCCGTGCAATCGACGCAGGAATTCGGGTTCGCCAAGTTCGGGTGATTGAACAGGTTGTAAGTGTCCATGCGGAATTCAGTGTTGAAACGTTCCGTGATCTGGAAGGTCTTGGACAATGACAAGTTGTCCGTGATCGTACCCGGTCCACGGAAGCTGTTGCGTCCAACATTGCCGCCGGTGCCGCAGGCCGCCATGGAAAACGGACCCGAAGTCGGACGCGCAAGGGTGCAGGTATCTGTATTCACCGTCAGCGCCGCAGTCGGGTAGGCCAGTGGGGACACTGGCGTGTAGTAAGTGACCTTGTGGGTAGATTTATCGAACGAGCTCGCACCCACATGGAACGATCCCTTGAAGTTCGGGAGACAAGGTCCGGTATCGCTGACCTGCCCGCAATCGGAACCGTTCAGGTTCGCCGTCCAAGGCAGACCGCTACCCCAGATGACGGTGTCACCGAGCTGCCAACCCCCAATGATGAGGTTCATGGCCCGTCCAGAATCCCCAAGGAACGCTTTGCCCCGCCCAAACGGCAACTGGTAAACGCCATTGAAGATAACCATGTGATTGCGATTGAAGTCGTCTGGGCCCGTGCTTTGCCGCGGGTCTACAGCGTAGAGGTATCCGCCATCCGTACTCTGATTGGTGGCGTGCGAGAAAACATAGCTGGACATGAACTGCAGGCCTTGGGTGAAGCGCTTGTCCAACTTAATTTGCAGCGAGTTATAGTGCGCGTTGGCATCGTTGCCAAAGTAGTTGCCCATGATTCCGTCGGTGCAGCACTTCAGGGGCGCATTCGTACTGGGATCAATGAACCCTGGATAGGTGAAGAAGTTGTTGAAACGCCGTCTCTGATCAGAAGGCGTGACAGCCGTGAAACCCGGGGCCTGGCCTGCCACTGTCACTTTTGCCGAGCCCGGTCCGTAGGGAACCATGTTCAGGTCGTACGAAGGTCCGTTGCCAGCGAAAACATGCGTGCCCTTGTTGGCTACGTAGCCTACTTCCAGGCTCATTGTATTAGTTAGCTGATGCTGAACCGTAGCGTTCCAGGCGTCCAGCGTAGGCAAGCGCTGGAACGTCGGGCGCATGCGGGGCTGTACGTTATTGGCCGGCCCACCCAAAGGAAGTATGCCGTTACTTGGAATCGGTGGGAATGCGTACGCCGGCGGTCCTTGCGCCAAGGTAAAGGCCGCGTTGAAATTGTTGTCGACAGTCGCGAAACCATTGTTGTTTGCATTTACCTGCTGGTTTACCAACACGGGCAGGTTCTGAGTGACGGCGTGGCCGAAGTTAGAACCGAACACACCCATGTCGAAGCTACGACCGTATCCCAGGCGAACGACGGTCTTTGGGGTAAATTGATAAGCGACCCCGAGGCGCGGCGCAAATGCCTTCCAACTGTTGTTGATATTGCCATTTAAACCGTACTTGCCATAGCCTCCGATGCGGATGATGCCTTCTACTGGATTGGCAAATCCACCGTTACCCTTGGCGTTTACGCTTTCCGGGAAGTAAATCTCCCAACGCAAGCCGTAGTTTACTGTCAGCTTGGATGTTACCCGCCAGGTATCCTGCCCGTAGAAGAACCACCGCTTCTGCCGTTCCGCCGCATTCGTGCTGCTGCTGACGAAACGACCCAGGTGGTTTACATCCCCCAGCAGGAAGTTGGCGAAGCCAGAGCCGCCAACGCCGCCTTGGGACGTGCTGCCACTATTCGCATGGTTGTTGTCTTGCGTGAAGTGGAGTTCGCCAGTGCGGTTGGCATCGCTGGGTACGCGCAAGTTCTCGGCATAGCGGATGTCTCCCCCAAACCTAAACTGGTGGTTGCCTCGCATCTTCGTCCAGTTATTCACGAACTGAAATTGCTGCTCACTCTCAATGAGTGGGCAGTTGCACCGCGCTACGTTTAGGCCGTCGCCCATGGCGAAAGTACCTTGATCACTTCCGGCGTTGATCGCAGGGCCTAGACCATCGAAAAGCGGCAGACCGGAAGTAAATAGATCGCCGAAGTTCAGCCCTCCAAGACCGAGGGCCTTGGCCGCATCCTTGCCCTCATCGGGCTTGTGAGTGGTTGGATTGTACTTGAAGTAGCCAAAGCGGAAGTCGGTAAGGAGCGAAGAACTCAGCGTCTTGGTGAAGCCGGAAGCAAGACTGTAATTGTGAGTGACAGCGCTGCCTGCCAAACCGAGTTGGCCAGTACCGACTCCTCCCATCGGGCCGAGGAGGCCCTTACCTGATAGCGAAAAACGCGCCAAACTGAAGCGTCCGAACACCTGCAGAGACTGGCTGGCATTGAAGTCGATGCGGGTGTCAAAGCTGTTTTGCGTATAGGGTCCGCTGCCGGAGGCGCTATAGTTCTGCTGCAATGCGGTGGGATCGGTTGGTAATGGCAGCAACCCCAGAATTTTCTGAGCAACGGGATCGACCCGGTTGAGCGGGATCCAGTTCGGCTGAGTCGCGCACCCTGCCGGTCCGCAGAACGCAGTGCGCGAGCTACCCTTCGGATCGGAAAGGGGATTACTGCTATTTGGGTCGTATATCAGGCCTCCTGCACCGCTGCCGATGAGTGACGTGTACTGATCCAGCTTGCAAAACCCACTGCCATCCCCGGGGCCTATGCAGCTTTTGTGGACTAGCGCAGTAGGGAGAGTCAAACTATAACTACTGCCGCTAGCCTGCCGCGTTCCCTGGTAGTCGCCAAAGAAGAACAGCTTATCTTTAATAATGGGACCACCAATAGTCCCACCGAACTGGTTCCACCTGTCCTGCGGCATGATCTTTCCGGTGGTGCCGGGTGTACGGAATTGGTGAAACGGGTCGTGCGCCTCGGTAGCATCGGTGCGGCGGAACCAAAAAGCGCCGCCATGCAGGGCATTGGTGCCCGACTTGGTCTGGACAGTCACCAAGCCAGCGACGGCTTTGCCGAACTCGGCGTCATAATCCGCAGTGGTAATTTTGGTTTCTGTAATCGCGTCAATGTTCGGGTTAACAACAATGATCCCCAAGATTGGATCTTGATTGTCGGTACCATCGAGCTCATAGCCCGTGCCACTGAAATGCTGCCCGTTTACCATGATCTGCTCGCTGCCCTGCGGGTTTTCCGTGGCAGCGTGGCCCCAACCTAAATATTGCGCGCCCGGCGACAGCAACTCGATTTGAGTGAAGTTCCGGTTGATGATGGGCAAATCCTGGACGTATGTCTCATTAAAAGTCGTCGCTACGTCTGCGCGGTCGGTCTTTAGCTGAGGGGCTTCGGAGGTCACTTCTACTGACTCTGAGGCCGACCCCAGTTGGAGGGCCAAGTCAACCTTGGCGCCGGTATCCGCCGAGACCGTCACCTCTTGCTGTTCGGCTCCCTTGAATCCTTGCGCGTCAACTTTCACGCTGTAAGGGTCCGGGATCAAGTGGGTGACTGAGTAATTGCCACTCTCGTTCGTGGTTGTCTGTTCGGTTGTTCCCTTGTTTTTGTCGGTGACGGTAACTTTGGCACCGTTGACGGCGGCACCCTGGGGATCAGTTACGGTGCCGAAGATACTACCGTAAACCGCCTGGGCGCTAGCGCGCGAAGTCCACAAGCCACAAAGGAGCGCTACGACGAGCAGAGCACTAAAGCTGACTGCCTTTTTCATTTGAAGTTCCTCCCACGATAGGAAAACCGGTTGAGTGCCTGACAACTTGAACTCGAGTGTGCAGAGAACTATTACTCATTGGTAAGCAGTTTGAGTTCCGAAGCTCAATTCCCGCCAGCGCATTGAAATCATTCGGAGTTCCACGATCTTTCGCAGCAGACATATACAGCAAACAGAATTTTTCGGAACACTTCTACTGAAAAATGAATATCGATCAGTACATGATCGATATTTCAAAACGTGAGAACTGTTCGGCGCACAACACACCAGGTGCCTCATGAATTCTGAAGCGGCATTCGCGCGTGATGAAAGAGAAGATCGACAACCCAATCGTGCAATCCCACGAGTTTTCTGCAGGCGACTTACTCCAGCGCGCAAACAGTAAAACGCCCGTCCGGATTTCGCTGACGAAATCCAAGGTTCAACAATGCGTCGGAAGCATGATGCCATTCCTCTGAATTTGAAAGTCTCACTGCGTTTGTTACGGTTACCCCGCCGTAAGTTTATGACTTGAAAGTTGCAGAATCGATTTGTTACTCTCTGTTACCGTGGGCGTAACAGGGCATGTAACCGACGTCGAGCCGCGCCTCGTCGAGATTGACCGGCTGGTCAACAGCCATACTCTCCACGGATCCGAATCGCTGTGTAAGCTGCTGCGGTATTTGGCGGACCACGCACTCCGGCATCCCGGCGTTCCGCTGAAGGAGTATCAAATTGCAACCGAGGTGTTCGGTCGCCCATCCGATTTCGATCCGCAACTGGATTCATTAGTCCGTGTACAGGCAAGCCGGCTGCGCTCAAAGATCTCCGAATACTATTCTGCCGAAGGGACTGACGATTCCATCCTGGTTGAATTGCCTAAGGGCACCTATGCTTTAACCTTTAATTCCGCAACCGAGTCCACCAAGACAATCCTGCAAGATATTTCGAGGAGGCAAGAGCAGAAAGGCGGTCCACGGCCCGAGAAGTCTTCGCGGGCGGTATTGACTCTCTCGATTCTGCTGACTCTCGCAGTTGTCGGCATTGCTGCGCTGCTCAGTGGCAAAATCACACCTAACGGGTCTTCAAAATTGGACGAAAGGGCACCCGCCGCGTTCCAAGTCTTTTGGAATGGATTCGTTTCAGGACCGGACGCCCCGTGGGTCATCTTCAGCAATGGGCAGTTTGTTGGCCGTCCGGAAGTCGGGTTGCGCTACTTCAATCCCACGCGCGATTCACGCGACACCATAACAGACAATTACACGGGAGTAGGTGAGGTCTTGGCGGTTTATAACCTGAATCAGGTTTTCTCTCAGTTGCACCATCAGATTCGGGTGAAACGCGGAAGCTTGTTCTCACTGGACGACGCACAAAATAACAATCTGATCTTTGTCGGCTCCCCGGTGGAGAACCTGAGCCTGCTCGATATTCCCAGCACGCACCACTTTATATTTCAGCGTGCGACTTCGGGACCACGAAAAAGCGATATCGCGATTGTCAATGTCACTCCGCGAGCGGGCGAGGCCAAAATGTTCTTTGGCAGTCCATCAGGTACGCCGGTGCTTGAAGACTATGCAATCATCGGTCTGGTGCCGGGGATGAATTCGGCGCGCTGGGTTTTGATTCTGGCCGGCACAAATACGATTGGAACGCAGGCGGCGGCGGAATATGTCTGCAGACAAGATTCTCTTGAACAGCTGCTATTGCGACTAAGCGTCTCCGAAAATGGCGTGCTCAAGCCTTTTGAAGCGGTTCTGCACGTGAAAATCGCTCGCGGCGTTCCAGTGGTCACCGACTTGGTCGCTCTGCGGGAGGTCGCCCGCTGACATCGTGTCACGGCGTCGGTTTCGATCCTGCCAGCTGCGCCGCTTTGCGATACTCCTCGTCGGCTTCCGCCTTTTGCCCCTTTTGCGCCAGAGCTTGAGCCAAGAGCTGATGTGCGGGGGCGTAATCTGGCGCAAGGTTAATTGCGGATCGAAATTGGGAGATGGCACCGTCCACGTCTCCTGCCTGGAGAAGCCTCTTCCCAGAATTAGTGTTGAAGCTGGCTGCCTGCAAGCTATTGGATTGTTTGAATAGCTCCTGCGCTCGACGGCTTTCGGCATCGGCGGCAGCGCCGTCACCCTGCTGTCGAAGGATTGCCGCCAGGTTGGTGTGCGCTCCTACCAGTCCCGGATCTATCTCAATTGCCTTACGTAAGGCGGCGGCAGCCTCTTCCAGCTTTCCGTCCTGCTTCAGCACCGTTCCCAAGGTGTAATAGGCCTCGGCGTAGTCGGGTTTCGCGGCGGTGGCAGCGCTCAACTCCCGCTCGGCTTCCGGGAATTCTCCCTTCTGCCAGAGAGTAATTCCGAGGGTGTAGTGAACGTCAGGTTGGTCGGGCGATAGCTCCGCTGCCTTTTGAAATTCTGTGATCGCATCCGGCAGCCGGTCCTTCAACTTCAATGCCAGGCCTAGGTCGTAGTGTGCGGTCGCATCTTGCGGCGAAATTTTCAGAGCCGCTTGAAACTGTCTAATTGCTGAATCGAAATCGGTCCGCTGCAAGTACGCGGTGCCCAAATTCTCGATGTAACCTGCATCATCCGGACGAAGGCGGATGGCGGTTTCAAATTCAGGCATCGAACCGGCAGCGTCTCCAGTTTGAATTAACGCCAAGCCCAGATTGTTGTGCGCATCCGGATCGTCGGGACGCAGCTGGACGAGTTTCCGAAATGCGGTAACCGCCGTGTCTGTCTCGCCTGCGCGTTGCGATAAGAGTCCCAGACTCTCCTGAGCGTCGGCATATTCGGGCTGTAAGGTTGTTGCCTGTTTGAATTGCTCGATCGCTTGGTCGGTCTGCTTTTCGTCTTCTAGGACGCGGCCAAGGTAGTAGTGCGCTCGGGGATCTTGCAGGTTGGCCTGAACCGCGTTGGCCAGGGCCTCGCGGGCCTTATCGAACTGTTTTTGTTGCCAAAGAACAATTCCGAGGTGCAACTCGGCGGGAACATAATCCGGCTTCAACCGCAGGGCTTCAGCAAACTGAGCTCTAGCGTCATCTATCTTGCCCGTTTGTTCAAACAGCGATCCAAGATCATCGTGAAGGTCAGGGCGTCTCGGCACAAGACTTATTGCCGATTGCAGTTCAACGATCGCGCCAGGTAGGTCTCCCCGGAAGCTCAGGATGCGGCCCAAAGTTCGGTGCGCTTCAGAATCTTTCGGAGCGAGGCGAACAGCTTCCCGCGCCTCAGATTCGGCCTCCGCGAAATCGTGCCTGCCGGATAAAGCATTAGCCAGATTCACATGTGCCTGGAGAAACTCCGGCTGGAGCTTCAGAGCGGCGCGAAACTGCGTGATCGCCGAATCTAACTGTGCTAGCTGCAGGAGAACCCAGCCGAGTGAATTGTGCGCCTCGGGGCTGCTGGGTGCCAGACGCACAACTTTCTCAAAAGACAACCGCGCCCGATCTAGATCACCCTTCTCGATTGCCGCCATGCCCTGCGAATAAATTACTTCGGCCCGGTCTTGAGTAATGGGGGGCTGCTTAGAACCTTGGCCCCAGACCAGCGTGTGCGCCGCCGAAACCCACAATACAGTCAGGAGATAAGCCAAAGATTTTGCTGGTGGACGAAAGAACATCGCAGTTTTGTTTCTTTTTCATGCTACTACGGCACTCCAAGCTGGCCCGTGCACTCTCGCGCGGGTTCCGTCCGCATATAGTATGTTCCAGTTGTGATGCGTTTTCGGGTTCATGGCATTCGCGGCATCTTCCGGCGGATTTTCATCGCTGTTCTTGTAGCCACGGCGCTGCTTGCGCCGTTCGACACGCAATCTGAGCAACCGGCCCGGCTGGCGGATTTCGAAGATATAGCTGACAAAGCGGGCCTCACAATGATGAACGTGTTCGGCGGCGTGGACACGAAGAAGTACATCATCGAGACCACCGGCACCGGCGTAGCGATCTTTGATTACGACAACGACGGCTGGCCCGATATTTTTATCGTGAATGGCACAACTCTCGATGGACCTTCCGGCGACAAGGCTCCCACAAATCATCTCTATCGCAACAATCATGATGGCACGTTTAGCGACGTCACCGTGAAAGCTGGCCTTGTCGCCACCGGGTGGGGGCAAGGCGTATGCGTTGGGGACTACGACAACGATGGCTGGGAAGATCTGTATGTAACCTACTACGGCAAAAATCGGCTGTATCACAACCAGCACGGCGTCTTTAAAGAGGTCAGCGATCCGGCGGGAGTCGCAGGATCCGGCAAAGCGTGGGGCAGCGGTTGCGCTTTTGTCGATTACGACCGCGACGGTCTGCTCGACTTGGTCGTAGCGAATTATGTTGACTTCGATGTTTCAACCGCGCCTGGCCCAGGCGAACGTGCTTCGTGCGTTTGGAAGGGCGTGCCGGTGATGTGTGGCCCGCGCGGACTGCCGGGCTCGAAAAATATCCTTTACCACAATCTTGGCGGCGGAAAGTTTGAGGATGTAACAACCAAAGCGCACATCGATCAAGCGGCCGGTCACTACGCCTTGAGCGTGTCTACTCTCGATTATGACGATGACGGCTGGCCCGACATATACATAGCGTGCGACAGCACGCCGAGCATTCTGTATCACAACAATCATGACGGCACTTTCACCGACGTCGCCGTGGTCGCGGGCGCGGCATTCAATGAAGATGGACGTGCCCAGGCCGGCATGGGAAGCACGGTGGCCGACTTCAATGGCGACGGCAGACTCGACATCTTCCGCACCAACTTTTCCGACGACACTTCGACCCTCTATCGAAACAATGGCAATGGAACATTCGACGATGTAACTTTTGCGGCCGGCCTCGGTTTGCACACGCAATATCTGGGCTGGGGCACGATGTTCTTCGATTTCGACAACGATGGCTGGCCCGATCTTCTGGTGGTGAATGGCCATGTCTATCCCGAGGTTGATAAGCAGCATTTGGGAAGCAACTTTCAAGAACCGAAAATTCTGTATCGCAATAATGGAAACGGCTCTTTCACGGACATATCAGCTCAAGCGGGTT